>JBBCKB010000055.1:0-21296 GCA_037189965.1 Chthoniobacteraceae bacterium | reverse complement strand
CAAGCCACTGCTCTTCGAGCCACGCCAGCCACATGATGGTATTCAATACGGCGCTGACGCTCTCACAAATTCAAGGCTGGAGGGACAAGTTCAGCCAGCTTTATGGGGGATTATGACGCACCGCTTTTTCCAAACTTCGCGCCCAATCTATGACGCTGCCCGCGCGCAACTTGATGTGGCCTTTGGCCACCCAAACGGACAGGCAGAGACTTGTCTGCCGCCCGAGCCCGCCGTGACTAGCGGTGATGTCGTTTACCTTGCCCTGCCGTCGGAGATGCTGGAGTGGCCGGAGGTTGCGCCACTACTTTCGGGGCTGCTGGCGGATGGCCAGGCTGTCGAAATCACAGCAGAAGCATACAACGCAGCGTTGCCGCAGGAGGGGGATTTATGAAGCAGAAAAAAACAATGGTGGCCGTAGCGATCTTGAGCATGATTGCGCTTGCGGGGAGTCTTGTTGCTCAGAACCAGTTCGCGGGAACATACCGCGATCCCGATTTATCGAAGCCCCAGCGTGTCGAGCTAGCATGGGCGGAGCTTGGGCGAGAGGGAGCAACGGAGGGCGATGTGACTGCGGCAGCCCGCAGCCTGTTGACCTTGCGCCCGGTGGTGCATCTCTATGATCTGCACCCGGGGTTTGCCGACGCCGTACTGGCTGATTCAACCCTCGGCGGGAAGGTCGGAGAGGCCTCGGCGTCGCTTCTCTGGACGCAGGCGGTGCTTTGGAAGGCCGACGCTACACTGAACATCGCCGACAAGATTGCGTGGCTTGAGCAACACCTCTCCGCAGAGCTGCCGCCCGTGCATTCCGTTGCCATTAAGACGCGCTACGGCGCAACAGTAGCCCGCTCGGCGCAGGCAAAGCTAGATGCGGGAGACTTAGCCGGGGCGCTCCAACTTGCCCTGCCTGTCGCCGGGTACTCCGATGATGCTGTGCGATTGATTTACCGGGTGAAGCTGGCGCAGCGTGCGCCGGATTTGGTGCGCTGGGCGAAGCTACTCTATACGCTCTCCAACTTCCGGCAGACGCAGGCGGGAATTGATGCGGTGTCCTCGGCACTGCGGGCGATGGACGGGCATCTTGCTCGGGCGAATGCGTTCATTCAGTTCCAGAAGGACGGCGTTGGAGACGCCCCGTTGGGTGACGTGTCGCTTCCGCAGGTCGAGCTGATCGGCATCACACCCGAGGCCAAGGCCCGGCAGCTTGCCGTGGCCGGGAAACCGGTGGATGCACTCAAGGTTGCCGTGGGGGTCTTTGCGACGGCTCCGGCGGGGCCGAGACTGAATGCCGCGACGGCGCTGGTGGCTCAATGCCTGCGCAACATCGACGGGAACCTTGTGCGGGCCAATGCGTTTGTTGAGACCCAAAGCAAAGGAGAGCCGTTCATCATCGCCGAGATCGCGCCGTAATGAAATTTCCTGCCGCCATGGTCGCTTTGCTGGCCTCTTCCGCGCTGTTGGTCGCGGAAGAGGAGTGGGGTGATGCGTCGCCGGTTGTGGCGGTGACGCCACCTGCGGCCATGGTGGCGGGCGTTGCCCCGGTGTTGGTTGATCTTCTCCGGGTGTTGGAGGCTCCGCGCCCCGACCCTGTGCTACTTGCGGCGACACTGGCGCGGATGGAGCCCGGCGAGATTGCACGGGTGCTGGTGGACTTTGTGGGCGATCCCGCGAAGCTCGATGCGCTGGTGGCCGTTATGCCTCCCGGAGCTGCGGCGAGGGTCGCCGGAGAGCTTGTTCGGAATCCCCCCGCATTGGCGGCGCTGGTGACGCGGCTTGCGCCCGGGCAGGTAGCGCAAGTGGTGGTGGCTGCCGTGGGCTCGCCCGAGCGACTTGCTGCGGTAATGGCCGCCCTGCCGCCGGAGCGTGCCGCCGAGGTGGCCTTGGAGCTAGCCAGCACCCCCGAGGTGCTGGCGGCCGCCATGGCAGCCTTGAGCACGGAGCGTCTGCAACGGGTGACAGTGGAGCTTTTTTTAGCGGACGTGGAGGGATGGGAAGCGGTCGCCGGGTTTATGGCGGAGCCGCTCCCGAAACGGCGGCAATGGCGCGGGAGTGTCGGCTGGCTGGAAGCGAGCCGAGACGCCTTGCGGCGGAAGATTCGTCGAGCCGGGTACACCCCGGAGCTGTTGGCGGAGGCGGTGGAGTTGATGCAAAAGGCGGCAGCACCGCCGAAGAGGAGAAAAGCGAAATGACGAGCTACTATTTAACGCCGGTACTGATTGCCGCGCTCGCTACCGCAGCAGGGGAGCTGGGTGTGGATACGCGCCTGACCCTTGGCGGTGCCTTATCTGTAGGCACGGTGATTGTGGGTGGCGCGTGGTGGATTGGCCGCTGGATGCAGCGGGTAGACAGTCGCCTTAGCGACGTGGAGCAGCAGCTTGCCGATATGGAGAAGGAGGAACGCAAGTGAAAGCAGTGTTCTTAAACCCTGCGCGGGTGGAATGGCTCACGGTGGCGGAAATCAAGCAGCTCGGCCTATCATCGCGCAAGGCGCAGGCGCGGCTAATCTCGCCGCTCCGGGTGCAGGTGGGCGGGCATGTCGTCGAGATTCCGGCAGGATTCGTCACAGACTTTGCCAGCGTGCCGAAGGCATTCTGGAGCATCTTCCCGGCAACCGACCCTCATTATCTTCGGGCTGCCGTGGTGCATGATTGGGGCTACCAGTTTGGCGGGATGTATCCACTGGCAGACGGTGGGCTTTTGGACCTCTCGCAGCGCTCTAAGGTGGATGTGCTCTTCCTTGATCTCATGCAGGCCGAGGGTGCGAATTGGATTTCCCGCAGGGTGATCTTTCGGGCGGTTCGGACGTTTGGCTGGGCCGCGTGGCGGCGGGCATCGAAGGAGGTTGAACGATGATTCTTGGGTGGTTGATTCGACTTTTTGGGGGCGGCAAACAGGAGGCGACCCCGGTGATTCCCGAGCCGACGAAGCCCGAGTCGAAACCTGCGCCGGCAAAGCCCACGCCGGAGATCGACGAGCGGAGCGCCCGAAACATCGCGACACTGGAGCCGGTGGCGCAGACTTCCGCTCGGCGCTGGCTACTGGCCTGCCTGGAGGCGGGGCTGCCGGTGAAGATCATTTCAGGGCACCGCTCCTACGCAGAGCAGGATGCCCTTTACGCCCAGGGGCGAACGAAGCCGGGGCCGAAGGTAACGAATGTTCGGGGCGGTTACTCGAATCACAATTTCGGGATCGCGTGGGACTTTGGGGTATTTGGACCGAAGGGTGAGTACATCACCGACGGGCCGGAATACACGAAGGCCGGGAAGATCGCCGAGGCGCAGGGGCTGGAGTGGGGCGGGAGCTGGAAGAGCTTCGTGGACCGGCCACATATCCAACTCAAGACCGGGCTGGCGCTGGCGCAGATGCGGGAGCGGGTGGCTGCGGGGAAGCGGGTGGCTTAGGGTGTGATTCGAAACCACGCCAACCCGTCCGCCTTTCGCCTGACGGCCCGATATTTGCCGATCGTAGTTTCTGGGTCGGTGTGCCCCATCTGGGCAGCGGTTTTCCCGGGATCTTCGTAGGCAGCGAGGTGGTAGGAGCCGAAGGAGCGGCGCAGGACGTTGTAGGGCCAGCCGATGGGCTGACCTCCTTCACCGGCCTTGGTTAATACCTTCTCGCGGTTGATCCTAAAATTCTTGTCCGTCATGCCGATCACTGGGCCGCTTTTTGGAAGCTGTAGGAGCGGGAGCCATTTTTTTGCGACGGGCAAGACAGTGACATATCGCTCTCGCAAGCCGCGCTTTTGGGTCTTCATGTTGCGAACGTGGACCTCGCTGGGGGTGACATCCTCGGCCTGAAGGCTCAATATCTCTTTGGTGCGCAGGCCGAAGAATCCGCCGAAGACGAGGAAGCGGAGCATGACGAGGTTTTCTAGGTCTTGAGCGGCAGTCAGCAGTCGCTCCATCTGCTCGGCAGTGAAGATGATCTTCTCATCGGGCACCACCGCCGGGCGCGGGATTTTGAGGATGGGGTTGGCATCCGTCCAGTCGTGCATTGCTGCGAAGTTGAAGAACGCGCGAAGTACCCGCCAGTAGGCGAGCCGCCCCCGCCCTCGTGGACGGAGCCACCGCTCCACCTCGCCGGGGCGAATCGAGCCTACGCGGCGGCCCGGGAATCCATCCCGGAAGATCCTGAGCTTTGATTTGATGCTGGAGAGATGATGAGCATCATTCCCCTTCTGGCTGCGCAGGTATTCCTCATGGGCGTTTTCCAGCATCGGCCCCATGGTGGTGGGGGCATCGGACAGGATGCGCTGAGCGACCTCCACGCCGATACCGCGCTCTCGAAGCCAAAGAATAAAGGTGCGCTCCATGGTGGTGAGCGTCGAGAGGTCTCCACCGTGGAGCTGGCGCTCGGAGAGATACTCCCACGCGGCGGCCTCTGCCTCTTCCCGGGTGAGGCGGAAAATGCGCACCCGCTTCCCGGTGAGACGAACAGAGAGATCCACCACCCAATGAGGTATGCCCCGCTTGGTGGTCTGCTTCGCTTCAATTTCTGGGATTTTAGGTGCCATTTTGGTGCCAGCTTTTCGCGCAAAAACTCGCATATTGACGCTTAAACACGCAAGCAAACGATTACGCTGGCCAACTGTAGGTCGGCGCTGTGGCCCTGTATTTACGGGGCTTTGAGGGGTTTTACAGGGAGTGCGCCCGGCGGGGATCGAACCCACAACCTTCGGCTTCGGAGACCGACGCTCTATCCAATTGAGCTACAGGCGCTTTGAGGTGGTGCAAACCAAGCTTCGCTGCAAAAACGCTAGCGAAGAGTTTGGCTTTTTACGGCGTTCTCTGCCCCTTTGCAAGCGGAAGCGACGAAATTCTTTGCCCCCCCTTTTTTATCCGCGGGGTTTCCCGGAAACAAGGCTCGGCCAAGCCGGAATCCATTGACGCCGCCATGCCCCCACCGCCAACATGTCGCCGCAATGAAAGTGCCCAAACTTCGCATCGGAATTGTCGGCGCGGGGGGGATCGTCCTCTCCCGCCATTTGCCCGCTCTATTGGCCATGCCCAACGTGGAGATTGTGGCCGTCTCCAACAGCACCTACGCTAGCTCAGAGCGCTTCTGCCGGGAGCATCTCCCGCATGCCACACCGATTAAAAATTGGGCGGACCTCGTGGCACTGCCCGATTTGGATATTGTATGGATCGGCACCCCCCCTTCGCTGCACGCGCCGGTGGCGGTCTCGGCTTTGGAGGCGGGGCGGCATGTCTTCTGCCAGGCACGCATGGCGATGAACCTCGCCGAAGCTCTCGAGATGCTGGAAGCCTCGCGCCGCCGGCTCGACCGCGTCACGGCGCTTTGCCCGCCCCCTTTTGGGATGAAGGGCGACGCCGTCATGCGCGAGTGGCTCGCTGGCGGGCGCATTGGCCAGCCGTTGCAGGTGCGGCTGCAAAGCTTCAATAACCTCTTCCTCGACCCCTCAGCCCCGGCGCACTGGCGGCAGCGGTATGAACTCAGTGGCCTGAATGTCCTCACCCTTGGCATTTATGTGGAGGTGCTCCAGCGGTGGTTGGGGCCGATCCGCTCCGTGACCGCACGGGGGCGGGTCGTCCACCCGTATCGTGACGGATACCAGGTGGAGATTCCGGATTTTGTAAACGTTCTCGCCGAGTTTGAGAACGGGGCCGAAGGGGTGCTTGAATTTAGCGGCGTGGCCACTGCAGCTCCCGGAGATCGTGTGGAGATCTTTGGCGAAGAGGGAGTGCTCCGCTACGAGATGCTTACCGACACCATCACCGCAGCCACGAAGGGCGCGGGGGAGGTGCGTGAAGTGCCGATTTCCCCCGTGCAAGCGAAGGAATGGAGCGTGGAGCGCGACTTCATTGCCGCAGTGCTCGACCCCGCCGCGCCGCGCCCGCGCCCGTCGTTTGAAGATGGGGTGGCCTACATGCGCGTGGTGCAGGCCGTGGCCGATTCCGTCGCCTCGCAAGGACGGGTTTTGGTCGATACGAAAGAGCTCTAAAAATTTTCGAAGATTCTTATTGCCGTATCGAAAAAGGCTCGGTAGCTTTTGCGCCTCTTCAACGGAGAGGAGCCTTAGCTCAATCGGTTAGAGCGCTGCCCTGTCACGGCAGAGGTTGCGGGTTCGAGTCCCGTAGGCTCCGCCACTCATTCGAGTGGCGGACTTTCCAGCCCTCCCCCAAAGAATGGGGACATGAGAGGGTTTAATGGTTTGGTGTCGAGGTGGTTAGGTTGGATTTGAAGTTTACACGCAGTGCGCGATGACTCGCAGGCGGTGCAAGGGGGGATGGCGTGCAAAGAGTTTCTTTAAAGCCACCCACTGAAGGGCCGTAAGGCGCTCAGGCTTTCTTCGCAGCAGGCCTGATGAGAAGCCTTTGTCTTTCAGCTCGGGGGCGATCTCGCGGCAGAGCTTCATGAAATGGTACTGGATGAGCCGGATGACGTCAAAGCGGTCTGCCACGATCCACGCCTTCGGGAACCATTTCCTGACGATGCTACGGTAGGAGCTGCTCAGGTCGACGCAGACGATGCGCACCTATTCACGGCCTTGCAAACGGGAGAGGAAGGCTTCCAGGTTCTTCTCGCTTTTGCCGGGCACGACATCGAAGGCCTTGTGGTTGCGCAGGTCGCAGAAGGTGGTGGCGAAGTGTTGGTATGGGATGAGCAGGCAGCTCTCTTTGCCAAAGACCTCAAGATGCCGAGCCTGGCGTTGGTAGCGGCCTTTGCTTTGCTCCCGCAGCGGGGGGACATTGATGCCATACTCCCGGCCATGCCCCTTATGGACAACCAAGTCGGAACAAGAGGGAGTAGGAGAGCGGTGAGAAATGTAAAGGACTCCAGAGGTGACTTATTATTAAAATAATATGATCGAAATTGACTTGGGGTCGAAGTGATTTACATTGGTCGGCAGAACTTCACCTTTCCCCATTTCAGAAAACACCCAACCCCTTGGAGGATAGCACAACATCAGATGAAAATGATCAGCCAGAACCGCTTTGCGGCACGCCTTTTGACTGCGGGAATCTTCTGCTGCGCGGCGGCAATCTGCGAGGCGCAGATCATCTGCAATTTCGAAAACCAAACGACCGTTCCCGATGATACCATCCCCAATGCGTTTCCGGGCCGTGCGGGGGACGGGTGGAGAGGCGCATGGGAAGGCCGGAGGTATCAGCCCCAGAATTCCTCTAAAAAGAGATATCTAAAGAGCCTTGAGGGAATCACAATCGTAGATTCTGAAGGACAGACCTCCGGAAGGTTGGTGCAGATCGGAAAGACGAATCAACCGGTGGATACCGGGGCCTGTATCAGCAGGGCCTATGAGGCTTTTGGGGACTTCGATATCGATAGACCCTACTGTATTTCCTTTGTTATCAGGGTCGATTCTTTGCCGACTTCAATCCATTCCGGGATTATGGACAGCTATCTTTTTATCGGTGAAAGCGGAACGGGTGCCGTTGGGCCTAATAGCGGCACAACATGGGCGATCCAGGCATTCTATGGGAATGCGATCGGGAAGTCCGTCGCTCCGGGAAATGCAAAGCATCGCCTCAGCGCAGCGCGCCAGCGCCAATGGAATCTGGTGGAAATGGCGTCCGATAAGGACGAGCCCCGCTATGTTGCAACCGGCGCTCCACTGGAGGAAGGCGTTGACTACAAGATCGACGTGATGATCAATCCAAAAGCTTCCACCTACCAGTGCAGGGTCAATGGCGGCGGCACGGAATATACAAGTGAAGTCTTGAGGTTGCGAGCGGGCAAAACACTGGGAGGCAACATTGTATTTGGAAGTCGTTATTCCGAAGAAAGCCCGGCTGTCTTTTCCGTCGGAGACATCAAAATCTTCAATAGCGATTCTTGAGAGCATCCTGCTTGAAGCAGGTGAAGCAAATCTTCCCCGTCTCGGTTGATAGAGGCGCTTCCTGGAAGTGGTTTCAAGAGTGTTTGAAGAGATTTCAAACGGAGTCTGCTTTGCTACCAAGAATGTAGCGGGTGCCGTTTACTTGGGCAAATTGGAGAGGTTGTCGCTGGGTGTCACTTCCCTCAATCGTGAAAGTGGTTTTAACTGATTTGCTATCAGGCCCTCCATGTAACCCTTCGTGGAGAATTCGCCCATCAAAGCCGGTTTCATTATTCATTCCAAGGAGGTGGCAGACGGTCGGGGCAATGTCCACGATCCCGCACGGCGTATCTGATACGGCTCCTGCCTTGAAGTCCGGTCCCCACCCGAGGCAAAACGCGCGCATCTCGGTCGGCACGGCGTTGCCATGGTCTGCCGCTTTTGGTCCGGGACTTATCGGAACTTTTGAGATACCGGAAACGCCGAATTGGTTCAGTTCCGGGGTCCATAGAGGATTGACCATGAGGAGAGGTGTGCGCTCGTGATGGAGCGGACCAAGAAGGGTTTCCGAAGGTAATGCACCCCACTCTTTGGCTCGCACGTGTCGGGCGAGAACGGCACCGCACCAAGGTTGGGCTTTCAGCCAGAGGATCAGCTTTTCGATGGCGCTATCTGAAACATCCATCCGCTGGTAGATGGCTCTTCCCGAGACGGCAAATGGTGCAGGGTCGATTTGTAATTCACGGCAAGCGGCCAGCAGATGTTCCTTCAATGAACCTTGAGGGGCGATGGTGGAATGCCCGTGATCGCTGATGAGAAATACGTTTATCTCCTCTCCTCGATCATGCAACGCTTGGAATACTTGGCTGATGCGGTTATCAATCCACCGAAGGCTTTCGCAAAAGGCGGGAGAGCCGATGCCGTAATCATGGCTGGCTGTATCCGGTTGGGGAAACCAGAGTACCATCACTTCGTTGTGGAGGTCCGGCAAATGGATTTCCAACAGAGCCCGGATGACCCAGTCTAGTCGCTTCCATTCATCGTTCGGCACGGGGCCAAGCTGATGGTGAATGGCTTCCATCTCCAAGTTTCCAAAGGCAGTGCTTACATTGATGACTTTTTGAGGATGCGCAACGTTCCAGAGCAGGCTGCTTCCGGATGATCCTCCCCCGGCTATGGCAAGGTGTTTGCCCTTCACAGAAAGACGGTCTCCAAGCGAAGGGCGCAAGACGAGAGGTTCGCCTACTTGGGCCGGGTAATCCATCAGATGACGATGGTTTCCGGTTTGCAGGAAGCCATCATTTCTGAAGCCGGGAAGGTACGGCATGTTGGCGACTATGCCATGTTTTCCCGGATAGACGCCGGTTGTCAGGGTTGTCATTGAAACCCTGGTTTCCGAAGGGTAGGCTGCTTGAAACCGGTTAAACAACATTCCTTCCCGAATCAGCCGGTAGTAGGTTGGCATCAGTTCGACCGAGACAGCATCAGGTCTCATGCCGTCAGTGCCGATGATTAGGATACGCCGGGAGGTGGGATGAAGCGTCATGAAATGGCAGAGTCGATCGCTTCTGAGGTGATGCTAATAGGGCGTTTTCGGGAATGTACTAGGAGTGGTTTCAAATGTCGAAATTGAGACTTCTACCGTGCGCATTGCCTGCTGAAGTGGCCTTATTAGAACCACTTCCAGGAAGCATCAGAATCGTCTGGGTCATACGACCCTGGAATGAGGCGCACCCTTTCCCCGGAAGTCGCGGGGAAAGGGGGTGCGGTGGAAGGCGCGCTATCGGCTCGACGTCCGCCGCCGGTAGCCGACAGTGCCCAACAAGGTTAGCCCGATGGCAGCCAAGCCAATGCCCGTTGGTTCGGGGATGATCGATAGGTTTCCAAATGAATAGGTGGCACCCTGGCCAGTGGCATATTGTTCGCCAAAGACGATGTAGCGCCCAAGAACCTGGTTGGAGTGGAAATCCAGGAGGCCACTTTGAAAGGTCGTGATCCCGTTGCTTAGGCTCACTGTGTAGTCATAGGTGGTTGGATTGATATCCAACGTGAAGGTGTACATTACATTCTGCTGCAGAAGAATCCCTGTGGGGACGAATCCGTTTGCACTGGTGCCAAGGTTCCACTGGCCTTGCCGCGCAGTCGAGTAGGCAGAACCTTTCCCGGGGCTTTGGTTGGTATTGCTTCCTCCAAAGGCCTGAAGAACCCAAGACGAACCTGAGGTCCGGTTCGCCGAGTTTGTCCCGTTTTCCCCAATAAAGATTTCGTTACTTGCGGTTGAGAGGAAGGTGCCCAGGTTGTCGATGGCGAACTGAAATGAAATGGTGATGGGTTTGTTGAGCGAAACCAAACCAAACGATTCGTACGATCGAGCCAATGAAACGCCCGTGCTGGTGCCGTTGTTTGAGGGGGTGACTGTAAGGTGGTTATCTCCTCCCCAGATGGCCCCTGTGGCGAGCACTTGGGCCGAGCCGAGGGCTCCGGTGCCATAGGTCCTTGTTTCCCATGCGGTGTCCCAGCCGAGCCCGGCTTTTCCGCTGAAGGCGTCGACAACACTCGTTTCAGGGCTGGTGTTGCTTCCACCACCAGCAAAATCCACGATGATCTGTGCCTGGAGGGGGATGCAAGCTGAGCTTGCTGTGATAAGGGCTCCCAGAGCCAACTTGGAAAGGAAGCGCACGGGGGGCGGAGACTGGGTCTTGGCTTTCATGTCTATAATGGGGTGTTGAAGGGTGATGACTGTTTGGTGATGCTTGAGGACCGACTATTTTCTGGCTGGGGCAATGGTCTGCCTGTCTACGAAAGTGAGTGGCAGTAGCTTCTGAATGCCGTGAAATGGATTTTTGATGGTTGCATAGAGCTCGTGAAACAAGCATTCACCGAGCTTCATCCACGGGAGGACAAAGCCCGAAGCCATGGCGACGGATTCGCTGTTGTAGCAGGATGCTGCAACGGAAAGATCTTCGGGGATTCGAAGCCCCAGATTTTTCGATACGGAAAAGATCAGCGACATGATGGTGTGGGAGAGGGCAAAAAGAGCCGTGGGAGGATTTGGCCGGGAGAGAAGCTGCCGCACGGTTTCGGCGCCGTGATCGGCCGCGCCGAGGTCGATGCAGCGCCAGGAGTCTTCTACGTTGCAACTGAGCCCGTGGGAGGCTAGTGCGGCCAGAAATTCGGGTAACAAGGCGTCGTAGAAGCCGGGGACGGAAGTCTGCGGAAAGATGATGCCGATCCTTTGGTGGCCGCTTTTGACAAAGAGGTCGATGATCTGCCGCAGCGCCTTTTTATGGTCGTAGTCGATATAGTTTAACGGCGTGCTTTGGATGGGTTTGTTGGCAAGGATGACCGGGAAGCCGCTTGCGCGAAGCTGCATCGCCTCTCGGTGGCTTTCTCCTCCGAGGAAGATGGCCCCTTGGATGCCGCGTGCATGGTAGTATTGGAGGTCGTAGTCACTGCCATCTCTTGGGCGGGGCAGTAGGAGCAAAGGGCAGTGTTCCATGTTTGCCACTTCCACGATTCCGTTGACGAGTGTGCCGCCGCCTCCACCGATGGAGCTAACGTAGCTCCCCCGCAGGCCGACTAACGGATAGTCCCGCTCCTGGTGGATTCCTGCGGAGTCTCCGAGGACAAAGGCTCCTTTGTTGGAGACGATATTTACCAAGCGTTTCTGTTGCAGGTTGCGAAGCGCAAGGGCGATCGTCCCTGGGGAGACTCCGTACTCGCGGGAGAGCTGCCCTTGAGGGGGCAGGCTTCCGTTGGCCTCCCACTCCATGGAGGAGATTCGCTCTGCGAGATGGTTCGTTACCGTTTCGATCTTATTGCCCACCGCCAGAAAGGGCGGCGATACCTTCGAGGGTGTGGTACGGGTAGCTCGCCGGGATTTTGCGGTGCGGGCTTCTTTTTTGACATCGGCGGTAGGCATGGCTGGAAATAAATTATCTAAATATTATTTTCATAATATAAAGGTGTGAAAAAACCAGAGTCAACACCTACTTGATCCGGATGCGCCCCGAGGAGGGAAGTTCGTATTCATCTGCCTTGAGGCCAAGGACACGCCCATCTATCAAAAGGAAATGGGTTAGGCCTCCATGTCTTCCGTAGACGGTATCTCTCAGGGCGACGGTTGAAGAGGGTTGCTTGACCAAGGCAAGCTTCATCGGAAGGAGCGGCGTGGTGGTGGATGCGGAGTTGTAACCAAAGGGCCTTTGTTCAATGGTGGCTGCCCCTTCCTTGATCGCGGTGAAGATGGTTGAAAAGTACTGCGCGTTATCTTGGTTGATGAGCCCTTGGTTGGCCAGTATCTGCCGTTTCTCCGTCGGGCATTCTGCGATGCTGGGGAAGAGGGCTTCATTTCTCCTTGCGGGTTCGGTAGGGGTGGGCAAGCCGAGGTAGGGGGCGAGGAAGGCAATGAGTTGCCTCGCCTTTGTAGAGGGCGCCAACGTGGCTTCCACATGGGCCGTTGTGTAGTATGCGTATTGTGAAGAAACCGTGGGCCCCGGCAGGGTGCCGTTGTGGTCTGCGGTATAGGCAAAGCAGGCGATGCCCATGTTGCGGAGGTTATCCGAGCAGCGAATGGCATTGGACCTTTCGGTGATCTTGCCCAGAAACGGAAATGCCAGCGCAAGCAGGGCTGCGAGGATCGCGATCGCTACGAGGGTCTCAGCCAACGTAAATGCAAGGAAGCGGTTACAGGTGGGGCATTGCTTCATCATCTTTCCTGAGAAGGTAAATTTGGCAAAGGGGCGATCGATGCGCGGAGATGGAGCCGGAGTGAGGAGGCGAAGCTGTAGTAAAGCGGAATATGCCGGGTAGGGCAATGAAATTATTTAAATATTATGAATTCAATCTTGTGTTTTTCCGCAGTAATTCCCGGAGAGTTTTGGCGTCGGCCAGGAATTGTGCAGGGGTTGCATTTCGTACAAATTCCAACAGGATTTCGCGGGCGGCGGGGAGCTGGGAAAGGGGGCGCAGGTAGCGGCTCCAGACCGCCTGACCAAGTTCTAAGGGGGAACGCTGGTATCCTGGCGGTGCGGAGTAGAAACAATGAACATGGCGTACCCACGGAGCCAGCATCGAGAGATTGGTGAGGTTCTCCTCCGGGCTCAGGCGGCTCATCGGTTGCCAAACCAGGCCGGTGCCTGTGGGGTGAAGCTCCTCCAGAAGCCGGCGGGCAGAGGCGGCGGAGTTTGTGAGCGTATTGGCATGGAACTCAAGGACGACTTCGAGGCCCGCATGAACAGCCATCGAGGTGGCTTTCTGGATGTCTTTGACGATGAGTTGCCAAAGGTTGCCCTCTGCATCCTCTGCATTTTGGCAACCCGCCCAGATACGTATTTTTTTGCACCCTAAAGCCAAGGCGGTTTCCAAGACTGGCTGGAAGGACGGCCCGCCCGGTTCACCCGCCCGGTAGTATGAGCCATAGGAGGATGCCGCCAGCCCGGCGGCGCGCATCTTGGTTGAGATATCTCGGGCTAGGGCGGTATCGCCGGGAGGGAGGTGTCCGTCGCCGCTCCACTCGATGCAGCTCAGGCCCGCTTGGCGGGAAAGGGCGATAATGTCATCCACAGGGAGGGTGCGGAAGGTGGTGGAGACGAGGCCGGGAATCATGCGCGTGGGGGATAGGGGAAGCTCGGGTGCCACGGGGCGGCGGAGAGCCGCATGAGGTAGTTGGCTAACCCTTCTGCGGCAGACTCCGCGAGGACCTTTCCCTTCTCCGGAGAGGATTGGCGGGTCTCTCCGCCGGCGGATTGGGGCATAAACCCTTCCCACGCTCGAACGAAGTGGGCTTGGCCGTTGTAGAGCTCTGGCAAGGTGGGGTGTTGCGTAGGGAAGTGCGCGAAACGCTCCCTGCGAACGAGCTCGGGGTGGAAGTGCTCTATGAGAGAGGTTTCCGACTCCCCGGCATGCTCGGACCGATGCTCAATGGCGGCAAATGCCTCGGGTGTGGCCATGCCAATCGCACGGCAATAGCTGACAAAGGCTCGATCCGGGCTACCCGGGCGGTGGCGCTCGAAGTGCTCGCGAAGGACGGCCTTGATGGTATCGACATTGCCGCCGTGGCTATTGGCCAAAACGATCTTGCGAATACCGTCTTGCTCCAAAGATTCGATGAGGTCGAGCAGGAGGCTCATGTACGTGCGAACTCGCATGCGGCAGGCAAAGGGAAACGCTTGGAAGTTCACATTGTTGCCCACGGGCAGGCTGGGGAGCATGAGGACACGTGCGTCGCTCCGGTTGGCCAGAAGGACAGCTTCGCGTACGACGCCGTCTCCGATGTAGAAGTCCGTCCCGTAGGGGAGATGGGGGCCATGGGGTTCTGTTGAAGTGAGGGCGATGATGACCACCTCTGGGCGAAAGGTGTGAAGATCCTCCACGGTCATTTCACTGAGGATGCCCGCTTTGGCAGGCGAAAGGGGGTGCATAGGCGGGAGATGTGGGCGAAAAAGTGCCATCGTTCGCTTGATTTGTGAAGATAATATTTAAATAATATTAGTGAGTTTCTACTAAATCATGGGAAAACAAAGATTATCGGTGGCTTTGGTCGGCGTCGGCGGGTACGGGCAGGCGCACTTGCAGACCCTTTTTGCTCTGGAGGGCGAAGGGCACTTTGAATTGACTGATGTTGTCGAGCCATACCCGGAGCGGGTGCCGCCTGCATCGGTGGAAAGGCTCAGGGAGATGAAGGTGCGGTGGCATCGAAGCTGGGAGGAGCTGGAGGCGCTGGGAGAGTTCCCCAATTGTGTGCTGTTGGCTTTACCGATCTCGCTCCATGCGGAGTATGCGAGGCGGGCTTATGAGCGCGGGGCTTGGGTCTATTTGGAGAAGCCGCCAGTGCCGCTTTTGAAAGAGCTGGAGGCGCTTGTGGAGATGGAGGGAGAGGCACCGAGAATTCAGGTAGGCTTTCAGTTTTTCCATAGCCAACAGATGCGGGCTCTTCGGGAGTGGTTGGCAGAAGGGCGGCTCGGAAAGATTACCCAATACCGGCTTTCGGCCTGCCGCCCGAGGTCTGATGCTTACTATGCTCGTGCCCCTTGGGCGGGGCGCTTGCTCTGCGATGGGCGGGTGGTGTTGGATGGGCCGGTAACGAACGCGCTGGCTCACGGGGTGCAGGATATTTTTGCCATCGAAGCGGCTGCGTGTGGGGAGATCTCTGTGCCGGTGGAGGTTTCGGCGGAGTTGTATCGCTCCCGGCCGATGGAGAGTTATGATGTAGCTTCTCTCCACGGAGCGTTTGCCTCCGGGGCAAAATTTGCCATCGCCCTATCCCACGGGGCGGCACAAGCCTTGCCTCCGGTTTTTGAGATCGAAGGTACGGCCGGGCGGGTCGAGCTCTTTGGCGATACGAAGGAATTGCGAGCTAGCTTCACCACGGAGCGGGTGGCAGCAGGGGAGCCAAACATGGTGTTGTCATTTCGGGAGTTCTTCCGCTGTGCCAGGAAAGGGGAGCGGCCCCGGCCGGGCCTGGCCGAATGTCGTCCCTTTGTTGCGATGACAAATGCCATGCTGCTCGCGAGTGGAGGTATTCACGATATCCCTGGTGGGATGGTTCAGCGAATTCCGACCCCGGAGGGACTCATGCGCGACGTGGCCGGGCTTGGCGAGTTCAGCCGCCGGGCTGTGGCCGGAAACCAAACCTTCTCTGAAGCTGGAGCACCTTGGGGAAGGGCAGGGGGAACCTTGGCTCTAGATGCCTCGTTGATCTCCCGGATGGAGCGCTACCTTCAATTGAAAGGGAGTGGCTTGTAGCATTTGTTTAACAATATTTCAATATTCAAGGGGAATAGACATTTGCATTTCTCGCACCTTTCCGTTTCTATAATGCGCGATGTCTGCAACAGGTTCCAAAGGCAAAGGAGAACGACGCAGTGCACGGAAAGCCGGGGCCACTGCGAGCACGCGTGTGATTTCGAATAAGATCGAAACCGTCACACAACTTCTGGAGCAGAGAATCCGGGATAAGGAATGGGAAGCGAATCAACCGCTGCCCACTCAGGGTCAACTTTCGGAGGAATATGGCGTCTCGCTGGGGACCATAGCCATAGCATTTCGCAACCTGCAGAAGCGGCGCGTCGTCAATATTGTCGCGAATAAAGGCGTGTACGTTTTAGACAGTGAGGAAGCGCAGCGCTCCGGGGCCGTACCTTTGATCGCCCTGAGAGGAAGCTATGTCGGCTCTGTGGGGGGCAATGGCCGCGCGTTGGTCGGCGGGGTGCTGGAGGTTGCCAATGCAAAACGATGCCAGCTTTTGCTGTTGCCCCGGTCTGCCGATGGGGAGGATTACGATGTATCCTTCTACCGGGCTCGCGGCGTGCAAGGGGTGATTTTTCTTGGAGGCGAAGGGTACCAAGAGGCATTGAGCCTGCGGACGGAAGGTTTCCCGGTTATTTTAGCTAATGAGCCAGCGAGTGGAACTCCGTTGAACTTCGTGAATTACGATCACGGAGAGGCCCTGCGGCGGATCGTAAATCTTTTTGCTGATATGGGGCACGAACGCATTGCCGTCGTATTTCCCGAGACCTCGCTTCCCGGCTATTTTGAGAAGATCCTGCCAGATTTTCTGGCCGCCTTGGGGGAGCGGCATCTTTTGCGGAAGGATAGTCTGGATTACTGGAAGTGTCTTCCCATGAAAGACCTGGAAGAAGCCCGTAAGACAGCGCAAGGTTTGTTTGCCGCCGCTGAACCGCCGACGGCGATCTTCGCGCTGACCTCCTCGACCGCAGCCATCTGCATTGCAGCCGCGAAGGAAACGGGCCGCCAAGTGCCGGAGGATTTGTCAATCGCAGCTTCCTGCTTCGTCAGCGAGGCGGAGGCGTCGTTTTCTGGTTTTGTGCTCCCCTGCGCGGAAGTGGGCGAGAGTTTGTTTGAGGGGATCTGTGAAACGATCGAAAACCCCTTTCACCATGTGCAGAAGCTGCTGCCGCTTACACTGGTAGATCGCCACACGATTGCGCCCAGAAGAAAGAAGAAGTAGGGCCGGTTTTCCAGAGAGGAGATAAGGGGCCCCTCCCCGAAAAGGGCGCATCCATACCGGGGCGGTCGGGAAGGGCTTCTGCTTTCAAGTCGGAAAAGGAGAAGGTTTTGGGCTCAAAATTATTTTTATATTATGAAAATAATCATTGCCTAAAAAAGCGGGCGTGGTAACTTCTCCCTCATCACCTCCGCAGAAGCCAGTTTTTGCTGGCTCCCCATGCCAGAGCGACAATAGCACCCTCCCAAATCGGCCTGAATGACCCACAAGAGGTAAACCGGGGCCTCTCTTTCCCGCTTATCCCCATGAGCCATGCCGCGACGATAGAGGCTAGTGGCCCTTCAAGATCTGAAAACCTGCAAAACGATTAACTATGACCTCCGTGTTTATTCGAAGGATATCCTCCATTGCCTTGTCTGGCATTTGCTTGGCAGCGCCTTTTGCTGCAGAGGCGAAAGAGAGCGCCGTGAAACTTGTAGTCAACAGGGAGCCGATGGTGACCATTGTAATGGCGAAGGATGCCCCGGAGTTTAGCCTCAAGGCAGCGGAAAGCCTGAAGACTTACATCCAGAAGATCTCCGGTGCAGACGTGGTGATTGTGAATGATCCGACAAAGGTGGCCACGCCGGGGAAGATCTGGGTCGGCAGCCACCCGGACCTTGCCAAGGCGCATCCCGATGTGAAGCTCGATTTCTCCAACCCCGAGGAGACGTTGATTCAAACGTCCGGTCCGGACTTGATCCTTGCGGGGCGGGACCGGGTCGGCGCCAATGGTTCCCAGCTCGAAGGTGGGACAAACTTGGCAGTCATGGCCTTTATTGAAGACCAGCTTGGCGTTCGTTGGTTGTGGCCGGGAGATCTGGGGACAGACATCCCCAAAGAGGAGAGCATCCAGGTGGCTCCCATGGCGCAACGTTATACCCCTCAGCTCAGATTGCGTTGGATCAACATGGCGAATGCCGGGCGGGACTATCGATCCATGAACGATGCAGGGAGGGCCAACATGGCCAAGGGGATCTCCAACCCTGAGCAATGGGTTAGTGAAAAGGATCGGGCGACCCGGCAATGGCTCAATAATCATCACATTGATGCCCCGCCTACCAAAGAAGCCGTGAACTGTATGGCGGGCTCTTTAGGAAACTTCCGTGCGCGGCATGTCTCCTATGGGTGGTATGAACGGTATGGAAAGGAACATCCGGAATACTTCGCCATGCAAATGGACGGGACGCGGACGCCATATCCCGCCCCTCCCTATGCGAAGCTTTGTGTCTCCCACCCGGCTGTCGCTGATATCTGGATCAAAAATGCCAAGGCTTTCTTTGAGAGCAACCCGGATGCCACCACGTTTGAAGCCGCAGAGAACGACCGCGGTTGGGAGGGGTATTGTGTTTGTGAAAACTGCCTGGCGATGGATGATAAAAACGGCGAAATTCTTGAGCGTAACCTCAAGTGGAAAGGGGTTGAGAAGCCCTTCTACTCGCTGACGGACCGATACACCAAGTTCTGGAACCAGATTGCACGCCGTCTGAAGCAAGAGTTTCCCGGGCGGGATGTCAACGTAAGCACCTTTGCTTACCACCCCACACGGCCCGGCCCGTCGATCAAGATGGAGGAAAACATCATCCCCGCATTCATCGGGCTTGAGCGCCGCTTCCATAATCGCAACAGCCAGGAACACACTCTTGCCCAGCGGGAAATGTGGCGCAAATGGTGGGAAGCGGCCAACCGGCGAAATGTTCTTATCTGGCGACCAAATATTATCTACAAGAACCTTGGCCTGCCTTACATATTCACGGCTCGCCATGCAGAGAATATGCGCTTCTTGGCCGACCATGGCCTTGCCGGTATCTACTTTGGCAATTCGGGTGGACATTGGGCCATACAGGGGCCGCAGCTCTACCTTCATGCCAAGCTGGCTTGGGACCCGAAGAAGGATTACAAACAAATTCTTGCGGACTACTATGAGCGGGCATTTGGCCCGGCAGCTCCCTACGTGGCGCAATACTTCCAGCTATTTGAAGATCTGCACATCAAGCTGGCAGAACAGTACAAGGGCCAGATTTACTCCATCTATGCAGACCCGCCCCGGCTCTACCGGGAAGCCCGGCAGGATGACCAACCCGCAACGGCCCGTCTCGGCCGGGAAGGGGTAGTAAAGAACCGGCAGGTAGAAGAGAAAGCGGCAGCGCTCCTTGCGCAGGCGGAAAATGCGGTTGCCAATGGAGGTAAAATTTACCAAGACCGCGTGGCATTTCTAAAGGTCGGCTTTGCTTTCATCCAGGCTCAACTCGATAGTATCGAATCGGGGAATAGCTATGTTGAAAGCCCTACTCCTGAGAATAAGGCAAAGTTTGATCAAGCGGTGGCCCGGCGCGATGCCCTGCTTCTGAGCCAGATCAATACCCCGGCTGTGAACGCTATGAACATCTGGCGTGAATGGGCTGGTGCCCAACCCAAAGTCATTCCGGCCAAAAAGCGTCAGAAGGAAGAGAAGAAGCTTATCAACGACCTGGAAGCCTAAATTGAGTCAGGATATCATGCAGCTACACAACAAAACTTTTGCAACCTCACCCAGTCCTATTCCTTCGGATGAGTGGACAGAATCGGTTATCTTTACCGCAACGGCGGATGATGTCATGGAGAACCGCTTCGGCTTCTACGGAGAGGTCTATCAGCTGCCCGAGGTGATTGATTTTGAGGAAAATCCCGGCACCGCGCATTGGGTAGTCGATCTCAATCGTTTCCCGTATCTGGAAACACTGGGGAATGAGTATAGGCGTACGGGAGATGAGCGGTATGCGCGCAAGTGCGTCGAGCTCATTCTTTCATGGATCAGCCAGTCTCATGATATGGAGCCGCGCTCCGAGAAGGTGATGTGCCGGAGCTATCTTAATATCGCTATTCATCTTTGCTACTGGGTGAAAACGTTGACTTTGATCGAAGAGCGCGCTCCCCATTTGGTTTCCAGTGATGAAATGGAGACCATTCTGCATAGTATTGAACGTCAGCTCGTTTGGCTGGACCGCAAAATCCCGTCGCAGGCGTCAAACTGGGTGTTCATCGGTTGCCGGGGAATGCTGGTTACCCTGGCGTATTGCCAAGAGATCCCCGCCAGGGAAGAGCTGGTCGAGCGCGCATGGAGACGGATGGCCGAGGCGTTGCAGGCCCAGGTTTTGCCCGACGGAGTTCAGGAGGAGATGGCGGTACATTACCATGCTGTGATCCTTGCGACGATCATTATGAGTCTGGACCATGCCCACCTGTTGCCGGAGAGCGGGCATCGGGAGCAGATTGAAGCTTATGCCCAAAAGATGCTCCGCTATCTTGAGCACACGCTTACTCCTGATGGCTTGCACCTTGCCTTTGGCGATACGGATGCAGACTTCGGCCCACGGGTTGAGGAGCTGCTACGCCACCCGATCGTTCGCCGGTTACTAGGCAACCCAACAGACTCGCTTAGCAGCATCTGCTTCCCCTATGGGGGGACAATGCTTTTGCGGGAGGGCAGCGACAAAGGGCGCGAGGAGCTCTACCTCGCCTTTGACGGTGGCTCCTTTGGGACAAACCACGCACATGAAGACAAACTTGGGTTTTGGCTTAGCGCCTATGGCCGCTCCTTGGTTGTCGACCCGGGCCGCCACTTGTATGACCGTTCGGAGCTTTCCTACCGGAAGTTTCTCAACTCCACGATCGCGCACTCCACCATCATGGTTGATGGAATGGGTCAGAACTGTTGGGATCTGAGGGAAACGCCCGGCATCTGTCGGAATGAGGGGAAACAGCCGCTCTATTGGGAGAAGCGGCCGGATGGTTCGGTGGTCGCCGGGGCGTATTATGGCCATGGATATGGCCCGGACCATTTGGCTATAACTCACTTTCGGATCTTCTTTTTCTTTGCCGATTTAAGGTGCTGGGCATTTGTGGATGTGGTGGAGGGGGAGGGTACGCATCTGGTAGAGTCGCGTATCCAGTTCGCACCGGGCACAGTGCAGGTTGAGGGGGGAATCGTGCGGACGCTTTTCCCTGATGCCAACCTGGCGGTGAAGTATCGCGCGGAGAATTGGTCTTCCGTGCGCGTGGAGTGCGGGCAGGAGAATCCGCGTGGGGGCTGGTACTCCATTGGCTACAATCAACTGGAGCCTGCACCCTCTGTCGTGTTCTCCAAAGAGGATGCGCTTTTGCCGATGGTTAGCAGCTTTGTGCTGCTGCCGTATCGTGGTGGGGAGTTCTCCAAGGAGAAGGTGGAAGAGGCAGAGTGCCGTGCCGCTCGGGAGTATATGGAGGCATTCCGCTTCCTTAAGAATTCCAAGGTGAATTCTTAAATAGAGATCCCGTGGGGATGAAAAACCGTCTATTCTACGTCATCTTGCTCTATCTTACCGGTAGTGTGTCGCCCGCCTTTGGGGAGCGTTTTGATCCTTGGGGGTTGTTGTTGTCGTGGCAGCGAGATCCTGCGACGACCATGGTCGTGCAATGGATGGAGCACGGCGAGGCTCTTCCCGTTGCGCCGGGCGAGCGGGAGGCGAACGTGGG
>JBBCKB010000054.1:0-6272 GCA_037189965.1 Chthoniobacteraceae bacterium | reverse complement strand
GGGAGACGGTGCGGACGTTCACGCCGGTTTGTTCGCCGATACCGTTATCACTCTCGCGGGGGTCGCGAATGAGGGCGCGCGCGATGAGCCGCTCCTGCTCGTCAAGTTCTCTCATGGCTGGATTTAAAAGGGAAAATCGGTGCCTTCGAGCGTAGGGGAACGGCCAATTAAAGCAAGCGGCGACCCTCCAAAACCGCCCGAAGCTTGGGGCGAGTTGGGGGTTTCCCTGATCAATTGGGTCACAAAGCGGTGACGGCTTGGTGGCAAATGGACAGCTTTTCATGTAATTCGTCCCAAATTTGCACAAACGTAACAAAAAATGTCTTGAAACTGGCTGGCTGGAAATTAGGCTGCCGTGCCCTTGCGGAATCCACCGCGGGGGCCAATTAGAGAGCATTTTTCCCATGAACCACGTCATTCTTGATTCCATCGCCTCGCGCCACAGCCTCTATTCGCCGAGTGACGAGCATGACGCTTGCGGCGTCGGCTTTGTGGCCTCCCTCAAAGGAGAGCGCACTTACCGCGTGCTGGAGTATGGGCTTACGGCGCTGGCCAACCTCGCCCACCGGGGCGCGGTGGATGCCGATGCGCGCACGGGCGATGGCGCGGGGGTGCTCACCCAGCTCCCCTACAAGCTGCTGCGGGCCGAGGTGCGCAAGCTGGGCCACACGCTTTATGACGATGCGGACCTCGGCGTCGGCATGGTCTTTCTGCCGCATGACAATGCGTACGCACAAGCGCGGGCCAAGGTGCTCATCGAGGAGGTGTTGGAGAAGCGCGGCCTCTTCCTCTTCGGGTGGCGGGAGGTACCGATCAACCTCCGGGTGCTCGGGGCCACGGCGCAGCTGACGATGCCGCGCATCGAGCAGGTGCTGGTGGGCCGCCCGGCGGAGCTGAGCCCGCAGGAGTACGAGCGGCGGCTCTTTCTCGTGCGCAACGAGGTGGAGCACCGGGCGCTGGCGTGCGACTTGCGGCACTTCTACATCCCCTCCTTCTCCAGCCGCACCATTATCTACAAGGGGCTCCTTACCTCCCCTTCGCTGGAGAAGTTCTACCACGACCTTGCCAACGAGGCGTATGAGACGGCGCTCTGCGTCTACCACTCGCGCTACAGCACCAACACCTTCCCCACCTGGCCGCTGGCCCACCCGTTCCGGCTGCTGGCGCACAATGGCGAGATCAACACCCGCCGGGGCAATGTGAACTGGATGAACGCCCGCGAAGCCGAGCTGCAAGCCGGGTTCTGGGGGGAGGATATCGGGCTGCTCAAGCCGATCATCCAGCCCGGGGGCTCGGATTCTTCGGAGCTGGATAACGCGCTGGAAGTCCTCCTCATGAGTGGGCGCAGCCTCCTGCATGCGATGACGATGCTGGTACCCCCCGCGTGGCGGAATGACCCGGGCCTCACCCCGGAGGTGCGTGCCTTCCACCAATACCACCGTGCTTTCAATGAGCCGTGGGACGGGCCCGCCGCGCTGGTCTTTAGCGACGGGAGCACCGTCGGCGCCTGCCTCGACCGCAATGGCCTGCGCCCCGCGCGCTACAAGCTTACCGATGACGGCATCTTCTCCCTCGGCTCGGAGGTCGGCACCATCGAGTTTGACGATGCGCACGTGGTGGAAAAAGGCCGCCTCGGCCCGGGCGAGATGATCGCCATCGATACCGCGCGCCAGGAGTTGCTGCGGGATGCCGAGATCATGCAGCGCCTGGCCACCGCGCAGCCGTATGGCGAGTGGGTGGATGCGCACCTGCGACCGCTGGAGAGCCTCGTCTCCGAGCCGGTGCAGGAGCCCGAGGGGCCGCTCGATATTCTGACGCTCACGCAAAAGCAGATCGCCTGCGGCTACTCCAGCGAAGAGCTGGACCTCGTGCTCAAGCCGATGGCCCGCTCCGCGTACGAGGGGGTCGGCTCCATGGGGGATGACTCGCCGCTGGCCGTCCTCTCGCACCAGCCGAGGCTCCTCTATTCGTACTTCAAGCAGCTCTTTGCGCAGGTGACGAACCCGCCGATCGACCCGATCCGCGAGAAGCTGGTGATGTCGCTCTTCACCGGCCTCGGCTGGCGGCGCAACCTCCTTGCCGAGACGCCCGAGCACGCCAACCTCATCATGGCGGACTCGCCGATCCTTTTTGAAAACGAGCTGGCCGCCCTCAACCAGGTGGCGGACCACCCGGCGACGGTGCTGGATTGCACCTGGCCGCTGGCCGAGGGGGCGGCAGGGCTCGCACCCGCGCTGGAGCAGCTCTGCACGCAGGCCGAGGCCGCTGTGCGGGGCGGTGCGCGCCTCGTGGTCTTGAGCGACCGCGGGATCGACCACGCCCGCGTCGGCCTCCCCATGTTGCTGGCCACCGGGGCGGTGCACCACCACCTGATCCGCGCCGGGTTGCGGATGAAGGCGAGCCTTATTTGTGACACGGCGGAAGCTCGCGATACCCACCAGATCGCGTGCCTCATCGGCTACGGGGCGAGCGCCGTCTGCCCTTACCTTGCTTTCGAAACCTGCCGCGAGCTGCTGGAGAAAGACCGCGTGCTTGCCCCTGAGAAGCAGCAAATGGCGGGGATGGACTATGTGAGCTGCATTGCCAATGTCCGCAAGGCGCTGGAAGAGGGGCTCCTTAAAATCATGTCGAAGATGGGGATCTCCGTCCTCGCCAGCTACCACGGGGCACAGATCTTCGAGGCCATCGGTGTGGGCGAGCGCCTTATCGCCGCGGCGTTTGAGGGCACGCCCTCCAAGGTCGGCGGCATCGGGTTTGCCGAAGTGGCGCAGGAGAGCCTCACCCGGCATGCCAAGGCGTATGCCGCCGCCGTGCCGACAGACAAGAACGGCCAGCCGCTGTTGGAAGATGCGGGCATCTACCGCTTCCGCCGCGAGGGCGAGGCGCACGCGGTGACGCCGCCCGTCATCAAGAACTTCCACACCTTTGTGCGCGGTGGCAAGCCGGAGGATTACCAGGCTTACGTGGAGGCGCTGCGGGCCAACCGGCCCATCGCCCTGCGCGATCTCTTCGAGTTTGCCCCCTCGCCCGAGGGGCCGGTGCCACTGGAGGAGGTGGAGCCGGTGGAGGAGATCCGCCGCCGCTTTACCACCGCCGCGATGTCGATGGGCGCGCTCAGCCCCGAGGCGCACGAGTGCCTGGCGATTGCGATGAACCGGATCGGCGGGAAGTCGAACTCCGGTGAGGGGGGCGAGGACCCGGAGCGCTTTCGCCGCCGGGAAAATGGGGATTTGGCCAACAGCGCCATCAAGCAAGTCGCCTCGGCACGCTTCGGTGTGCATGCGGCGTACCTTGCCAGCGCGAAGGAGATCGAGATCAAGATGGCGCAAGGCTCCAAGCCGGGCGAAGGGGGGCAGCTCCCGGGCTTCAAGGTCAGCGGGCTCATTGCGCGGCTGCGGCACACCGTGCCGGGCGTGATGCTTATCTCCCCGCCGCCGCACCACGACATTTACTCCATCGAGGACTTGGCTCAGTTGATCCACGACCTCAAGGAAGTCAACCCCCGGGCCCGCATCTGCGTGAAGCTCGTGGCCGAGGCCGGGGTTGGAACGATCGCGGCCGGGGTGGCCAAGGCACATGCCGATGTCATCCTCATCAGCGGGCACGATGGGGGCACCGGCGCTTCGCCGCTCTCCTCCATCAAAAACGCCGGGAGCGCGTGGGAGCTGGGCGTGGCCGAGGCGCAGCAGGTGCTTGTGATGAACGGGCTGCGCAACCGGATCACCCTGCGCACCGATGGGGGCATGAAGACGGGGCGCGACATCGTCCACGCCGCATTGCTTGGGGCCGAGGAGTTCAACTTCGGCACGATTGCCCTCATTGCTGCGGGGTGCGTGTACGTGCGCCAGTGCCACCTTAATACCTGCCCGGTGGGGATCGCCACGCAGGATGAGCGGCTGCGCGGGAAGTTTAAGGGGAAGCCGGAGCACATCATCGCCTTCTTTGATGCGGTGGCGCAGGAGGTGCGCGAGATCATGGCAAGCCTTGGTGTGCGCAGCATCGAGGAGCTGGTGGGGCGCACCGAGTTCCTGCGGCAGCGCCACGTGGAGGGCCACCCCAAGGCCAACACGCTCGACCTCTCGCGTCTGCTCGCCGACATCGCTCCCGCCGATGACAGCCCGCGCCACAACACCCGCAGCCGCAACGACGCCAATGCCGATGCGCCGTTGGATGACTTGATCCTCCAGGACGCCAAAGACGCCATCAGCGACCAGCGGCCGCTGGCCCTCTCGTATGAGGTGACCAATGCCAACCGCTCGATCGGCGCGCGGGTTTCCGGAGAGATCGGCTACCAATGGGGCCACGCCGGGTTGCCGGAGGGGACGCTCAAGCTCCACCTCACCGGGAGCGCCGGGCAGAGCTTTGGCGCGTTCCTGAGCACGGGCATGCGCCTGCTGCTTGAGGGCGAGGCGAATGACTACGTGGGCAAAGGGATGAGCGGCGGCGAGATCGCCGTGCGCCCCCCGGCCAAGCGCGCCTTTGTGGCGGCGGAGAATGCGATCGTGGGCAACACGGTGCTCTACGGGGCCACCGGTGGCCGCCTCTTTGTGTGTGGGCGGGCGGGCGAGCGTTTTGCCGTCCGTAACTCCGGGGCCACTGCTGTTGTCGAGGGCGTGGGCGACCACGGGTGCGAGTACATGACCAACGGCACGGTTATCATCCTCGGGCGCACCGGCAAAAACTTCGGCGCGGGCATGACGGGCGGTACCGCCTACGTGCTTGATGAGGAGGGGGCGTTTGAATCGCGCTGCAACCTTTCCATCGTCTCGCTGGAGCGGCTGGGCGAGGAAGATGCCACCTTGCTCAAGGAGTGGATCTACAAGCACCTTGAAGCCACGGAGAGCGAGCGCGCGCGGGAGATCCTCGTGGCCTGGCCCAATTACGCGGGCAAGTTCTGGAAAGTAGTGCCCCCCGCGCCGCCGGAGCTGCCGGAGGCCAAGGCCCCCGTGGCTAAGGCTGAGGAAGCGGTGCCAAAGGCGTAGCTTGCAAGCTGGCAGGCTCCCGCGCCTCTCGTGGCGCGGGGGCGGCCAGCAGGCGGTGCAGGGCGAGGGCGTAGAAAAAGAGAGGCCCCACAAAGCCATCCATGAAGTGGCTGAATGAAAAATAGAAGATAAAAGCCGCTTGGGGGGAGAATGAGTGTAGCGCTGCTTCCATTAGCCAATCTCCATACACAAAGAGGGCAAGCCCAGCTGCGCAGGCCCGGTAAAGGGTATGACGGCGGCCCGTGCATTGCCCCACCTCCCAAGCGGCCCAGCCTGCGAAGGGGAGCACGCAGTAGTTTGCAAAGTAAGGATACCAGACGGTTAGGTTCCAAAAGCAGAAGAGCGCCATCGCCCCCGCTAGTGCGGCGAGAATTTCCGGTCCTCGAGCTTTCTGCTCGGGCGAGATGGAGTTTCGGTGGTAGGCGATGTAGAGAACGCAGGCGAGTAGGATGTTCGAGCTGTTGTAGAACGCCTTTGGGAAGATGCCATAGAGGGAAAATAGTGAGGATGCTAACCCATAGCCTCCGGGGGTGTTCATGCTCGGGAGAACGACGGTGAAGAATTGCCGGTAAACATCCGGACCCGCTACCGCGAGTGTGGCGGCATTGAGCCCCAGCGTCCACACCGCGAGTGTAGCGATGCTTTTCCATCGCACCTTGGGCAGAAGCAGCAGGGGGCACCAGTTAAGCGTAATGCCTTTGAGCAATAGCATCGGAATCATGCAGCAGCCGACGAGTACCTGCCTGCCGCGCAGCCACCCGTAAGCCGAAATCGCCAGCGCAGCCGAGATAAAGGGCGTGGCATTTCCTGCGACGATGTGGTTCTTGCCTCCCAATGAAAGCAGGAGGCTCAGGAATAATAGCGCAGCTTCCGTGTAAGTGGGCTGGCCAGCCAAATGCCGGTGGATCTTTGCAGCCACCCACGCTGCCACGAAGACGGCCACCGAACTTGCGATGGGAAAGATGGCAAAGGCTAGAATGGGAAGATCAAAGAGGCTCAGGGGCCACAAGAGCCAGGCCAGAGGCGGGGGGTAGATATAGCGGAAGGCGTGCTTTTTGAGCCTGGGTTCCAACGCCAACACCTTCGGGGGGAGGTCTGCCACTTCCGCCCGGGAAAGCCGGGGCATGAAGGCCATCCGCCCTTCCGAGTCGAGCTTCTCGGGTGAGGCGAGGGGGTAAAACGGTGTGAACCGGGGGAGATCGCGCAAGCCTTCTTCGTTGGGCAGAGGGTAGAGAGAATCCCAAATGCAGTGGCGGGCGACGAGCCCCCCGGTGTAATATTGGCCCAAGT
>JBBCKB010000053.1:0-24247 GCA_037189965.1 Chthoniobacteraceae bacterium | reverse complement strand
GGTGGGTGGAAGTTTACGCACCCACCTTTCGCAAAGCAAACAGAGTTCCCCGGCTTGAATGGAGGCAGGGCGATGGCAAACGCTAGAGCTTGCTTACGCGCACGATGTTGGGCTCCGCGAAGATCTCTTCCTTCCACTCCGTGCCGAGGCCCGGCGCGGTGGGAGCCACGCAGCGGCCATCGCGCACGACGATCGGCTCCGTGACCCACCCGGGGTAGGTGTGGCGGAGGTTGCGGCGCACCGTCTCCTGCCACGCCACATTGCCCCGTGCCACGCCGACGTGGATGCCCGCCAGGAGAGTGAAGGGACCGGTGCAGTCGTGCATCATCACGGGGACGTTGTAAGCTTGGGCGAGGTCGGTGATTTTGAGCGTCTGCGAAATGCCGCCAACCCAGGTGGGGTCAATCATTACATAGTCGGCCGCGCGCTTTTCGAGCAAGAGGCGGTAGTCTTCGGTGCTGATCAGCATCTCGCTCACTGCCACGGGGCAGCCGCCGCGGTCGCGGAAATCGCGGATGGTGTCCACGCAGTCCGGGCGGATCACATCCTCCAGCGCGAGCGGGCGCAGGGGGCGCATCGCCTCGGCGATGCGGATCGCCATGGGGAGCTGGAAGAAGCCGTGGCCATCGAGGATCAGCTCCAGCCGGTCGCCAACGGCGTCGCGAATGGCGTGGAAGGGCTTGAGGCCTTCGTCGATATCCGCGTGGGAGACGAAGATGTTGCCATTGGGTTTGTGAGCTGCGAAATCGAGCGTCCAGAGCTTCACTGCGCCTACGCCCTCGGCGAGGATCTCGTTGGCAAACGCGGCGGGCTCGTGCACGGCCTTCCAGTAGTCGTTCCACTCATCTTTCTCACCCATTTGGCCGTAGCCGGGCCAGCGGCCGATCTTCTGTGGCTTTTGCTCGCCGTAGCCGATGCTGTGGTAGGTGCGCACCCCATCCTGCGAGCGCCCGCCGAGCAGCTCCCAGACCGGGAGCCCGACGGATTTGGCCTTGATATCCCAGAGTGCCAGATCCACCGCTGAGAGGGCGCGCAGCTCCGCTCCGCGCGAGCCGATATTCGTTGCCCGCTCGTAGAGAAAGCGCCAGTGCCCCTCGATCTCAAACGGGTCCGCGCCGATGAGGCGCTGCGTCATCCAATCATGAATGATGGCCTCTACCGCCCCGGCAATATGCCACGTTTCACCGTGGCCGATGATGCCTTCGTCCGTATGAATGCGGACAGCGAGCAGGGCGGTGTGCCCTCCAGGGCGGGATGTCTCAATGCGCGTGATCTTCATGGCTCACACCCTTACCGCTCCCGCCGCCCTCGCGTAAGACCGGATGTTGCCCGAAAAATGCGTTTTCTTGCTTTGCTTGCCACACGCACGCTTGGGGTCAGTCCTTATTTTTTACAATCCTGATTGTAAAAAACAAGGACTGACCCCGGGTGGGCGTGGTTTTCGGGTTGATACGGGTGGGGCTCCCGGCCCAAGGTGGGGGTTTTCCCGATGGCTTCTCAACGCTTCCACCCGCTCCACTGGCGCACGCGCCCGGTGTGGGTGCTTGCGGTGCTGGTTGCGATCTCTGTGGTGGCGTTGTTTTGGTCGATCGGCTCGGGGCCGGTGCCGCTGACTTGGGGGGAGATCGCCCACGCACTTTCGGGTAGCGGGAGCGAGCAGGCGAGTGCGCTGATCTGGAAGCTGCGGCTGCCGCGTGCGGTGCTGGCGTTTGTCGCGGGTGGGGTACTCGGGCTTTGCGGGGCGGCGTTGCAGGGGCTCTTTCGGAACCCGTTGGCAGACCCGGGGTTGATCGGGATTTCCGCCGGGGGGACGCTCGGGGCGGTAACAGCGATTGTCACGGGCTTTCCGGTGTTGCTTGAGGGCATCCCTCGCGGGCCATTACTAGCGTTGCCGCTGGCGGCGTTTACGGGGGCTTTGTTGGCGACGGCGGCGGTTTATCGGATCGCGGCGTGGCATGGGCGCATCCAGGTGGCGACGCTGCTGCTCGCGGGCGTGGCGGTGAACGCCATCGCGGGGTCGATGATCGGGTGGCTCACCTTCATCGCGACGGATGGGCAGCTTCGCGACCTGACGTTCTGGAGCCTCGGCAGCGTGGGCGGGGCGAGCTGGGAGAATCTTGCGGCGTGCGCTCCGTTCCTGCTCGGGGCGATGCTGATCCTCCCGCGCCATGCGCGCGCGCTCAATGCCATGGCGCTGGGCGAGGCCAATGCGCGGCACATGGGCGTGGCGGTGGAGCGGGTGAAGCGCGCTATCGTGCTTTCTACTGCGCTGGCCATTGGCGCGGTGGTGGCGTTTACGGGGGCGATCGGGTTTGTAGGGTTGATCGGGCCGCACCTTTTCCGCCTGGCGGCAGGGCCGGACCATCGGTGGGTCTTCCCCGGGGCATTCTTTACGGGGGGGAGCCTGCTTGCGGTGGCGGATGTGATCGCCCGCACCGTGGTGGCCCCGGCGGAGATCCCGGTGGGTATTATTGTTGCCACCGTGGGTGCGCCATTCTTCCTCTTTTTATTGCTCAAAGAAAAACGGAGGGGCGCGGCATGACGGTGCTCGAAGCGCGCAATGTGGAAGTTTGGAGCGGTCGGGCGCACTTGCTCAAAGGGGTGAGCGTGGCACTGCGTGGGGCGGAGTTCCTCGTCATCGCCGGGATGAATGGCGCGGGGAAATCGACCTTATTGCGCACGCTCGCGGGGGAGCTCACACCCAGAAGCGGTAGCGTGCTCTGGAAGGGGGCCGAGCAGGCTCCGCACGGTTTTGAAGCACTGGCCCGGGAGCGTGCTTACCTTTCGCAGCAGACGGTAGTGACGCTCCCCTTCCGCGTGCTCCAGGTCGTTTTGCTGGGGACAGAGGCGGCGGGCCTCGCGGGCGAGGAGGCCGAGGCGCTTGCGGAGCATTGCATGGCGTTGGCGGGCGTCTCCGGGTTGCGAGACCGGACGATTGATACGCTTTCCGGCGGGGAGCAACAGCGCGTGCATTGGGCGCGGGTGCTCGCGCAGCTCGCCGGGCGGTATGAGGGCAAGTGCCTGATGTTGGATGAACCCGTCTCCGCGCTCGATCTCTCCCACCAGCATGAAATGCTGGCGCTGGCCCGCGAAGTAGCTCGCGCGGGAGCTGCCGTGGTGGCGGTGTTGCACGATTTGAACCTCGCCGCGCAGTATGCAGACCGCTTCGTCTTCCTGCGGGAGGGGGCGTTTGTGTGCGAGGGGACTCCGGAGGCGGTACTGCGCCCGGAGATTATCGAGGCAACGTTTGAGGCGCGCGTGCGCGTGGAGCAAGTGCCCGGGGGCGATGGGAAGCCAAGGCCGTGGGTCTTTGTGGACGACGTGAAGCCGCCGCCACTTTTTCGCTGAACGTTTCGCTAAACGAAAGTTCCTGAAAAACTTCGCCGCCGCACCGGGAAGGGCAGGCCCTCCCCCAATGCGACGGGTTAAAAATTCGGTTAGTAGACGTGGGCGCGTACTTTACGCCCGTTACTGCGGAGGCGCACGCGGCCGGTCTCAAGCAAGTCGGCGACGGCGGCTACGGTTTCTCGCGAGTTCCGGCTGTAGCGGCTCACGGTGAAGATGAGGTCGCCCAGGCTGAGCTGGGCACGTTGGGCCTTGCGTGGGGTCTTTTTCATGGTTTTTTTAAGGTTCCGGGAAGGGTGTTCATCCATCCCGCAGCTCTTAGCATTTCAGGTACCACTCCTTGCGAAGCGGTGCCGTACAACAGGTTAGACGCCCCCCCGGCAGAAATGTTCACTTCTTTGGTGATCTTTTTTTGAAGAAACTGTCTTCCCCCGTGACATGGAAAAAAGATTCCCCCCGGGCAAAACACTGGTAGCCTTGGGGGCAACAACCCCACATGCCGCTCTACCGCCGAACGCTGGCTTACTTCCGCCCCTTTCTCGGGCCCACCCTCTTTGCCACCTTTCTTACGCTCGGGGGGATCGCGCTAAACCTCCTGCGCCCGTGGCCGTTCAAGTACATTGTCGATGGCGTCCTTTCGCCGGTGGATGCCAATAACGCCTCGGCCCACCAGCAGGTGGCACATTGGTTTGGCGGAGTCTCGCCGCAAGGGGTGGTCCTCATCCTTTGCGGGGCGATGGTCGCCTTCCACCTCGCGGGGGCGACGTTGAATCTGGTGACGAACCTGATGTTTGTGCGCATCGGGCTGCAATCCCTGCTCAAGCTGCGTACGGCTTTGTATGCGTGTTTGCAGGCGCTGCCGCTCAAGTTTCACGATTCGCGCCGCTCGGCAGACTCCAGCTTCCGCGTGGCGTACGATTCACAGGCGATCCAGACGATCTACAACAAAGGGTTTACGAATATTTTCCAATCCGGCGTTACCCTGTTGGGCACGTTCATCATCATGGCTGCGTTGGATTGGAAGCTGACGCTGCTTTCGCTCGGCATCGTCCCCTTCATCATCCTTGCCATCCGGTTTTACGCGGTGCGCATTCGTACGGAATCCACGGTGATCCAGGAGCGCGAGAGCGCCGTGCTGGCGGTGGCGCAGGAGGGGCTCTCCTCCATCCGCATGGTGCACGCCTTTGGGCGCGAGGAAGACGAGGTGCAGCAATTTCACCGCAGCGCCAGCGAGAGCGTGCAGGCCAACCTCAAGCTCACCGGCACCACCATGGTCTCGGCGCTCGTGGTCGGTACGCTCACCACCCTGGGCACGGCGGCCATGTATTGCTTCGGCTCGTTGCATGTGTTGGATGGCTCGCTCACGCTGGGTACGCTGATCCTTTTCTCCTCCTACCTTGTCATGCTCTACCAGCCGCTGGAGCAGCTCACTTACACTGCCTGGGCGTTGGAAGGGGCCGCGGCGGGGATGCAGCGCTGCTTTGAAGTGCTCGATAGCGAAGACGACGTGCGCGATGCTCCCGACGCCGTGCCCATTGAAGGCACGCGCGGGGCCGTGGCGTTTGAGGATGTCTCTTTTGGGTACGACCCCGAGCGCCTCATCCTCAAAGGGGTGAGCGTGGCCGTGCGCCCGGGAGAGACGGTGGCCTTTGTGGGCGGCACCGGCGCGGGCAAGAGCACGCTCCTTTCGCTGGTACCCCGGTTTTACGACCCGACGTGCGGGCGCGTTTTGCTCGATGGGCAGGACCTCCGCTCGCTGCAAAAAAAGACGCTGCGCAAGCAGATCAGCATCGTGTTGCAAGATACGGTGCTCTTTTCCACCACGATCCGCGAAAACATCGCCTACGGCCGCCCGGATGCCACGGAGGAGGAGATCGAGGAAGCCGCCCGCCGCGCGCAGGCGCACGACTTTATCATGGCGCTCCCGGAGGGGTACCGCTCGCAAGTGGGCGAGCGTGGCGGGCACCTGAGCGTCGGCCAGCGGCAGCGCATCGGCATCGCGCGCGCGTTCCTCAAAAACGCGCCGATTTTGCTGCTCGATGAGCCGACCTCCGCGCTCGACCCTTCCACCGAAGCGGCGATCATGGTGACGATCCGCGAGCTCATGGCCGGGCGCACCACCCTTATCATCACCCACCGCATCGCCACCGTGCATTCGCTCGGGCGCATCGTTGTCCTTAAAGACGGCACCGCCGTGGAGCAGGGGAGCGGCCCCGAGCTGCTGGCCAAAGGGGGCGCTTACGCAGAGCTGTACCGTTCTTCCAACCTTTCATGAGCAACATCCTTCCCGACCGCCGCGTCCCGGACGACTGGTGGCAACACCCGATCCCCCCCGGCGTCGTCTGGGGCGAGGGGGCTTACTTCGAAACCGCGCAGATCTTTCGCCACGTCAAGTCGGCAGACCCGCGCGCCGTCGTACTGGGAGACCACGTTTCCTGCTACGCCGGGTGCTCCTTCTCCATCGGTCCCAAGGGGCGGTGCACGGTGGGGGATTATACGCTGCTCAACGGAGCCCTCATCATGGCCGAAGAGCGGATCGAGATCGGCTCGTATTGCTTGATCTCGTGGAACGTCGGCATTGCCGATAGCGACTTCCACCCGGTGGACCCCGCCGCCCGGCGGCAGGATGCCATGGCACTCGCCCCCTTTGCCAAAGACCGCCCGCCGCGCCCCGAGATCCGCACCAAACCGGTCATCATCCGCGACAACGTATGGATCGGCATGGGGGCGGTCATTCTCAAAGGTGTGACCATTGGGGAAAACTCCGTCGTCGCAGCGGGGGCCATTGTAACCCGCGACGTGCCGCCCAACACCGTGGTGGCGGGGAACCCGGCGCAAATCGTCAAAGAGTTGCCAAGCGCGTAAAGAGCCTCCAAACTTAGAGCGGTTTTGACCTACCTGTTTCCACGCTTTGCGGCGGCGCAGGCCGCTGCACGACATTTCGAGCTTGGGCTGTATTTTAAAATACAGCCGCTGCGCTCAAAAAGCCGTGCAGCGACCCACGGCGCTCGCAAAGCGTTGTAAACATTCAAATCAAAAACGCTCCAGAAGCCAGCAGCCGGTCGTTTTCCGGGGGCTGGACTTCAAAGTTTGGCATGAAACGCAAAAAAATAGTCGTCATGGGCTTTGCCGCCGGGTGTCCGATCGCCGGGGTGGTGTGGCAGCACGTGCACTATATTGTCGGTCTCCAGAGGCTCGGCCATGAGGTGTACTATATCGAGGATTCGGCACGCACGCCGTACAACCCGGTCACCTTTGCGGTGGAGGAAGACTCTACCTACGCCGCCAGCGTCCTTGAAAAGCTGGGGCGGCAGTTTGGCTTTGAGGGGCGGTGGGGGTTTTGCGCCCGCTTCCTGCCCGGGCACCCGTGTGTCGGGCTCTCCAAGAAAGAGATCGTGCAGCTTTATAAAGAGGCGGATGCCATCCTCAACGTCTGCGGCACTCAGGAGCTCAATGAAGATCTCCTCCAGAGCGACCGGATGATCTACGTGGAGAGCGACCCCGGGCTGGAGCAGATCCGGCTCGATAAAGGCACGCGCGAGATGCGCGCCTACCTTGGCCACCACCGCAGCCTCTTTACCTTTGGCGAAAACGTCGGCAGCCGGGACTTCCCCGTGCCCCTCCATGGCATGCGCTGGCATGCCACGCGCCAGCCCGTCGTGCTCGACCTTTGGGAGAGTGGTGACGCGCCCAAGGAAGCCGTCTTCACCAGCATTGCCAACTGGAATACCAGCGGCAAAAAAGACATCGACTGGAATGGCGATACCTATCTTTGGAGCAAATCGCTCGAGTTCCTGAAATTCTCCGACGCCCCCCGGTGTGCGGGCGAGCCCTTTGAGCTGGCAACCGACATTCGCGATGACGCCACGCGCGACCTCTTTGCCCGCAACGGCTGGCAGCTCGCCCTCCCGCACGAGCTCAGTATCGGGTGGGACGGGTATCGCGACTATATCTGCAACTCCAAAGGCGAGTTTACCGCCGCGAAGGATCAGTATGTGCGGCTCAACACCGGGTGGTTTAGCGACCGCTCGGCCTGCTACCTCGCCGCAGGGCGCCCGGTGATCACTCAGGAAACCGGGTTTACCAACTTCTACGGCGGCAAAGAGGGGCTATTTTCCTTCACTCGGATGGAGGAGATCGTGGAGGCCGTGCGCGAGATCAATGCCGACTATGCGCGCCATAGCCGGGCCGCGCGGGAGATCGCGCACGAATATTTTGAGTCCGGCAAAGTCCTCTCCTCCCTGCTGGAGCGCGCCGGAGTCTAAGAACCCCCATTTTATCCCCATGGAAGTCCTCTTTCACACCATCCTTGTCGAGCCGGCGCGCTGGAAGGCGCACCGCGTCTTTCGCCCCTTCACCGAGCTGGCCCCCGCCATTGCGCGCGCGGGGTTCCGCAAGCTGGAGATTTATGAGCCGCACCTGGCGTTGGCGGAGGATGAGGGGCTGCTTCCCCGAATGCTGGAGATGCTGCGGCTCGAGCCGATCGTCCTCTCCTCGTACCTCAACCCCAACCCCGCCGTTACGGACGATGCAACCTTCGAGGCCAAGGCCGAGGAGATGGAGATCCGTGTAAGGCGGTTTGGCTTCCGGAAGGTGCGCCTTTTCCCCGGCTCCATGGTCGACCCGGGGGATGACGCCGCCGTGGCCGCCGTGCGCACCCGCGTTGCCCACCTCGCGCAGCGGCTGCCGGATGTCGATATCTTGCTCGAAACGCACGACCGCTCCATCGCCGACTCGCCGGAGCGCCTCGTGCAGCTGGTCGAGGAGGTGGAGCTGCCCAACGTCGGCCTGCTTTTCCAGCCGACGCGGTTTGACCCGGAGTTTGCCTGCCGCCAATGGGCGCTACAGGCCCCGTACGTCCGCCACATGCATGTGCAGAACCGCACGGTCGAGGGGAAGATCTGCCTGCTGGCAGAGGGCGTCATCAACTGGGGCGAGCTGGTCAAAGGCAGCAGCGCCGCAGGGTCGCTGGAGTTTGTGCCCGCCTCGCTGGAGCCCGAGGAGACGTTTGACCTTGAGGCCGTCCTCACCCAAGCCGCTTCGGAGACGGAGGTGGCCCGCGCGTTTTAGTGACGGTTGCTTCTTCGGATCAGTACCTCTTTTTTTCGAATGGACCCCGCTGTTTATACCCAGACGTTGATTGCCCCCTCCATCCTCGCGGCAGATTTTGCCAATCTCGGCGCGGCTTGCCGTAATGTGCAGGCCGCCGGGGCCGATTGGCTGCACCTTGATGTGATGGATGGCCAGTTTGTAGATAACATCTCCTTCGGCCCTGCCTTTTGCGAAGCCGCCCGCAAGGCGTGCACGCTGCCCGCCGACATCCACCTCATGATCGAGCGGCCTGACCATTACCTGGAGCGCTTCTTGCCCGGGGCGCACAACGTCACCGTCCATATCGAGGCGCGGCACGATGTCGCGGAGACACTGCGCCGCATCCGTGCTGCTGGGTGTTCTGCCGGGCTTTCTCTGCGCCCGGGGACGCCGCTCTCCGCCGTGGAGCCGTTTTTCGACCAGATCGACCTCCTGCTGGTTATGACGGTGGAGCCCGGCTTCGGTGGCCAATCCTTCATGCCCGGGATGCTCCCCAAGATCCGCGAAGCGGCTGCCGCGCGTGAGGCGAAGGGGCTCAAATTCCACATCGAGGTGGATGGCGGCATCCAGGCAGCCCAAGCCCGCCTTTGCCGCGAAGCGGGGGCCAATGTCTTTGTGGCGGGTACCTCTGTCTTCGGCCAGCCCGACTGGGCGGTGGCCATTAGCGCACTACGCGAGTAGGCGGGGCCAGGCTCCAGAGAAAGAGGGCGAGGGGGAGCAACGTGCCGCCCCAGCGCCCCTCGTAGGCCGCCATGCAAAAGAGGGCCAACCCGATGATGCGCGCAGGCCAGCGCAATGCAGGGCGCATGGGGCTCCAGTAGCTTCTGGATGAGGTGGGGTGGGGCATGGGATGGTTCAAATTCTTGAGAAAACCCACCAAAAGAGGCAGAGCACTCCGACGGCAGCGACCAACATACCGGTGCCCACTGAAACGAGAAGCCCTCGGTAGGGAATTGCGGACCTGACGATGCTGGCGGAGAGTGAAATGATAAACAGATAGCCCCTTGCTTCGAAGAAGAGATTGCCGAACTTCGCAGGGCCACCGATGACGAGAAAGAGTGCCAATAATGTGGCAAACGAAGCGAGCCCCGCATGGTATGCAGCTTGGAACTGGGAGGCTGGGGAGGGCTGAGAGCTAGGCATGTTATTCCGCCGCACGGGAAAGCCGATGTTTACGTACCCCTTTTCGAACCCATACCGCAATGAAGTAGAGAGCCAAAAAGGGAAGGCTATAAAGCAGGCCATAGAGCCAGCCGAAGAAGAGTGCGAAGGCCAGTTTGGCGCCGTCATTCGCGATGCGGGTCATTAGCTCGGGAGGGACGTTATCTCCATAACTCTTGGCCAAGTCGTTCAAAGACTCGTAGTAGAAATGAACGGTGGCATTGACCAAAACCCACCCGAGGAGGGCGAGGATGAGCGGGATGGCCCACCACGGCATCCACCTCGGGCGCAAGAAGCGTACCGCCAGTAACAGGGCGGGGAGGAGCAGGAACGAGAAGAGGCAGACTTTGTGGATGAGGGCGTTCATTCCTTTGGGGGCTGGAGTGTTATAAATCCAAACCCCCATTGGTACAACCCGCTACTCCACAAATGGCGGGATGTCGTAGGGACAATTGCCGTTGCGGAGCGACTCGGTGCCATAGTACCCGGCGAGGACGGAGGCCCGCGCATCCAGGAGCGTGGCTCCTTCCAGTGGCTCGCCACGGAGCATCCGCAGGAAGTCTTCGTTAATGAGTGGGTCGGCCCCGCCGTGGCCGCCTTCCAGATACGGGAAGGTGAAGACTTCGTGACCTTGATCGTTGTAGCCGGTGCGGCGGTTCCAAAGGTGTACGGAAGCCGCGTACTCCTCTGAGGAGGCGCCGCCGTGGTTCTCGATACGCCCTTCGGTGCCGATGATCGTGTAGTTGCGGCAATCATCCGGTGTGTAGTGGCACTGGAGGTAGCTGGCCTGCACGCCGTTGGCAAGCTGCATGAGGATCATGCTGGAATCTTCCACTTCGATCACCGGGCTGTAGTTGCCTGTGGCTTTGGGGGGCCAGTTATCGCGGTTGAAGGCGACGGAGGGCTGCGGGTCCTCCGGGCGGCGGCGCGGGAGCTTGTCGTAGACGCTCAGCTTGCCCATGCCAACCACGCGCGAGGTATAGCCGCCCGCGAGCCAGTGGATGATGTCGATATCGTGCGCTCCTTTTTGAAGCAGGAGGCCGTGGGAAAAGCGGCGTTCGGAGTGCCAGTCGCGGAAGTAAGCATCCCCGCCGTAGGAAATGAAGTGGCGGCACCAGATCGTCTGCACCTGCCCGATGCGCCCGGCCTCGATGAGCTCCTTCATCTTCCGCATGACGGGGAAGAACCGCATGTTGTGCCCCATGTAGACGGCCACGCCGCGTGCCTTGGCGGCGCGGATAATGCGGTCGCACCCTTCGGGGGTGATGGCCATCGGCTTCTCAAGGTAGATGGCCACTCCGGCCTCGATGGCTGCCAGCGCGTGCTCTTCGTGGAGGTAGTCGGGCGTGCAGATAAAGACGGCATCCAACGGGCGGCGCAGCAGCTCGCGGTAGTCTCCGGTGATGAAAAACTCTGGCCCAAACTTCTCCCGCAGGTGCGCGATGCGCTCCGGGTGGAGCGTGCAGGCTGCGGTGAGGGTGATGCCGTTTTCAGGGTTGTGGAGGCGCTGGGCAATTACGCCGCGCCCTTCTGCGCCGATGACGCCGATTCGTATCATGGTAGAGGGTATCAGGTTGCGATGGTGGAAAGGTGGCTTTGGCCGCAGGAGCGCCGTAGCACAAGCCGGGCTGGCAGGGGGGCGGTGCCCTCTTGCGCGGGGAGAGCCTCCCCGCGGATAAGGGCGATGAGCCGTTGCATGGCAAGGGTGCAGGCTTCTTCGATCCGGAGATCGAGCGTGGTGATGGCGAAGCCGGGGAGTGCCGCCACACTGTCATTATCCGCCCCGGTGACGGCAAGGGCTTTGGGGATGGTGAGGCCCGACTCCATAGCGGCGGAGAAAAGGCCCAAGGCTCCTTGGTCGTTGCTGCACAGGCAGGCATCTGGCAGGGGGCCGCAGCGCAGGAGGCGTGTGCCAAAGTCGTGGAGTACCGCGGCTGTTTGCGAGGCAAAGCGCGACGAGGCGAGCTGGACTTTGTAGCCCGCCACCCCCTTGCGCCGGGCGAGCCGGGGCCACTGCTCGAGGAAGGCGGCTTCCTCCAGCGTCTCTACGGGGCCGATGCCGTGCAGCGCGGCCTCAAACCCAGCCTGCCGGTTGCCCGCCGGGGTGGCAGAGCGGAGGCTCGTGGGGAGAATGAGCCGCCGGTGGCCTAGCGAGAGGAGGTGGCGGGTCAGCTCGGTGTAGCCTTGCTTGAGCCCATCGCGAATGCCCGGGTAGTGAGGGTCGGGATCTCCAAAAATGCCCACGACGGGGATGCCTGCCTTCGCCAACTGCGCGGCGTACGCGTTATCGGGGCCGCTGCCCGGTAGCAGGAGGAGCGCCCCTTCGGCGCGCATTTCGACAAGGTTTTGCACCGTATGCGGCCCGTGGAGGGTGGGGGAAGCGGCAAGGGCGTTGTAACCGTGCTGGGCAATCTCCCCCGCAAGGTGGTGCAGGGCGCGCCGGGTAAGCTCCAGCGAAGTGGAGGGCTGGATGATGCCGATCAAACCGCTACGGCCCCGGCGGATGGCGCGGGCAAAGCGGTTGGGGTGGTAGCCGAGAGTGGTAGCGGCTTCGTGGACTCTGCGGCGCGTCTCCTCATTGTAACGGTGCGCAGCGGTGCCACCGAGAATGTGGGAAACGGTCTCGCGGGAGACGCTTGCGTGGAGGGCGATCTCCCGTTGCGTCGGGGGGCGTTTTGGAGTTGTCTTCACCACGTGGGGATAGCGTGCGGTGGTAAAGTGCTCCCCACGTGGTGATAAGTCAAGAAAACCTATGCCGGAGGTTGAAAAAATAAGAAGCTGCGGCCTTACACGCTGGGGCGTGGGCGGTAGAGGACGACCACATGGCCGACCACTTGCACAAGCGCGCTCTCTGTCTGCGTGGCGAGTGTCTCCGCGAGGGCGTGGCGCTCTTCCTTGTGGTCTACGAGCTTGATCTTGACCAGCGCGTGCTGGGCAAGCGCGACGCGCACGCCTTCCACAAAGGCGGGGGTGGCCCCGTCGCGCCCGAGTTTGAGCTGAGGTTCAAGCAATTGGGCGCGGCCACGGAGGCGGCGCCGTTCGGTAGAGGTGAGCGTCGGTTGCAAGGTAGAGGGGAGGATGAGGCCGCCGGGTGGGCATGCTCAAGCGGGAAATTGCAGGATTTCGCACACTTCGCGGCACGCTTCGCGGCCGAGCCGCTCCAGCGCGGTGCGAGCCCACTGGGCGGGGGTGGTGCGGTGTTCGTCATCCAGCACACCCGGGTCTGCCCCGGCTTGGAGGAGAAGGCGGGTGGCGGCGGCGTTGCCCTCCCACGCGGCGGCGTGGAGGAGGCTCTCGTGGCTGCCGGTGGCGCGGCGGGTGCCGGGGGCGAGGCCATTGGCGAGGAGCCACGCGAGCACTTCGGTGCGCCCCCCACGCAGGGCGGCGAAGGCGGCTTCGGCATCCACCAGGCCGGGGGCGCTTTCTTTGAGGCGCTCCAGATCGCCCAGCAGGGCGAGCAGCATGGGGGAGACGGCGGCTCCGTGGGCGATGAGCAGGCTTAGGACGGGCTCTGGCGCGTTCTCCTGCGCAAGCGCTTCGAGCGGGGTGCGCCCGTAGCGGTCGCGGCGCTCCAGCGGTGCGCCCAGCTCCAGCAGCTTGCGAGCGGCGGGCACGGTACGCGCAAAGCGCAGGGGCGAGGCGAGGCTTGGCATGGGGGTGGCCAGTAGCGTGGGGTCTGCCTCCAGCAGGGCGAATGCGCGGGGGTCTTCCTCCCCGCTATACAAGGCTTCCAGCAGGCCGAGGGTGGCCCCGCGCTCGCGCAGAAGCTTGGCGATGCCCCTGCGCCGGTGGTGGTAGGCGATGAGGAGGGGGCTCCAGCGGTCGTAGAGCGCGGCGGTGCCATCAAGATCCGCCCCGGAATCAAGGAGCCAGACCACGAAGGCTTCGTCCCCATGCTCGATGGCGACATGCAGCGGCTGCGGCCGCCCGCCCCAGAGCGGGTGGTGGCCCGGCTCATTGATGAGGGTGGGGTGCTCTGTAAGAAGCTGCCGCGCGGTGTCGTGCTCGCCCCGGCTGATGGCGAGGAGGAGCTGGCGGGCCACATCTTCTCGCGTGGTGCGGGCTCCTTTCTCTACCAAGAAGGCGGCGATGGCGTGGCGGCCGCGGTCTACGGCGTAGTCCAGCGGAGTCCACCCCGAGCCGCTCAGGGCGTTGAGGTCGGCCCCGGCTTCGAGGAGGGCCTCTATGCACTCCCGGGAGGTGGCCCACTCGGCACAATGGTGGAGCGGGTGCATCCCCTCCTCGCTCGGGTTGGGGGCTTCCAGCGGAGCGCCTGCCGCGCAGAGTAGGCGGATGATCTCGGGAGCCACGGCGCGGTTGCGCCGGTTGCGGCATGCCCAATGGAGGGGGAGCATGCCGTCGCCATCGGCCCGGGAAGCCAGGCCGGGGTCTGCGGCCAGCAGGGTGCGCGCCGTTTCCACAAGGCCGAAGGTGCAGGCAGTGGCGAGGTCCACCCGTGCCCCTCGGGCGAGGAGCGCATCGGCCACGGCCTCGCCTTCGGGGAAGGCTCCGTAAACGCACGCGGCACGGAAGAGCGGGGTGCGCCCTTGGGCATCGGGCTCGTCGATGCGCCACGGCTCATCTTCAAGGCGGCGCAGCAGCTCGGTCTTTAACCCTGCTCGCGCAAGCGTGGGGAGGCTGGCTTCCGCACCGTAGGCCAGCAGAAGCTCGGCGATCTCGCGCATGCGCGGGCGGTGCCAGACGCAGCGGCGTGCCACGGCCTCCAGCGCGCCCCCCTCCCAACGCGGGGCCCACGGGCGGCATACGGCGAGGGCGGGGTGGGTTTGCAGCAGGGAGTAGAGCGCATCCAGCTCACCCTCCATCAGCGCATTGCGGAAGGGGTGGAGCACTTCTTCGGGGAGCTCGGGCATCGCCACGGGGGCGGGGAGGGCGACGCCGTGTTGCAAGAGGAGGTGCCGTTCCCGAGCTCCGGCAAAGGCCGCCGGGGTGACTTGCCGTGGCTCGTCCTCATAAGGCATGGGCAGAAGCGCCGTGGCTTGCCAGTCGATGGCGGCTCCATGCTGCTCCAGCAAATGGCGAAGCAAGCGGAAGTGCGCCCCTTTCCATGAGCGGACGGCGTGGAAAATGGGCGTCTGCCCGCCGAGGCCACCGGCCCGGGAGGTGGCGGGTGCGTTGAGGTCCGCATCCTGCCGCAGGAGCAGCTCGGCGCACTCGCTCTCGCCATACTCGATGGCGAGGTGGAGCAGCGTGGCCCCGGCGAGGTCGGGGTCTCCGCGCCCGGCAAGCTCGGGAAAACGCCGCTGCGTAAGGCCCGCGTCTGCCTCCAGAAAGTGGGCGAGGCGGTCCACATCTCCCCGGAGGATGGCGAGGAAGGGGGTATCCTCCGCCACGGCGCCGTGGGCGAGGAGGAGGTCGAGGGTGCGGTGGCGCTGCGCATTGCGGCCGCGCACGTAAGTCCACGCCGCGTGGAAGACGGGGGTTAGCAGGCCGTACTTGGTTTCGACCGGGGGGAAGGAGACGTCTGCCCCGCGGGCGATGAGGTAAGCGAGGGCATCGGCATCCACCCCTTCGCAGAGGGCGAAGACGATGGGGCCATACCCGCCGCCGTATTGGCCATTGGGGTTGGCCCCGGCGGCGATGAGGAGGTCTGCAATGGCAACGCGCAGGGGGAGGGTGCCCTCCTCGCCATGGGCGCAGAGGGCGCGGGCGAGGGAGAGGTCCAGCTCGTGCTGGCCGGGCGGCTCGGGTGCGGCCAGCAGCTCGCGCACGCGGCGGATGTCTTTGCGGTTGGCGGCGCTGCGCAGGGAGTCGGAAGCGAGCGGCACGGAGGCGGGCTCGCGCACGGCCTCCACATACGCCTTGAGGGCGCGCCAGCTTGGGAAGCCGTACTCCCGCGCCACAGCCCACTGGGCCTCGGAGAGTTTGCCGCCGCCGGCCTTCTGGTGTTTACGGGCTTCCGTACGAAGCCGGTCGAGATGCGGGCGCGGTGGGAGCGCCCTTTTCGGGGTATTTTCAGGCATAGACCTTCCTTCCGTTTCTAAAAATGCCCAAGGTCCGCAATTTCCCGGGCGGGGAAGTCAGGTATGACTCTGGTGGTGGTAGTAACCGGGGGGGCTTGGAGCCCTTTTCGCGGACGGAAGGCTTCCCCGGGGAGGAGCCGCCTTTCTTTCTACCCCACGGCGTGGGGGGCTAGGCAAGCTGGAAATAGTCGGGCTCGTTACCCGGCTTCCACTTGATGTTGCAGCCGAGGCTCGGCTTCTGGTCGGGCGGGAGCGGGGTGCCGGAGAGGACGGCATCTATCGCGGCGCGGAGGTCGGCCCCGGTCGGCTCGTCTTGCCGGGGGCGGGTGCCATCGAGCTGGCCACGGTAGGCGAGCTTGCGCTCGGCGTCGAAGAGAAAGAAATCCGGCGTGCAGGCGGCGGTATAGGCTTTGGCGACGGCTTGCGTCTCATCATGCAAAATGGGGAAGCCGAGCAGCGTGGCCAGCGGGCGGGTGGCCTCGGGCGAGTCGTCCGGATAGGCGGCGGCGTCGTTGGAGGAGATGCCCACGAGCGCCACCGGGCGGCCCACGTAGTCCCTCGCGATGCGGGCCAGCTCGCTGCGGATGTGGATCACGTAAGGGCAGTGGTTGCAGAGAAAGATGATGACGAGCACCTTGGCTTCGGCAAAGTTGCCGAGCGAAACGGGTTGGCCGGTGGAAATATCGGGCAGCGTAAACGCCGGGGCCGAAGTGCCAAGGGGGAGCATGGTGGAAGCAGTGCGTGCCATAAGTTGCTCGGGAGAATGCCCTCTTCTGCCTGGGAACAAAAGTTTTTTGCGCTTGGCTAGGGGGGAGGGGGCTAGTATGCAAACCGACACCTTTCTCATGGAGCCGACTTTGCTGAAAATCTCGTGTCCGGATCGCGTCGGGCTGCTCTCGGACTTGACCCGCTTTGTCGCCGGGCACGGGGGCAATCTTCTGGAAGTCCACCAGTTTACCGATCCGCAAACCGGGTGGTTCTTCGCCCGGCTGGCGATTGATACCGCCTCGCTGCGCACCCCTGCCCGCGTGATCCGCGAAGCCTTCCGGCCGCTTGGCGAGGCGCTCGGGGCGGAGTGGGCCTTTCGCGATACCGCCAAGCCGATGCGCACGGTGGTGCTCGTCTCGCGTGCGGAGCATTGTTTGCACGACCTCCTTTGGCGCTGGCGGATGCGCGAGATCCCGATTGAGATTCCGCTCATCATCAGCAACCACGAAGAGTTGCGCCCCATCGCCGAGCGGGAGGGGGTGCGCTTCGAGTGCGTGCCAATCTCTCCCACAGACCGCGAGGCCGGGTTTAACCGCGTGCGCGAGCTGGCCGAGGAGGCCGGGGCCGAGCTGCTGGTGCTGGCGCGCTACATGCAGGTGCTGCCGCCGGAGTTTTGCCGCGCATGGCATGGGCGTATTATCAATATCCACCACTCCTTTCTCCCTTCCTTCGCCGGAGCCAACCCATACCGGCAGGCGTATGAGCGGGGGGTGAAGCTCATCGGCGCTACCTGTCACTACGCCACGCCGGAGCTGGATGCCGGGCCGATCATCGACCAGGAGGTAACGCGCGTGGAGCACTACCACACGGCGGACGACCTGCTGCGCATGGGGCGCGACTGCGAGCGGCTCGCCCTGGCGCGCGGCGTGCGCTACCATGCACAGGAGCGCGTGCTCCTGCATGGCAACCGCTCCATCGTCTTCCGGCATTGAGGCATGAGCGAGCCCATCGTCCAGATCCGCAACCTTACCAAGCGCTACCTTCAGGGGGAGATGCGGGTGACGGCGCTGGACGACGTTTCGCTTGATATCGCGGCGGGCGAGTTTCTCACCCTTATGGGCCCCTCGGGTTCGGGCAAATCGACCTTGCTGCATTTGATCGCGGGGATCGACCGCCCCTCCTCGGGCACCTGCCACGTGCAGGGGATCGACGTGGCGGCGCTCAATGAATCTGAGCTGGCCGCTTGGCGTAACCAGAACGTCGGGTTTGTCTTCCAGACGTTTAACCTCATTCCCGTCCTCAACGCGCAGGAGAATGTGGAGCTGCCGCTTCTGCTCATGAGCCTGCCACGCCGCCGCCGCCGCGAGCTGGCGCAGACGGCGCTGGAGCTCGTGGGCCTTGCCGACCGGGCGCACCACCTCCCCCGGCAGCTCTCAGGCGGGCAGGAGCAGCGCGTGGCGATTGCCCGCGCTCTGGTGAGCGACCCCGCGCTGATTGTTGCCGACGAGCCGACAGGGAACCTTGATTCGCGGAGCGCCGACGAGGTGCTGCACATCCTTCAATCCCTAAGCCGCGAAGGGGGTAAGACGGTCATCATGGTTACGCACGACCCCCGGGCGGCGGCGTTTGGCTCGCGCGGGGTGCATCTGGAAAAAGGGAGCCTCTCGGTGGCATGAACCTCGGCGGCTTCATCGTCAAAAACGCGCTGCGCAACAAGCGGCGCGCGGTGTTGACGGTGCTGAGTGTGGCGGTGAGCCTTTTTCTATTGGTGACACTGCAAGTGGCCCTGCGCGAGATGACGCAGCCCGCGCAGGATGTGGATGCCTCGCTACGGATTGCTGTGCGCAACAAGGTCTCCATCGCCACGGCGCTGCCCGAGCGCCAGCGTGGGGTGATCGAGAAGCTCCCTGGGGTGGTGGCGGTGACGCCGTTGACGTTTTTTGGCGGTAAATTCAAGGACGACGAGAGCGTTGGCTTCGCCCAGTTTGCGGTGGACCCCGCCTCCTTCCGGCAAACCTTTGTGGAAGCGCGCCTGCCGGAGGAAGAGCGCGCCGCGTGGGAGGCGGATAAGACTTCGTGCATCATCGGCAAAGACTCCGCAGAGCGCTACGGGCTCAAGGTCGGCCAGCGCATCCACCTCATCGGCACGCTTTGGCCCACGGATTTGGAGCTTAAAGTTGCGGGCATTTTTGTGAGCCCGCTGGATAGCCGCAACGCCTTTTTCCACCAAAGCTACCTTGATGAAGCGCTCGGCAACCGGGGCCTCGTGGGCATGTGGTGGGTGCGTGCCGAGAGCGCCGAGGCAGCCCCGGGGGTGATCGAGGCGATCGACCGCGCCTTCCGCAACACCTCCGCGGAGGTGCGCGCGGAGACGGAGCGGGCCTTCCAGATGGGGTTTGTCTCGATGTGGGGGAACATTCGGGTGCTCATTACCTCGATCTGCACGGTGGTGGTGTTTACGCTGGTGCTGGTGACGGCGAGCACGATGAGCATGGCGATCCGCGAGCGGTTCCGCGAGTTGGCGGTGCTCAAGGCGCTTGGTTTCCGGCGCGGGGAGCTGTTTGCCGTTATCCTCGCAGAAAGTTTTGGGCTCGCGATCACCGGGGCGGTCGTCGGGGCCGGGGGGGCGTGGTTGCTTTACAGTACGGTGCCGATCACGACGCTCACGGCGGGGGTTTTCCCCACGTTTGAGGTGACGCCGCGCATCGTCGGTATCTCCTTTTTGGTGGCGGCGCTGCTGGGTGTTGTCTCCAGCATTGCACCCACGATCTCGGTCTTACGAGCGAGCGTGGTGGAGGGGCTCAAAACCCTTGATTAGCATTGCGGGGTTAGGCTGATCCTGCTGCGAAGCGTGAGTTGTAGGCTGTCTCTGTGAGACGGCAGTCCAACCCCATGGTGTCTCACAGAGACGCCCTACCATTTCCAACTCTCGCACCGACTCTTCAAACGATCTACTAACTCCCCGCATTCAGCTCGCTCTGGATGCGGATGTAGTGGAGCAAATCGTGCCGGGTGAGGATGCCGACAAGTTTGCCCTCGGCATCGAGGACGCCGAGCCGCCCCTGCCCGGGGGTGAGGAGCGTGCGCAAGGTATCTGCGGCGCACGCATCGGAGCCGATGGTGAGGGCCGCGCCCCCTGCGCTGGCAACCAGCTCGGCCGCGCTGGTGTAGGGCCACCGTTCGCGCGGGATGGTTTGCAAATGCTCCAGCCGCAGGAGCCCAAGGCAGCGGCCCTCCTCCTCCACGACCGGGTAGGCAACGTGGTGGTTGGTGAGAAAGAAATCGTCCACCGCGAGGTTGAGCGGGAGCTGCGCGGGGATGCAGAGGGGGGCGCGCGTCATCACTTCGGCGACGCTTACCCCCGCGAGCACTTCGCGCGTGACGGTGTGGGTGTACCCGCCTTCGGCGGCATTGCGCAGGAAGATGCCGATGAAGATGAAGATGAGCCCGTTCCAAGCGCCAAAGGCGAAGATGAAGAAGATGCCGCCAAAGATTAGCAGCATGGAGAAGCCGATGCCGATGCGGGAGGTGATGTAGGTGGCCTCGCGGAGCTTGCCGTTGCGCATCCAGAGGAGCGCCCGGAGAACGCGCCCGCCATCCAGCGGGTAGCCGGGGATGGCGTTGAAGATGACCAGCGCGAGGTTTACCTGCGCAAGCCACCCGAAGACGAGCGCTGCGGGGGTAAAGCCAAGCGGCTTCAACCCAACGGCGAGAAGCGCAAAGAGGCCCACCAGCACGAGCGAGACAGCGGGCCCTGCCACGGCGATCTTGAGCTCGGAGCGTGGGTCATCCGGCTCGCGGGAAAGCTCGGCCACGCCGCCAATAAAGAGAAGGGTGATACTCGGGACCGGGATGCCGCACCGTTGGCTCACCACGCTGTGGCCCAGCTCGTGAAGGATGATGGAGAGGAAAAACAGGAGCGCTCCGGCGATGCCCATGGCGATGTAAACGCCATGTGAGCGCTCAGGCAAAAGATGCGGGAAGAGAAAGGTGGAGAGCGAGTAGACGACCAGCGCGGCGATGATGAACCATGAGTAGTCGAGATAAAAGCGGATGCCGCGCCAGCAACCGAGGTAGACGCCGGAGCGGGTGCGTTGCTCCGTAGGTTCATTCCGGTCGGTGGCGGGGTCGGCAGTCATGGCGAGGCGGTGGAGGGCGGCCCTTCAGCCTCGGAGGGAGGCGCGGGCTGCGGGTTTTGGAAGGGAACCCCCAACTCGGGGGCAAGCTGCCCGGCTTCTGGCGGCAGGGGGGAGAAGCCGGTGGCGAAGGTTTCCTTCAAGCGTTCTTCCGTAAGGGGCGGCTCGGTGAGGAAGGTGGCGGCGATTTCTCCGGGGGCTCCGGCGAAATAGCCGGTGAAGCGGGTGCCCCCGGCTTTGCCAACCAGGCGCGCGGCAAGCTGCGGCGGGGTATCGGGCGAAGCCCAGAGGAAGGTAGCCTCCTCTACGGTACCGGCAGCATGGCGGCTCTTGAAGGGGGTGCCCCGCCAAATGAGGCCGCCTGTGGCAACGAGCGGGGTGGGCGAGGGGGTGGCCCGGCGGAGCTGCAGGGCGGCCTCCAGCTCTCCACCACCGGGGAGAGGGACGGCACGGCCCGCTGTTTCGATGGCAACTTCAAAGCGCCACCCGCTCCAGCTTGGGGGGAGGGGGGCGGCGGGCGGTGGCATGTTGAGGGCATCGGCCCCGGTGGGGGCAATGAGTGTGCCAAAATCGGGCTCCACCGCCCGTGTAAGGGCGAGGGGGCGTGCGGTGCCGGAGAGAAGGGCGCTTTGCCGGGTGCCGGAGAGCGTGCCTTCCACGGTGGCCTCGCCCTGCCAGCCGGAGGCTTCCCCAAGGTCAAAGCGAACGCGCTCACTGCGGAAGGTGGCCTCGAAGGTGGGGGCCTCGAAGTCGGCAAAATCTGCCGCCACGGTGCCGGTGAAGACGCCGGCCTCGTGCTTGGCCTTGAAGGCGGGGATGCGCAGGCGCTTGCCCGCAAGCTCCAGGGTGGCCTCCACCTCGTCGAGCGAGGGTAAGAGGGGGCTCGCGGGGATGAGGCCGCGCGTTAGCTGGAGCGTGCCATTCATTTCCACCGCGCGGAGGGTGCCGCCGATGGTAAGCGGCCCGGAGAGGAGCCCGCCGACAGGGAGCGGCCTGCCGGTGAGGGTGGCTACTTCCTCCAGGCGCACTTCGCGAGCCGTTAGCTCCACATTAAAGGGGGCGTCGGGGGCGAGTGCGGTGAGGCCGGGAGCGCTCCACCAGCGCCAGAGGTTGACGGGCAGGGTGGCGTGCCCTTCGAGCCAGACGGCTTTTTTGCGCGTGAGCCGGACATCCTCAAACCGGAGGGTTTCCTCCCCCGCGGTAAGGCGGGTTTGCAACTGCGTCTCCCCATGGGCGAGGCGGCACTGGGTGAGCGAGAGGCTCCCCGGAGCGTAGGTGCCTTCGAGGTCGGCATCAATGGGAAGCGTGGCGGGCAGCTCCTCGTTACCCGGGGTGCGCAGCTTGCGGAAGCTGGCGGTAAACGCGCCGGAGTGTGCGAGGCGGGTGCCATCTCCCGACCAATTGAGGGTGAGCCCCCCTTCCAGCGGTACGGGGGTCAGCGGCTTGACGAGGAGTGGGCGGTACGTCTCCAAGGCGTTTATGGATGCGGTGACTTCGCCAGCATAACGCTTCTCTCCGAGGATATTGACGGCCCCTTTACCGCGCAGGTGGTCCGCACCGTTGGTGAGCTCGGCATTGAGGATGCGGATTTCGTTGCCCTCCAGCCGGATGTCGGCATGCAGCGTCTCCAGCGGGGCTTCGCGGTAGCGCAGGCCCGAGCCGCTGAGGGTGAGCTGCCCGGTGAAGCTCTGCTCCTTGGCTTGGATGGAGCCGTTGATCGTCGCCTTGCCAGCGGTGTCTGCAAAGCGCGCGCCAAAGAGGGCGGAAAGCTCGGTGACGTTGTCGATCTGCGCGACGAGGTCAAACGCGAACTCTGAGGCCCACCACGCCACCCCTTTGCGGGGGATGAGGAACTCGCCCTTGAGGTGGAGGGCGTTGTGCACCTGCTGGAGCCGTAGCTCGGGCACCTGGACTCGGCCGTTGACGACCGTGGCCCCGAGGACCAGCGTATTCCACTGGCGGCGGCCCCAAAGGAAATCTTCCGCCTCCAGCCGGGTGGAGAGGGTGGCTTGCTCCAGCGCATTGGGCGCGCCCCGGAAGGTGAACTTGCCTTCCTTGATCACCCCGCCGGTCTTCTCTTCTACGCCGAGAAACTCGGCAAGCGCGGTGACGCCGATGCCGTAGAAGCTACCCGTGGCCTCGTAAACCGGCTGCGCGGCGTCTGAAGAGTGGAGCCACTCTCCGCGGATAGAGCCGCCAAAGGCCGTGGCATCAAAACCGACGCGCCCGGAAGGGTCGGTAGCGTCGGTGGAAAGGCTGTTGATCAGCACGCCCGGCGCGCAGGTGATGTCGGCAAAGAGGAGGCGCGTCTGTTGGCGGCCGGTCGTCCCTTTAAGGTTGGCAAAGGTGCGCGAGAAAGCCCCTTGGGAGATCTGCATGGAGTCCACCTCCAGGGTACCTTGCTCCACCCCGCTGATGGAGCACTCCACCCCGGAGGCAATGATGCGCGCCCGCCCCGCTGCAACGGTGAGCGAGCCTTCGCGGATCTCCAGCACCGTGGGCACCGGCAACCAGAGCCGGCGCGGTAGGCCACCACTGGGCGAGGCATCCGCCAACGGCGTGGAGGTGGCTACCGGGGAGGCTGGCTCCAGCAGTGCCTCGGCAGAACGGCTGAACTGAATGTCGCCCCTTACATCCTGAAGGGTGAGCCGATCAAAAAAACCGGCCCCGCCCCGGCGCAGCAATGCCAGCCACGAGAGCCGCACCGTGGCAGAGCGCATCCTGGTATTGGTCGCAACGCCATTGCGCTTGGAGGTGAGGGCGACATTCTGGAAAACGAGCGGCTCAAAAAGCGTCCCCTCAATGCGCTCCACTGTCAGCTTCACCCCGTGGCGCGCTGCATTGCGGACCAACGCCTGCCTCACTGCAAAGTGGAGCGCATGCGGCTCAAGAAGGACGAGCAACAACGCACCAAGACACAAAATCGCCAGCAAACGCAGGCGGCGGAAGAGCGGTTTTTTGGCAGCCACAAGCAATACGATAGCCCTGCACCTTCCCACGGCAGGCGGGGGAAGGCGCGGGCGGTACCCTTTTTTGGTTACTGCTGGTAGGGCGAGGTGGCGGGCAGGTCATCATTGACCCACTCGTACTGGCGCGTCTCGGTATTGTAGACGTAGGAGGGCTGCGAGCGGCGCTTGCGCTCGCTGGCGACGTCGGAATCGGTCTGCACGCTCACCGTGTTGGCTCCTTGCGGGGTGTCGGAGGAGCTGGCGCAGGAGGAGAGAAGCGTGGCGGCAGCAAGCGGAAGGAGCAGGGTGAGGAGTGTTTTCATAAAGCGGGCCCTTTTTGGAATAGTGAGAAACGTCTCTGCCGATATAGACGAATGCCGCGCGCGACGCAAGCGACGCAACAGGGGGAAATCCACCCCGACCGATATTTTTTCCTTGCCGGTGGCGGGCTTTTATTTGATCGTCACCGCCCGTTCCCGCACTTGCTTTTGCGGGCGGCTTTAGGAGAAGGGGGTATAGCTCAGTTGGTAGAGCGCTTCGTTCGCAATGAAGAGGCCAGGGGTTCGAATCCCCTTACCTCCACTTCTCTGAAAATCAATGGCTTAGAGAAGCATTGATGCCGAGGTTTACAACACCACTTCCAACGAGGGCGGCAAGGGGGATGAGGATCGCTTGGGGGACTGAGAACCATCGTTTGGGGTTGAATCGCTTTCGCTGGCTCTCCCCCAAAGAATGGGGGCTCTCCCCCAAAGAATGGGGACATGGAGAGGGTTAATCGTTTGGTGTTGAGGTGGTTAGGTTGGATTTGAAGTTCACCCGCAGTGAGCGATCACTCGCAGGCGGTAGTTCTCAAAGTTTCGAAAGCCGTAGGCTCTTC
>JBBCKB010000052.1:0-139039 GCA_037189965.1 Chthoniobacteraceae bacterium | reverse complement strand
CTGTTTCATCCTCTGGATGCTGTACAGCCCAACGCTCGTTGTCCATCCGTTAAATCAATCAAGGTACATTCATCGGGCGCGCCGTGACGCGCCGCTAGGAGATGCGCGAGATCCGCAATGCGGCGGCGAGAGCAGACTATGCAGCGATGGCGCGGGCCAACCGGGCATCGGTGCGGATCTGGCGAGGGACGGCAATTGAGCGGGGGATGGCGCGGCGGCGGGAGGCAGAGGCCCGGTTAATGGAAACTGAACCGTCAAGGATTCCTTGACCGTTCCAGTCGTCAAGGAATCCTTGACGACTCAACCTACGCCGACACCGCCCGCCCGCGAGCGAATGATCGGGATGGTGATGGCGTTTGGCGGAAAAGGCGGCTGATTCGGCAGATTTATGCGGCGCGGAGTTGGATTGACTAGGTTGACATTGCCCGTATTTGAAATGGCTGACTATACACCCACTCCCGCAAACGTGATGCTCTCCGGCCTTGAGGGCTCGGCGCACAAGGATGTTGTCGCAGGCACCGCAATCGGCGCAGGCGACGCAATTACCATCGACTCTGCCACAAAGCGCGCCGTGCTTGCAGATGCCAACGATCCCAACAAACGCCGCCTCGATGGCATTGCCCTTAACGGCGCAAGCAATGGTCAGCCCCTGCGCGTAGCTATTCAAGACCCTCAATTCTCGCCGGGATTTACCGTCGAGCCGGGTGACATTATCATTCTTTCCGACACCCCCGGCAAGCTGGCTCCTGCCTCCGATGTGTCCGAGGGCCTATACGTCACCATCGTGATGGTGGGCGGCGCAGGCAACAAGGCGCGCCTTGGGCCGTTCCTCGCTTCTGACGCCCCTGCCTCCGCCGAGTCGCCCGAGTAGCCGAGTTTGACAAGCGCGCCGCCGCCGACGTTGCCGCAAGGCGCGTCGGCGGTTTTGCGTTAAAACTGGACCTTTGCCGCCGCTGCTAATGAGTGCTCGCGCCGCAGGTGCCCATAGGTTTTCATAGCCAGCGCCCCGCCGTCCTTGTGGCCCAGCCAGCGCGATACAGTGGGTATGTCCACCCCGCTTTCAATACAGGCCGTTGCAAAGTAGTGGCGCAAGTCGTGGTGAGAGATTGACCTCGCGCCCACAATTTTGCACGCACGCTGGAGCGCCTTAATGCAGGATTGGGCCGAAAACACCTTGGCGCTCATTGCTGGCGCTCGCTGGTCCTGCCCCCGCATCCCCTCCAGCAGAGCGCGAGCGCTTCCGGTGATTGGCACGTGCCTGACTTCGCCGTTTTTTGTGCCTGTCTCCGGGCTGCCTCTCACGATGATCTCGCCGCGCTCAAGGTCCACGTCGCCCCAAGTTAGGTGCCGGGCCTCATCTAGCCGTAGTCCGGTGTATGCCAGCCCGGCAGCAAGGTCACACCCCCCGCGCGTGATGTCCTTGCCGTTTTTGGTCTGAGCCCCCATGGCTTCAAGGATGTTTCGGAGCTGTGCCCGCGTCGGCAGCGTCATGTCCTTTTTGCGCACGGTGACTCGTTTGACGCTTTCGGCGGGGTTGGTGTAGATCAAACCCGCATCTACACCGACTTTGAAAACGCTGCGGAGAAGGGCGGCGGCGTTGTTAAAGCGGTTGTCGGATGTCTTCGGGGCTGTCTTAGCGGCCCACTTTTGGCACTCCTCTTCGGTGATCTTGCGCAACTCCCGCTCTCCGATTTCCGGCCAGCTCGCCGCCAGGAAATCTGCCGTCTGCCGCCAGTAGCGCAGAGTGTTGGGCTTTATCGACGAGGCGGCCGCCTCGCGCTCAAGGCGCTGTAGGTGCAGCACGAGCGCCTGCCCGAAGGTGAGCTTGCCGGATGTTGCCGCCTCTGCGGACGCCTTGCGCTTGCGATGCTCCTTGAGCAGCTCGGCGAGCTTGGCCTGCGCGACGCCGAAATGATCGGTCCCCAGCGTCCGCCACCGCTCCTTTCCGTCCTCGAAAATTCGGGCGTAGTACCGGCCCGAGCGGTGCTTGACGAGATTTTGGACCCGGGTTTTCGTCCAAGTCTTTGCCGTCTTTTGCGGGCTGTCGCCTGTATCCATGGCCTCGACCGTAGAACAGGACCGTGAATTTTTCAACCGAATCTCTGTGCCGAGAGGGCTTTTACAGAGAGCCAGCAGTCGGGTTTGAACCGACGACCTGCTGATTACAAATCAGCTGCTCTACCAACTGAGCTATGCTGGCACTAACCTGCTTGATTGCGCCCCTCGCTTTTTTGTGGCGGAGGAGCGCTTTCTCTTTTCTACAAAGGGGCTTCCTAGCCTCCGCTGCGGAATTCCATCCGGCTCAGGCGGCGGAGCTGGATCAGCGCGAAGCCCAATAGCATGGAGCCGACGATCCACGCCATGGCGGTGGCCGGGCCAAACTGGAGGAACATAAACGCTTGGTAAAAGATCCGCAAGGCGGCAACTTCCGTCAACCCGTTGGGGCCGCCGGCCGTCATGATGAGGATGTTCTGCGAGGCGTGGAAGGCCGCCATGACTGCGCCCACAAAGTTGATGATGATGAGCGGCATGAGCGCCGGGAAGACGATATGGAAGGTTTTGCTGAAGAACCCGGCCCCATCAATCTCCGATGCTTCAAACTGCTCTTCGGGGATGGTCTTCAATGCGGCAAGGTAGATAAGGCACCCGGGGCCCGCTCCAGACCAGACTCCGGGGATGACGCACGCAAGCATGGCAAACATCGGGTCTTCCGGCCAAGCCCGGTGCATTTCGACGCCGAAGAGGCCCATGAAGTTGTTCATCAACCCATTGACGCTGAAAAGCTCTTTCCAGAGGATGAAGACGGCCGCACCGCTCAGCAACGCCGGGAGGTAGTAGATGGTGCGGAAGATGAGCTTGTGGCGCGGTACGAGGTGGAGCAGGTACGCGAGGGTGATCGGGACAAAGAAGCCGACGGTAAGCATCCAGAACGCAAAGTGCAGCGTGGCTAGGATGGAGCCCCAGAAGCGGTTGTCGTAAAGGGTGTTGGCGAAGTTATCAATCCCCACGAAGGAGGATTTGAGCATGATCTGGTAGTCGAGCAAGGCCATGGCCGCGCCTCGGATGGCGGGCAGGTACGACCAGACAAAGGTGAGCCCCAGCGGGATGAGCAGGAGCAACCACGCGATCGCTTTCTGTTTGCCACGTGCCCGGGTGGTGGCCCGCCCCACGTGGGAGAAGGATTTGAAGATGACGCGTACGACGTAGGCAAACGCGGCGACAATACAGATGACGACGATCCAAGCCACGATGCGCCGTTTTTGCATCTCCCCGGGGGGGATGATGCCGAGCATCCGCTCGTTGGTGACGCCGACGGCGCGATCGAGGATGCGCTTGATCTCGTTGCGCGCGCGGGGGATGTCGCCGGCGGCCCATGCGTTGGAGATTTCTCCGCTCAGGAGGATTTGGTCGAGCGGGTAGGTCATCTCAAGGTAGACGAGCGAGCAGTTTTTGCCGTAGGGCTCGGGCTTGCCATTGGCCATGGCGATTTTGAACTCTTCTTCAAGGCCCTTGGGGGTGAGCTCCAGAAGGGAGGTATACCCGAAGCGGCGCAGATCGACGGGGTTGATCTGGTTGGTCATCCCCAAGTCCACGAGGGTCTGGGTGCGGATGCGCTGGGCTTCTTCGCTGGCGACGAAGTTGATGTAAGTCCAAGCGGCTTGCCGTACGGCGGGGTCTTTGACGCCTGCGAAGATGCCGTACATCGCGGCGTTGATCTCGGAGCCCCGAATCCCCTTCGGGCCGACGGGGACGGCTCCAAACCCCCAGACGTTGGGGTCGAGGTTCACGGAGTCTCCAATATAGCCAAAATGCATGCCGAGGCCTCGTACCTCCGGGCTGCGGAGGATCTCGCCCGTATTTCCGCGAACGGCGAGCCGATTGCCGGTTTTGAGCCGTTCGCCTTCGATGAGCCGGTAGTAGAAGGTGAAGGCGTCTACCGCTCCTTCAGAATTGAAGACGGCCCGCCAATCGTTGGGTGCCACTTCCTCCACGGCGTCGGCTCCGGTGGACCAGAGGAAGTTCATGAGGTTCCACGAGGCCTGCTGCCCGGAGCTGAGCATCAGCGGGCGGTTTTCCTGCGGGTTGAGGGCGAGGATCTTCTGGGAAAACTCCACCATCTCATCCCAATCCTTCGGGGCGCGCTCGGGGAGCCCGGCCTGCCGGAAGAGAGGGCGGTTGTAGTAGAGCCCCATGACGAGGTAGCGGTACGGCAACGCGTAGACTTGGGGGATGCCGTCGCGCCCGGGGCGGCGAATGACGTCTTCCACCTGTGGGAGGACGTGCTGCGCCATCCAGTCGGGGTTCTTTTTGATCTCCTGCTCGATGAACTCATCCATCGGGTAAAGGAGGCCCTGCTGGACGTAGCTGTCGATCTTACGGAAGTTGACGGAGATGATGTCGGGGGAGATGCCCCCGGCGATCATCATCAATGGCCCGATCTCGCTCCCAAGCCCTTCGATCTTAAGGCCGGTGACGGACTTGAGGTGGATATTCGGGTGGAGCCGGCGAAATTCGGCCAAGACCCGGTTTTCAGCAATATCTCGCGGGGTGGCGCTGCTGCCCGAGGGGAGGCCAAAGATGGTGACGGTGATCGGCTTTTGCCCCGCTTCGGGTGCTTGGGCTCCGGCCTGGCTCGCCCCGGAGAGGACGAGGGTAGTGGCCGCGAGAAGCTGCGTGATACCTTTGGAAAACCAATTCATAAGTGAGGGGCGCATTATTTCTCGGTCGGGACGACGATGCCGCGCAAGATGACGTTCTGAGCGCAGAGGTAGATGATGAGGGTGGGTACCGCGGTAAGCAGTACGGAGGCGTAGACGACGCCTTGCGAGGCTTCCTGCCGTAGCTGGTAGATCCAGACCATGAGGGTCCACATCTCCGGGTCGGGCGCCAGGATCAGCGCGAAGAAGAAGGCTCCATACGCCGAGGTGAAGGCACCCAGCGCAATAACGGCCAGAATCGGCTTGGAGAGGTTCATGGTGATGCCCCAGAAAATCTGCCATTCGCTGGCACCATCGATATCTGCCGCTTCGTAAAGCTCGCGGGGCAAGCTGTCAAAGAAGCCTTTGAGCAGGAAGATGGAGAAGCCGTTGACGAGGCTCGGCAAAACGAGCGCGCCAAAGGTATTCAAGAGCCCGAGTTCCTTGAGCTGGAGGAAGTTGGGAATCATGGAAACCTCGGGCGGGAAGGCGATGGTGGCCAGGAAGAAGAGGAGGATGTGGTAGCTTTGCGGCAGCTTGTAGCGCGAAAGGGCATACGCCGCGAGGGGGTTGACGGTGAGGGCGCCGCCGACCGAAAGAACGATGAGGATGAGGGTGTTTTTCAGGCCGTTGCCCTGAATCATCACCTCATCAATGACTTCCACATAGTTCTGAGTGGCAAACTGCTTGCGCCAGAAGCCTTTGTTTTCGACAAAATCCTGCCACGCAAGGGTGAGGGAGGGGATGCGCGCTTCCGTAACCCCACGAGCCGCGGCCCACTCGGTGAAGCGGATATCAATACTATCCACCCGGAGGTGCTCGGGCTTGCTTTGCAGGCGGATGAAGTCGATCCGGTTGATCCCGTCCTGCTGGTTGGCACTCTGGAAGGCGGCTTCTCCTTCTGGGGTAAATTGGACAAAGGTGGGGCTTAAGATCCGTTGGACAAACCCGAACCATGTGTTTCCTCCCGTTTCGGGCATGGTGGAGGGGAAGGGGATCTCGGAGAAGGAGGCGTACTGGGTGCCTTGGGCTTCGTTGTATTTGCCCACCGTTTCGAAAATACGGGGCAGGTAGACGGTCCGGTAAAAGTTGCCGACATCCCAGAATAGCCGCCGACTCTCCGGTACGGTGGAGAGGTACTGGTCAAAATTCTCGCTGAGCGGGCTCTTCATCTCGACAGCGAGGACGGCGTTTTGAACGGGGGGGACGATGGAGGTCGCCCGGGCGAACTGCGTGGAGAGGGCTTGGTTGGCCTTATCAAGGCTATCTCCAAACTGAGCCAGCGCCCATTTGCGGTAGAGGCGGTTCTCCAGGGCGGGGCCCATGGTTTTGGCGCTCTTGGTGAAGGCAAGCCCGGCATCATCCGGCTTGAGTGGCCCGCTTTCAGCGCGGAACTCCTTCCAGAGCTTCATTGCCTCTGGCGAGGCTTCTTTGATCGGGTAAGTAGGCTGGTAGAAATCGACATTCGGGTCATCAAAAGCCATCTTGTAGCTGTTGATATTGCCGCCAAAACGCTCCTCCAGATAGCGGCCCCAGAGGGCTTCTTCACCCGCAAGGAAGCGCGGGAAGAACGAAAGGGTACGGGCATCGTAAGTGCCCGACATCGACCCGGTGATCGTGACCAGCAGGGGGACGATCATCGTCAGTGCGCCAAGCACCAACAACCCGTAAATGGAGGTAAAGATGAACCTGACGACAGGGGAACGCTCGGTGATCGGGGAAAAGAAACTCATGGAACGGGGCGGTAAGAGCCACTTTGGCTCCGGGGAAAGATCCTGCTATGGAGGGTTTGGGGGTGCACTCGGGGAAAAACCTAATCGTTATCGCAGGTCCCGAGTCAGGGGCAACTCAGAAAATTCGGCAAAAAATTCTCCGAGCACGCGGACGGCAGTGTTTAAAAGCGCTTCTCCCTTGGCTTGGCTGGCCTCTGTGGGGTAGCCGATGTGGCCGGGGGCCGTCATCCCCGCGAAGGAGACGGCGTAGGAGCACCCGGCCCGCTGCCCGGGTAGGAAGGCAACGCCCTCGGGCGCGGGGCCGATCGGGATATCCGGCCGGGCCACTTTGAAGAGCGAAGTCTCAATCTCGCAGGCGTGGCCGACGCGCGGCAGCTTCAGGTCGGGGACTTCGGCCTTCCACTCTTCGGTGCAGAGGCTCCAGTAGCTCGCACCGGCGACGAGCACTTCCTGCCGGGTGCATTCATCTGCCAGCTCGGCGAGCGCGGTGGTCATGGAAGGCTGGTTGCCCCCGTGGGAGTTTAAGAGGAAGATGCGTTTGTGCCCCTGGGCGATCAGGGTGCGCACCAGCGCTACCAAGACTTGGGTGTAGAGGATGGGGGGGATCGTCAGGGTGCCGCCAAAGGCGACGTGGTGCTCGCTGGAGCCGACGGCCAGCGTGGGCAAAATCAGGAAGCGCCCCCGGGGCGGCGGCGTCTGCGCGAGGCCCCGCTGGAGAAGGTCGTTGAGGATCGTATCGGTCCCCGTGGAAAGGTGGGGGCCGTGCTGCTCGGTGGAGCCGATCGGCAGGATGGTGACGACTTCGCCCGCGATACGGCGGATTTCCGGGGCGTTGAGATGATGCCAGAACTGAACGCGGGGTTGGGAGGAGGGCGAAGTGTCACTCATGGGTAGCCGGGAGGGAATAGCGCAAAGCGGCCCGGGCTGAAAGTTTTTTCCTCCCTCTCTTTTTTCCGCTCCTAGAAAAGCTCCCCTTCGCGCCGCTCACCGAAACCTGCGGCCTCGGCTTCAGCGCGGACTTCCGCCGTAAGCGTGCGAAACTCAAACGTTTCCAGCGCGGCCACCAGCTCGGGGTAGCGGGGGCGGACGCCGAGCGCTGCGAGTGGCTCGGGCAGCGGCAGGTCTTCATGGAGGGCGACCATCTCGCGGTTAATGGCGATCTGCTCGCGGTGCGCCTCAATCTTTTCGCGCAACGCTGCGTTGGCGATGCGTCCACTCTGTGCAAGCAGGTTGGCGGTGCTGCCAAACTCGGCTACGAGCGCTACGGCCCGCTTGGGGCCGATGCCCGGTACGCCGGGGATGTTGTCTACATTATCGCCGATCAGCGCGAGCACGTCGCCAATCTGCTCCGGGGCGACGCCCCATTTCTGCGCGACCTGCTCGGTGCCCAGCAGGGCAAAGCTTTCTTTGGGCGAGGCGAGGTCGGTCTTCTGGGTGCTGTAGATCTGCACGGAGTCGTTGACGAGCTGGAAGAGGTCTTTGTCATTGGTGGCGATGACGACTTGCCCCCCTTCGCCCAAGGCGGCCCGGGTATAAGCGGCGATGAGATCATCCGCCTCCGTATTGGGCTGGCTTACCCCGGCAAGGCCGAGCAGCGGTACCAGCTCGCGGATCTGGGCGATCTGCGGGCGCATCAGCTCAGGCATCTCGGCGCGCTGTGCCTTGTACTCGGGCTGGAGGCGGGTGCGCCGCTCGGGGAGCCCTTGGTCCCAAAGGACGACGGCGCGGTCGGGCCGCAGGTCGCGCAGCATTTTGCGGACGACTTTAACAAAGCCGTAGATGGCGTTGGTCGGCTCGCCACGCGAGTTGGAAAGCTCCCGGATGGCAAAGAAGGAGCGGTAGACGTAGTAGTTGCCGTCGATGAGCAGGAGTTTCACGGCGGGCACGATAGTCTGCCCATTGCGCGATGGCTCCTAAAAAAGATCGAGCTGTTCGCCCCTGGGGCTCTCGCCCTCCAGCCGGGGTAGCTCCAGCGGGAGGCCCAGCTCGCGGGCCAGCCGCCCTGCGGTGAGGGGGGAGCACCCCTCGAAGTGGTTGGCCGCAAAGAGGAAGATGCGGCGGCTCTCGGCAAGGTGGTGGCGGATTTTCACGGCCCAGTTTTCAATCGAGCGGTCGCGAGGCCAAAAGCGGTGGTCATACCGGGCCACGCGCCGGGTGCCGTCGGCGAGGTATTTGGTGCGCAAATCTCCCAAGAGACGGATGTAGACGAAATCCGCCGTTTGCGGGAGCCACTCGAAGGCCCCTTCGGCCTGGTGGGAGTAGGCTTCCGTATCGGTCCACGCCCAGCAGACGCCATGCTCGCGCAGCCAATGGACGTTGCGCGGGGTGTGCCACCCGCTGTCGCGAAATTCGATGGCAAAAGGCCACCCTCCCGGCAGCCGCGCCACAAACCGCCGCAAAACATCCTCCTCCGCTGCCGCGCGAAATTGCGGCCCCAGCTGCACGAGCACACACCCGAGCTTGGCCCGCAGAGGCTCCAGCCCGCAGAGGAAGCGCTCGAGGAGCCCCTCGCAATCGCGCAAGCGCCGTTCGTGGGTGATCTCGCGCGGGAGCTTGGTGGTAAAGGTGAAGCCCTCGGGCGTCTGGTCGCGCCACTGGGCGCTGACGTGGGGAGCGGGGGCGTGGTAGAAAGTGGAGTCGACCTCCACGGCGCGGAAGGTGCGCGCGTACCACCCCAGAAGCTGCGTTTTGGGGAGGCTCTCGGGGTAGAAGACGCCGCGCCAGTCTTCATAATTCCACGCGCAGGTGCCCAGCGCGATGCGGTCTTCTTCGCCGTTCATTCCAGAGGGGGGGAGGGGAAAAGGCTACGGAATCATCAGCTCCATGCCGGGCTGGAGCCGGGCGGTTCCTTGCATGGCGCCGAAGTTGGCATCCTGGATGTCGCGCCACCGCTCGGGGTTTTTGTAAACCTTGCGTGCGATGGTGGCGAGCGTGTCTCCCGAGACGACCGTGTAGGTGCGCACTCCGGGGATCAGCGGTTTCTGCACCTGCTGGCCCGCGCGCCCGGCGGCCCCGCCGCGCACTCCTGCGTTTTTGAGGAGCTGGGTACGCAGGCGAGCGGCGGTCTCCAGCTCGGCCCGCAGCTCCATCACCTTTTTCTGAAGCTCCAGATTTTCGTTTTTCAGCCGCACTGCCACGGGCTGCGGCAGCGTGGCCCCCACGCCCAGACGGGTGGCCAGTTGCAGCTCGGCTTCTTCGGCAAAACGCTTGGCATCCCGCGCGTGGCCCCCTTGTGGGGCGAGCAGGAGGTAGCGCTGGAAGTGGTGCAGCGAGTCGGCGGGGCTCTGGAGTTTATCGTCGTAAAGGAGGCCGAGCTTGTAGTGCAGCTCGGCGGCAAGGGCCGGGTCGCTGCTGAAGGTCGTCTCGTAAAGGGCGATGGCGGCAGGGTAGTCTCCGCTTGCCTCTTTGAGCTGGGCCGACTCCCTGCGCCGGTCGGCATTGGGGCCGAGGAGCTGCTCGCACCCGCTCCCCCAAAGGCAGGTAGAGACCAGCAACAGGAAGAGCGCGCGTTGCTTCATTTGCCGAGCCCCAGCATTTTTTCCACCGCATCGGCCACGGTTTTGACCACTTGCAGGCGGACATGCCACTTGTAGTTGGCCCCGATGACATGCCACGGAGCGGCCGGGGTGGAGGTTTTCTCAAACATTTCCTGCGCGGCGACAAGGTAGTCGTCCCACCGTTTGCGGTTGCGCCAGTCTTCGTCGTTGATCTTCCAGTGCTTATACGGGTCCGCCTCGCGGCGGCGGAACCGCGAGAGCTGCTCTTCCTTGGTGATGTGGAGGTAAAACTTGAGCATCAGCGTGCCGTCATCCACCAGCTGGCGTTCGAATTCGTTGATCTCGGCATACGCGCGGCTCCACTGCTCTTCGGTGGCAAACTTCTCGATCCGCTCCACCAGCACGCGGCCGTACCAGCTCCGGTCGAAGATCGACATATTCCCATAGCGCGGCATCTTGCACCAGAAGCGCCACAGGTAGTGCCGGGTGATCTCTTCCTCCGTCGGCTTGATGATCGAGTAGACCCGCAGCAACCGGGGGTCGAGCTTCTCGACCAGGCGTTTGATGGCTCCGCCCTTGCCTGCCGCATCCGGTCCTTCGAAGGCGATGACGATGTTGCGTTTGGAATCAGCCAGCCTGCGCTGGGTATTGAGCAAACGCAGCTCCTGGTGTTTGAGCTGCTTCTTGTAGTCGTTCTCGGAGACGGAGGGGTGCTCCAGCTCATCGAGAACAACCCGGAGTTTTTTTACGGTGGAGGCCATCAGGGGTCGGTTTATACGGGGCCACCGCGCGATGCGCAAGCGTGCCGCGCAGGGCAAGATAGCGACGCCCCATGGCAAGATGGCGCGTGGCAACCGCCGCGGTCGTGCCGTATCGTGCGCCCCATTCCCATGAAATTGACGCTTTTACCCGGAGACGGCATCGGCCCCGAGATCACCCAAGCCACGGCGCAAGCCCTCCAGGCGTTGGCCCAGCGCTTTGCCCTTGGGCTCGATTTGGAGTGGCACGAGATCGGTCTCGCCGCGCTGGAGCGCTCGGGCAGCACCCTGCCGCCCGGGGTGGAAGCCGCCGTGCGCGCCAGCGAAGGGGTGGTGCTCGGGCCGATTTCCACGGCCATCTACCCACCGCGTGAGAAAGGGGGCATCAATGTCTCCGCCGCGCTACGCATCTCGCTCGATCTTTATGCCAACCTCCGCCCCAGCCGCACCCGCGAGGCGCTGCCCCACTACGGCCGCACGGAGATGGACCTCGTCATCGTCCGCGAAAACACCGAGGGCTTCTACTCCGACCGCAATATGGCCTCTGGCCCGGGTGAGCTAATGCCGGTGCCGGGTGTGGCGCTTTCGTTACGCAAGGTGACGGCCGAGGGGTCGCGCCGCATCGTCCGCGCTGCTTGCGAGCTGGCACTGCGCCGCCGCCGCAAGGTGACGGCGGTGCACAAGGCCAACGTCCTCAAGCTTACCGACGGCCTCTTCCTCGAAGAAGCCCGCCGCGTGGCGAGGGAGTACGAGGTGGAGTACGAAGAGCAGCTCGTCGATTCCATGGCCGCGCTCCTCGTGCGCCAGGCCGATCGGTATGACGTCATCGTTACCACCAACATGTTTGGCGATATCCTTTCCGACGAAGCCGCTGAGCTGTGCGGTAGCCTCGGGCTGGGCGGCTCGCTCAACGCGGGCGACCACCATGCCGTAGCGCAGGCGGCCCACGGCTCCGCACCCGACATCGCAGGGCAGGACCGTGCGAACCCCGTCTCGCTCCTTCTCTCTGCCGGGCAGCTTCTGGAGTGGCTGGGCCGCAAGCACTCTGCACCTGCCTTTGGCGAAGCGGCAGCGCATCTGGAGCGGCAGGTGGATGTGCTGTTGGCCAACTCCGACACCCGCACCGGCGACCTCGGCGGCCCGCTCGGCACCCGTGCCTTTACCGAGGCGCTGTGCCTGCGGCTTAAAGAGGCACCTTAAAGAAAGACGGAAGGGGGCGCCGTTCCCTGGCCACCCCCTTCCGGCCCGCACATTCCTGGTGCGAGTGCCGGCACCCACGCAGCATCCGTGCCGCGTTGCCTTCCTTGGCGGGTGCCGACGTTGGTGAGTAAACCAGAGTTCCCCCCAGAGCGGTATCGGGGCAACCCCCCGATCTTTTAAGAAAAAGAGGGAAATAGGGGGCGGCGGTTTTTTGGGAGGAAGCCAGGTGGTAAATGGTGTTTCACCAAGGCGCTGGAGCGGAAGCTCCGTTGGAGGGCGCACCTCCGTGTGCGCCGCCGCGTAGAGATGGACGTTTTAAGGATGTGGAGTACGGTGCGTCCCGCGAAGCGAAGATGCAAGGGACGGGGGCGGGCTACTATGGCGCGATGGAGTCCAATGCCGCGGGCGGCACGGAGGCCGCCCCTCCAAGGCGCTACCGCGCCGCGCTGGAGCGGTAACTCGCGCCTCGATGAGCGCCAAGCGTCCCCACCCCTAGCAGCCGCACGAGCCGCCACCTCCGCCGCCGCAGCAGCCGGAGGAAGACGAGACGGGGATTTCGCGGTGCTCTGCCGCGCCCTCGGCGCATCCGCCTTGGCCGCAAGCGCACCCTTCGGCCGCCATTTCGGGGACAATGCGGGTCGCAAACCCGATCCCCTGAAAGCCGATTTGCTCGCGGATGATGCCGATGTAGTACTCCGCCTTGGCATCTGGCTCGGCCGCACACTCGAGCTGCAAGCGCAGCTTGCGGTCGCGGAAGGCGGGGAATTGCTCCTCCATCTCCCCATCGAGCGCGAAGGAGAGGTACGCATTCACCTTTTCCTGAAGCTCGAAAATCCGCTGGTCCGACCCATCCCACGGGCGGGGCTCCAGCATCCCCAGGATCACTTCGCCCGAGGTGGGGTCTTCGGAAAGGAGGTCAATAAAATGTGGGTTCTGCAAGGCCATGGTACACGGTATCTCTGCCCCCAAGCGGGCGCTCTGTCAATACCCGTGCCGCCGGTTGAAGTTGGAGCGTTCGCGCTCCATCTCGCGCTTGGCGGCGTGGGTTTTAAGGTCTTCGCGCTTGTCTCGGTCGACCTTGCCTTTGCCGATGCCGATCTCCACCTTCACGCGGTGGTCTTTCCAGTACATCCGCAAGGCCACCAGCGTGTGCCCGGCGACAGAGGTGGCTTCGGCGAGCTTGAGGATTTCGCGCTTGTGCAGCAGCAGGCGGCGGGCGCGCTTGGCCTCGTGCTGCTCGAAGCTGGCCTTGAAGTACGGCTGGATATCCGCCCCATAAAGGAAGACCTGCCCTTTCTCTACCCGGGCAAACGCCTGGTTGAGGTTGGCATGCCCCGAGCGGATGGATTTGACCTCCGTGCCTTTCAGCTCGATACCGGCCTCGAAGCGGTCGAGGATGTGGTAGTCGTGCGTGGCACGGCGGTTGGCAGAAATTTCAGCGCCCATGGCGCGTGAGCAACAAAGGGTTTAGGCGGCGGCTTCTTCGGTCGGAGCGTTCGGCTCCCAGACCAGCTTGCCTTCGATCACTTCGCGAAGGGCAACGTCCGCAAAGTCGATCCGTGCGCCGGTTTCCACCATCGGGCGGTGCCCCTGCCCAAGCTGGCGTACGCGCTTGGAGACGACATTGATGAGCACCTGCTGGTTGGGGATGACTTTCAACGCTTCGTCTAATAATGAGGAGGTCATGGCAAAAAGGAGTGCAAGATTGGGCCTTGGGTGCCGTGTTGTCAAACGGAAGTTTCTTTCGCACCCCCCGGGGTGGGGTGTGAGCCGGTTGTCTTCCTGCCGAAGATGCGCTGCACGACGACGTAAAAGACCGGCACCAGCAGCACGGCCAGCACGGTGCCGGTGATCATCCCGCCGATCACCCCCGTGCCGATGGCGTTTTGGCTGGCGGAGCCCGCACCCCGGCTGATCGCCAGCGGGGTGACGCCGAGGATAAACGCCAGCGAGGTCATCAGAATCGGCCGCAACCGCAGCCGTGCGGCCTCCAGCGTGGCGGCTACCAACTCCATCCCCTGGGCTTGCAGGTCTTTGGCAAACTCGATGATGAGGATGGCGTTCTTCACCGAAAGGCCCATCGTCACCAGCAGGCCGACTTTGAAGTAGACATCATTGGGCATCCCGCGCAGCGTCGCGGCGACCAGCGCACCGATGATGCCGAGCGGGACGACCAGGATGACCGAGAACGGGATCGACCAGCTCTCGTAAAGGGCCGCCAGACAGAGGAAAACCACCAGCAGCGAAATGGCATAGAGCATCGGTGCCTGCGAGCCCGAGAGCTTCTCCTGGAAGGACTGCCCCGACCACTCGAAGCCGATGCCGCGCGGCAGCTTGCCGATGAGCTCCTCCATCGCGTTCATCGCCTGCCCCGTGCTGCCGCCCGCAGGCGCGGTGCCGACGATGTTGACGGAGGGGAAGCCGTTGTAGCGCTGGAGCTGCGGGGAGCCGTACGTCCACCGCAGCGATGTCACCGCCGAGAGCGGCACCATGTCGCCGCGGGAGTTGCGCACGAAGACTTTGCCGATATCCTCCGGGGTCATGCGGAAGGGGGCATCGAGCATGAGGATGACGCGCTGCACCCGGTTGCCGTTCACAAAGTTGTTCACGTAGTTGGAGCCGAAGCTCGCCTCCAGCGTGGAGTTGATGTCCGAGAGCGCCACGCCGAGTGCCTCGGCCTTTACCTCATCAAGCTCGATCTTGAGCTGCGCCGCATCTTCGAGCCCCTGGGCGCGGATGGTATCGACATCCGGGTGCTCGCGGGCCAGCTCAAAGAGCTGGTTGCGCGCAGCCAGCAGCGCCTCGTGGCCGAGCCCGCCCAGGTCTTGGAGCTGGAGGTCGAACCCCGAGGAGTTCCCCAGCTCGGAGATGGGCGGCGGGTTGACGGGGAAGATAATGGCGTCTTTGATCTTGGAGAACGCGCCGAAGGCCCGCCCGATGACTGCTTTAACGCTATGGTCTGCACCGGGCCGCTCGTCCCAGTGCTTGAGCCGCACAAAGGCGAGCGCGGAGTTTTGCCCCCGCCCGTTGAAGCTGAACCCGGCGACGGTAATGAGGCTCTGCACCTCGGGCTGCGCGAGGTAGAAATCCTCCACCTCTTTGATGACCTTGGCCGAGCGCTCCTGCGTCGCCCCCGTGGGGAGGACGATGTTGGTGATCAAATACCCTTGGTCTTCCTCCGGCAGAAACGAGGAGGGGAGCCGGGCAAAAAGCCACACCATCATGGCGATGATCGCTCCGTACGCCACCATGGAGGTAAACGAACGCCGCAACATCCCCGCTACGCCGGTGCGGTAGGCGCGGGTGCTGCGGTCGAACCCCCGGTTAAACCACCCAAAGAAGCCGCGCCGGGCATGGCCGTGGCCCGCCTCCACCGGCTTGAGCAAGGTGGCGCAGAGCGCGGGCGTGAGCGACATCGCCAGGAAGAAGGAAAAGACCATCGACACCACCAGCGTGATCGAGAATTGCCGGTAGATTGCCCCCACCGAGCCGGAGAAAAACGCCATGGGGATGAAGACCGCCGTGAGCACCACGGTAATGCCGATGAGCGCCCCGGTGATCTGCGACATCGCCTTGCGCGTCGCCTCCAGCGGGGGGAGCCCCTCTTCGCTCATGATGCGCTCCACGTTTTCAACGACGACGATGGCGTCATCGACCAAAATGCCGATGGCCAGCACCATGCCAAACATCGTGAGTACGTTGATGGAGAAGCCAAAAGCGTACATCCCCGCAAAGGTACCCAGCAGCGCCACTGGCACCACCAGCGTGGGGATCAGCGTGGTGCGGAAGTTCTGGAGGAAGAGGTACATCACCAAAAAGACGAGGATGATGGCCTCCACCAACGTCTTGAGCACCCCCTGGATGGAGATCTTCACAAACGTGGAGGTATCCAGCGGGTAGTTGATGACCGTCTTGGGCGGGAAGAAGCGGGAGAGGTCCGTCATCTTCTGGCGCACCAGCTCGGCTGTCTCCATGGCGTTGGCCGTGGGCGAGAGCTTGATCGCCACTGCCGCAGAGGGGCTCCCATTCACCCGCGCCTTGGTGGCGTAGCTCTGGCCGCCCAGCGCCACGCGGGCGACATCGCGCAGGTAGACGTGCGAGCCATCTTCATTCACGCGTAGGAGGATGCCGCCAAACTCCTCTACCGTATTGAGGGTGGCGCGCCCTTGCAGGATGACATTGAGCTGCTGGCCGGGTGCCGCGGGGACATCGCCAAGCTGCCCCACGGGGACCTGCGTGTTCTGCGCGCGCACGGCGGAGGCTACGTCTGCCGGGGTGAGGTTGAAGCTCGCCAGCTTTGCCGGCTCCAGCCAGATGCGCATGGCATACTCGGTGCCGAACATGTTGGCCTCGCCCACGCCGGGGATGCGGCGCACCGGGTCGAGGATGTTGGAGGCAATGTAGTTGCCCAGCTCAATCTCGTCGAGGCTGCCATCCTCCGTGGAGAGGGTGACAAACATCATGTAGTTGCGTGTCGCCTTGGCGACGACGATGCCCTGCTGCTGCACCGTCTGCGGCAGGCTCGGTACGGCGAGCTGCGCCTTGTTCTGCACCTGCACCTGCGCGGTGTCCGGGTTCGTACCGGGCAGGAAGTAGAGGGTGATCTCTGCGCGCCCCGTGGCATCGCTGCTCGACGACATGTAGAGCAGGTTATCGATACCGTTCATCTGCTGCTCGATGACGGAGGTCACCGTGTTTTGCAGCGTCTCCGCCGAGGCTCCGGCGTAGGTTGCCGTTACCGAAATGGAGGGAGGCGCAATACTCGGGTATTGCGCGATGGGTAGCTTCGTAATGGCCAGTCCCCCCACCATCATGATGAGGATGGCGACGACCCACGCGAAGATCGGGCGATCAATAAAAAACCGTGCCATGACTAGGTTACCGGGTGGCGGCGGTGGAGCCCGACTCTGCAAACGGGACGGCTTTCACCTTCGAGCCGGGGGTGATTTTGAGGTGCCCTTCCATGACGACGCGCTCCCCCGGCTCCAGCCCGGAGAGGACGACCCACCGGTTGCCCGAGGCTTCGCCCAGCGCGACCTTGCGCTGCTCGATCGTCTCCTGCGGGGTGACGACCAGCGCCGTAGCACCACCCGAGACATCGCGCTGCACGGCCTGCTGCGGCACCGTCACCGCATTGGTATTGACGGCCTGCTCCGCCCGCACCCGGGCAAACATGCCGGGAAGGAGGGTGCGCTCGGGGTTGGGGAACTCGGCGCGAAGCGTTACGTTGCCCGTGGAAAGATCCACCGAAACGTCGGAGAAAAGGAGCCGCCCGGGGTGCGGGTAGACGCTGCCGTCCTCCAGCAGGAGCTGCACGCTGGCTTCTTTCGGGTCGAGCCCTTTGAAGCGCCCCTCTTGCACGGCGCGCTGGAGCCGCAGCCACTCGGTGCTCGATTGGGTGAAGTCGAAGTAAATATTGTCGATCTGTTGGATTACCGCCATCCGCGTCGCCTCGCCTTGGCCGACGAGCGCACCTTCTGTCACGGCGGCCTTGCCGATAAAGCCGGAGATCGGGGCTGTCACCGTTGCGTAGCTCAGGTTGAGCTCGGAGGTTTTGAGCGCGGCATCGGCCACGCCCAGCTCGGCGCGGGCGACATCGGCCCCGGCCTTGGCGGCATCGGCCTCCTGCTGGCTGACGGCGTTGCCCCCCACCAACTTGCGGAAGCGGGCTTCCTGCACCTCGGCGAGCTGGAGGTTTGCCTGGGCTTTGATGACGTTGGCCTTGGCGCTGTTGCGCGCGGCCTCCAGCGGCGCGGGGTCGATCTGGAAGAGGAGTTCGCCCTCCTTCACATCGGCCCCTTCCTGGAAGGCTTTCTTGAGCAAAATACCGCTCACCCGGGCGCGTACCTCGGCGGTGCGTACCGGCTCTAAACGGCCGGGAAGCTCCGCGGTCACGCGGATCGCCTCGGAAGCCAGCGTGGCCACGCTTACTTCGGGCGGTGGCTGGCTTTCGGCAAGCTTCGCGGCGGCGTCTTCCTTCTTGCCGCAACCGGCGAGGAGCCCGGCGGCCCCGAGGGCCAGCAGCGTGTTACGTAGGGTGGTCTTCATGGCAAAAACGGGGTGGCTCGCAGCCCGGCGGCGGCGAAGGTGATCAAACGGCGGGCGTACTCCTTGCAGTCCGGCTTCGGGTAGCGGGCGTCGCGGATGCTTAAAATCGGGTGGCTTTCGTAGCGGCCCCAGATATCGAGCGAATGGTGCAGCGAGCCGATTAGGAAGCTCATGCGCCAAAGCAGCTCCTCCTGCGTGAGCCCGGGGATGGCGCGCAAGATCGCATCGTCAAACCGCTTCACAATCTCCGCAAACTCGCGCGAGACAAAGCGGCTTACCTCCGGCCCCTGCTCCTGGAAGCTGCGCCCCATGAGGAGGATGAAGGCGATCTCGTGGCCGTTGCCGCTCACCCGGTCGCGCACGACGGGGTAGATGAGGGCTTCGAGGATTTTCTCCAGCGGCACCGGTGCGCCGCCCGCCTCGCGCTCGGCCTCTTCGAGCAGCGTGAGCCGCTGCTGATTGATCGGCCCCAGACACCGCGCATACACCTCCAGCGCCAGATGCGCCTTGGTGCGGAAGTGGTAGTTTACGGCAGCAAGGTTCACCCCGGCTTCGTGGGTGATCTGGCGGATCGGTGTGCCATCCACCCCATGCTTGGCAAAGAGCCGCTCGGCCGCGTCGAGAATGGCCGTGCGCGTGGCGCAGGAGGCATTGGCTGCGTCGGCGGTAAGGTCGGTGGAGTTCATTGAAAATGGGCGTTTCAAACAAGTGTATGAAACGGAGGCGAAAGTCAACCGCTTCCTCCTTCACGGTTGGCGGGAGTGCCCAGGAGTTGCCTGAAATGCCATCCATATCAGAATGGTGTGTTACACCCACCCAAAGGGCGCACCTTGATGAATCGTGCTTAACCCAGAGGCGTCTTATTGAGGCGCCTGCCCCTGTTTTTTTCAGGGAGCTACTGGTGCTGCCCGGGGTGGGGTGGCCGGTTTGGGCGGGGCGGGGGGTGGTGTCGGGCGTGGCTTTTCCATCGCGAGCAGCTCGCTCACGGTGACGAAGCGGAACCCCTTTGCCTTGAGCCCATCGAGCGTGGCGGGCATAGCGTCTACCGTCATTTTATGAATGTCGTGAGCGAGCACAATGCCGCCATCCTGCGTGCCGCCGAGGATGCGCTGGGTGATCACCCCCGCGCCGGGGCGCTTCCAATCGAACGGATCTACGGACCAGAGGATCGTTTTATAGCCAAACTCCCGGAAGGCCCACTGGCGTTGGTTTTCGGTAAAAGCTCCGTAGGGCGGGCGGAAGACTTTGGTTTGTACCCCTGTGGCGGCGCGGACGGCGTCGCGCGTATCCTGAAGCTGGCGACGCACAGCGGCCTCGGGAAGTTTGGAGAGGTTCGGGTGGTTCCACGAGTGGTTGGCGATCTCGTGCCCATCTTCGACGATGCGGCGGGCGATGGCGGGGTTATCCCTCACGCGCTCGCCGAGGACGAAGAAGGTGGCCTTGATGTTGCGCTTGGCCAGCATGTCGAGGAGGCGCGGTGTTTCCGTGCGCGAGGGGCCGTCATCAAAGGTAATGGCGACCTCTTTCCCCCCGGTATAGATGGCGGTGTAGGTGACTTGGGGGCGCGGCGGCTTGGGAGCGGGCGGTTGGGCTGGCTTCGGGGCGGGGGTCTGCGCAACGGCAAGACCGGCAAGAGCAAGCAAGGCGGCAAATGGGCGGAGGAGGCGCATATCGGGGTATTTAAATAAAGCGTTGGAGGATCGCGGGAAGCTTCGCCACCGTGCTTTCGGGCCAGAGGGCACGGTCGGTGATCAGGGAGTCGTTGAGCGCGCAATGCTCCGGCCAGTCGGCCACTTGAGGGATGCGCGGGATGACTCTCGCAAGAAGGGTGCGCGCCGTTTCCGCATTGTGCAGGAGGTGGCTCACGACGATCTGCGCCGAGACGGGCTTTTCATCCACCTTCCAGCAGTCGTAATCCGTCACCATGGAGAGCGAGGCGAAGGCGATCTCGGCTTCGCGTGCGAGTTTGGCTTCGCCCAGCGCGGTCATGCCGATCACATCGAAGCCGAGCTGCCGGTTGGCCTCACTTTCCGCGCGGGTGGAGAAGGCCGGGCCATCCATATTCACATAGGTGCCGCCGTTGTGGTGGGCGATGCCGCATTCCTCCGCGCACCCTGCCAGCAGGCCGCGCAAGGTAGCGCTCGTCGGCTCGGCAAAGCCGAGGTGGGCGACGATGCCGTTGCCAAAAAAGGTGTGGTCTGCCCGGCGGGAGGTGCGGTCAAAAAACTGCTCGGGCAGCACCACGTGGCGCGGCGGGTACTCGGCCCGCAGGCTTCCCACGGCGGAGACCGAGATGAGCCAGCGCACCCCCAGTGAGCGGAGGGCGTAGATATTGGCCCGGTGGTTGATCTCGTGCGGCGCGATCCGGTGGCCCCGGCCATGCCGCGGCAGAAAGTAGACGGTGCGTCCTGCCAGCTCGCCTTTGACGAGCTTGTCACTCGGCATACCCCACGGGGTCTCGATCGCGAGCTCTTCCGCCCCGGTTAGCCCCGCGAGCTGGTAGAGCCCGCTGCCGCCGATAACGCCAATAGCCGGGAGGTTCTCCTCTTGCATGGGGGATGTTTAGAGCAGCAGCCCGGGGGGAAAGCGACACAAAAAAGCGGCGTCGCTACCACCCCGGTAGGCGACGCCGCAGGTTTTCCCCTCTTTCTACAAATTACATCATCTTGCGGCCCGTAAAGAGCGCCAGAGCGAAGAGCACCAAACAGACGACCAGGAACAGGCCGAAGAGGAATTTCGCTACAGCCGCCGCTGTACCGGCAATGCCGGTAAAGCCCAAAACCGCTGCGATGATGGCGATGATCAAAAATGTGAATGCCCAAGATAACATGGCAACCTCCTTCTTATAGAGGTATCGCCCGGGCACCCCGGGGTGCGTGCCTTTTTTTCCTACCGGCACAGGGTGGCGCGGCGGATGCGCAGAAGGGCGCCGCCATCTGCCACCAACCCCACGGCGACCACTGCCACGCCCACCGCCCGCAAAAAGTGCAGCTCGCGCCCCGCGAGGAAGGGGGGAGGCACCACCCAAAGTGCGGCGAGGAAAATGCCGCACCCGAGCGCATCATAGCAAAGCCGCCGCGCCCGTAGCGGTAGTGCCGTGGAGCGGAAGGCGGGGAGCTGCTCCCGGTGCTCGCCCAGGAGCGCCGCCAGATGCCCCGAGAGCACGTGCCGCGGCAGGAGCCCCCGCAACCGTGTCTGGAAACGGCGCTCGGCATCCGCCCCTAGCCAGCGGAACACCCCCGCCGCGCCGACCCATAGAAAGAAAGCAACCATAGCGAAAAAAATGAGTCGGGGAATCTACCCCTTCCCGCTCCGGTTGCCACCGGAAAGTGGAGGAAAAAAAGAAGGTTGACGAAGCCGTTAATTCGTATAAATGTAAAAGCATCAATCGGAATTAAACAGAGGAAAACCCGATTTTAGAATCTCATGGCCCGCCCCCGCCAGTCCAACCCCACCCAGAACGACATTGCGCAAGCCCTTGGGCTCTCGCAGGCCACCGTGGCGATGGCGCTCAGCCCCAAGCACCAGCACAAGCTTTTGCCCGACACCGTGGCGCTCGTGCAGGAGAAGGCGCGGGAGCTCAACTACCACCCGCAGCGGTTTGCCCGCATCCTGCGCGAGGGGCGGAGCCGGACGATCGGCGTCGTCTACCAAACCGGCATCTACCACACCCACCACGACCGCCTCAAACACCTCGGCCACCGAGTGCATGCCTGCGGCTACCAGATGATGGGGATGGATATGAGCTGGTTTGACCAGGAGGAGGACGCCGTCCAATCTCGCCTGCTTGAAGCCGGGGTGGAGGGGGTCATCCTTTGCAGCGTGGGCATGGAGTTTCAGACCGAGTGGGCCGATTTTTGCCGCCAGCGCGGGCTCCCGGTTGTTTCGGTCGCCAGCTCCTTGAGGGGCGAGGTGGATGGGGCTTCCGCCAATATGGAGGAAGCCTTCTACCGGCTCACCCGGCACCATCTTGAGCAAGGCTCGCGGGCCTGCCTGCTCATGCTCTCCTTCCACGATCCGGGGTTTATCACCGTCACCGGCGAGGGGATGAAGCAGCGCGTTGCCGGATACACCCGCGCCATTCTGGAGGCGGGCGGGAGTATCGAGGCCGATGCGGCCACCCGCGAAGCGCTCTCCCTACCCGCCCCCCGTGCGGTGGGCGAGGGGGGCATTACCGGAGCGATCCTCTATCCCGAAAAGCGCGACACGTTTGACAATGTGATGGATATGGCCCGGCAGCTAACGAGCGAGATCGTCATTGCCGGCGAGCTGCCCGACTCCCTGATTTGCAGCAACGATGAAATGGCTGCCGGAGCCATGGCCTCGTGCCTGCGCCACGGTGCAGAGGTGCCCGGGAGCGTGCGCATCTCCGGTGCGGACGATTCGTCCGTCTGCCGCCTGCTAGGCGTGCCGTTGACGACGATCCGCCAGCCTTCGCAAGCCATGGCGCAGTGGAGTGTGGACCGGCTGGTCCACCTTATCGAGCACCGGGGCGAGCCGCACGCCCCTGTGGCCCGCTCTTTCCCATGCGAACTGGTGGTCCGCGAGTCCACCGCCTTGCTTCCCCAACTCATCCCTGCCTGAAAAACCGACCCAGATCTCTCTCCATGAACCTCCCCAAACTCATCCCTGCTGCCGTAGCGGTACTTCTGTTGCCCGCTCTCTCCCATGCTGCCAACCGCACGTGGCAACCTTCCGGTGTTGCGAACTGGGAGGATGATATCAACTGGTCTGGCCCCGCCGTCCCTGTATCGGGGGATCTCGCCGTGATCGGAAACAACGGCACCGCCACGCTCTCCACCGCCACCACCATTAACCGGATGCAGGTCGGCAATGCGACCGTTGGCGCCGGGCATTTGAATATCGCCACCAGCGGCTCCCTACGGCTGGCCAGCGAGATCAGCTCCATTGGCAACGCGGGAAGTGTGCTCGTGGCCGGAGTTCTCTCTTCCGGGACGACGTTGAATGTCTCTAGTGGTGGGCTCCTTACCGTCGCCTCCACCGGCACGGCATTGTTTACCGGCTATTCGGGAAATACCAGTCGGCTTGGCATCACCACCGGCACGGTAGATATCGATGGCGGCTACCTGAGCTATACGCGCACCTTGCGGGTGGGTGGCGGTGCTGACGCGACGGCCACCATCGTGGTTCGAAACGGCGGCACCCTCATCTCCACGGCCTCCGCCCAGATCGGCCTCGGTGGCAGCTCCGATGCAAGCTACGCGGGGGTGACGGCCACACTCATTGTCGGAGGCACCACCACCGCGCAGGCGGCGGGTGCGGTGAATGTCGCCAACATCGTCGGCTACCAGGGTTCGGGAGCGGCCAATACCAATACCGTCATCCTCAACCACACCGGCACCCGGCACTACCTGCGGGGTAGCGCGGCAAGTATCGTCAACCTCACGGGAAACCTCTCGGTGGATGCGCGTGCCGGGGTCACGGTTCTCAATGGCACGAGCAGCTACACCGGCGCCACCACCATTGGCAATGGCTCTACGCTGTTGGCAAACCTGACGACCAATGTCGTCGGCAACAGCTCCACCGGGGTTGGGGCCGTTACGGTGCAGGAGGGGGGGACGCTCGGCGGCATCGGCTGGGTTGGCGGGGCCACCACGGTGGCAGGCGCGCTCAAAGCGGGTGACCACGACTACGGCGAAGACGACTTCGGCGTCCTCAAATTTCGCGACGCGCTTACCCTTCAATCGACCGCCGAGGTAAAGCTCACCCTCGGGGGAAATGTGCGCGGCACCAGTTTCGATGCGTTTGATGTCGGCGGCCCGCTCACGCTGGCGGGCACGCTGGAGCTGGAGCTGGTTTCCGGTTTCAACATTGCCGATGGGCAGACGCTCCAGTACGCGCTCTTCAACGTAGCGGATAACGACATCACCGGCGGCTTCTCCGCTTTCCAGCTTGCCGATGAGTGGAACGGGCTCGATCTTGTGTGGGACGTGAGCGCGCTTTCCTCGACCGGATTGGTCAGTGTCACCGCCATCCCCGAGCCCTCTTCGGTGGTGGTTTCGCTGGGTGGTGCGGCCCTGCTGGGGGCTGCCCTGCGCCGCCGCCGGTAGCTTCCTTTCCTTCCACGCTATGAAAACGTTGCTTCTCGCCGCAGCCCTGCTGGCGGGCGGGGCGGCTGCCCGCGCCGAGGTGGAGGTCTTCCGTACCTCGCTGGAGGCTACCGAGGGCAAGGGGTATGAGGCGCAGGCCCTCATCACCCCCCAGCGCTCTTACATGGGGTGGACGATCATTGGCGGCAACGCCCAGATTGTCAAAGGCGGGGCGGAGGGCGTGCCTGCCGCGCCCGATGGCGAGCAGATGCTCCGTATCAACCCCGAAGAGTCGGCTTACCTGAGCCGCCAGCTTGTCCCGGTGGATTACTCGTTGCAGGAAAGCTTCCGCTTCTCAGCGGTGGCCGGGTTCTTCACCGATACGCCCGAGGCGCTGGGGGGCACCGTGTTCCAGTTCTTTCTCAACAACTGGCGTAAAGAGAGCGGGAACTTCGCGGGCATCCACTTCGGCATCGAGAACCAGGAGGGGACGCTCCGCTTCTTCTACAACCACACCGCCACCGAGAAGCAGCGGATGCCGCTCTCGGGCGCGGAGCCCAAGCCCAATACGTTCTACCGGTTTGAGGTCGATTTCGATGCCGCGAGTCGGCTCTTCGACGTGCGGGTGTACGAAGTCGGTGCGGCAGGCCGCGAACCTGTGGCCCAAGCCTCCGGCGGCGTCCTGCGCGGCCAGCGGCCCACGGCGGAGCAGGGGTTCAATTTCCTGCGCGTGCTCGGCGCGGCAGGCGTTACCGTTTACCTTGATGACGTGCGGCTCAACCTTTCTCAGCCATGAAGCGCCCTCCTCATCGCTCAGGTTTCAGCCTCATGGAGTTGCTGGTGGTGGTGGCCGTCATCCTCATCCTGCTGGCGATTCTCTTCCCCGTGGTGGGGCACTTGCGTGCCTCCGCGCAGAACGTTCGTTGCATCAATAACCTGCGGCAGATCGGGGCCGCTGCCACCGCCTTCTCGGCGGATAATAACGGGGCGCTTCTGCCCTATGCGCTCAATCGCCCACAGGTGACGCAGAAGTATGTGAATGGCTTTTGGTACGCGATCCTCTACCACTACCTCTTTCCCGGGCAGAAGTGGGTTTCGTTTGACGAAAACATCCGCAACCCGCGCCCCGGCCCCTTCTTCTGCGAGCTGGCCGACACTCTCTACGGCATCAACCGTATCTGCGGGTGGAATAACTCCAGCAACCCCGCTGCGAACCCGTTTCAAACCTACCTCAAAGTCGGGCAGGGGATTGTGGATAAAAGCCAGAGCACCCCGCACGGTTTCCGCAACGCGGGCCGCCCCTTCCCGCTCCCCGGAGGGCTTGCGCAGACCGCCTTTTTTGCCGATGGCAGCGGCGGCCTCGTGCCCGATAACTTCGGCGAACCTGAGTCCACTAACTTCCCCTCCTTTCGCCACGGGGGGCACGCCAACGTCCTCTATATGGACGGGCACATTGGCCGCATTAAAAACCCCCACTTCGAGGCAAACCCGGATCTCATCATGACCGATGAGTGGGTCTTCTTCTTCGGGCGCTCGCCCCAGCCCTAAGGGGCCTCCTTTTTCTCATGAAGCGTTTGTTCTGTTTGTTCGCCCTTATTCTGCCCTTGCCGCTTCCGGCTTTGACGCTCGTGGAGGACGGGGCGCCCCGCGCCACCATCGTCCTCCCCGAAAAGGCGAAGCCGGTGGAAGCCTACGCTGCCCGCGAGCTGGCGCACCACGTGCGCGCGGCCAGCGGCGCGGAGTTGCCCATCGTACCCGAGAGCGAAGCGGCGGCCCGGCCCGGCGCGCACATCTACGTGGGGGCCACCCGTGCATCGGCCAAGGTGGCCACCTTTACCCCACCCGAGCGGTTTGCATGGGAGCGCGAGAAGTACCCTTGGACCGGGCGCATGCACGAAGGCGCGCTCTACTTCCTCGGTGTGGATGGCGAGGGCGAAATCACCGGCCCGGAGTCTGCCCGCGCGCAGCACGAGAGCCAACCGCTGGGCACTCTTTTTGCCGTGTACGACTTTTTGGAAAACGAGCTGGGCGTGCGTTGGATCTGGCCCGGCCCATTGGGCGAAGTCGTCCCCCCAAAGGCAAGCCTCTCCGTGCGCGACGACTACCGGGCCGACGGCATGCCCCGCTTCATCAATGCCTACTGGCGGGCGTGGCACCGCGTCTCCCTCTCCAAAGCGGGGTGGAGCAGTGAGGCCGCGCGCGACCGCTTTGTACGCGAGCAGCGCGAGTGGCTCATTCGCCAGCGCTTCCGGCGGCTCTCGCCGTTGGCGGGCTCCGAGGGGCTCGTCCACACCCCCACCCGCACCACCCACCCGGGCATCGTAGCCATGACGCCCGATGGCCAGCGCACCAGCTACTACGCCGCCTCGGTAAAGGGGACGCGCTCCAGCGCGTGGAACCGCGTGGCCATGTGCGTCTCCAACCCGGATCTCCCCCGCCTCTACCTCGACTACATGGAGCACCGAGGGAAAAAGGACGCCGAGTGGGCCAACATCGATATCCCCGGGGTCAATGAAACCGACATCCCCGGCTACTGTGTCTGCGCCGAGTGCCGCGCGTGGGATGCGCCCGACCCCCGCTTTGCCACCAACCCGTATTGGAAGGGCGAGCTGACCCCACGCACCACCACCGAAATGTGGAACGCCCTGAGCCCCGCCGCAGGGAACTCCCCCGCGCTCTCCGACCGGTACGCCAAGTTTTGGCTCGCCACGCAGCAGGAGGCTCAAAGCCGCCACCCGGGCGGGCGCATCTGGGCCTACGCCTACACCAACTACGCCACCCCACCCAAGGAAACGAAGCTCAACGAAAACATCCTCGTCGCCACCGTCCACTGGCCCTACCTCTTCTGGCCGCAGGATCAGGACGCCGAGCTGGAGCAAACGTGGGATGGGTGGCACGCCACCGGGGCCTCGCTCATGCTGCGGCCCAACTCCACCTACAACGGCCACGGCCTCCCGGTCTTCTACGCCCGCTCGCTGGCGCGCGCCTTCAGCCACGCTGCGGCCAACGGGTTGGTGGCGACGGATTTCGACACCCTCACCGGCCAGTGGGGCACGCAGGGCCCCACGCTCTACACCGTGGCCCGTATCCACAACCACCCGCAGGAGAGTGCCGACGCCATCCTCAATGAGTTCTACAGCGCCTTTGGCCCTGCCAAGGAGGCGGTGGCGGCCTACTTCGCCCATTGGGAGGCGCACTACGCCACGCTGACCTCTGCGCAGCTTTTGCAGATGCGCCAGCGCGCGCAGCAGAACTGGGAGACGCTCGGCACCCCGCGCTTCAGCCGGTTGCTCATGACGGCGGAACTCTTCCCCCCCGCCGTGGTGGCGCAAGGCCGCGTCCTCATGGATGCCGCCACCTCACAGGCGCAGGCTTCGGGAGATGCCCTCGCCATCGCCCGCGTGGCGGTGCTCGATGCGGGCTTGCGCAATAGCGAGCTTACACTGGCTGCCGTGGAGCGTTACTGGGCTTATGTGCATGGGCGCACGTTGCCCAACCGCCTCGCGCTGGAGAAAACCGTGGAGGCGCTCGCCGCGTGGCGTCGCGCCAATGCCGATGCCCTTTACCAGAACCTTGCGTGGCTTGATGGGCAGGAGCGCAACCTCTGGCACCCCACCCACCTTGGCGAGCTTAAAGCCCGGAGTGGAGACGCCGGCGTGGATGCCGACTAGTAGATAGCCTGAAGGTTCGGCGCGAGAGTCGGAGATTGTAGGGCGTTTCTATGAAACGCCATGGGGGTGGACTGCCGTCTCACAGAGACGGCCTACAATTCACGCTCCGAAGGCGTCCTGTCGCGGGCAGCTTAACGCAGCGGCTGCGTCTTCTTCTTGCTCGTCTGCTGAAGCTCGGGGGGGATGGCCCCCACAATGCGCGGGGTGAGGCCGATCCGCTCAAACGCGCTGCGCACTTCCTGGATGGTGAACTGCGGCTCGTCTGCCTCAAGATAGACGATGTCGTGGTTGCTATCGACCTTGTAGCGCAGCCCGGGGATTTCGCCCAAGGCGCGGTCCAGCTCCATGATTTTCTCAAGGTCGCGGACTCCGGCAGCGTAGATTTCGAGTTCGATCATGGGGAAGGGGAGAAAGGGGGTAAAAGACGCCCTCGAAAATGGCGCAGAAGCCCCCCTTGGTCAAGGCTCGTTCCCAAACCGGAAGGCAAAGAGGTCTGCCTCGTGCAAGACCCACCGCAGCCGGATGGGCTGCCCCTCCACCGCGGAGAGGTCGGCCCCGCCTTCCCACTCCACGGGGCGGTCCAGGTCATCGCCCAAAAGCTCGGCGCTAAAGCCCGGCAGCGGCCACCCGGTGGCATCCAGCAGTTCCACCCGCACGCTCCCCGCCGCAGAGGCGGAGAAGTTGACGAAAAGCCGCCGCCCGCTGAAGCGAAGCGGGTGGGTAACGGCTTCACCCCCAAAGGCATCGGCCTGGAGGGAGGCAAACCCATCCATCCGCAACGTGTAGCGGCGGCATTGGTTGGGCTGGCCCGGGCGTCGGCCCCCTTCAGAGACGTAGAAGGAGAGCTCCTCGGGGGCGCCCTCGATGGCCGAGGGGGTGGCGAGCATCCCCCACGCGGGGTAGTTGTCGGGGTAGAACCAGTTGTCCTTCATCCGCAAGCCGGGGCGCAGGAAGGCGGAGGGTGCGCGGTGGAAGGTGAGGCCATCGCGGCTGGCCATGAAGAGCACATCCGTCAACGAAGTGCCGATGCGCACGCCGCCCGCGCCGGTCGGGTCGTCGGCATTGGGCTCCGCGCCGCTGTTGCGGATCAGCTCCTCCCTCCGCTCGCGCTCGGGCAGCGCGGCGATGGCGGGGCTCCATGGGCGCAGCACATAGCGCACGGGGAAGCCGAGGAAAAGGTGCGGCGCGCGCGGGTAGGGGAGGATGTTGTTGGTATAAAGCTGCTCGGGCAGCGCCCCCGGGTAGCGGAGCCGCTGCGGCTCGCTCCACGAGCGGAAGTCGGCCGAGGTGGCGGTGAGCACATCGCGAAAGGCGGTATGCGGCCCTTCGAGGAAGACTTCGCGCCGGTAAAGCCGGTACTCCCCACGCACGGAATCCCAAAAAGCGAGGTTCTGGGAATCAAACGCGCCGCGGCCGGGGCCACCGGTGATGGCCAGCTCGGGGGAGAGGTTGCGCCAGTGGATGCCATCGGCCGAGCCGAGGATAAAGAGCCCGTTGGCTCCCTTGGCGGCCTTGCCTGCGGGGCCAGCTTCGGCCACGGCTTTGTAGCGCTCCTCCGGGGGGCAGGCGGGGTTGGTGTCGAGGAAAGGAGAGAAACCGCCCACGCCAAAGCGCTCCACTCCGTCTTCGATCCAGACCACGGGGTTGACCTTCAGCTCCGGCAGGGGGAAGAGGCGCAAGTCTGCCCGCTCCCAGTGGATGCCGTCGTGGCTGGTGGCAAGGCAGATGCGCTCGGGTAAGCGGCGCTTTTCACCCCCTTCGTGAGTGACCTTTGGGCAGGCGTAGTACATCCGGTAGTGGTCGGTGTCTTTAAAGACACTCATGTACCGGTAGATGCGCCCCTCATCATCGCCGATGCCCTCGACTAGCTCGCGCGGCGTGGGCGAGTGGAGGACATGGCGGCACCCGGCCGAGCGCCGGTCGATCAAGGCCAAGTCGGCAAGGAGTTCGCGGCGGGAGGAGATGTCGATCATTTCTTGAACCCGGAGGTTTCCAGCAAAGCGCGTTCGTCTTTGGCGATGCTGCGGTAGCGGCCATTTTCGAGGAGGTCGCGCTTGAGGTAGATGAGTGTGGTGGCCTTGAGCGTGCCGTCTTTGTTGAGGCGAACCTCTACAGCGGGCTCCTGCGCGTTTTGCTTGGCGAGCCATTGGGTAAAGTCATCCCAAAGCTTGCGGGCCGAGGCGCTCTCCAGATAAGTGTGCCCCGGCAGGTGGGCGACGGGGGTCGGCACGCCGTCGGTCAGCTTGGCTTGCAGGATCTCGCTCATGCGCCGGGCGATCTCGAAGCCGACGAGCGTGCCGCGCAGGCGTTGCTCGTACGGGGCTTTGCCTTTGGTGAGGGCTTGCGCCTCTTCCACCAGCGGGGTAAGCCGGGCGATCAACTCCGGGGTACAGAGCAGGTGCATGCCGCGCCCTCCGCTGGAGACGCCTGCCTCGGCCCCCGAGCCGCCCAGGCGCGAGGTCTCCAGCGCTTGCATCCACGCCTCGTGGTAAGCGGCCATCGGTTTCTCGGCAGGGCCGTAGTAGTTGCGGTAGAACAGGGCCAACTCTTTGGCAACATCGAGGTCGGGGTCCCACTGGAGCCGGGCTTTGAAGTAGAGGAGGAGCAGTTGCGGGCCAAAGGTTTGCTCCCCCGGCCACTCCAGCCCCTCTACCCCCAGCTCGCGGTACGTACGGGTGCGGTCTTGCAGGAGCCGCGCCATCGGCACGTGGCCGGGCCAGCCGTAGGTGCTGTATTCGCGTATCCAGACGGGGCTTTGCAGCCGTTGCTTCCACCCTTCGATGAGCTGCAGGAAGTTGGCATTGCCAGTGGCTTGCGGGTCGCGCAGCGGCTTGCTCCAGTCAGACCATTGGCTATTGATATTGGCAAGGCCGACGAGGACGTTCGGCTCGATCTTCTCCACCGTGGTCGGTGGCTCGGTGTGCATGCTGTAAGCGTAGAGGCCGAGCTTGATGTTCGGGTTCTCCTGCGCCACGCGCCGGGCCACGTTGTTGGTGAAGCCAAAGACGCGGTTCGACATCAGCGCCGGTTTGGCCGGGTCGTCCATCGCTTTGCAAAGCTCGCAAAGGCACATGCGTCGGTCGGCGTGGGTGCCATCTTCGGGGTCTACGGCGATGCAGACTTCATACGGCTTCTCCGCCGCCGCCTTGAGCACTTCTTTGGCGAAGGCTTCCTGCAACTCGGGGTTGCCCAGGCAGAGCTGCGGTAGCTTGCCGCTGCCGGGGTTACCCCGCTCGCCTTTGACCAGAGCGAAGTACTCCGGGTGTTTGGAGAGGTATTTGCCGGGGCTAATGAGGCGGGCATGTGCATGGTTAAGGCGGATTGCTACCCACCCGCCGTAGCGTGGGTCTTCCGAGGTGCGGAGGTTGATGCGCTGGCGCGAGGCCCAGTCTGCCAGTTGGCGTTCCCACTCGGGCGTGGCCCCCTCCCACCGGGGGCCGAGGCGGATACCCGAGCGCCCGAGAAAGCCGGGTGGCTTGCTATCCACCCGCCCCAGCGGGAGCTGGAGCGTGCCGAGCTTTGGCACATGCCACCCCCATGGCTCGGGGCGGTACCAGCGCACCCCGAGGTTTTCGAGAAACTCGTAGACACCGTAGAGCGTGCCTCGGTCGCGCAAGCAGGTGGTGCCGTCGGGCGCGGCGATGGGGGGCTCTGCCCCGCCGAGAATCCAGACGCCTTCGGGGCGTACGTCGATGAGCGAAGCCTCGACCCCTTTGGGCGTGGGCGGGCCACCTGCCACCGCCCCGGGGCCGACGGCGATAAAGGGCCGCCCGTTCTCCGGCTTGCCCGAGGTGGAGAGCTGCGGCTTCTCCCCGGTGATCGTCTCCAAATGCATGGCCAGCTCTTGCGCCGCATGGCGCACCGACTCACTAGCCTCCGGAGCGACAAAGATCTGCACTGGTGGCGAGAGGGCCAGCGTGGGCGCTTTACCGCGTTGTTGGTCCATTTCGTCCAGAATATCTTCGGGCAACGCTTCGGAGGCGCGGATATTGGGGGGTGGGAGCACGAGGCACCCGGCAAGGGTGGCAAGGAGGAGGGGGAGGCGAATCATAACACTAGCGATGGAAAAACCAGTCTTCAGAAAGATCCCGAGAGGCGTGGCGGGAGACGCGCCCATCGAGAAAGAGGAAGTTGGCCAGCCCGTTGTGCGGGTAGCGGAGAATGGTGGGCTCGGTCGTCCAGGCGGTGCCGCCGGGGTTGAGCGCTTCAGCCGGGGTGTAGGTAAGGCCCTTGGTGCGCTCTGCCTTGATGCGGGAGAAGTGCCCCCCTTCCACCACCGCAATCGTCTGCCCCGGGTGCTGGATGCTTGCCGGGGTGCGGCCACAGAGGGAGAAGTTTTGCCCGTAGTCGAAGAAATCGGCCACCCATGTTTCGGGGCCGAGCCCTTGTTTGCCTTCGGCGTCGAGGGCGGGGCAATCAAAGAGGCCGCCTTTGGCGCTGGGGGTGGGGGCTTGGGTGGAGCGTTGGTTGCGGGCAGAGGCACCCACATACGGCCCGGCAAAGAAGGAGGCCGGGTCGTTGGAGCCATCAAACCACCGGGTGCTGCCGGTGATATGGTATGGGTAGACGCCGTGGTCTTGCGCATAGAGCGCGAGGCCCGCCCCGATCTGCCGCAAGTTGGCCATGCACCGCGCCTGCCCCATCTGCCCGCGAACGGTCGAGAAGACCGGCCCGAGCAAGACGAGTAAAACGGCAACGATCGCCACCGCTGCCAGCAGGTCGGCCAGCGAGAAGCCACATTGCGCTTTGCGAAGGGGGGGGCGGTGCATGGGAGCGGTTACGGACGGCGACGGCTTTTGGCCCAGAGCGCAAACACCCCGGCCCCACCGAGTAGGAGAGCAGAAGTGCCCGCTTCGGGGATCACGGTGTTGCCGGTCTCGAACATCACTTGGTTCCAGTAAGCATGAGTGCGCGTGGTGCGGCCGCTAACGTCGCCATCGCCAAAGTTGATGAAGAACTGCGATGAGGTGGCTGTGGGAACGTCGCTCCGAGCCAGAGATGAGCCGATCTGGGTGCCATCAAGGTAGACATTCACTTTCTGGGTGGCAGGGTCGAAGTGAAGCTGGAGGGTGATGTAGTCTGCCGCAAGGTTTTGGTTGACCAAGAGCTTCATGCGGGAGTCGACCTCCGGGTCGCTGTCGGTATCGAGGCCCCAGAAGTTGATGGAGGAGGTAGTGGCCGTTTTGACGAAGACGATCTGCCATTGGCTGGCTCCGTCGCGCACTTGGAGGTAGGTGGAGGTGAGCGTCGACTCCGCGCTCTGCACGCGCAACCGGGCGGTGGCCGTCCACCCCTCGGGGTCGGTAAAGTTGCCCGCCACGAGATTGGTGCGGTAGGTGGTAGAGAAGGCCGAGGCGGTGTTGGAGATTCCCCAGTAGCGCCATTCGGTGCCTTCAATCGTCTCCGAGCCGGAGCCGGTGGGGAGGTTGGCATTGCCGATCGATTCCGACCACCCCTGGGTGTTGGGGTTCTGCGCGGAGGCACCGGTGGCGGCGTTGTATTCGGCGATGACGGCGGCTCCCGCAGAGAGGGGGAACAGCACGGCAGTGGCAGCAGCAGCGAGGGGGAGGATCAGCTTCATGGTAGGCGTGGGGGTTTAAGGTTGGTAAACGTCGTCGAGAAGGTCGCGGATCGCAATGAGGCGGCCTTCGGCGCTGGAGCGCCAGATGGCTTCGCCCGTGGCAATGGCCAGCGCCCCGTCGTAGCTATTGGAGCCAAGGCCAAGCAGGGTGCTTTCTTCACCCGGGCCGATAAAAAGGTCGCTGCGGATGAGAAGATCGCCGCCGCCGTGGCTCCCTTCGCCGCGTGGGTGTTGGTAATGTTCGCGCCCGCCAAAGAGCGGGTAGAAGGTGTACTCATCCAGCACCGGGTGGATGCCGAAGACCGGGTGGGGCGGGCGGCTCGGGTCGGTGTGGCTGGAGACTTCGAGGCGGCCCCCAGTGCCGTTGAGGGCGAGGGTGTACCCTTTCCACGGGGCAGAGTAGTTGGAGGCGTAGGTGAGCGTGGCCCCGCTTTGGTAGGAGATGACCGCGCTGTAGGTATCTTCGATGTCGATGGCGTCGTCGTAGATGTAGGCGTCGCTCTGGTATTGCGCGTTGTAGGGGAGGCCCAGCTTGTCCCAGCTTGCCTTGAGCCGGCCGCTCGTACCCGCGCCCCGGGGGGCGTGGTGTGTGCGGAAGTAGGGGCACGCCTCGCGCGTGGCCTCGGGCGGGAGCGGCTCGCCCCCGGGGCCGCGTGGGCGCAGCGCCCCTTGGGCTCCGTAGAAGTGGCGGCGGCCAAAGGCAAAGACGCTTTCCGGAGCAGAGCCAAGGAGCCAGCTTACCAGGTCGAAATGGTGCACCGCTTTGTGGATCGAGAGGCCGCCGGAGTTGGCCCGCTCGCGGTTCCAACGGAAGAAGAAGCTCGAGCCATGCTCGGTATCGAGGTTGTAGACCATCTCGGCGCTGGTGATGCGCCCCAGCCGCCCGGAGAGGACAAAGCGTTTGAGGTGGCGGCTCAGAGCGGCGTAGCGGTAGTTGTGGGTGACGACGATCTCGCCCTCCCCCTCGGCCTCTGCCCGCAATAGCGCGCGCGCCTCTTCGCAGCGGATGGCCATCGGCTTCTCGACGACGACGCGCAGGCCGTGGCGCAGCCCGGCGAGAGCGTGCTCGAAATGGGTGAAGTCTGGCCCGGCAACGAGGAGGACGTCGGGGCGGGTCTCGGAGATGAGCGCCTCGACCCCCTGCGCTGGCGAGAAGTAGGGGAGCGCGAGCCCGTGCTTTGCATTGAAGGCGGCTACGCGCTCGGCATCGAGATCAAGCACGCCGACCACCTCGGCCCCGGCAGAGAAATCATCCCCCACCACGGAGGAGCGGCCCAGCAACGGCAGCAGGAAGTGGTGGATGCCCCGCATGCTCAACCCACAAAGGGCGTAGCGAACCGGGTGGCGAACAGCCCCATTCAAGAAGGGAGACGGCGAGGTGAGAGCAGCGGGGGAGGATGGCACGGGAAGAAAAAGGTTGCGGTGAATCTAACGATAGATTTACGCTCTGTCAATCGTTTTCCCATCGGTTTTTCCTCCTCATCGTTTACGGTAAATCTCCAACTCCATGGCTGACTCCCCTTCCCAACCCTCGCCGGAGCGTCCGGTGCGTCTACGCGATATTGCCGAGCTGGCTGGGGTACACGTTACCGCTGTCTCCGCCGTCTTGCGCGGCAGCAGCCAGACGCGGACCCGCGTGAGTGAAGAGACGGCCCGGCGCATCCGCGAGCTGGCCGCGCAGCTCCACTACCGCCCGCACCAAGGGGCGCGAACCATGCGCAGCGGCAAGACGCGCCTTATCGGCCTGCTGGAGTTTGGCTATTCGGAAGCCAGCCAGCGGCGGACGAATGACCTTGCGCTGGAGCTTCGCCAGCGCGGCTACGAGGTGATGTCGCACAATGCGCTCTGGTACCCGAGCGTGCGCGACGCGGTGAATGTCTTCCTGGATGCGCGGGTGGAGGGAGTCATCATGGTGATGCTTAGCGCCACGCTGCAGCCGGTGCTGGAGGATATCCGCCGGGCCAGAGTCCCGTGCGTGGCGTTTAACGGCGCGTACCTGCCCGGGCTGCCGCAGGTGCGGTCCGACGTCCACCTCGGCGTGCGTGAGCTGACAGCCCACCTCCTGGCGAGCCGGAAGCGGCGGCGGCTTGCTTTGCTGACCTCCATCATTCGCGGGCCGCGCGCCGTCGAGCGGTATTGGCCCGCTTACGAGCGGATGGATGGCTTCTCCGCCGTGGTGGAAGAAGCCGGGGGGGTGCTGGAGCGGGAGCGGCTCGCCTTTCCTGAAGCAGCGGAGGGCCGACCGGCAGGGGTGATCGTGGTGGAAAACCCATGGGAAGGCTCCACTCACGCAGACCTCGGCTACCGGGCCGCCAACCGTCTCTTTGCTGCCGGGGTGCGCCCGGATGCGCTCATTTGCACGAGTGACCGCTTTGCCTTTGGGGCCATGCGGGCCTGCTACGAGGCGGGCATTCACATCCCCGAGGCGATGGCCGTTGTCGGCTTTAACGACGAGGCCGATACCCGCTACTACTGCCCGGCGTTGACCACCGTCGATACCCTCCACCCCGAAGCCGCCGCCGCCGCTGTAGAGATGCTCTTCGCCATGATGCGGGGTGAAGTGGCGCTTGATGCCCCTATTATCCAGAAAGTACCCGGGCGGCTCGTCATCCGCGAATCGTGCGGGGGGTGATTATTCCCCACGGGTCTTGCGCCAAAGCTGCATGGCCCACTCCCGGGCCTGCGCACCGCTCAGGCGGGTGGCACCGGGGGGGGCTTCCCAATGGCTCTCGGGGAGGTTTGCCGAAAGCGTGTATGACTCGACCCGCGCCGCGCCGCGCCATTGCGGCCCGGCCAGCTCCAGCCGCGTGAGCCGGGGGGCGTCGGTCGTACCCGCCGCCCCGGGGTCTACGGCGATGCGGGCGGCCCACCCCTCGACCTTAAGGCTGCGGGCCAGCTCGGGCATGAGGCGGAGATCGAGCACGCGCTTGCCATCAAAGGTGCCCTGGTCCGTCACTTGGAAAAGGATCGGCAACAGGAGAAGCTGCTGTGGGGGGAAGGGGAGCTCGATCGGTGGGAGCCCGCCGCCTTTGCCACGCTTGGGGGCCTCCGGGGGCGAGCCGGGGAGCGGGAGGCTCCCTCCGGTATCCACCCAGACTTCCTGCCCATTGCGCCCCACCGTCCAGACCTGCCCGCCCCATTTGCCGCGCAGGCGGGCGCGCTGCGGAGGCTGTACCTCAAGCTCCAGCGAAGTCCCCGCCGCTTGCTCGGGCGAAAGGAGGCTCAGCGACTCCAGCTCCAGCCGTAGTGCCATGGTGCGCGGGGCGGCCCCCGCCGAGGCGGGGGCAAAGATGGCGGCCAGCGGAGCCAGCGTCTGCCCCAGGAGGTCGTAGGCATTGGCGGGTTGCTGCGCGGCCAGCGGCAGCGAGCCAAAGAGGAGGGCGGCGGCGGTGGTGGTAAGAAATTTCATCGAGACCAAGGGTTGCGTTCGACGCGAGGGCAGCCTTTACTTACAACGTTCTTCTGCAAAATGCCACTCTTCGCTCCCATTCTGGCCAATGGCGGGCTCGTCTACGCCTACGAGATGTCTACGGCGCCGGGCAAGTTCATCCTGCTGGCGCTTTTTATCGCATCGATCTTCTCCTGGTCGGTCATGGTCACGAAGTTTCGCATGATCCATACCGTGCGCAAACAGTCGGAGCGGTTTCTGGCCGTCTTTCGCAGTCACCGGCAGCCGCTGCATATTTATGAGTCGGGCCTGCGCTTTGACGGCACGCCCCTCTGGAATGTCTACCGCGCGGCGTGCCGGGAGCTGACATTCCACCTCCTCGGCTCGCAAGAGGTGGATGAAACCTTCCGCGCCCGGCTCGATGCTTCGCCCCGGCTTTCGCCCTCGCAGATGCGCGTCGTATCCACAGCGATGGAGCGCGCCGTGGGGGAAAATGCGCTCAAGCTCGAGGCGCAGATGATCCTCCTGGCCACGGCCGTCAGCGGCGCGCCGTTTCTCGGCCTGCTGGGCACGGTGTGGGGGGTGATGGAAACCTTCGGCGGCGTGGCAGCCGCGGGGAGCGCCTCGCTCTCGGCCATGGCCCCGGGTGTCTCTGCGGCGTTGATTACGACCGTCGTGGCGCTCTTGGTCGCCATCCCCGCGATGTTTGGGTACAACTTTCTGGTCACCAGCATCCGCGCCACCGTGGTGCAGATGGATAACTTTGGCGCGGAGCTTTCCTCCGCCTTCGAACACCAGTATGTAGACCACGGCCAACCGGCCGAACGGAGGTAGCCAGGCCCCGATGAAGCGCTTCTCCGACCGCCACCAGCTCACCACGCTCTCGGAGCTCAACATCACGCCGTTGCTCGACCTGGCGTTTGTGTTGCTCATCATCTTCATGATCACCACGCCGCTCATGGAGAACTCCTCGGACCTCGTCATCCCCACCGGGCGGGGCACCTCCCGCGCGGTCAACCCGGCCAATGTGGAGACGATCTCGGTGGATCGCGATGCGAGGGTGACGCTCAACCGCAAGGAACTCTCCGAGGGCGAGTGGGCCGCCGCGTTTGCGGGGCTGGCCGCCGCGAAGCCGGAGGGGGCCGTCGTCGTTCGTGCGCACCGCGAGCTGCCGGTGCAACGGCTCGTGGAGGTGATGGATGCGCTCAAGGCGGCGGGCATCACGCGGATCGGGCTCGTGAGCACGGAGGCGCAGGCCCCGTAGGGCGCGCGCGGGCACCATGAGTGGCGAACCCTCATTCCGACGCAACTTCGTAGGCATCACCCTGCTGCACGTGGTGGCCGTGTTGCTGGTGGTCTGGATCACCCGGGCGGCGAACAAGCCGCCGGAGACGATCCAGTGGCTCGATGGGGGCTCCCCCCCCGCCGCCGGAGCTGCCGCAACGGAGGAAGATGGCGAGCCGGAAGACGCGGCAGGTGAAGAGAAGCATGCCCCGACGGAGGACGACGCGGCCCCGCTGGCCGTAAGCCCCAGCGATGCCCCGAGCGACATCATGCTCGCTTCGGCGACACCGACACCGACACCGACACCGACGCCAACGCCAACGCCAACGCCAACGCCAACGCCAACGCCGACGCCAACGCCGACTCCGACTCCGACTCCGACTCCGACTCCGACTCCGACTCCGACTCCGACTCCGACTCCCAAGCCAACCCCGAAACCCACGCCCAAGCCGACTCCAAAACCGACCCCGAAACCCACGCCAAAGCCGACTCCGAAGCCCACTCCCAAAGCGACGCCGAAGCCGACGCCGAAAGCCACACCCAAGCCAAAGGCGGAGGCCTCGGCCTCTAACTCGACATCGACAAAGGGCACCACGGGCGAGGGCAAAAAGACGGCCACTTCCTCCAATGAGAAGAAGAGCTCCGACTCCGAAGGGCAAAAGAAATCGGGCGGCTCCACCGCCTCCGGGCAGAAGAAGGCTGAGGGCAATACCGGTGCTGGCGCAGGAGCCGGGGGCGAAGGCGTGGCGGGCACCGGCTCGGCCAAGGGGAAGGCGGGCGGGGTAGGCACCGGTATCGGCGGCGGGCAAGGGGCGGGCCGCGAGGGCGGCGGGGCCACGCAGACAGACCTTGGCCTCTACCACGCCATGTTGCACGACCGCTTCTACGCCCGGTGGGTGCAGCCGATCGGGCTCGCGCAGGAGGGGGAAATCTTTGCCGCCCTGGTGGAGATCCGCATCGAGCGGAGCGGCAAGATCGGCGGGGTGCGGCTTGCCCGCTCCTCGGGCAACCCGATGGTGGACGACTCGATCATGACTGCCGCCAACCGCGTCAGCCAAGTGGAGCCGCTCCCCAAAGGGGCGGGCGATGCGGCGGGTTACACCGTCAATATCGAATTCAAGCTCAGCCGGTAGCCGAGGCGCGTTTTGGAAGGGGAGCGCCCCTCACACACAAAACCTTTGCGCATTGGCCAAAATCGACCTAACTAATCCCTATGCCCGAGAATAACGAACCCGAAAAAGTTTGGGATGAGTACGATTGGGAGCGCTTCCTCCAGCAGCAGGACCGCAAGACCGAGCGGTACATGGAGCTTCTGGAGAAGTACATAGACGACCCGGATCGCGACCAAATCATCGCCCGGGAAATGGGGTGGACTCATCTTGTCGAAACCGACGAAGCCGAGTGGGATGAGCCGTTTTTCGAATCCTCTGACTTTGAGGAGGAAGAAGACGAGGACGACGACGAGCTGGAGGAGCCCGAAAACTTCGAGCTGCACCCGCTCTACCAGGCCAGCTTTGCCCTCACCGTCTGGGTAGACCAGCTTTTCGAAGAGATCGGCGACGTGGAGAACACCCCCTCCGCCGTCAAGCTCGCCACCCACAGTGCCGTGGCCAGCGCCAAGCTCGCCGCCGCCTTGAGCGATGATGATGTGGACGAGATCGGCATGACGATCGCCTACCTCAAGCGCGCCCTCAAGGCGATGACCGTGGCGTTGGATGCCAGCATCCAGTTTGGCCGCGATGCCAAGCTCTCCCCCGCCCGCAAGCGGCAGCTGCGGACGCGCCTTTTCCAGGTGCGCGACGGCATTATCGAGCTCATGGGCGAGTACCGGCATGAGTGGCGGCGGCGCTTCGAGGCGTAAGGAGAGGGGGAGGAAACGCGGGAGTTGCCGCGGGGGCGCTTTTTGTGCTGAATGAAAGCGGGCCACCCCCCGTCAAAACAGATGCCACCCGAGGAATTGCCACCCGCTCCCGAAGCCACGCTCGTCCGCAAAAGCCAGCAGGGCGACACCGGGGCGTTTGGGGAATTGGTGGCCCTTCACCAGCACAAAGTGTTCGCCACGCTCTACAACGCCACCCGCAATGAACAGGACGCCTGGGATCTTGCCCAGGAGACGTTCCTCAAAGCGTGGCGCAATATTGGGCGGTTTCAGGGCCAATCCTCCTTCTCCACGTGGCTTTACCGGATCAGCACCAACGTCTCCATTGATTGGCTGCGCCGCCGGGCCAACCGCGCTTCGCAGACCGGCGTGGAGCTGGACGATTCCGTAACCCCCCGCCAGATCGCTCCCGGCGCGGTCACCGCCCCGCGCGAAGCCCCCTCGCCCCAGAGCGGCGTAGAGGGCGCGGAGATCGGCGAGCGGATTGAGGAAGCGCTCTCGCGGCTCTCGCCCGAGCACCGCGCCGTCATCACCCTTCGAGAGTTGGACGGGCTTAGCTACGAAGAGATTGCCGATGCTTGCGGGTGCAGCGTCGGTACCGTCATGTCCCGCCTTTTTTACGCCCGCAAGAAACTGCAAACCACCCTTCGCGACTTGTATGAAACCCTCTGAAGAACGTTACACCGCCTGGGTGGACGGCCAGCTCCCCGCGCAAGAAGCCGCCGAGCTGGAGCGCGAGCTGGGCAGCGCGCTCCCCGAGGCCGAAGCCGACCGCGCCGCCGCCGCCGCGCTGGGCCGCCTCCTGCGGGCGCAGACCCCGGTGCCGCCCATGCCGAATGCGGATTTCTTTCGCCACCAGCTATTGGAGACGATCCGCCGTGAAGAGGCTGCTGCCGCTCCTGCCGAGGCGGCTTCGGCCCCCTCGGGCATTCCCTTCTGGCGGCTGCTTTGGGCCACGGCAGCGTGCGTGGCCATTGGCGGGTTGCTGAGTCTCTCGCTCAATACCGGGGCGGGGGGCAGCAGCCATGCCCGCGTCCTCAATGCCCGGCCGGGCGGCCCGGGGATCTCGGCTGTCGCGATCCACTCCGCCAAGGCAGATGCCACCGTCATTTGGCTTGATGGGTTGGACTACATGGCCTCGCTGCCATCGGAGGGGCGGCCATGAGCTTTCGCCACGGGGTCGTAGCGGTGGCCTTGCTTGCCGCGCTTTGCTGCGGAGTCCCCGGGGCCTTCGCCGAGAGCGAGGCCATCTGGAGCGCCCTTGTCTACGCTACCAACGAGCGCGAGCCGCAGAAGCCGCCAAGCGAGCTGGCCCCTTATGCACAGAAGTTGAGCACCGTCTTCGGCTACAACCAGCTTCAGATTTTGAGCGAACACCGCACCCCCATCGGCAAAGGGGGCGAGCGTTGGCTCCTGCCGGGTAAACCGTTCTGCCTGCGGGTGGAGAACACCGGCAAGCCGCGCCCGGGGGGCGACTACCAGCTCGCGCTCCAGCTTTACCAGGACAAGCGCCTCCTTGTGCAGACGGAGGCCCAGCTCGGGCGCAAGTGTCCCCTTTTTGTACGCGGCCCGCTTTACCGGAAGGGGCAGCTCGTTATCCTGCTAGTGGTAGAGTAAGGGGGGGCGCGGTAGCGCCATGGAGGGGCGACCTCTGTGTCGCCCGCGGGGTTTAACTCCGCCGCGCCATGGCGGCCCAGCCCCATCCCTTGTGCCTTTGGTTCGCGGGACGCTCCGTGCTTTAAGTCATCAAGGCGTTTATCTCTACGCGGCGGCGCGCACGGAGGCGCGCCCTCCAAGGAGCTACCGCTCCACTACGGCGCGGTAGCTCCTTGGAGGGGCGACTTGTCTGCCTCAAAGAGGCGGGCAAGCGCGCGCTCCAGCGCGCCACCGCTCGTCATGCCCACAGTGGGGGCAGAGCGGGTTTCCATTGGCAGTTGACGCACCGGTAGCCCGGCCGCCATAGTTGCCCACGGTGTTTTTTCGCTGCGCTGTATTGTTTCTTTTACTGGCGGCGCAGGGCGTGGCTGCGGCCCCCGCGCGGCGGCTCGTCTCCATCTGCCTTCCGGGAGATCAGCTTCTCTTGCAGCTTGTCCCACGCGAGGAGATTGCGGCTCTGAGCTACTTGGCCACGGATGCCGATCTTTCCCCCCATTGGGAGGCTGCCGCCGGGTTGCCGACCACGCGCGGGCGGGTGGAGGAGCTGATCGCCCTGCGGCCCTCACTTGTGCTGGCGGGCAAATACTCCACGCCGGGGGCCAACGCGGCCCTGCGGGAGGCGGGTATCCCGGTGGTGGAGATCGGCTTCCCCGAGTCGTTTGCGGAGCTGCGAGAGGAGATCCGCGCTGCCGCCCGGGCGCTGGGGGCCGAGGCGCGGGCCGAGACGTTGCTTGAGGAGATGGATGCGCGCCTTGCCCGTCTGCGAAGGCAGGCGGTGGGGGAGGCGGGGCCGAGGGCCCTGTTTGTCTTTCATGATGGAAGCACCCCGGGGGCTTTTGCCACCGAGCTGCTCGAGCTGGCGGGGCTGCGCGACGCTTCGGCGGACCTCGCGCGCGGCGGTTCGCCCCTGGAGCGGGTGTTGCTGGCGCGGCCCCGGTTGCTGCTGCGCGTTGGTTATCGCGAGGGAGTGCCTACCTTTACGGGCTTGCCACTGCCTCGGGCGGAGTTGGAGGGAGTAAGGGTTGTCACGATCCCCTTTCGCTACCTTGCGTGTCCGGACCCCGCCAGCCTTGATTTGGTGGAAACTCTCGCTGCGGAGGCCGCTCGATGAGAGGAGCGCTTTTGATCCCACTGGCCCTGTTGTCGGGGCTATCGCTCGTCTCGCTCGGGGTGGGACCGGTATCGGTGGGGCAACTCTGGGAGGCCGTGTGCGGCAAGGGCGATCCGTTGCTGGCCTTTCTTTTCTGGGAGATCCGAGTCCCCCGGCTGGTGTTGGCTTGGTTGGTGGGTGGGAGCTTGGGGCTCGCGGGTGCGGCGTTGCAGGGGCTCCTGCGCAACCCGCTGGTGGAGCCGGGGCTGCTCGGTGTTTCCGGAGGCGCGGCGTTGGGGGCGGTACTGGCGTTTTACTCCGGGGCGAGCGCGGTGTTTGCCTACGCGCTGCCGCTGGCCGGGCTTGCGGGGGCGGCGGTGGCCACGCTGCTGGTGCTGGCGCTGGCGGGGCGCGGCGGGGCGATCCAAAGCCTCATTCTCGCCGGGGTAGCCATCTCGGCGCTCTGCGGGGCATTGACTTCGCTGGCGCTCAACCTTTCGGCAAACCCGTACGCTTCGTTGGAGATTGTCTTCTGGCTCCTTGGCTCGCTGACAGACCGCACCTGGCACCACGTGGCGCTGGCAGCGCCATTGGTGCTTGCCGGGGCGGCGCTCCTTCTTTCCACGGGGAATGCCCTGCGCGCGCTGAGCCTTGGCGAGCCGACGGCGGAGAGCCTCGGCTACCGGGTACGCTCGGTGCGGCTGCGGGTGGTGCTGGGTGCGGCGCTGGCGGTGGGGGCGGCGGTGTCGGTATCCGGGGCGATCGGGTTTGTGGGGCTCATCGTCCCGCACTTGCTGCGCCCGTGGGCGGGGGGAGATGCGCGGCGGTTGCTGGGCCTCAGTGCCGTGGGCGGGGCGCTCCTTTTGCTGCTGGCCGATGTGTTGGTGCGGGTGGTGCCGACCACGCAGGAGCTAAAGCTCGGGGTTGTTACCGCGCTGGCGGGTGCACCGGTGTTTCTATGGGTGCTTTTGCATAACCGGAGGTCGCTTTTCTAACCATGCTTGAGACGATCGACCTTTCGCTTTCCCTCGGCGAGCGCCTCGTGTTGCAGGGCATTACCACCACGCTGCGCGAGGGCGAGGTGGTCGGCATTTTGGGGGCCAATGGCTCGGGTAAATCGACGCTTCTCAGCGCGTTGGCCGGGCTGCTGGAGCCGAGGGGGGGCGAGGTGCGGCTGCAAGGCCGGGCCCTGCGCGAGATGCCGCTGCGCGAGCGTGCACGCACGCTTGCGTACCTGCCGCAAGGGGCCGAGTGCCACTGGCCGCTGAGTGTCGAGGCCGTGGTGCGGCTCGGGCGGCTGCCGTTTGGGGATGATGAGACTTACCTGGTGAGGGGGGCGCTCAAGGCGGTGGATGTTCTTGATCTGCGGGAGCGAATTGTTACCGAGCTCTCTGGTGGCGAACGGGCGCGTGTGCTCTTGGCCCGCGCGCTGGTGGGGAACCCCGCATGGCTGCTGGTGGATGAGCCGGGCGCGGGGCTCGATGCCAACCACCAGCTCGCGCTCATGGAGCTGCTGCGCACCCGGGCGCGCGCAGGGGGCGGCGTGGTCGTGGTGCTCCACGATCTCGGGCTTGCGGCGCGGTTTTGTGATCGCCTGCTGCTGCTGGGCCAAGGGCGCTTGCTGGCCGATGGGCCGCCGCGCGAGGTGCTTACCGACGAGCGGCTGCGCACAGCGCACGGCGTGGCGGTTTACCGGGCAGAGCACGAGGGCGAGCCCGTGCTGGTGCCGTGGCAGCGGTGGGAGGAGTAAGGCGCCCCCACCCCCACCAAAGGGAGCTACGCCACCGCGGCGTTGACTTTGCGGAAGGCGCGCGCGGTGCCTTCGATCCACTCCGGAGTCATCGATTCATGGATAGTCATGCGGATCATGGTGGCCAGGATTTCTTCCGCCACGGGGCAGCAGACTTCGCGGTAGTCCATCGAAGTCAGCCCCAAGGTCTTGATCGGCCATTGCCCGGCAAAGAAGGCATGCTCCTGGAAGACCGGGGTGCGGTAGAGCGGCGTGGGGATGTACCCGGCCGAGACTTCCGCCCCCTCCGCCTGCAAGGCGGCTACGTAGCGGTCGCGGTCGCGCCCCGGGGCGAGCCGGGCGTGTTGGAACCACCAGGTCGAGTAGCCGCCCTCGGCCACGCTCGCGGGCTCGAGCCCGGGCAGGCCGGTAAGCTGTTCGCGCAAAGCTTCGCCAAGCTCGTGCCGCTTTTGGGTGATGCACGGGAGCCGCCCGAGCTGGGCGACGCCCACGGCACTCTGCAACTCGCTGATGCGGTAGTTGGGCGCGAGGATGCTCTGTACGCCCCGGTTTGGGCCGGTGCGGCCATACCCTTTGTCGCCAAAGAGGCGGAGCTTGGGGCCGATGGTGGCGTCGTTACTGCCGACGATGCCGCCGTCTCCCGCGCCGATGTGTTTGAAGTCGTTGAGCGAGAAGCAGCCGACATCGCCCATCGTCCCCACCGGCTTGCCCTGGTAGCGCGCGCCCCACGCCTGCGCACAGTCTTCAATCAACAGGAGGCCAAACTCCCGAGCCAGCGCCTGGAAGGGCTCCATGGCCACCGGGTTGCCTGCGAGGTGGACGACGATGATGGCGCGCGTTTTCGGAGTGATCTTGCGGCGCACATCCACCGGGCAGAGGTTGGCGCTCGTGGCTTCAAGATCTGCAAAAACCGGCACTGCGAGCTGGTAGAGAATGCCGATGACCGTGCCCATATCGGTAATGGGGGGGACGATGACTTCATCCCCCGGGGCGATGCCCGCCGCCGCCAGTGCGATGTGGATGGCGGCCGTGCCGGAGGAGCACGCCATGGTGTGCTCCAACGGGGTTTGCTCGTGGAAGCGGGAGAGGAGCGCGGCGGTCTGCGGGCCCTTCCAATAAAAGAGGCTTTGCTGGCCGATGGCCTGGCGGAGCTGCTCCAGTTCGGGCTCACCCCAGCGGAGCGGAGCGGGGGGGCGAGGGGTGGGCAGGGCGGGTGCGCCGCCCTCCAGTGCGAGCGTTTCGGAGAGGTCGTTCATGACGCCTCAACCCTGCCATGGGCGCCTCGGCGAGGCCATGCAGGGGAGGGCAAAATCATTTGCACTTTTTGACACTTTTCTTCCCCGGTGTCTGTAGGCTCTGGCGATAAAGCGAGGGGGGCTGCCCGATCTCTTTGGCAAACTGGCGGGAGAAATACTCGATACTCCGGTAGCCAAGGCTCTCGGCGATCTCGCCCACGTTCATGGAGGAAGTGGCGAGGAGGCGGCGCGCGTGGTCCATCCGCGCGAGCAACATGGCGCGCAGCGGGGTGGTGCCCGTTTTTTGGCGGAAGATGCGGCAGAAATAGCGCGTCTGGTAGCCGAAGCGGCGGGCGAGGTCGGCGACGGAGCCCTCCCAATCCGGGTGCTGGCCGATCCACGTCTTGGCTGCGCTGGCGACTTGCAGGTGGTGGGCCGCAAGGCCGCTGGGAGGCGGCTCGGCGGGCTGGGCCGCTTGCAGCGCATACTCCGATAGGAGGACGCGCAAGAGCTGGGAGCTCTGTTCTTCGAGCAAACGGCGTTGCTTGGGGGTTTCGGCCTCGCGGCGCTCCAGGTAAAAGAGCCGCCGAATGCCAAACTCGAAGAGGTGGGGGTCTGCCGTATCGGTACGCAGCGGCTCGGAGATGACCTGCCCGGGCGGCAGCGCGCGGCCGCCTCCGGGGGGCTCGAGGTCGAAGTGGGTGTACCCCATCTCCAGCCATTGGTTCCCTGTGACGCGGAAGGCGATCTGGTGGCCCGGGCGCAGCCAGAGGCAGCTCCCCCGGTGCAGCGGCTCCCATGGTTTGTCATCCACCTTCCACTCTGCGGTGCCGCTGTAGATGGCCCAGAGATCAAAGTCCGGGATGGCGCGGGTAAACCACTCGGGTGCGATGGTATAGCCCGGGGCATGCCGGACCAGCCCGCTATTGGTGGGGCGTGGCAGGCAGCGTGACCAGTGGGTGCGAGGCATTACGGAGTATCTTTGGGTATGGTCCCCAAAAAGAGATTTGTAAAGTCGGCCCCTCTGCGGAGGCGGACGACGGGCTCCATAAATGCCGCATTGGGCGGGATACGGTCGTGGGCAGCTTTGGCATCGGGCGCGAGCGTCTGGCTGTGCCGCCGCCAGTTGATGGAGTGGTAAGCGGGGATATAGGTGGTCTCCAGCTCCTTGCCTTCGGCATCGAGGAAGCGGCGGCCAAAAGCAACTCCGTGGCCCCACGAATCCATCGCGCGCAACCACGCGCTCTGGAAGTAGGAGCAGCCGGGCTCGATAGGCACACGCTCGCCGATGAGGAGATGCTCCTTCTCATCCGAGGGGTAGACCTCTACAAAGGTGCCCCCGGCGCGTGGCCCACCGGGGGTGAGCCGCCAGAACCCTGCGGGCAGCTCTTTCCACCCGGGCAGGGAGAAAGGCCCACGCGCGGTGGGGCGCTTGGCCAGGCCGTCGAAGTTCGGGTTTTGCACGAGGTTCTTGCCGCGCAGGATGGCGATGGCCGGGTGCGTGAAGGGTTCGCCTTTTTCCTCGCGGATGGCGAGGTAGCCGAGGCCTGGGGGTACCTTCGCTTTCCATGTCCCGGCAGCGTCTTTGGTCTTGAAGGTGCCAAGCGGCTCCAGCGCCTCCGGGGTACGACCATAGAGGAGCGTGAGGGTGCGCGGGGCTTCGAAGACGGCCCCCCGCATGCCCCCACGCGACATGATGAGCCGGTTCACCGCCCCTTTCTGGCGCGGATGTTTGCCCCGGATTTCGTAGACGACAGTGGGCGCAGGGGCCGCGTCGCCATCGTTGAGCAGCCAAGGGAGAGCGACGAGCTGCTCAAACGTGCCGAGGAATTGCTTCTTCTCCTCATCGAGCGTCCACCCGCCCACCTTCTTGCCTTGGGGTGCGGCACGCAGGGCGTCGTAGGTGTGGATGAAGCCCTTCTCATCCCGCACGCGCTGTTGCAGCGCGAGGAGGCGGAGCGCCTCGGTGTCGGAGTAGTCGGTCTGGTGGCGTTTGTTTTGCCTGGGCTGGGCGATCTTGACTTCCACGATGGGGCGCAGGATCTCCAGGGTCTCCGTGGCCCCCTTCGCATCCCCAAGCGTGCTTTGCAGCAGGGCGAGGCAGAAGAGGTTCTCCTCATACCCGTAGTGGATGAACTGATTCGGATTGCCGAGGTGGCGGTTGAGCGCCTTGCGCACCGCGATCGCCTCCTTCTCGTGCCCGGGCCAGGCTTGCAGCTCGTCGGCAATGGCGAGCAGGGCGACGATTTCCCCATTCAAGAGGCGGCGCCCGGGCTTGAGCAGCGGGGGCAACTGGTTGGCCAGCGCCGGGTCGCGGTTCCGCGCGGCGAGGTAGGCGAGCAGGGCGTCCGCGCCGTTGAGTGCCGGGTTGCGCTTGAGGCGGGCACGCACTTCGCCGGCCACGGTCTGGAGAATGGGCTCGGGCATCTCGGCGAGGGTGAGCAGCGCTTCGCACGAAAGCTGCCTGCCGAAGAAGATGGGGTCCGTCCAGTCATTGGGTGGGGAGCCGTACCGCTGCCCGAAGCCGAGGAGCGAGGTGGAGGGCGAGCCCTGGGAGCGCTTACCTTCGGGGTAGAGAATCTCAAGCAGCTCCGCCGTGGTTGCATCGTCTTTCTTCTGGAGAAGGAAGACCTTTGCCAATTCGTGATTGAGCCGGGTGGCGCTTCCGTAGTGGTTGAGGCCCTGCCCGTAGCGCGCCACGCGCTCGGCGAGGTCAAGCTGGCCGGCCTTGCGGAGGGCTTCCGTCAGCTCCTGGTAGAAGTAGACGGGAGGATGGACCTGCCCATTGGCTGGGGGCGGTGATTGCTTCCACACCAGCGCGGCCTCGGCAAGGTCGGGGAGCGCGCCTTCTTCGCGGAAGGCGGCGATCACCTCGGTGCAGGTCGGGAAGAAGGGCTCGATATCCTTCGCCGCGATGGCGCGCAGAATCACCAGCGCCTCGGCCTCGCGCTCCTGGGCGGCAAGGCACGTCCCGAGCTGCATCTGCCACTTGAGCTCGTCGGGCTGGAGGCGCACCAGCTCGCGCAAGTACGGCTCGGGGTCGTAGACGGCTTTGCGGTATTGGAAGCCGACGCCATCGTTGCCTCGGAAGAGGAGCGCCACGTAGCGGGCTCCAGCCTTGCCGCCCTCGCGAAACATGAGGCCGATCTTCACGGGGTGGGTGGCGCTGGTCTCCAGCCGGGCGATGCGCTCGCCATCCCCGGTAAGGGGTTGGGAGACGAAGAAGAAGGCATCCACGGTGCCGTAGATGTCGCGCCCCGTCCCCTGCACGATGTAGGCGTCCGCTTCCTGCCGGAAGGTGCCGGGAGCGACTTTGCTGCCGATGGCGCGCTCCTGCCAAGGGCCTTCGGGGGCGGGGGCCACGGCGGTGAAGCGGGCCTCCACCGGGTTGTCGCGGCCTTTGCCGGTGAGCGCAAACCCGGCATCGAGCGTTTCGGCGAGGTCGATCTCCGCGGAGCCGACCTCCTTCCACTGCTCGCCATCGGCGGAGACGGAGCCGGTGAACGTGCGCCCCTTGCGGGTGAGCTTGAGCCAGAGCGGGCTCTTCTGCGCGGTGTTGACTTTCTCGTGTGTCCACGCGCCGCGCCCGTTGTGGGCTTCGATAAGGAGCTGCAAAACCGTCAACGATTCCGGCTGGGCGGCGAGGTCGGCCTCCAGCTTGGCGAGGTAAGCGGGCATGGCATCGCCCTTCTCCAGCGCATTGAGCGCGCGGTTGCGTTGCCAGTTGCCAAGCTGGGGATCGCCCGGCCCGGTGGAGGCAAGGATCTCCCGCGCGAGCGCCACGGCTTCCTCCGTCTTGTTTGCGGAGGTGAGTTCGTCGAGCTGCCGCACGTTTTCCTCCATGACCTGATGGCGGTTGGCCGAGCGCGGCCTCGGTTGGCGGGCGAGGAGGGAGGAGGTGGCTTTGAGCCCGAGGGTGGCCACGGCGGCTTGGAGTTCCCTGTAGGCTTCCGCCGGTGGGTTGGCCAGCAGACGTTCGGCCACGGGGCGCGCCTCCTCGTTGCGATTCGCGGCGAGCAGGTAGCGGAGGGCGAGGTAATCCCGCCGCTGGGCAAGGGCGGGGGGGCTGCTGGAGAGGGCCTCCAGCAGTGGCAGGGCCGCTTGCGGGTTGCCATTCTCGCCCAAGGCGTGGGCGGCGAAGAGGGCGATATCGGCATCCTGCGGGTGGGCCTTGGCGAGCGCGGCTGCGGCGGTGGCGGCGGCTTCGCGCTGGCCTCCTGCCCATAAGAGCTGCGCGCGCAGCAGCTCCGCCCGGATGCGCTGCCGGGGCTTGAGGGTGGGGGCTTCCTTGTCGAGCACCTTGAGCAAGGGGAGGTTTTCTCCCTCGCGGAAGGCGACGGCGAAGATCTGCAGGAAATAGGGGTCAAAATACCCGCTGACGACCAGGAGGCTTTGGTCATTCAGGAGGGCCCAGGGGAACGGATGGGCTGCCGTGGGGGGGGCCTCCCGGAGGGTGTGCAGCATTTGTTTAAAGAAGGCTGCCTCCACGGGGGCCAGTACGTTCGCGGCGTCGTCGATCAGTCGAAACCGGGCCAGGTATTCCAATGTGGTTTGCGAAGCGAACTGCGGGTTCTGGGCTGCTTGTTCGTCCAGTAGGGCGAGGGCTTCCTTGATGAGGGATTGGACTTCCTTTTGAAACCCCGTGCGCCCCGCGAGCTGGAGGAGCGAGAGGATGTCGTTGAGGCCCCGGGTTTGCGCCGGGTTGGCCAGCAGCTCCCCAACGTGCGCGCGGGCGGCCTCGGTTTGGCCGGTGTTGAGCTTGCGTTCAAGGAGCATGAGCTCCAGGTGCAAGGTGTTCGACGTGCTGGCATTGGGAATCTTGCGGTAGTCGGCCAGCATCTTCTCGATCTGCTCCAGCTCCGGGGTCCACTCACTGCCGGACCCGTGGAACCAGAATTGAAGCTGCCCGATGCCGAACTGCGCCCGGTCCTGTGCGTTTGGGTCTTGCAAGGCGTTGCGAATCTCTTTGAGCAACGGCTCGCGAGCCTGGATTTGCGCGAAGATGACGAGCCGGTCATCCGGCTCGGTGAGCACGCGATCAAGCTGTTGGAGGTAAGCTTCTTCCTTCCCCTCCAGCCGCGCGAGCACGCTGAGGTAGATGGCGGCGGCTATTCGGTAAGTGTCGGTATCCGGCGGGGGGAGGATGGAGGGGAGCCCCCAATACACATTGCTCCGCAGGTCCGGCAGCCATTCGTAAATGGAGGCGACAATCGGGGTGCCCCGCTGGAAGCGTCCTTGGATGCCCGGCATCTGCCGTTGGCTCGGGGTGGCGGGCGCAGGGGGGGGCACGGGGGGGGTGAGAAGCATCGCCTCCAGGAGTGGGCGCGCCTTCTCATACTGTCCGGAGGCAATGTAAAGCTCGGGCAGCGCCAGCGGGTCTTGCAGGGTGTCGGCTTGCGCGCGTAGCTCGGCTTCGTAACGCTTGAGCAGAGGAGCCGCCGTGGGGGTGTTACGCATTCGGGCGAGGAAGCGGCGCGAGAGCGGGCGGTTGGCCACCACCTCGGGCATGGCTTCTTCGATAAGCGCCATCTTCTCCCGGATGCGACCGGAGGTGAACAAGGCTTCGAGGAAGGCGTGGCGGTTGAGGAGATCGGGCTCCAGCGTGGCGAGCTGCTCCAGGTAGCCGATTTGCGCATCGAGATTCCCCTCGCGCCGGGCGAGGTCCGCCGCCTGCCGCAGGAGCGCGGGTTCCTTGGGGCGCAGGGCGATTACTTTCTCCAGCTCAGCGCGGGCCTGGGCAAGGTCGTCCGTTTGCTGGTAGATCTCCACGAGGTAGGCGGTGTAGCGCCACCCGGCTTCATCCGCCGCTTGCCGCTGTTTGAAGCTGGTGAGCAGCGCATCCAGCCGCCCGGTCTGCTGCGCGAGCGTGGCGATGGGGCGGATGAGGGCTTGCTTGCGCCCGGCGTCTTCCTCGGCTTCAAAGGCTTCTTCATACGTGGCGATCGCTTTCTCGGCCTCGCCATGGCGGTTGTACATCTCGGCGAGCCGCAGGCGGATCTCGTTGGGCCGGTCGCTCAGGGCCATGGCTTTGTGGAATTGGGTAACGGCCTCCTCCCGCTTGCCGGCGGCGGCGAGGAGCGTGGCCTCCAGCAGCGGCCCCTTGGGGCTGGCGGGGGCGGCGGCAGCCAGCTCGCGGGCGGCTTCAAGCGCTTTGTCGTATTGGCCAGCCTGCTGCCAGACGAGGGTGATCTGTTCGAGCCCATCCACCCGTTGCTTGGGCTCCAGCCCGACCCACCGCCGCAGGGCACTCACTTGGCCAGCCGGGTCGCGGAGGATCTGGTACGCTGCGGCTTGTAGCCGCGCCATCGCCACCGAGTCGGCAAAGCGACCGGGCTCCAGCGCTTTGCGCAGCAAGTCCGCCTGCCGGGTGGCGTCGGAGAGCGCGAGGTGGATGAGCAGGCGCAGCTCGGGTTCGGAGAGGGAGTCGAGCTTTGCGGCCAGGGCGTCGCGCTCGCTTTCCAGCCGCCCGGCGACGGCGAGCTGGGCGGCTTTGGCGCGCTCCAGTTGCTCCAGCGGCAAGGGGCCCGGTGCAGCGGCGGCGGCGCGCTCCCACGTGGCAAAGGCGGCCTCCCACTCCTTTGCTTCGGCAAGCAGCTCCCACCGGAGGCGCAGGAGCGGGAAGTCTGCCGGGTATTTCTCCAGCGCAAGGGCAAGGGTGGCGCGCGCCTTCTCCGCACCGCCATGGCGCTGCTGGAGCTGGGCGAGCCGCAGGAAGTTGGCAGCGGTGGCGCGCTCCTCGGCTACGAGGCCCTCCAGCACGGCCCACGCGGCTTGCTCCTTCTCTTCGCGAAAGAGGAGCGCGGCCCACCGCTCGCGGAGGTCGCTCGCATCCGGGGCGAGGGCTACGGCGCGCTCATACTGCGCGGCAGCCTCGGCGTTGAGCCCATGGCGGGCGAGGAGGTCGGCCAGCAGGGCGACGCGGCCCACATCGCGCGTGCCCTCCGGGGCGATTTGCGCCCAGCTCTCCAGCGCGGCGGCGCGGGCGGCGGCTTGGGTGCCCTCTGCGGATTGTGCCCAATGCGCCTCGCCCAGCTCGGTGGCGAAGCGGGGCTCCTGTGGGTGCTGCCGGGCGAGCTGGCCGAGCAGCTCAAGCGCGCCGGGCGCATCCCCCGTTTCCCGAAGCAGCGTGGCGAGCTGGAGCTTGAGCGTGGCATCCTCCGGAGCCCACTCGCATGCCTTGCGCAGCCAGGTGGCGGCCTCGGTGCGGCGTTTCAGCTCAGTGAGGACGGTGGAGAGGGCGGCGGCGGCCTGCACGTCGTTGCCATTGCGGGTGAGCCACCCTTCGTAATATGAGGCGAGGCTGGGCAAGTCGTCCTGCTTGCGGAAGAGCCGCTCGATATTGGCACGCACGCTGCGGTGCACCCAGCTGGTGGGGGAGGACTCGGCCAGCGCGGCTTCATAGCGCTCCAGCGCCTTGGCGTTCTGCCCCCGGGCTTCTTCAAGCCCGCCGAGGGCAACGAGCGCTTTGAGCTTCTGGAACGCATCGGCCTCCGGGAGCTTGCGAAGGTTCTCCAGCAGGGCGGCGGCTTCCTCCTGCCGCCCCACGGCGGCGAGCGCGGTGGCGGCTTCGTCGAGGACGGCCGGGTCGTCCGGCGTCTCCTTGGCAAGTTGTTGCCACGTGGCAAGCGCACCTTCGGCATCGAGGAGCCGGGCCTGCGCCTGCGCCAGCTCGCGCAGGAGGGCGGCGCGGGCTTCGCCGGTGGCGGTCTTTTCAATCGCGGTGCGGTAGGCGGGGAGCGCGGCTTTCGGGTTGCTGGTGAGCATCTCCAAGCGGGCCAGCGCGGCCCATGCGGCGGCGTTCTCCGGCGTTTGGGTGGTGAGCCGGGTGTAGGCATCCTTCGCTTGGGCGTAGTCTCCCCGGCGCTCGGCGAGGAGGCCGAGCAGGAGTTGCCACTGCGCGGCATTCTCCCCCGCTTCGGCGCGGGCTTTCCAGCGGGTTTGCAGGGCATCGAGCTGCCCGGTTTCGAGGAAGTGTTGGTAGACTTTATCAAACGCCGTCCCCTTCTGCGGGTTGCGGGCGAGGAGGCTCTCATACCGCTCGACCACGGGGGGCAGATCTGCCGCGTGCGCGGCACCGGCAAGCAGGAGGGCGAGAAGGAGGAGGGGGTTCGGTTTCATGGGGAAATTACGGTTGGGGCCAGCGGCGCACGGCCACGTCGGCGAGGAAGGCGGCCAGTGCCAGCGCGGCGAGCCATGGCCAAAGCTCGCTCTCCACCGGGGCGGAGCGCGTGTCGGTAAAGGTGGCGGGGGCGTAGATGCCGCCCGTCTCCCGCGCGAGCTGGCGCAGGAGCGGCTCGTTGACCCCCCGGGGGAGGAATTCTTCGGAGTACCCGGCGGCAGCAGTGAGGAACTGCCGGTCGAGCACTTCGCCCGCTTCGTCATACAAAATGGCTTGGGCGTGGAGCGGCTCGGCGGTGGCGGGCCAGCGCGCGGCGAGGCGGCCCGGGGCCTCCAGCGCGAGCGGGAGCTTGCGCGTCTGCCCGGCGGCATCCACGAGCTGCAGCTCGCCCCGCACGCCGCTGCGGAAGCGGCCTTGGGCATCCACCGCATCCACGGTGCAGACAAAGCTCTCCCCCTTGCGCTCCAGCGCGAGTGGCAGGTGGCGGAGCGCGCCGGTGCGCATGAGCTGGCGGGCCGTCTGCGCCCAGAATTTGCCATACCCCTCCCAGCCGAGCCACTCCACGGCCCAGCGGTTGCGCGCGTCGGAAGTAAACGCCCCGGCTTGCCCGAGCCCGTAGCGCCAGGTGGCCAGCAGCGGCTCGCCCGTTTCGGTGACGAGCCAGACCTCCGCTGTCGGCTTGGGCCGTGTATTGACAAAGCCGAGGAGGAACGGCGCATTCCCCAGCTCCACGCCGGAGAGAAACGGTGCGGGGAGCGCGGCCACGGGAAGGAACGGGGCCTCTTTAAGCGCGGATTTCGAGGCGCTCATCGTCTCGCGGGTAAAGATCTGCGGGACGTTGTGCGGCTGGTCGGTGAAGTAGTAGCGGCCGTTCCCCCGCGAGGCGAGCATTTGCAGCAGTGTCTGGTCGGCCCCTTCGCCCACGCCCACGGTACTCAGCGTGATGTTGTGCGCGGCGATCTGCCCGGCAATCTCTTCAAACGGCCCGGGCTGCGACATGCCATCCGTAAGCGCGATGATGTGTTTGATCTTCGCCGGGGAGTTGCGAAGCGCCTCCAGCGCTTGCTCCAGTGCGGGGGCGAGGTTGGTGCCGCCATTGGCTTCGATGGTGGAGATTTGCGAGAGGATCGTCCCCTTTCCAAGGGTGGATTGCAGCTCGCTTACCCAGTAGGCCTCGTTATCAAAGGCGATGACGCCCGCGTAATCCCGGTCGGAAAGCAGCTCCACGGCGGCCTTGGCGGCATCTTTGGCCAGCTCCATCTTCTCTCCATTCATGCTGCCGCTGCGGTCGATGACCAATAAGAGGCCCAGTGCGGGCGTTTCCTCTTCTTTCTCAAAGTCGCACCGGACGGGTAGAAGCTCTTCCACCGGGGTGCGGAAGTAGCCGCCGAGGCCAAAGGCGTTTTCCCCGCCGAGCATGAGGAAGCCGCCACCAAAATCGCGCACCCACGTGGCGTAGAGCGCCATCTGCGCGGGGGTGAGGCTGGTGGCGGGGAGGTTGTCGAAGAGGAGGAGATCGTAGTTTTGCAGGTCGGCAAGGTCGCCCGGCGCGCCAAGGGCGGGGCGGATATCCAAGAGCACCCCTTCCTGCCGTAGCGCGCGGGCAAGGTGGCGCGCGGCCTCCGGTTTGTCGGTGAGGAGAAGGGCCTTGGAGCGCCCTTGGCTGTGGACGAACGTGGCGGCGTGGTTGTTGTCGGCAAGGGTATCTTCCGCTGCGCGGATGGAGGCGGAGAATTCGCTGAGCGCCTCTTCGCCGGCGCTCTGCGTCGTTTCAAAGCGGTTGTTGCCGACGCGCAGCGCCACCTCGCGCTCGGCCACGCGCGCGCCGTTGCGAAAGAGGCTCAGCTTCGCGGGCGTCTCCCGGTTGCTGTAGACTTCGGCAACGACTTTGAAGGGCTCCTCCGCATTGACTTCGCGCGGGGCGCTTACCCGGCGTACGAGTACCTCGGGCTTCTCCGGCGGGGAGAGAGGCACCACATCCACCCGCACCCCGGCGCGCTTGAGCTCGGGGAGGAGGGAGGCGACTTCGCCGCGCGTCTCCTGCCCGTCCGAAAAGAGGATAGCGGCTTTGGCAAACCCGGGAGGGGTGGCGGCTTGGGCAAAGCGGAGTGCGGCGGCAAGGTCGGTGCCGTCGTCCTCCAGCACGGCGGGGTCTTGCGGGGGCGTGCTCTCCAATGCGGGGCGGCCTGCAAAGGAGAGGAAGGCATGTTCTTTGATCGTGCCGGAGCGCACCGCCTCTGCCGCAAAGGCGTGGGCCTTCTCGCGGGCGGCGGTGCCACCGAGCGAGCGGCTGACATCCATGAGGAAGTGAACAAACGTCTCCCTCCGCTCGCGCAGGAGGCGCGGCTCGCACAAGGCCAGCACGAGCAGGAGCAGCAATGCCGTGCGCAACCCAAACGCCCACGCCCGGCTGCGGGGCGAGAGGGGGGCGGCGGAGCGGCGCTCCTGCCGGTAGAGCCAAAGCCAGAGCGGTAGCGCGGCCAACGGCCAGAGGTGGAGAAGCTCCAAGGTCATTCCGTAATCCTCCGGTGAAAGAGTGTCCACTCCAGTACGACCCAGAGCACTCCTGCCGCGAGCGCCCACCACCAGAGCGGCCAGCCGCCCCACGCCGCGGCGGGTGCGGGGGTGGCCACGCTTTGCACCGCCTCGGGTGCGGGTTTGAGGAGGCTCTCTGCCTCGCCCGGGAGGGGGGCAGGGGGCGGCTCTTCCCCGGCCCGCAGGGTTTGTACAAGGTTGCCGAGGAGGATGGGGAAGGCGGTGCGGAAAACGAGGTCGCCCTCTTCCAGGCCAAACGTGGCCACCAGCCAGCGCGGCTCGCGGCTCCATTGGCCAAAAAGGAGCGGCTTGCCAAAGCTCTCGGCATAAACGAGCGCGCCCGGCCCGGGGGTAAACTCCCGAGCTTTGCCGATGCGCAGGGTCTCCAAAGCGACGTGGCGCAGGAACGGCTCCTCCTCCCGCGTGCTGCTCACCAAAGCTTGCGCCAGCTCGCCCCCGGGCTCGCCCCACGGGCCGCCCGCTTCCAGTGCGAGCAGCAGGAGCGCGCGCGGGGTGGCCCCTTGTGGCGGAGTGGCCCGGTGGTAAATGGAGAAGCGTGCGGGGTCCGGCGGAGGGTCCGCAGGAGAGCGCCACTCCACCTCCACGGCGGGGAGCGAGGCAAGCGCGGCTTCCAGAAAGAGGTTGGGCTCGGAGACGACGCTCACCGCCACGGGTCGCACGGCCCCAAGCTGCGTGGCGGCGTGGTTGTCGGTGGGGAGCGCGTCTGCGGGGCCGAGATCTGTGAGCCGTGCTTCAAACGCGAGGGAGCCGGCTTCATGCGCTTCCCACGTTTGCTGCCACGGCTCCCCGGCTTTGAGCCCGAGCTGCCGCGCATCCATGAGCCGCCCGTTGCACCAAAGCTCCAGCGTGGCGGTGGTATCGTGCGTGGCGATGGCGCGGGCGAGGAGTTGGTACTCCCCCGGGGCGGCGAGCGAGCGGCGCGCGCCGAAGAAGGTTAGCCCCGCGTTGCGGGGAGGTGGGGTGCCTTCGCCCACGAGGTGGAGTGCCACCCCCTCCAGGAGCGTGGCGGGGGGCAGCTCGGCCCAGACGCCATCGGTAAGGAAAAGGAGGCGCGCCGAGCTGCGCTGCCGGGCGAGATCGTGCGCGAGGGCCAGCGTGGCCGCCGCCGCGCCCGGGCCAGAGGCGGGCTCCGCCCCGGCCAGTGCGCGGGTGAGGGCGCGGCGGTTGCGGCTCCAGCCACTGAGGATGCGGGGTGTCTCCGCTGCTTGGAGGATGAGCGCTTCATCAAACGGCCCCAGTTCCGCAAGCGCGCGCCGGGCGGCGGCTTGCGCGGCCTCGGTACGCCCGCTGGCGGCCATGCTGGCGGAGCCATCGAGCACGAGGATGAGCGCCGCCTTCTCCGCCCCCTCCCGGCCCGGGCGCGCAAGTGCGAAGACAAGCAGCAGAAGGAGCAGTAGCTGCAACGCCAGCGAGGCCCACCGGCGCAGCCGCCTCCAGAAGGCGCTATTGTAGACCTGTGGCGGGAGCTGCCGCCAGAAAAGGAGTGTGCTCGCGCGGCGGGCCTGCGGCCGCGTGCGGATGAGGTACAACGCCGCCACCGGCAACGCCAGCGCCGCCAGCGCCCAAGCAAGGGGGAAGAGGAAGCTCATTAGCGGACGAACCCTCCCTCCAGGAGCGAGCGCTTGAGCAGCTCGGCCACGGGCAGCCCGGTGCTCACCTGCAAGAGCGCGATGCCGTGCGCCCGGCAGTAGCGGGCGATCTGTTGCTGGTACTCCGCAAAGGCGTGGCGGTAGGCGGCTTGGACCTTCGGGTCTACGATGACGCGGCGGTGCTCTCCGCTCTCGACCTCCTCAAGCTCGTACTCGCCGCGTTCCCCCGCTTCGGCCTCGGCAGGGTCGTGGATTTGCAGGACAGCGACTTCATGCCGCGCGTGGCGCAGGGCATCGAGGGCGAGGGTGGCGTCTTCCGCATCGGTGCCAAAAAGGTCGCTTACGAAAATGGCGACACCGGGGCGCGGGCGCGTGGCAGTCCACCGGCGCACGGCTACGGCGAGGCTGCCGCCTTCCCGCGCGGTGGGGCAGGCAGCGAGGTAGCGCAGCAGCGGTAGGAAGCGGTGCCGCCCGCGCGAAGGCCGCCACGGCGTGGCGGGTGGGTGGCCGATGGGGGCCACCGCAGCGCGGTCGAGGTTCGCAAGGGTCAGGTAGGCGAGCCCCGCCATGGCTTGCCTCGCGTAGTCGTACTTCGGCACGGGGGAGCCCCAGTCCATGGAGGCGGAGCAATCCAGCAGCAAATGCACATGGAGGTCTTCCTCCTCCACAAAGAGCTTGAGCACGAGTTGTCGCCAGCGGGCGTAGGCGTTCCAGTCGATCGCGCGCCAATCATCCCCCGTGGTAAAGGGGCGGAAGCCGGAGAACTCGGCGCTCGCCCCGTGGCGGGTGCTGCGGCGCTCGGCGCGCATCTGCCCGGTGGTCAGCCGCCGCGCGAGAAGGGCAAGCGACTCGAGCTGCCCGAGCAGCTCCGGGCCAAAGAGGGCGTCTACATCCGTCGTAGCCACAAGTGGGAGAGGCTAAGCGGTTGCCCACGCTTGGCGTTGTGCTTCGATGAGCCGGGAGACGAGAGCATCCGGGTCCACCCCGTCGGCCTGCGCTTCGAAGTTGAGCATTACCCGGTGGCGAAGCACCGGCAACAGGCAGGAGAGGAGGTCTTCATGCGAGACGTTAAACTGCCCATTGAGGATGGCGCGGATCTTGGCGGCGAGGATGCACGCTTGCCCCGCGCGGGGGCTCGCTCCGTAGCGGACGTAGCGGCGCACTTCCTCCGGCGCGCCGGGGGTCTCCGGGTGGGTGGCGAGGATGATCTGCGCCACCGCACGCCGCAGCGCCGGAGCGAGCGGCACCTCGCGCGCGAGGCACCCCATCTCTACCAGGTCTGCCCCTGCAAAGACGGGGGAGATGCTGGGCTGCTCGCGGCGGGTCGTTGTCTCGAAAATATGCTCCAGCTCCTCCGCACCGGGGTAGCGGACTTTGAGCTTGAAGAAAAACCGGTCCAACTGGGCCTCGGGCAGCGGGTACGTCCCCTCCATCTCCAGCGGGTTCTGGGTGGCAAGGACGAAGAAAGGCTCCTGCAAGCGGTGAGTCTCCCCCGCGATGGTGACGCTCTTCTCCTGCATCGCCTCCAGAAGCGCGCTCTGGGTCTTGGGGGTGGCGCGGTTGATCTCGTCGCCCAGCAAGAGGTTGCAGAAGATCGGCCCGGGGGCGAACTCGAAGCGCGAGCGGCCTTGCCCATCATCCACAAAGAGGCGCGTGCCGATCAGGTCGGCGGGCATCAAGTCCGGGGTAAACTGCACGCGCTGGAAGTGCAGGTGCAACGCCGAGGCGAGCGAACGCACGAGCAGCGTTTTACCAAGCCCCGGCACGCCTTCCAGAAGGACGTGGCCGCCCGCGATCATGGCGATCAGGGTATGCTCAATAATCTCATCCTGCCCGATGATGACGGTGCGCAGGGTATCGCGAAGCTGCTCGAAGCGGGAGCGGAAATGGGCGAGTGCGGTATCCAGATCAGGGGGGGGAGTGGTGGGCATGGCTAGTCTTCCTTGGGGCGGATTCGTTCGAAATATTGTTTGATCGTCTCGCGATGCGCGAGCGGCAGTGCTTCATCCTCCACGGCTTGCTGCGAGAGGCGCGCGTACTCGGCAAAGCGGGCGGCCACCGGGGCGCGTGTCGCGCCGCCTTCGCCATGCGAGGCTTGCTGGGTGGTGACTTCGCTCTCGCCCTCGCCGGCGGTGCCTTCCAGCGTTTCTTCCATGCGCTGGCTGGCGAGCTGGGTTTCCAGCCCGGGGTCTTTGGGGGCGCTCTGGCTGCCCGCGTTTTTGCCGCCGGGTCTTTGGAAGAGGGCGGGGAGCAACCCCTCGCACTGGCCGCTGCCGAGGCAGCTCTTGCAGAAGGCAAGCTGGCGAAGCTGCTGCGCAAGCCGGTTTGCCTCCTTGCGGCGGGCGGCTTCGCGGCGCAGCCCATCTTGCAAGCCGCGCAGGCCCGAGCCGAGCTTGCGCGCGTTGCCCTCGCGAGCGCCCTCGCCCATCTGGCACAAGCCTTCGCCCGCTTGGCGGTTCCCCGCTTTGGCAAGCGCCTCCCCGGTTTTGGAAAGGGCGCTCGCCGCCTCCGGGCTGGCGGCGGTAGCGGCCTGGGGGGCCTCCAGCTTTTGTGCGGCCTCCCCCGCGCGCTCGGCGGCGGCGCTCATCTGCGCTGAGCGCAGGGCGGCGGCCAGCGGCTCCATCCCTTCCAGCTTGGCCAGCGCCTCGGCGAGCTTGCCCGCCACCGGCTCCAGCGAGGCGGCCTCGGCGCGCGCCTGCTCGGTTTGCAGGAGGGCTTCAAGCTGGTTTAGCTCCGCAAACCGTTGGCGATCATCCTCTCCCGCTTCCCTCAGCCGCTCTTGCAAAGGGCGCGCGGCTGCCAGCAGGCGTGCGAGCGCTTCATCTTCCGGCGCGTGGGCCTCCCACTGGGCAAACATCTCTTCGATTGGCGAGCGCGCGGCGGCGCGTGCTTCCAGCGCTTGGGTGGCGGCTCGCTGGTCGGCCGTATGGTGCAAGTGCAGCGGCCAAAGGAGCGCCAGCAGCCCGCCGACGGCAAAGAACGAAAGCCCCGCGCCCCGGGGCCACCGCGCGGGCCACGTAGCCGCGGGGCGCAGCGCGGCCAGCGCCTCGCAGGTTTGCCGGTGCTGGCGGGCGAGCCATTCGGAGCGCTCCGGCGCAAGCTGCCCTGAGGTAAGCGCAAGGTCGGGGAGGTGCAGGCCACGGTCCAACGCGCGGTCGAGCCGTTGGGTGGGTACCGGGCGCAAGGCATTCCAAAGCAACACCCCAAGAAGGCTGGCCGCCGCCGCCCCCACTGCCCATGGCAACACCGCCGCTGCGGCGGAGGGGTGCCACACGTCCACGCCTGCGAGAAGAGCAAGAGCCGCTGCCAACGCCGACGCCACCCGCACCACTCCGCGCTTGCCTTCCGCCAAGCGCAGCCGCCGGGCCACTTGGGTTCGGGCGCGCTCCAGCGCGGGAGGGGGGAAATCAGACCGGCTCATTTCGGGCCGAAAGCGTACCAGAACCGTGCAGCGGTGTCTCCCATCATTCCGCGCTGTTTGCCAGCTTGGTAGGGAGAAAGATCGGGCTCGCGATGCGAGGCCACCGCTGGCATAGATTGGGAGGGTTTTCTGCTGACATGCCGTAGGGGGGGGAATTGCGAACGCAGAGTGCCCATTCTTCCTACCATCGGTTCGCAGAATCCATAACCCACTCGCCCTCAGCTCTTTGAAAGATCAGCCCTTGGTATTTTGAGGGACGCCAGCGAACCAGACCCGAGGTTCGCAGAAACGACTTGAAACGCGGTTGAACCCCAGATACTTCCAAAAAGAGAGTCGCTCCCCACGCGGGAGCGTGGATTGAAACATCGAGGACTGCAAAAATCGGGCACGGCTACCAGAGGTCGCTCCCCACGCGGGAGCGTTACCTGAAGCAGGTCGTACAGCCTATGGTTTTCCGCAGTGTACTGGACGGAGGCGCGGGTGATTCAAAACAGTAGAACCTCGGCTTTATGGGGTTAACGCTCGCTTTTTCAAGAGACGGGCGAGGGGGACTGGAATCTTGATCGTTCAATTTAATTGGTATTCCAATCTTCAACATAAAATCTGACCTTTCCTCAAAATTACTTTAAAGCCGATAAATACAGCTTGAAATTTGGTATACCAAAAATAAAGATTTAGGAATGACACCGCTAGGCGATCTTCCTCAGCAGAGTCGGGGGCGTATTTTGGAGGGGTTGCTCTCCCGAGCCTTGCCGCCCGGGGGGCGGTTGGTGGAGCGTCCGCTGGCTCAGGAGCTGGGGGTAAGCCGCATTCCTCTTCGCGAGGCGATGGCGCAGTTGGTCACTCAAGGGGTGTTGGTGAGGGAGCGGCCACGAGGTGGGGTGCGTGTGCGGGAGTATGGGGCGGAGGAGGCGCGGCAGGTTTTCGAGCTGCGCGAGGCGTTGGAAGTCGGCGCGGCCCGGGTAGCCTGCCAGCGTGCGACGGAGAGCGACCTGCTCCGGCTGGAGGTGCTTTGCGAAGAGATGAAGCCGCACGTGGGCGCTTACGGGTCGGCGGAGTGGGCGGCGTTGGATCGTACCTTCCACGAGGCGCTCGTTGCCGCGAGCCATAATGAACGCTTTACCCTCCACTACGGCGCGCTTTTGGCGGAGACGGATGCGCTCTTTTATCGCCACCCGGCGCGGTTGCGAAGGCCGGGGCTTGGCCGAGCAGAGGCGACGCGGCACATGGCAGAGGTGCGCGAGGGGCACCTTGCGCTCGCCCGGGTGCTGCGCTCGCGCGATGCCGATGCCACCGAGGCGGCGGTGCGGGCTCACTTGCAAGCGGCGGCGGCTTCGCTTGTTCGCTCGCTGGTGGAGTACGAGCTGCGCCGGGAAGAAGCCCCTGCACCACGTCGTCGAAATTCCAAACTATGAACCATTTGAACGAACTGCCTCCCTCCCGCGTCCTTGCGAAGCTGCGCCGTGGGGAGCCCGCCTTTTCCGCCAAAGCTTGCTATGCAGACCCGGAGCTGGTGGAGGCGATCGCCTCCTCCGGGGTGGATGCGGTCTGGCTTTGCCAGGAGCACCGGAGGCTGGACCCTTCGCTCTTTTGTTCGTTGATCCAAGCCTGCCGGCTCGGTGGGGCAGATGCTCTCGTGCGGGTAAAGCCTGCGGACCACACCGACCTTGCGTGGCTGCTGGAGGCCGGAGCCCGCGGCATTCTTTTGCCGAAGGTGACGACGGTGGAGGAGGTGCGTCGCGTGGTAGAGATGATGCGCTACCCGCCGCTCGGCCGCCGAGGGTGGGATGCGATCCACGCCGATAGCGCCTTTGGCCGCCTCCCCGCAGAGGCGTACCTTGCCCATGCAAATGCGAATACCTTCCTCGCCGTGCAGATTGAGGAGCCGGAGGCGGTGGAGCAGGTGGAGGAGATTGCGGCGCTGCCGGGGGTGGATCTTCTTTTCGTCGGCCCGGCGGATTTGACGCTCAACCTCGGCTCGCTTGGCAGCCGCGAGCTGTTGGAGCCGGTGTTGGAGCGCGGGGGGCGGGCCTGCCGTGCGCACGGCAAGGCGGCGGCGATCCCCTGCTTGCCGCAGGAGGCGGCGGGGTATGTGGAGCGGGGGTTTACCTTCCTCAATGTGGCGAGCGACTTTCGCTGCGTGGCCACCGGGCTGCAAAGCGCGCTTACGGCTGCGGGAGTAGTGCGCGAAACTCCGCCTCGCTGAGCACGGCCACGCCGAGCTTGTGCGCCTTCTCCAGCTTGCTGCCCGCCTCTTCCCCCGCGAGGAGGGCGCGCGTCTTTTTGCTAAGGGAGCCGGAGACCTTGCCGCCATGGCGGCGGATCGTCTCGGCAATGACCTCGCGCGGCTCGGAGAGCGTGCCGGTGATGACCCACGTGCCCGCCAGCGGGCCGCCTTCTGCGGGTAGCTCTTCCACCTTGTCGCGCTCGCCGAAGTTGAGGCCCGCTGCGCGCAGCCGCTCGATCATGGCGCGGTGCTCTTCGCGAGAGAACCACGCGACGATGGCCGGAGCCACCACGGGGCCGACGTCGTTAAGCCGCTGCAATTCTTCCTCGCTCGCGGCCATGAGGGCATCGAGCGTTTTGAAGTGCCTGGCCAGCACGCGCGCGGAGGTGACGCCCACGTGCAGGATGCCGAGCCCGAAGAGGAGCCGCCAGAGCGGGCGCTCGCGGCTGGTGGTGATGGCGGCGAGCAGGTTGGCGATGCTCTTTTCCCCCGTGCGCGGCAGGGTGGCAAGCTGCGCTGCGGTGAGCGGGTAGATATCGGCAATGTCGCGTACGAGGCCGTTGGCCACGAGTGCCTCGACCATGGCTTCGCCGAGGTTCTCAATATCCATCGCCCCGCGCGAGGCGAAGTGCTCCAGCCGCCGCTTGAGCTGCTCGGGGCAGTTGGGGTTGGGGCAGCGCAGGGCCACGGCCCCTTCGTCGCGCACGGCGGCGGTGCCGCAGGCGGGGCAGTGGGTGGGCATGGTAAAGAGGCGCTCCTGCCCGGTGCGGCGCTCTTTGACGACGGAGACGACGGCGGGGATGACTTCACCCGCCTTTTCCACGACGACCCAATCTCCCACGCGGATCTCTTTGCGTGCGATTTCTTCCTCATTATGCAGCGTGGCCCGCGCGACGGTGCTGCCGGAGACGAAGACGGGCTCCAGCTCCGCCACGGGGGTGAGAACTCCGGTGCGCCCCACCTGGATGGTGATCTCCCGGAGCCGCGTCACCGCTTGCTCGGCGGCGTATTTGTAGGCCATTGCCCAGCGCGGCGCTTTGGAGGTGGCCCCGGCGGCTTCGCGGAGGCGAAAGGCATTGAGCTTGGCGACGGCACCGTCGGTCTCAAAAGGGAAGTCGTGGCGCACGGCATCCAGCTCATGGATGCGGGTGAGCAGCTCCTCCGGGGTGGCGGCATGCCAGACGTGCTCGTGCACGGGGAGCCCGCAGGCTTTGAGCCCGGCGAGCGCTTCCGTATGCGTTTGCCACGGCGCGCCTTCCACCACGCCGGTGCCGTAGAAGATGGCCTCCAGCCCGCGCCGGGCGACGATGGTGGGGTCCAGCTGCTTGAGGGAGCCCGCCGCGGCATTGCGCGGGTTGGCAAAGGCGGCCTCGCCCTCGGCCTGCCGCTCTTCGTTGATCTCGGCAAACCGCGCTTTGGGCAGGTAGATCTCGCCCCGCACTTCGAGCAAGGGCGGGGCCTCACCGCGAAGCTGCCGGGGGATGGAGCGGATGGTGCAGACGTTTTGCGTGACGTCATCGCCCACCACCCCATCGCCCCGCGTGGCGGCGTGGCGCAGGCGGCCGTTTTCGTAGAGGAGGGAGATGGCCACGCCATCTACCTTGGGCTCCACGATCATCTCCAGCTCGCGCCCGGGGAGAAGCTTCTGGAGCCGGGTGAGGAAGGCGGCCAGCTCGGCTTCGGAGTAGGTATTATCCAGGCTCTGCATCGGCACCGGGTGGCGCACGGAGGTAAAGGCATCCAGCGGCTTGCCGCCCACGCGCTGGGTGGGTGAGTCTGCCGTGGCAAGGTGGGGGAAGCGGGCTTCCAGCTCGGCAAGGAGGCGCAAGCGGCGGTCAAACTCCGGGTCGGAGATGGTGGGCGCGGCTTCCTCGTAGTAGCGGCGGTTGTGGGCCTCCAGGTCTGCACGGAGTTCCTGCACGTAGGCGGGGGCTTGCAGATCGAGGATCTCGTCCGCCGTTTCGGTAAATTCGCTCATGGGGCGTGTTTGATGGTGTCCCAAATCGCGTCCATCTCTTCGAGGGTGGAGCTTTGCGGCGTCTTCCCCCGCTTGGCCAGCTCGGCCTCCACGCGGCGGAAGCGGTTGCCAAACTTGGTGGTGGCCCGGCGCAGGGCGACTTCGCCCTCTACGCCGCTCTTGCGGGCGAGGTTGGCAATGGCGAAGAGAAGGTCGCCAATCTCTTCTTCCACGCGCTCGTGCGGAGCATTCTGGGCAAGCACTTCCTCGGTTTCGGCAAGCTCTTCGCGCACTTTGCCGAGCACTTGCTCGGCAGTCTCCCAGTCGAAGCCGACCTTGGCGGCTTTTTTGGTGATCTTCTCCGCACGCAGCAAGGCAGGGAGCGCGCCGGAGACGCCGTCGAGCGCCGACTCCGTTTTCTCTCCCCGGCTGGCCCGCTCAGCTTTCTTGATCTCCTCCCATTGCTGGACGACGCCCGCGCTCCCCTCCACCTGCCCGGTGCCGAAGACGTGCGGGTGGCGGCGGATTAGCTTTTCCGTAATGCCGCGCGCGACATCATCGAGCGTAAAGCGCCCTTCACCTTCAGCGATGTCGCTGTGCATGACGACCTGGAGGAGCAGATCCCCCAGCTCTTCGCAAAGGTGCGCGTCGTCACGCTCGTCAATGGCTTCGGCGACTTCGTGCGCTTCCTCCAGAAGGCTGCCGCGCAGGGAGGTGTGGGTTTGCTCGCGGTCCCACGGGCAGCCGCCCGGGGCACGGAGCCGCGCGACGATGGCGCGCAAAGCTTCAAGAGGGGTTAGAGACGCCATGCAGAACGGTGCCCGGCAAATTCGGTAACTTCGCCTGAAGTACGCCGGGTGACAAAGATGGTGATGCTAAGGAGCGATACGACGGTAAAGAGAAAGACCACGACGACCGACCAGCTCGGTACGCCGCCGACCTCCAGCGCGTGGTAAAACTCGCGCAGGCTCTTGATCGGCCTCGGCGCATGGATGAAGACTTTCGTGACCCAGGCGGCGAGGATGATGAAGAAGATAAAGAGGTAGTTGCGCTTGAGGCGCCGCCCCACGGCCTCCAGCCGCGAGAGCTTGTAGGAGGGGAGGAGGAGGTCTTCACACACGAGCTTCTGCCACTCGCCATGCAGCATCTGCGTGTTTTGCATGATGATGGGGACCAGAAAGTGCGCCTCCAGCATCCGCACCCGGGCGCGGAAGGCATCGTAGAAACGGTACCGGCGCGATTCGATCCAAAGCATCATCCCCACAATGCAGACGTTGAAAAAGAAGATGATGTGCGGCACTTCGCGAAAGGAGAAGGCGACGGTGAAGATCGTGGAGGTGGTGGTGATGGCCCAGGTGGTGGTGGCATCCAACCGGGCGCGCCATGCCATGATGCGGCCCAACTCCCCCCGGTAGAAGTGGGACATCGCCGTCACATAGCTGCTATTGGTGATCGGGTGCGGCTTGGTCTTTTGAGGCTCTGGGGCCGGCTCGCTCATGAGTGGCCCCCAGTATGCCTGCACGGCGGGGCATGGGGAAGCGTTTTCCCCCTATGCTTCGAGCTCCTTGGCGAGAGGGGGAGGGGGCTTTCATAAAGCCCCACGCTCCCCTTCTGCTTACTGCGATTCTCTAATCCTGTGAATCCTGAGACTCGCGTGAATCCTGTCTCTGCCGTTAAAGCGGCCTACACTTTGACCGACGAAGCGGCGCGCTTGCGGGCGTTGGCTTCGAGGATCTTTTTGCGCAGGCGCAAGCTCTTGGGAGTGGCCTCCACGTATTCGTCCGGGGCGATGTACTCGAGCGAGCGCTCCAGCGTCATCACCAGCGGAGGGGCCAGCGAGATGCCCTTGCCATCGCCCTGCGAACGCATGTTGGTGAGCTTCTTGGCGCGGCACGGGTTCACCGGCATATCGTCCGGGCGGGAGTTTTCGCCGATGATCATCCCTTCGTAAACTTCCAGCTGTGGCCCAATGAAGAGGCGGCCGCGCTCCTGGATCGTCTCCAGAGCGTAGGCGGTCGAGACGCCGTTCTCCATCGCGACGAGCACGCCGTTGTTGCGCGTGGGGATCTCGCCCTTGTGCGGGGCGTACTCTTTAAAGAGGTGCGACATGATGCCGTGGCCCCGGGTGGCGTTGACGAGGTCGGTCTCAAACCCGATCAACCCGCGCGTGGGGAGCACGGCCTGCACCGTTACCGTGTTGGTCTGGTGCTCCATGTTGACGATCTCGGCCTTACGCCAGGCGAGGCTCTGGAGGATGTCGCCGAGGTTTTCGTTGGGCACGTCTACATAGAGAGACTCCATCGGCTCCAGGAGGGTGCCGTCTTCATCGCGACGGAAGATCACCTCCGGGCGCGAGACGAGCAGCTCAAAGCCTTCGCGGCGCATCTGCTCGACGATGATGGCGATCTGCATCTCGCCGCGTGCCTGCACTTCAAAGTGGCCGGCGGTATCGGTATCGCTGAAGATGATGGAGACGTTCGTGCGCGTCTCGCGGACGAGCCGCTCGCGGATCTGCCGCGCGGTGAGGAGCTTGCCCTCGCGCCCGGCCAGGGGGCCGTCATTAATGCAGATGCGCATGTTGATCGTCGGCGGATCGATATCCACAAACGGCAGCGGAAGGCGCTCTTCAGAGTCGGTGATCGTCTCGCCGATGAAAACGTCCTCAAACCCCGTAAGGCCGATGATGTCGCCCGCGCTGGCGTGTTTGATCTCGATCTTGTTCAACCCCTGGTGGCTGAAGAGCGAGGTGACGTTGGCGCGCTCGCGCCGACCGTCCTGGTGGATACAAACCACCGTGTCACCCACCGAGACGCGCCCGGAGACAATGCGCCCGTAGGCGATCCGGCCGAGGTAGTCCGAGTAGTCGAGGTTGGAGACGAGCATCTGGAAGTAGCTGACCTCCGGCTTGGGCGGCGCGGGGATGTGCTCGATAATGGCCTCAAAGAGCGGCTCGAAATTGTCGGAAGGCTGGTCGATCTCGCGCATCGCGTAGCCGTCGCGCCCGGAGCCGTAGATGACCGGGAAATCCAGCTGCTCGTCGTTGGCGTTGAGCTCGATAAAGAGGTCAAACACCATGTCGAGGACGACGTGGGGGCGGGCGTTTTCGCGGTCGATCTTATTGATGACGACGATCGGCTTCGCGCCGTTTTGCAGCGCTTTCTTGAGTACAAACTTGGTCTGCGCCTGCGGGCCATCGTGGGAGTCGACCACCAGCAACACGCCGTCCACCATCTTCATGATCCGCTCCACCTCGCCACCGAAGTCGGCGTGGCCTGGGGTGTCGATGATGTTGACGTGGTAGTCTTTCCACTTATAGGCCGCGTTTTTGGCGCGAATGGTGATGCCTTTCTCGCGCTCAAGGTCCATGGAATCCATGATCCGCTCTTCGCTGGCGATTGCCTGGTTGGCTCGGAAGGTGCCTGCCTGCTTAAGAAGCTGGTCCACCAAGGTGGTTTTGCCATGATCAACGTGGGCGATGATGGCGATGTTGCGGATATGGTCCATAGGATGGATAAGTGGGTCTATTTCGGGATCAAAAGGAGGGTGACTATGAAGGCTTGACGAAGCGGCGTCAACGGCTTCCTTGGGGTGTCTTTAGTTTGTCACCAAAAAAAGCGCGTGCCCGGGGTTGGCATCTACTGTTGACAAACGGGGGGAAAGCAGCCAACTTCACCGCCCTTAAAAACTTTTTTTAGTTCATCATGGCCAATACCAAATCCGCAGCCAAACGCGCCCGCCAGACCGAGGTCCGCACGGGGGAAAACCGCGCCGCCCTCAGCGCGATCAAGACTTACACGAAGGCTCTTTCCGCCGCGATCTCCGCTGGCAAGAAGGATGACGCCGCCTCCAGCTACCGGACGCTCTCTTCCGCGCTCGACCGTGCTGTAAAGACCGGCCGTATCCACAAGAACCTCGCTGCCCGCCGCAAGAGCCGTTTCCAGAAGAAGATCGCCGCGATCGCCTAAACGGTACTTTTTTTCTAAAACGCCGCTTTCCGGAAAACCCGGGATGCGGCGTTTTTCTTTTTTCACCGCAGGAAAGCGTTGCAGAAGGGGTGGGTGGATTGGTATTCAGTGGTATCTAACATGGCGAATCCAATCCCCCTTGCGAGTGATGTGCTGGAGCGTTTGCGCGCGGCCTCCCCCCATCTTTTTGAAGCTCCGACCTTTTGGGTAAGCGGGTTGGAGGCGATCGAGGCGCGGCTGGCGGAAGTGCGGCGCGGGGAGCGCCGGGTGCTCGGCCAGAGCGCAGGGGGGCGCGAGATCAGCGCCGTGGCCTACGGCCCCTTTGAACCGCAGAGCCCCACGGCCACCATCTCCAGCGCCATGGCGTCCGACCGCCCGCAGGTCTTCTTCGACCCCGCCCGGCGCACCCGGCCGGTGTTGGTGCTGATCGGCTCCATCCACGGCGGCGAGACGGAGGGCATCGCGCTTTGCATGAACCTCATCCACTTGTTGGAGACCGGGGTGGATCTCCGGGGCCAGCGGCAAGAGCGCCTGCTTTCGCTCTTGGAGAAGGTGCGCTTGGTGGTCGTGCCGTGCCTAAACCCGGATGGCCGCGCCGCCGCCGGGGTGGCGCATTTATGTGGGGCAACGGTGGATGAGCTTTACCTCGTGCAGCAGGGGTTGCTTGCCGATGGCACCCCCTTCAAAGGCCGCAAAATTAAGGAGGTGCAGCCGATCCCGCCCGGCTACCTGCGCCATATGGGCGGCTACTACAATGCCGCGGGGGTGAATCTCCAGCATGACGACTTCTTCGGCCCTCGGCTTGCCCCGGAAAACGACGCGGTGCGGAGCCTCTTTCGCCGGGAGCTGCCGGATGCCTTCCTCACCTTTCACGCACATGGGGGGCGGCCCGCCTTCCTCACGCCGGATGCCTACCTCTCCCCCGGTTGCCAGCGCAAGCAGACAGAGGCCGCAGGCTACGCGCTCTCGCGGCTTGGGGCGCAGGGTATCCCGTTTGCGCCGCCCGACACCATTGTCCCCCCGCCGTGGAGCTTCTTTTTCCAGACCTGGCTCCACCATATGAGCGGAGCGCTCCCGTTACTTTTCGAGTTCTGCCACGGCCTCTCCGGCTACGCCCCCTCCTCGCTGGAGGAGACGTTGCAGACCGGCCTGCTTACCACGGAAGCGTGGGTGGAGTATTGCCTCCTCTTTGGCGCGCGCCCCCGGGCGAGCGAGCTCTTCAGCGCGGTGACTCCGGCGTAGGTTCGCACGCGAAGCGGATTTTGGGGCGTCTCTGTGAGACGCCGTGGGGTTGGGCCGCCGTTTCACCGAAACGGCCTACAAATTCCTCGCGGCCCCGCTGGGAAACGGCCGCGATCAATCCAGCACTTCAAACTGGCTCATGAGCCGGAAGGAGTGGTAGCGGTTCTCCACGGCGTCGCCCTCCAGCGAGCGGAGCCGGTCGAGCGAGAAGGCTTCGACATTGTAGCTGGCCAGTACGCTGCCGTAGACGACGGCTTTACGCAGGTGCTCGAAGGTGACGTTCTCGCAGTTGAGGCTCGAGAGGTAGCCCGCCAGCCCGCCCGCAAAGGTATCGCCCGCGCCGGTGGGGTCGTGGATGTCTTCGAGCGGGTACGCGCCGCAGGAGAAGAAATTCCCCTCGCCAAAAAGCAGGCAGCCGTGCTCGCCTTTTTTGATCGCCACGTAGCGCGGCCCGAGCCGCCGGATCTCGGCGCCGGCGCGGATGAGCGAGGTCTGCCCGGTGAGCTGGCGCGCTTCGCCATCGTTGAGGATGAGAAGGTCCACCCGCTTGAGCAGGGCGAGCAGGTCGTCCTTGGCGATGTTGATCCATAGGTCCATCGTATCGGCGATGACGAAGCGGGGCTTGGCCATCTGGTCGAGCACGTGGCTCTGGAGGCTGGGGGCGATGTTGGCGAGCAGGACGTACGGGGTATCTTTATACGCCTCGGGCAGCTCGGGCGAGAAGGTCTCGAAAACGTTAAGCTCCACGGAGCGGGTGTCGCGGGTGTTCAAATCCCAATGGTACTCGCCAGACCAGCGGAACGTCTTGCCTGCGACGGTTTGCAGCCCGGTGAGGTCGATATTGCGCGAGCCAAAAAAGCCGACGTGGGTGTTGGGAAAGTCGTCTCCCACCACACCCACGAGGTTTACCCGCGAAAAGAAGCTCGCCGCCACGGCGGCATACGAGGCGGAGCCTCCCAGCAGATCTGCCTTTTCGGCGACAGGGGTTTTGACGGTATCCAGCGCGATGGAGCCAACGACAAGTACGGACATAGGCCGTTTTGTCTAATGGCCCGCGCGGCCTTTGGAAACTCTAAACTGTGCGCCACCGCCGCCGCCGCCACGCGAGCGCCCCGGCGCCCGCCACCCCCAGCAGCGCCCACGCCCCCGGCTCGGGGACGACGGCAAACTCGCTGTTGTGGTTGAGCACGGCCCAAAAGGTGCCGCTACCGAGGTCAAACCCATAGTAGCCGAGCACCGCGTCGGTAGCGGCGTTATAGGCGCGCTCGCCCACGAAATGGGCCTCTCCGCCGCCGAGGTTCCCCTCTACGGCGTTGACCCAGAGGCCGGTCGCCTCATCCAGCCAGCCGAGAAAGAGGTTGTTGCGCCCGCTTACCTCGACGCGGATTTGCAGCACAAAAAAGTCGCCGCTCTGCGGGTCGAGCGACCCCATGCCGCTCAAGATGACGACATCGCCCACGCGGTAATCGTTGAGCGCGAGGCTCGTTTCCTTGAAGGAGACTTGGAGCGTGCTTGCTTCGGAGAGGGTGCCATCGAGCAGCACCGCGCCGGTGCTCCCATCGCGGTTGTGCAGCGAGAACGCTCCGGAGAGGCTTGTGCCCCCGGCCAGCTCGCGGCGGAAGGTGCCCCCTTCCTCCATGGTGACGAAGTTACCAATGGAGTTGCCTTGCTCGACGAGCAGAACACCGTCTTGTTTGACCACGACATTGCCGGTGCCCAACGCCCCGCTATGGGCCGCCGCAAAGGTGCCCGAGGCGATGGTGGTGCCGCCGAGGTGGCGGTTTCGAGAGTGCACGCGCAAGAGGCCGCCGCCTTCGAGGGTGAGGCCGCCGACTCCATCAAGACCGCCCTCGGTGCCGATGGTATGGCCGTTGGTATCAAAGGTGAGGCCCCCTGCTTCGATTCTTAGCTCCGTGGGCAGGAAGCCGCGCAGAAAACTTTCTTCATCGGCAAGCGCCTCGACCCGGCCTCCGTCAAAATGGATACCCACGGCCCCCTGCGAAGCAGTGCGGGCAAGATGGGTGGTTTGCAAAACGGCGTCTTCAGCCACGTCGATCCGCGAGGTTCTCTCCGAACGTGCGCTGATGGTGATGCCGGAGCGGGCCACAAATGTCCCCGAAGTGAGGGAGAGCCCGCCTTGCCCGTCGGCGCCGATATCGATGGTGTTGCTGATCTCGACGCGCCCTCCGAGCAGGGAAAAGGAGCCATCCCCCCCTCCGCCCGCGCCGATGTTCAAGGTAAGGGCGGTAAGCTCGCCGTCGTGTAGGGTGAGGCTGCCTTGCCCTTGCGTGCCGATCCAAAGCGAGCCAATGTCGTAACGCCCGTCGTGGAGGATCGCTTCTCCCCCCGTGCCCCAGTGGGAGCCGATATGGAAGATGCCGATTTCGGCATGCCCGGTGGTCATTTCAAACCGGCCACTTTCTGCCGTGCCGACATCGAGCGTCGCGCTTTGGAGCACGCCGCTTTTCATTAGAAACTGTGCGGTTTTCGGTTGGGAAGGGAGGCGGTTCCCGCCGATCAGGATAGAGCCCGCCTCGATCGTACCACCATCAAGCTCCAGAACGCTGGTGCCGGAAGCCGTAATGCCGGGGTTAAACAGGCCGACCTGGATGCTGTAGGCCGAGAGGGTGCCGCCGGTGCCCACGGCAACCTTCCCACTGCCCGATAGGCCGCTGCCGACCCGGAGGTTGATGAGCGAGGCCGATGCGTTGGAGATGGCCAGCGAGCCGGTGCCTTGGCGACCGATCTCCACAGGGCTGGCGTGGTGGGGGTCACTATTCTGTTGGAGGGTGCCGCCCGTAATGAGGAGTTGGCCGTCGGCCGAGGCTTCGTCGCCGATAATGAGGTTTTGGAACGTGGTAGCCCCGGAGAGCTCGGCCACGGCGGTGCCCGCTTTGCCGATGACGAGGATGTCTGCGGATAGCGCCGCCCCGTCGGTGCGCAACGTTCCCGAAGCGCCCACCTGCGCGCCGACTGTGATGCGGCCGGCCGTGGCGGTGCCGCTGCCAAAGACCAGCTCGCCGGTGCCAGCATCCCCCACGGTGACGTCGCCTAGGGAGGCATGATCGGCCAGTGTGGCCTTGCCGGTGGAGCCCGCATCCGCGCCCAGGCGGAAGGTGCCGATATTGGCTCTGGTGTTTAATTCGAGCGCCCCTTGGGAGCCCGCCCCTTTGCCTACGACGAATTCGTTGTAGTAGGCTATGAGGTTGCTGTTGTTCGTAAAGCGCACGGTGCCCGAGACAACCTCCAGCCCGGCGGCGAACCCGCGATCAATCGAAAGCACCCCCGCGCCTTCCTTGACGAGGGCGGCGGCCGTGGCCAACCCTTGGATGTTCGCGCCGAGGGTGATGTCGTGGCCGTTGGTGTCTACAAAGAACCCGTTGATCCCGATATTGAGGGGGATGTTTGCCGAGTCAAAGAGGGTGGCCTCATCGCGGGTGGCGCGGAGGACACCGCCGTCGAAAATGATCTGGGTGGCCCCCGGGGTGAAGGGGGTGGAAAAAAGGGTCGCCCCCAGCTCCCAGACCCCGCGCCCATTGGCATCGCCGGTGACGTAGATCTCTTCCCTGCCCGAGTTGACGTAGTTGATAATCGCCGTATCGCTACGAAGCACGCCACCGTTGATCTGGATGACCGAAGTACCTGAGTGCCCGGCTTGGATGCCCCGGGTATTTAAGGTGCCGCCGGTGAGGATGAGCGCGGAGCGGCCCCCTTCAGCTTGATGGGCCACGGAGGTGTTGACTGCGTTGAAGACCCCGCCTTCGATTTGCAGCGTACCGGAGTGGACGACGGCGGAGTCCACCGACGTGCTTTGTCCGTTGGTAAGATGGGCGATGCCGCCATTTGCGATGATGGAGACGGAGTTGACCCCGGGAGCGGTGGTGTCCGTCCAGTTGGCGGCATTGACCCAATCCCCCGAAGAGATGTTCCAGTTCTGATAGGTGATCTGCGCCCACGCCGGGGGCGGTAGGAGGGCGAGGGCAAAGGCGGCAAAGAGGGGTTTCATGGCAGGGGGTTCTCTTCCAGCCGGGCTTTGAGGTCCCGGCAGTAAGCGGCGACATCCCGCGCTTGCAGGATGCCAGAGACGATGACGACGCGGCGTGCCCCGGCGGCGAGCACGGCATCGAGGTTCTCACGTTTGATGCCGCCGATGCAGAAGATGGGGATGCGGACCCCCTCATGGACGGCGCGGATGTCGTCCACGCCGATGGGCGTATAATCCGGCTTGGTGGGGGTGGCAAAGAGCGGGCCGAAACCGATATAGTCCGCCCCTTCGGCTTGCGCGGCCTCGGCTTGGGCGAGGCTGTGGGTGGAGCGGCCAATGAATGCCCCCGGCCCGACCAGCGCGCGGGCCTGGGCGAGCGGGCCATCCTCCTGCCCGATGTGCGTGCCGGGCAGCGCCAGCTCGCCTGCGAGGGCGGGGTGGTCATTGAGCACAAAGGGAGTGCCCGCCTCCGCAGCCAGCGGGGCGAGGGCGCGCGCGAGGGGGGCCAGAGTCTCCGGCGCGATGCCCTTGGCGCGGAGTTGCACAATATCCACCCCGCCGCGCAGCATCTCGCGCAGCATGGCAGGCGCGGCAGCGGGGGAGACGTAGCCGAGGTCGAGAATGCCGTAGAGGCGGCAGGTGTGCAACGGGTTCATAAGCGCAAACCCGGGGAGCTTACCTCAACGGGTTACTCTTTGGCAACCGGGGCAAAGACGACGCACCCCGGCTTGCCGAGCGGGGCTTGGGCTACGGGCGCACCGGGCTGGTGCGAGGGCCCCTCCAGTGGGAGGAGGAGTACGCGGTCATCCTCACGCCCGGCGATGGCGAGGTAACCACTCTTGGGGGTAAAGGCGATGTCCCACGGAGAGGTGCTACCCGCAGGGGTGGTTGTGGGCTCGCCAAGCTGGCCTTCGGCTCCGATGGGGTAGAGGGTGAGCAACCCGGCCCCCCGGTTTGAGACATAGAGCGGGCTGCCCGAGGGGTGGAGGCGGATCGCCGCCGTTGTCACCCCCTTTAGATCAGTATCGGGGGGGAGGGAGGGGCGTGTCTCGCGGAGGGCGAGGGTGCCGTCTGCGCCGATGGCAAAGGCGCTCACGCTTACGCCCATTTCGTTGCAGGCATAGAGGGTGCTGGGCCCAAAGGCGAGGTGGCGTGGGCCACTGCCGGGCGGGGTTGCTGCTGCGGCGGTTTCCTCCAGTGTGGAGCCCACGCGCAGGAGGCGGATTCGGTCCGCCCCCAGGTCGGCACTATAAGCAAGGCCGGGGTGCCCCGGGGCGGGGGCGATAAAGTGCGGGTGCGGCGCAAGCTGGCGGCGCGGGTGTTGGCTGCTGCCGGTGAGGGCTAGCGGAGCCCCCTTTGGGGTGAGCCCCCCTCCGGCCTCCAGCGCAAAGGCGGCGACGCTGCCGCCTGAGTAGTGGGCCACCAGCGCGGTGGCCCCGGCGGCATCCACCGAGACGTGGCACGCGCCACGCCCCCCGGTCGGCACGCTGCCAAGGAGGCGCAGCTTGCCGGAAGCGGGCTCGCGTGCGAAGGCGCTCAGGGCGCTCCCCTCGGTCGTCTCGTGGATGGCGTAGAGGGTAAGGCCATTGGGGGAGAAGGCGAGGTAGGCTGGTTTCTCCAGCTCCGCGACTTGCTCTGGCTCGGAAAGGGTGCCGCTGTTTTCATCGACCCTGCAGAGGTAGATGCCCTGGTTCTGCCCGCCTGCGGAGGTGATGTAGAGCTGTGCGGCACGGGTTGTCATGGGCAGGAGCAGGCAGAAGAGCAAGAGAAGCGCCTTCATTTTGGGGTGGGGGCGGGGGTGGCGCTGGCTTCCCGGAGTTGTTTGGCGAGGGTATTGTACTCGCCAAGAAGGGCGCGGTAGTTGGTATGTTCCTGTTCGAAAGCGGTCTTTTGAGCCTCTGAGGCATTGGCGGCCGGGCGGCGGGCTTCCAGCTCGCCCTGCCAGTTTTTGAGATAGCCAAAAAGCTCGCGGGCGCGCTGGTGGCGCTCGGCCTGGTCGCTGGCAGCACGTTGCTGGCGCTGTAGCTGGCGGGCGGCGAGAGCTTCGCTCCCCCGCTCTTTGGCTCGGTCGAAGACGATGCGGAAGTTAGGGTCGAGCAGGAAGCTTCCTGCCCCCAGAAGAACAAGCGCCAGACCGCCAAAGGAGTAGAACGCCACGCGGCGCATATCTTGCCAGTAGCGGATGACAAAAAGGATGTTTGCCAAAGGCAGCAACAGGCAGGCCAACCCCCATCCAACGCTCGTTCTAAAGGCGCGCAAGATGATGGTAATGCCCGTGATCAGGAGGAGCAGGCTCCCTGTGGAGCTGAGGGCGATACCGCATAGCGCGGGGAAGCTCATAGCGATTCTCCTCCGGGTTGGTCTTGCCGCAGGTTGCCGGTCTGCCAGATGAGGAGGTAGACCATCATGACGAGCGAGATCGCCTGCGAGGTGAGGATCGTGGCCGCCATCTCCGGGCTCCAAAGCCGCGAAGCTTCTACAAAGGTGGCGGCGAGCAGGGTCGAGAGCCCGAGAAGGATGGTGGCAGGCATCCAGAAGTAGTTCGACTCTTCGCTCCGGTAGCGCCGCATCTGCCGGAAGAAGGTGAGCGCGATCCAGAGGAAGCAGAGGATGCTCAGGAGGCTCAAGGGGGAAAGGAGTTGGTTGATTAAAAATAGATCGTACAACCCATGGAGGACGACGACCCACACAAAGCAGATGGGGAACCACGACCATTTCTCGCGCGGGGAGAGGAGGGTCTCGCACAGGTAAAGGCCGATAAGGCCCGTCCCCGCGAGGTGGAAGCAGTTCGCCGTCAGGAAGCGGCCAAAGGTGGCCGAGAGGTTCTGGCTGAAGTATTGCAGGTTCTCCGCCACGGCAAAGCCGAGCCCGGCGCATGCGGCGATGATGAGCATCTCCAGCCGGTTGCCCCGTCGCAGGAGAAAGGGGACAAAGGGGAGAAACGCGAGCAGTTTGCAAAGCTCTTCGCGAAAGCCGATGCTGGCGACGCAGTAGTAGAGGTCCCCCAAGAGGCCGTTGCCGAGCTGGAGGGTGGTGTGTTTATCCATCCAGACATCGAGGAGGAGCGTGGGGATGACGGAGGCCATCCCTAAGGCCAGCGCGCAGAGCCCGAGGCCAATGCGGAAGAGGGGGGCCTCCAGCGCCTGCATGGCCTGCATGCAGAGGGTAAACCAGAGCAACCCGGAAAGGCAGACGAGCCCGATGACGGCGGGGTCGAGCCCGGTGGTTTCGTGGCGCGCGAGGGCGATGGCCGCGCGCACGTAGTTGCCCCCTTCGGCAGCGACGAAGAAATCGGCCAGCGGCGTCCACTCCTTTTCATAGCGGGGGTCGTCGGCGAGGGGGGCGAGCCCTTTCAGATCCTTTTTGGAGAGCCGCATCTCGATCTCGTACTGCCGAGCCATGGCACTCTGGGGGAAGATGGCTTCGCGTTGCAGGAAGTGAATGGCGCGGTCGTTTTGGTCGAGGTGGCCGTAGAGCTCAGCGGCAAGGTAGTTCGCCCCGGGCTGCGCCTGCTGGTAGGCAAGCAGGAGGAGGTAGGCATTGGGCTCACGGGTGAGGGAGGTAAGGCTATTCCAATACGCGCTGTAAAGGGCGCGTCGCTCGGGCGTGAGCGGGGGGGAGACGATCGAGGTGGCGACCAGCTGGCTGTGCGCCGAGGCATCATCCATGGCCAAGGCACGAAGGATGCGCGCGAGCTTCTCAACCGGCTCGCCCCCGGGTTGGGTGGTGAGGGCGATGGTTTCCTGAAGAAGCGGCCCCCCCTTTTCGGGTTGGATGGCGATGTACTCCAGCGCGTTGGGCGAGCGCTCGCGCGCTGTGCCGCCAAGGTGGAAGCCCAGTAGGGTGCCCACCCCCAAAATGAGCACCGTGAGGACAAAGAGGAGCCGTGGGTCGCGGCTCAGGAAGTAGATGCGTACTCTCATGGTCCGGTGGGGGGGGGAGGGCTCCCGCCTCGTTAGCTCTGGGAGGGCTTGGGCTCGCTCAGGGGGACGCCTTCTTGAAGCAGAACGTCAAAGACGCTGCCAAGGAGGTCGCGATAGTCGAGCCGGAAGACGCGGTCCAACGGTTCGAGCCGCATGGCGGTATACGTCTCGTGGCTTTCTTTGAGGCGGATGAAGAGGAGGCTGCGCAATTGCTCGGCGCTCCCTTCGGGAAGGGGGGCTTCGGAGTGGAGAAGGCGGCTTTCGGCCACAGCTTCATCGTGGCTGGCGATCTCCTCCAGTTGGCGGCGCAGTTCGGCGACGGTTTCTTCCAGCTGGCGGTTATGCCGCACGAGCGCTTCGGTATCCACGGCGGGCTTCTCTTCGCCACGGGTGCGGCCCCTGCGGCCCTCATCTTCCCGACGGCGGAGCTGGGTGCGGGCCTGCTCCAGCTCGGTGCGCAAGGTGCCGACGTACCCTTCCAGCGAGCGGAGGGTCTCCTTGAAATCAAACGGTTTGCCACGCCCTTTTTCGGGCTCACGTTCGCGTTCGCCGCGAGTAGGGGGGGCGGGGCGCGCGGGGCGTTCTTCTGCCGGTTTGCGTGGTTCTTTGTCGCCCCGGCGGGGGCGCTCTTCTTGCGGCGCGGGTGGGGCTGCTTCTTCGGCTTCCGCAGCGGGCTCCTGTGCCTTTGCTTTGGGGGCGCGCTCGGGGGCGGCGGCGGGTTCAGGTCTGCGTTCGGGTTTAGATTCAGGCCTGAGTTCAGCCTCGGGCTTCAGGACAGCCGAGATCGCCTCCGGTAGCTCGGGGATTTCGGTTTTGAGCTGGCGCTGGAGCTTGCCATTCCACCGGCTTACGGTTTTGGCCAGAGCGGCCAGATCGGCTTCGGAGAGTTTCTTGAGCCGCGCAGCCCCATGCAGCCAGCGTAGGATGGAGAGCTGCGAGAGCGGGGGCGAAAGGAGCCCTCCTTCGACAGCGGCATGGGCGAGCGCTTCGGCTTCCGCCCCTTTGAGCTCGCCGAGCGGGAGCTGGAGCAGCCACGGCTTGCCTTTGCCGATGAGGACGTTGGCAAATAGCTGCCGGTGCCGGGGGGGGAAGGCGCCGCTTTCGGGGTCCCGCAGGTCTGCGGCGACGGCGGCGGCGAGCTTGAGGGCGGCGGCAGGCTCGCTCTTAAAGAGGCCGCGCGCGAGGCTCAGCCGCAGGCGCAGCGCCCCTTCGCCCTCCAGCTTGGCGAGGCTGGCGAGCAAGTGCCGACGCATCGGTACGCTCCACTGTGGCCACGCTTCGGTAAGGGCGTTGACGCAGACAATCCACGGCAAGGTGGCCAGAAGCTCCAGCACCGAGGCGATGCCCGCTTTGCCCCCGGCCAGCGGCTCGCGCAGGAGGGCTGCGGCGCGCTCTTCTTCGGCGGGGGGGAGGCGGCGCGCTTTGGCGGCCTCGGCCAGCCGGGCGAGGGTTTGCAGCGGTGTTTCTTCCGCGGCGGGAGGCTCCGGAGTGGCTTGCGCCTCGGCTTGCGGGGTGGCGGGGGGAGGGTCTAGCGGGAGTTCTTCTTGAGGGTCCACTTTGGGTATAAAAGAGAAAAGGTTTTGGCCGGGCAAAAAAGGGGTGGCAGGTGCGCGGCGAGCGGGGAAAAAGGTGCTAGAGCCCTTCTTTCTCCAGCCGTTCGCTGAGCCATTGCTTGATCATGCTCTGGTAGTTCAGGTAGCGGGAGCGGGCGAGGCGTTTGATGCGGGCCAGCATCCGAGGGTCAAACCGAAGGGTGACGGTGGTGGACTCCCGCGAGTCGGCCTTCAAAAGGGAGCCGTTCATCAGCCGGGCATCGAGCTGATGTTCGCTCCAGAAACGGGCCTCCTCCGTTTCGCTTTCGAAGCGGGGGATTTCCGACCAGTTTTTGAGAACCTTCATGCGTGGGAGGGGGGCCTGCTCCGGCAAGATAACGTGGCCGGGGGAAGCGGGGCAAGCTACATCAACTCCACGTTTTTGCGTTCGTAGAAGTGTTGTTCCTCCGGGCTCATCTCTCGGGCGAAGATGGCGCGGTAGCGGCGGCCATCGGTCCAAAAGACCGTCAAAACCGGGCGCCCGGACATCGATTTGCCTAGGTTAAAGTAGCGGGCGGCGGTGCCGTCGGGGGCGTCCGGCAGGATGCGGAGGGAGAAGGGGTCTTCAAACGACTCTTCGATCTCCTTGGGGGGGAGGGGGGCGAGATCAAAAGGGGTGTCGATCCAGTCAAATTCCATAGCGGGGGAATTACGATTTGGCCGGTTGGATCAACTCAATCTCATACCCCTCCGGGGCGTCGATAAAGGCGATGACCGAGCCGTGGCCGGTGGGGGTGGGGCCGTCGGAGAGTGGGTACCCCTTGGCGGCGGCATGGCGGGCGAAGGCTTCGAGGTCTTCCACCGCGAAGGCGAGGTGGGTGAGATCAGGCCCGACAATGACAGGGCCGCTCTCGGCAAACTGGCAGATCTCGATCAGCTCTTCGCTCTCCGGGGCTTTGAGGAAGACGAGCTGCGAACCCCGCGGCGAGGTGGAGCGGCGCACTTCCTCCAGCCCGAGCACTTCTTTATAGAAAGAGAGCGTTTTCTCCAGATCGGCAACGCGGTAGCGGGTGTGCAACAGTTTGGTGACCATGGTGTTGAGGATGGAGAGGGTACCAGCCCGCCCCTAAGGAACCGCTGATTAAAGCAAGCTCCTCCGCAAGCGAGTCAGTTTCGCGTCTTTTCGAGCCGGTTTCTCCTCACCTCTCTTCAGAGAGGTTGCGGAAAACCGTCTCAAAAATCCACGGAAACTGCCTGCGCTTTCGGAGGGCTTCATTTAATCAGCGATTCCCTAAGGGTGCAACCCTTACTGGAATACCGGGGCCGCCTCTGGCGGGGTGAGCCATTGCCAGTACCAGGCCACGACTTCCGGCCCAAAGAAGACCCAACAGAGTGCCCCCAGTGCAAGGTAGGGGCCGAAGGGGATGCGCCCCGAAGCATCGCGCCGCCCGGTGAGCATAAGCGCCACGCCCGCCAGCGAGCCGAAGACGGAGGCCGCCACCACGGTAAAGAGCACCGCCCGCCACCCGAGGAACGCGCCGATGCAGGCGATGAACTTGACGTCGCCAAACCCCATGGCATCTCGGGGGATCGTGATGCGGCTCACCTTTCCGGAGATCACATCCACCGTATCAAGGAGATACTCCTTACTCGGCAGGAGGAGGCGGTTGTAGAAGAAGCGGAGCTGGGGGGCTTCCACCGGCTCGTTATCGACGGTGGTTTCTACGGTATCAAGGAGGAGCTGGTCGCGCTCGCCGGGGAAGATTTCGCTCCAGCGGGAGGTTTCGCCATTGATGACCAAATCGGCATCGTCTCCGTGGCGAGTCCATGTAAAGGGAGCAGCGGGGGTGTAGGTGTGGGACTTTCTGCCAAAGGCGAGCTTGCCGGCTTCGGCCACCGTCCAGAGAAGTACCCAGCCGATGCCTGCGCCGATGAGCGACCAGAGCGCCCCTTTCCAGAACACTGTCTCCCCCACCATTTCGGGCACGAGGAGGCTGCACACGACCCCGGCTGCGGTGCCGCCGAGGGTGATTTCGTCCGGGATGATGAAGTGGTCAAAATCAATAAACGTGGCGGCAACCAGGAGGCTGAAGAGGAGCGCCAGCGGGAAAAACGCCGCCCAGACGCCGCTGCCGAGCGCCTCGTAGGCCGCACCGAGAAAGAGAAGCCCCGTAAGCAGCTCCACTATGAAGTAGCGTATGGGGATGCCCGCGCCGCAATCCGCACACTTGCCTCGCAGCGCCAGCCACGAGAAGAGCGGGATGTTGCGGTAGAAGGGGATCGGCTTCTTGCAATGCGGGCAGAAAGAGCGGCGCGGCTCGTTGACACTCAAATCCAGCGGGAGCCGGTAGATGACGACGTTGAGAAACGAGCCGACAATGGCCCCGAAGACAAAGGCGAAGCTTAGCAGGAGCGCGGGCGGGGGAAAGAGAGGCGTCACAAACGGGGATAAAAGCCGGGTTGCCCAGCGATTAAAAGGCAGAAAACTTCATGAGCAGCCAGACCAAGTTGAAGACGAGCAGGACGAGCAGCGGCCGCCACCGCTCTGCCACCGCGCCGGGCCGCATCGGCGGCAGGAGGAGAAGCAGGACGTAGGCCATGGCAAACCACCCCACCCCCCACGCTTGGAGTGGGGGCCATGCCGAGAAGGTGGCTCCCTCGGTTAAGGGCGTTGTCCAATAAAAGCGGGTGGCACGGGCGACGGGCTCGAGGTTGATGGCGCAAAGGACCACAAGGCCCGCTGCGAGGAGCGCGGCCTCGGCGCGGCGGGGTGCCATTTGCGGCAAGAGCATCGCAACGCTGTAGCGGCTGCCAATGAGGAGGATGTACCAGAGCAGTGGTACACCAAGCGGCACGCCGAGCGCCTTCCACCCGAGCTTGTCGGTAAACACGAGCGGCCCAAAGGGGAACCCGGTTTGGGTGGCCACCAAGCCAAGCGCCGTGACGCCGCCGAGGATGAGCAGGGCCGAGCGCCGCGCGTTGCGCACCCCCTCGCGCCGGACGACATGAAGGTGGAGCGCCGCCGCCGCAAGCAGGAGCCAGATCAAATCAAACCACCGAGAGAGCCATTCGCACGCTTGCTTGAGGCCGGGGGTGGTGACGTAGCGGTCGATCTCCGCGAGGCCGAGCCCCAGCGGCAGCACTGCCAGCGCCAGTGCCGACCACGCCAGAAAAAGCGGCCAGAGTGTGGAGAGCAACGTCTGGGTGTGGGCAGATTTCGGCTGGGCGGGGTGGGGGCGCGTCATCTAACGTAGGGGGTAAGGTGGAGAGCCGTTTCTACACATTGTTGCGCCGGTTCGCGAGGGGGATTCTTGCCCTCCTCGGCCCGGTGCGCCTGCACGGCGTGGAGAAGTTGCCCCCCTCGGGCCCGGTATTGCTGGCTTGCAACCACCTGAGCCACTTCGACCCCCCGCTTGTGGCTGCTCTTTGCCCGCGCCCGGTGGATTGGATGGCGATGCAGGAGCTCTTCCGCTCCCGCTTCTGGTGCGGGTTTTTCGAGAAAGTGGGGGCTTTTCCTACCGATCGCACCCGGGTAGACCGCGCTGCTGTGCGTATAACATTGGAGCGGTTGCGGGCCGGGCGCTTGGTCGGCATCTTCCCGGAAGGGGGGATCCGCACCGGCTCGCAGAGTGTGTTGGAGGGCGGGCCGATGCGCCCCGGCGTGGCTGCGCTTGCCCAGATGGCCAGCGCCCCGGTGGTGCCGTGCGTGGTGCTGGGCACACAAGGGCTCTACCGCCCCATGCGGTGGCTGCCGTGGCCGTGGAGCAGGAGCAAGCTGGAGGTTCGCTTTGGCGCGCCGTTGCTTGCAGACCCGGCGCTCCCCCGCGAGCAAGCCCGGGCGGAGCTGGAGGCTGCGCTGGCACGCGCCTTCCGCGAGCTGGGGAGAGGAGGCTGCGAGGGATGAGCCGTCTATTACCATGGATTTTCTGGGTGCTGCTGGCCGTGGGGGCTCCGCTCCATGGCGCGGAGGAAGAGCCGTATGAGTTGCTACGCCGGCTCTATGACCGTGCAGACCTGGTGGTGGAGGTTACCGCGGTGGAGGCGTGGGAGGGAGGAATCGGCTCCGGTCGCGTCGACGGCTCGTTCCGCATCCTATCCATCTTACCCCGGGTGCGGGTGGAGAAGGTTTTTAAAGGCAAGGTTGCAAAGGGGGTGCCCCCCTTTCTGGTGGAGATGAAGGTACCTTTTGCGGATAGCGACGGCCATGTTGCGTGGGTAAAAAAAGGAGAGCGAATGATCCTTTTTCTCGAAGATCGGATTTTGCGTGAGCCGACATCGCACCTTGCAAGTGGGGACGAGGTGGTCCGCTACCGGATGTTTGAGCTCTGGTTTGGCCGCCAGCCCGCCAATGGGGCATTGCGGACTTTGCTGGAGGAGTGGAGCCGCTCTCCGGTCTTGCCGGAGGGGGGAGTGGTAGGCGAGGCTGTCCGCTGATGAAAGCGCTCTGTTATATCTTGGCCGTCGTGTTTGCTGCGGTCGGCATTCTTTTTGTCCTGCGCGTGTTCGAGCTCCACTCCGCCGAGGAGAAGGTGCCGCCGGTGATGTACCTCTTCATGCTTCTTTTCCCCGTTTTTGCCGTTCGCAACTGGCTGCGCGCCCGGCGCATGGGGCGTGAGGAGTAGCCGCTATGTTGTACGATACCATTGCCGCTATTGCCACCCCGCTGGGGGTGGGCGCGGTCTCCCTTTTGCGGGTGAGTGGGCCGGGGGCCGAGGCGTTGGCGGAGGCGGTGTTTCGCGGGCGGGCCGGTGGCTTGCGCCCGAGAGTTCAGCACTTCGGGCAGATTGTGGATGCAGCGGGAGCGAAGGTGGATGATGTGTTGCTCACCTTCTTCCCCGGCCCGGGCAGCTACACGGGCGAGCCGGTGGTGGAGATCGGCTGCCACGGGGGCGTGCTGGTCACCCGCAGGGTGCTTGGGCGGCTGCTGGAGGCTGGGGCGCGGCTCGCGGAGCCGGGCGAGTTTACCCGGCGCGCTTTTCTCAATGGGCGGATGGATCTTACCCAAGCCGAAGCGGTGATGGACCTCATCAACGCCCGCACCGACCTTGCCCTGCGCGCGGCGGCAGACCAGCTTGAAGGCCGCCTCGGCGAGCGCGTGGGCGCGGTGCGCGAGCTGCTCTTGGATCTCCTCGCCCATGTAGAGGCGTATATCGACTTTCCTGAAGAAGACATCGACCCCGAGACTGGGGCCGCCCTCTTGGTGCGGCTCGATTCGGCGCGCGGCATTATCGCCGAGCTGCTAGCCACGGCGGGGCAAGGGCGCATCCTGCGAGAGGGAGTGCGCACGGTCATTTACGGGCGGCCCAATGTGGGCAAATCGAGCCTTTTAAACCGGCTCCTGGGAGTGGAGCGCGCCATCGTCTCCGCCACCCCGGGCACCACTCGCGATACGATTGAGGAAGTCATCAATCTGCGCGGGCTGCCGCTGCGGTTGGTGGATACGGCGGGCGTGCGCGCCACTGCCGACGCGCTGGAGGAGGAGGGCATCGCCCGTACCCGGCGTAATGTCGAGCAGGCCGACCTCGTGCTGCACGTGGTGGATGCCAGCGCCCCGCCCGAGCCGGAGGATGCGGCGTTTGCCGATGCGCGCGCGCTTCTCGTGCTTAATAAGGTAGACCTTGGGGTGCACCCCGGCTGGGAGGCCGCGTCCGGAGTGCGCCTCTCCTGCGCCAGCGGCAGCGGGCTGGAGGCGCTGGGCGAAGCGATCTTCGAGCGCGCCATGGGCGGCGGCCCGGCGTTGGGCGATGCCATCGTCGCCATCAATGCCCGGCACCAAGCGTGCCTGCGCCGCGCCGCTACGGATGCCGATGCCGCCCGCGCCGCATTGGAAGCCGGGCTTTCCTCCGAGCTGGTGGCGGTGGATTTGCGCGCCGCGCTCGATGCCATCGGCGAGATCGTGGGCCGAGCCGATACCGAGGAAGTGCTCGGGCGTATCTTCGCGACCTTCTGCCTTGGGAAGTAGCGGCCCCTTCCGGTAAAACCGGTGGGGAATCAGGAACTTCGGCTTTGCAAGCCGGGGTAAATGGGTGTAAAAGTGGGGGCTATGTTCTCAATCGCGAGTCTTTTTAACCTGGCCGGGCCGGATTTGCTGATCATCCTGGTGATCGTCCTGCTTCTCTTTGGCGCCAAGCGCCTACCCGAGCTGGCCCGTGGCTTGGGCCAAGCCGTCAACGAATTCTCCAAGGCAAAGGACGACCTGCACCGGCAGATTTCCCGGGCAGATGAGCCCGTCATCCAGCAGCCCAAGGAGATCCTACAGCACACCGCGCAGGCCACCACGCCCGTGGCTCCCGCCGCTGCGGAGGCGGCCCCCGTTGCCCCGGTGGCGGAAGTGCCTGCCACCGCTGCGATCCCGGCCACCGAGCCCAAGCCGCAGCAGGCTTAGGCCTGTACCGCTTTCGCGCGCCTTCCGGGTGATGGTAACGCGCGCCTTGTTATTTTTATGCCTCCTCCTTCCGGCATGGCTCCGGGGGGAGGAGGTTGTTTTTGCGGCGTATAACGTGCAGAACTTTGCGCCGCTCATCGAGCCGGGGCGCGCCCGCCCGGGCAAGAGCGAGGCTTCGGCCAACGCGGTCGTCGAGGTGCTTAAGGAGATCCGCCCCGACATCATCGGCCTTTGCGAGATGGGCTCGGAAGTGCAGTTTGCCGAGTTTCGCCGCAGGCTCGCGGAGAAGGGGCTCCACTACCCGCACTGGGAGCTGGTGCAGGCGGCAGACCCGGCGCGGCGGCTGGCGCTGGTGAGCCGCTTGCCGATCATCGCACGCGGCTCGCTCTCCGAAGAAGTGTTTGAGGCGGGTGGGGCGCGCCTGAAGATCAGCCGTGGGGTGCTCGATGTCACCGTGCAAGGGCAGGGGCGCGCGGTGCGGATTCTGGGCGTGCATTTGAAGTCGAAGCTCCCCTCGCGCGAGGGCGAGGCACTCGTAAGGCGGCAGGAGGCGCACCTCGTTCGTCGCCATGTGGAGGCCATCTTGGCCGCCGAGCCGCAGACACCGCTCCTGCTTTTTGGCGACTTTAACGACACCAAAGACCACGCCGCGTTGCAGGAGATCTCCGGGCGGCGGGGCGCGCCGGATGCACTCACCCCCCTCGCGCTGGAGGATGCCCATGGCGACCGGTGGACGCACCACTGGAGCGTGAACGATACCTATTCGCGCATTGACTTTTTGTTCGTGAACCGGACCCTCTCCCCTTGGGTAGACCGCGCCCGCAGCTACCTCTTCCGCTCTCCCCAATGGCGGGAGGCCAGCGACCACCGGCCCCTTGTGGCCACCCTCCTCATTCCCGAATGAAGCCGACGCTTTTTGCCTTACTCCTTTTTGTTGTCGCCCCTGCTGCCGCCTTGGCTTCGGCGGATGCGGAGTGGCGCGCTATCGAAGCGCTCGACGCCGGGCCCCGTACCCCGCCCGCTTCTCGCGAGGAAGTGCGCTCTGCCGGACTTGCCTACGTGGCCGGGCAGGAAGAGGCGCTACGCCGCTTCATGGCTCGCTACCCGGATGATGTGCGGGGCGTCGATGCGCGCCTCCGCCTCGCACGGTTGCTGGTCGTGCGCAGCGACCTTGCCGAAGACCCCCGTGCCTTCCAAAGCGCGCTGGAGTTGCTGGATGCCACCCGGCGCATCGCTCCCGAGGCGCGGCGGGCCGATGTGGAGTTTGCGAAGATCGCCATCGTCATGCAGCGTGCGCGCTTTCCCACCCCCGCCGAGCGCGATGAGCTCACAGCCGGGATGCTCGCTTTCCAGAAAGGCCACCCTAATGACCGCCGCGTGGCCCCGCTCATGGCCGAGATCGCAAACCTTTACGACGACCAGCCGCGCCGCAAAGAGGCATTCCTCAAAGAAGCCTTGCGCGTGGCGCAGAGCGATGATCTGCGCGCCCGCGTCTCGGATGATCTAAAGCGCCTCTCTTTCCTTGGCCACCCCGTGCGCCTGCGGGGGGCCACCGCCAAAGGCGAGGAGGTGGACCTCGCCGCGCTGCGGGGCAAGGTCGTGCTCGTTTACTTCTACGCCACGTGGTCGCCCCCCAGCATGGGTGGGCTGGAGGAGGTCGGCTTTGTGCGGCGGCAGTTTCCCCCCGGAGCCGTGGAGATCATCGGCGTGAGCCTTGATCCCACCCGCGAGGCACTGGAGGGCGGGCTCCGCGCAGGCAGCATCGGCTGGCCTGTTATCTGGGAGCAGCAGGGGTGGGAAAGCCCGCTCATCCGCAGCCTTGCCCTCAACGCGCTGCCGACCCTCTGGGTCTTTGATAAACAGGGCCGCCTGCGTGCATTAAACGCCAAGGGAGAGATCGCACCGTTGGTGCAAAAGCTTCTGAGGGAATAGGGATGAAGATGGCCATGCTGGAGGCGGCATTGGCGGCTCGTCTGGAGGGGCCGCAAGCCGTGACGAGAGTGGCCAACCCGTATACAGGCGAGCCTTTCGAGTATCGTAAGACCGAGCACGGGTTTGAGCTGCGGTCGCCCGAGGTACCCCACGCCAAGGGGTGGAATGGCGTGCTGGAGTTTCGCTAGCGTTTTCGGCAAGGTAGGCGAATGCCAAGGGTGCTCCTTCTTTTGCTGTTGTTGGTGGTGCAGGCCAAGCCGGTTTGGGCCGGGGCCAATGCGGCAGATGTCTACCGGCAGGTATTCGAGCTTTTGGAGCCGCTGAGCGATGAGGAGGAGAGGCTGCTCAAAAATGGCCGCGCTTCGGAGCCGGGTGATCCCGCCATTAAAGCGCTGCTGGAGAAGCACGCCGAGGCGCTGGCGCTCTTTGTAAAAGCTACCGCCCTGTCCGAATGCAATTGGGGGCTCGACTACCGGCGTGGGCGGGATCTCGAGTACTTTCACCTTAAGCCGATGTTGCTTCTAGCAGAGCTTTTGCAACTCCGAGCGCATCAGGCAATTCGTGAGGGCCGGTCTGAGGCTGCGGTGGCGGACTATGTGGCCGGGCTACGAGCCAGCCGCCACGTGGCGAGTGCTGGGCAGACCATGCTGTTCGAGTATTCGGCGCAAGGTACAATGGAGGCGAGGGTGGTGCTCTATCTAGCGAATGATTTTTCCTGGCTGGATGAACCAGCGCTACGGGAAATTTCTGGGCACTTGGAGTCATTGCCTCCGCGAAGCACTTTTTCGCAGGTGCTGGAGCAGGAGCGGCGGGTGACGATCCCATGGTTGCGCAGGCAGCATGCGATGGGGGCACCCCCATCTTTGGGTACTAGGAGGGCTCTACCCGCAACGTTTCTCTCCCTCCCGGTGATCTCAAACCAAGTGTGGAATATTGACCAGCTTAACGACGACTACCGAACGCTCATCGCCATTTTGAGTCTGCCGCCGAAAGAGGCGCTTGCGCTCACTCCCGCTTTCTATGCCGAGTTGAAGGACAAGAAATGGAGCCGTCTCCTCTCGCGTCTTGTGCTCTCGGTCATTGGGGATTTTTATAAATACGACCTTAAACATCCCACCCGCTTTACCATGTTGAAGGCCGCCATAGCCCTACGCTTGGAGGGGGAGGAGGCTTTGAGCCGCTTCCCCGACCCGTATTCCGGAAAACTTTTTGAGTACCGGAAGACCGAGGGCGGCTTTGAGTTGAAGGCACCGGAACTGCCTGCACGCAATGCTTCCAATGGCGTGTTGGAGTTTCGCTAGTGTTGTTGGTAAGGTGCCTGAATGCCAAAGGTGCTCCTTCTTTTGTTGCTACTGGTGGCGCAGGTCAAGTCGGTTTGGGCCGATGCCAATGCGGCAGAAGTCTATCGACAGGCATTTGCGCTTTTAGAGCCGCTGAGTGACGAGGAGGCGAAGCTGCTCAAAAATGGCAGCGCTTCGGAGCCGGGTGCTCCCGCCACCAAAGCGTTGCTGGAGAAGCACGCCGAGGCGCTGGCGCTCTTCGTAAAAGCTACCGCCCTGCCTGAGTGCGATTGGGAGCTCAACTACGGGAGCGGGCTGGAGCACGGCTTCCCTCATCTCAAGCCAATGGCGGTCCTTATCGAGCTTCTGAAACTACGGGCGGACCTTGCGTTCCGGGAAGGTAGGTCCGAGGCGGCCATGGCAGACCATCTGGCCGGGGTGCGCGCCAATCGCCACGCGACAAGTGTGGGGCGGACGATACCGATTGGGCACCCGGAGCAAGATACAATGGAGGCGACTTCTCCTTCCCGATGATTTCGAGTTGCTAGTCTTTCGTCTCCAGCCCGAGCTTCTTGAGCTTGGGGGTGATGACGATGCGGCAGTAGGGGTTTCGCGTGGCGTTTTGGTTGTAGTAGTCCTGATGCTCGCGCTCTGCGGCGTAGAAGATCGGAGCTTGGGTGATCTCGGTGACAATCGGCTGCTTGAAGTTCGGCTGCGCCTTGGCTTTGGAGGCTTCGGCTTCTGCCTGCTGCTCGGGGGTGTGGGTGAAGATGGCCGAGCGATATTGCGTGCCGACATCGGCCCCTTGGCGGTTGAGGGTCGTGGGGTCGTGCGCTTGCCAGAAGAGATCGACTAACTTGCGGTAGGAGACAACGGCGGGGTCAAACGTCAGCTGCACGGCTTCGGCGTGGCCGGTGGTGCCGGTGCAGATGGCGGCGTAGGTCGGGTTCTCCGTTTGTCCCCCGGTATACCCGGAGACGACTTTTTCCACCCCTTTGATACGCTGGAAGACGGCCTCCACACACCAGAAGCACCCTCCGGCAAAGGTGGCGGTTTCAGACGCGGTAGCGGGCAGCGGAGTCATAGCAAAGAGGAGTAGGAGGATGAGGTGGCGCACAAGGGTTAAGATAGCATACTTCCCAGCAGCCGCCCGACTTCGCGGATGGCTTGCAGGTTGCCCGGGGTGGGGGGGAGCGCCCCATGCAGGCGGATGTGGTGGTGCAGCCCGGTGCCGTTGGCGGTAAAGAGCGGCCCAGGTGCGATGCTGATGCCCTTGGCCAGCGCCTTGCGGTAGAGGCTCCAGGCATCGGCCTCACCCGGTAGCTCCACCCAGAGGAGGAAGCCGCCTTGCGGATCGCTCACACGAGTGCCGGGGGGGAATGAGGCGAGGATCTCGGCGCGGTAGCGGTGCATGCGGGCGGAACATTGCTTTTGCATGGCGCGCAGGTGGCGGTCGTAGTGCCCCTCTTTGAGGAAGCCGGCCACGGCGAGCTGCATTAACGTCGGCGAGGCGTAGGTGCTGCCGAGCTTTGCGGCGACGACGGCGTCGTAGTACCGCCCCGGGGCGACCCACCCGACCCGCAGCCCTGGCCCCATGCTTTTGGAGAAGGAGCCGCAGAGGAGGACGCGCCCTTCCGTATCGTAGTGTTTGACGACCCACGGGCGCTGGCCATTGAAGGCGAGGTCTCCATAAAGATCGTCTTCGATGATGGGGATATCGAGCCGGTTGGCCAGCCGGGCGAGCGCTTTGCGGTGCGCCTGCGGCTGGCACGAGCCGATCGGGTTATTGAAGCTCGGGATGCTCAGGATCGCGGAGATGCGGTACTTGCGGGAGAGCCCTTCCAGCGCTTCGAGGTCGATGCCGTCACTCGGGTGGCTGGGGATCTCCAGCACCCGCAGGCCAAGCTGCGCGAGCATTTGCAGGATGCCGAAAAAGGTGGGCGACTCCACAGCCACCGTGTCTCCCGGTTTGCAGGTGGCCCAGAGGGCGAGTTGGATCGCCTCGGTACAGCCGACGGTGATGATGAAGTCATCCGGCTCCAGGGGGCACCCCCAGAGGCCGGAGCGGCGGGCCAGTTGCTCGCGGAGGGCGTGGATGCCCGGTGGCAGCTCGTAGGCGAGCAGGCTCGGGTGGCGCGCTCCGGTACGTAGCGCGCCGCGAATGGCGGAGGCGAGCCCCTTCTCGGGCAGCAGATCCCCCGGAGGCCATGCCCGGCCCAGCGGGGTGAGGGCAGAGTCCATCGTCTCGCGGAGGTGGGTCTGTACCTGCGCGGCAATGCCCACGAGGGTGGGCGTGGGCCGTAGCGGCGCGCGGCCAAGGCGCGCCGGTGGCTTGCGCATGGCGATGACGTGGTAGCCCGACTTGGGGCGGCTGGAGACAAGCCCCTCGCTCTCCAGAAGCTGAAGCGCCCGCACCACGGTGGTAATGCTGCGGCCGGTTTGTTTGCGCAGCTCGCGGATGGAGGGGAGCTTCTCGCCCATGCGGAGGCTGCCGTTGCGGATCTGGCGGCGAAGAAGGTTTGCCAGCTCGCGGTAGTACGGAGTCACAAGCCGTTATCATTCTTCATCTGTGCTCTTTGGAAAAGCGGAATCTGTGTCTTTTGGTCGCGGGGATTGGTGGGAGGATGGAATGCGTAATGGAAGCCTCTTCTTTCTCTTCGCGAACCGCAGGTCTCCTCGCTCCGCTGGTGGCGGGGCTCATGGCGGCGCTCGTCAACTTCGGTGGCACGTTTGTCATTATTGTCGGCGCGGCAGAGGTCGCGGGGTTGGATGCCGCACACCTTGCTTCGTGGGTTTGGGCGGTTTCGCTCGGGATCGGTATCTCCGGGGTGGCTCTTAGCTTGCGCACCCGCGAGCCGATTGTGACGGCGTGGTCCACACCCGGGGTGGCGTTCCTGGCGATGGCGCTCCCGCAGATTTCCTATGGCGAGGCGGTAGCGGCTTACCTTCTCTCCGGGCTCGGCTTTGTGGTGCTGGGGCTTTCCGGGGCGTTTGAGCGGCTCGTCTCCCGCATTCCCAAGGGGATTGCCTCCGGGTTGTTGGCGGGCATCCTTTTTCAGTTTGGAGTGGGGGTGTTCCAGACGATTCAGCTTGATCCTGTGCTGGTGGGGGGGCTCCTGCTCACCTTTGCACTCCTGCGCCGCCACACGGCACGCTACGCGGTCTTTGGGGTGCTGGTGGCTGGGGTGGGGGTGTTGCTCCTGCGCGGGCAGGTCGATCTGGCAGGCGTGCACCTAAGCGCGACGCGGCCGATCTTTACGCGGCCGGAGTTTACGACGACTTCGCTTTTCAGCGTGGCGTTGCCGCTCTTTGTGATCACGCTTACGGGCCAGTACATGCCGGGGATGTTGATCTTGCGAAACGACGGCTTCCGCACCAGTGCAAACCCGATCCTCATCCTTACCGGCCTTTGCTCCGCGGTGATGGCGTGCTTTGGCTCGCACCCGATCAATATCGCGGCCATCTCCGCTGCGATCTGCACCGGGCCCGAGGCGCATGAAGATGCCCGCCAACGCTACAAGGCGGCGGTGTTTTCGGGGTGTATCTATTTCGCGGTGGGGGTGTTTGGGGTGACGTTGGCGGCGCTTTTCATGGCATTGCCCAAGGCGTTTACGGTAACGCTTGCCGGGTTGGCGTTGATCAGCGCCATCGGCGGCAGCCTTGCCAATGCACTGGCCGACCCGGAGCGCCGCGAAACAAGCCTTGTTACCTTTTTGGCGACGGCGGCCAATATCCAGTTCCTCGGGCTTGGGGGTGCGCTCTGGGGGTTGGCCATCGGGCTTGGGTTTCACTTGGCGGTTCACTTCCGCCCCCGGCTTTTCACAAACTCAACCCCTACGACATAATGCACCCGATTTCTGAAAATCTTGCCCTCGTTCGCCAGCGGATTGCGGAGGCTGCCCGGCGCGCCGGCACTCCGGTGGTGCGGTTGCTGCCGATCAGCAAAACCGTGCCGGCCGAGACGCTCCGGCTCGCCTATGCCGCGGGGCTTTCCGAGTTTGGCGAAAACAAGGTGCAGGAGGCTCGCGGCAAAGCCGAGGCATTGGCTGATCTTCCCCTCCGCTGGGTGGTGGTCGGGCATCTGCAAACCAATAAAGCGCGTTATGTGGCGCGGTTTGCATCGGGGTTCCAGGCGCTCGATAGCTTGCACACGGCCGCTGCGCTTCACGAGCGGCTCGTGCTGGAGGGGCGGGAGCTGGAGGTGTATGTGCAAGTCAATACCTCGGGGGAGGAGACGAAGTTTGGCCTCCCCCCCGATGCCGTGGCCCGGTTTCTGGATGGTCTGGAGCCGTACCCTGCCTTGCGCCCCAAAGGGTTGATGACGCTGGCGCTCTTTAGTAAGGACCACGAGCTCGTACGCCCCTGTTTTGCGCGGCTGCGCGAGCTCCGCGACCGGCTCGCCGGGCAGACGGCGGCTGGGCCGCTGCACGAGCTTTCCATGGGGATGTCGGGCGACTACGAGTTGGCGATTGAAGAGGGGGCCACGGTCGTGCGCGTTGGCCAGGCGCTTTTTGGCCCGCGCGCGACGCCGGATAGCCACTATTGGCCGCTGTAAAGAAAGATCGAAAGTCCCTGCGTTCGGAGAAATGGGATGAGCCCCCTGATTTGCGGATGGCGTTTCGGGATGTCGCAAAACATGAACTGTAGGCTGTCTCGGTGAGACGGCAGCCTAACCCCAAGGCGTCTCACAGAGACGCCCTACAATGGCCCTTTTTTGCCCCGAGGTGGCAAATCATCTAACTCGATTCCCGCCAGCAAATCTCGCACGGCAGGAGCACCGGCTCCTCGGGCGCGGTACCACCTTGGAGGAGGGTGCTCATCACCTCGGCGGCTCGCTCGGCCAGCTCGTTGGAGGGCTGGGAGATGGTGGTGATCGGTAGAGCCCCGTAGCGGGTCCACTCCTCGCCGTCGCAGCCGGTCACCGCCATTTGCCGGGGGATATCCACCCCGTGGCGGCGTGCGGCGGTGAGGACTCCGAGGGCAAAGTTGTCATTCGCGCAGACGAGCGCGTCGGGCGGCGGGCCTTTGGCGAGCAGCTCCTCCAGGCCCAGCGCACCGAGGTCGTGCTCGTTGAGCGGGTGCTCCGGGTGGTGGTTCCACACTTCGTGGAGGATGGCGCTTTCCTTAAGCCCGGCATCCTGCACGGCGTCGAGAAAGCCGAGTGTGCGCTCGGCACGCTTCCAATCGATCTGGCGGATCGGGTCTTCCTTGCGGTAGCGCTTGAGGAAGGCAAGGCGGCGGCGTTTGCGGCGGATCAGCTCGCTGGTCAGCTCTCGGAAGGCGCTGCGAAAGTCCGGCGCGATGAGGGGGATGCCCGGGATCGAAGGGCCACAGAGCGAGACCACCGGCACCGGGCTATTGAGCAGCCGCCGGTGCATCGGAGGGTGGATCGTGCCGAAGCTTGAGGAGAGGATGATCCCTTCCGCCCGGGCGGCCAACGCTTCGTCCCACGCCTGCTCCAGCGTGCGGTTCATCCATTGCAGATCAAACGGGACGACGCGCAGGCCCCGCTCCTCCAGGCAGATGGCGAGCCGCCGCAGCCGGTGGAAGACGGTCTGCAACAGCGTGCCAAGCACCAGTAGCGCTACCTGGCGGCTGCGCCCGCTGCGGGTGATGCTGGCGGATTGGTTGGGCGTGTAGTTTAACTGCGCCGCCGCTTGCAGCACGCGCTGGCGCGTTTCCTCGCTGACGCGGATCTTGCTCGTGCCGCCCAGCGCGGCGGCCACGGCCGATTGCGAAACATTTGCCAAGCGGGCGACATCTTTTTGGGTTACGTAGGGGCGTTTGCCGGACATGCAGGAGGAGATGTTAATTTTGGAAGCCCGGAGTTGACAGGAAAAAAGATGTAAGGTAATACGAATTATGCGCTTCTTGAGGCCATTTTATCAGACGATTCTTATGGGGTTATTATTCGGTTTAGCCAATGGGGTGCCTGCCCGCGCGCAGGAGAAGCCGGTGGCCTCTTTCCGGTTCACGCCGGTGGCAGATGGCGTCTTGCGCGATGCAGCCGGTGGCCCCGCGACGGCGAGTGTGACGGTGGAGGAGGGAGACGGCTGGGTGGATACCGACCGGGGCCCCGCGCTGGAGCTTCGGGGGCCGAAGGATGCCGTCACCCTTTCCCCAGAGGCGTTTGCGGGGCTGCGGGGGGCGGTGCGCGTGACCTTCCGCGCGGCGCTGGAGAGCGAGCGGCCGCAGATTCTCTTCCGCGTCTACCACCCCGGCGGGGATGGGCTGGTGCTCCACTACCGCCGGGGCGAGCTGAGCTTCCGCTACTACAACCGTGCCGATAAAACGTACGTGACCGCGAGCCTCCCCGCAGAGGCCGCGCCGCTGGGGGAGTGGACGACCGTGACGGCGGCGTGGGATCTGGAAGCGGAGCGGCTGCTCACGCTCGCGGTGCCCGGCCGCCCGGAGGTGAAGCGGAAGGTGCCCGAGACGATGCGGCCCGACTTCGAGCCCGATAGCCAGGTGCGGGTCGGCAATGAACACTCCGGGGGCTCGCCTTTTCTTGGTGCGCTCCTCTCCGTGGAGTGTTTTGCCAGCGAGCCGCCTCCCGTGGCAGAGCAGGCGCGGGTGGTGCCGGAGCAGCGAGCGGAGGTGCCCAAGGTAGCGCACCGGCGGCGCCTGCCGCAGACGCTCTTCTTTACCCGCACGCAGCCGAAGTACGACCTCTTTAGCAACCCGCTCCAACGCCGCTGGGTGGATCGCCCGCTCTTCTTCGACCGCCGCACCGAAGCCTCGGAGCGCCCATACAACATCGTCTCTTCGGCCAGCTTCCTCAGAACGCAGGAGATCCTGCGCGACTACGGGTTTAACGGGGTGGGCAGCTTGCTCGGGTCGGTCCCGTGGCAGGGGACGGCGTTTCTGGAAATGCTCGATACGCTGGAGAAAAGCGCCCCCGCGCATCCCGCGCCCGTACCGTTGGTGATGGAGGTGAGTGGCTACGACGACTCTGAGAAGCTCCCCGAGCGGCTGCGGCTCTTCCTGCCATTGGCTCGGCGGGCGCTGGCTTCTCCGCATGTCTTGCGGGTGGGGGGGAAGGTGCTCGTTCTTTCCTACGCGGTAGACCGGGGAGCCCCCTCCGGGTGGGCTGCCTTTCAGAAAGCGGTGCGCGAGGAACTGGGCGACCAGTTCCTTTTCGTTGCGGATGTGACCTTGCGCCGCCCTTCGTTGCTGCGCGAGTTCCAAAGCCCTTCGGGGATCGGGAAGGCCACGCTGGAATCCTTCCGCGCCCATTTGCGCGAGTGGCTCGACGTGAGCGACGGCCTCATGTGGGCGGGCGGCAGCCATACCAACCGGCCCGATGGCACGTTCGACCGCGCCTTCTACCAAGACTGGCTCATCCCCGTTTTCCACGGCATTCTCGCCGAAGCGCCGTACCAAGGGAAGCTGCTCGGGCTGGATGCGGAGGTGGGCTACATCAACGTCATGACGAGCCGCCGCATCAACCCCGAGGAGGGGACCTCGCGGCTCCGCGATGGGTTGGAGATGTCACTGCAAGCGCAGGCCGATTTCATCGCCATGCCGGAGTGGGATGAACTGAATGAAAACACCTCTGTCGGCCCGACGTTGACGAACAGCCTCTCCACCTTGCGCATCGTGCGCCACCATGTGGACCGCGCCGCCGGGCGGGAGCCAGCCCCCTTGCCGGGCGATGACCCTACGGTGCCCAACCTCGTCGTTTCCCTGCGGCCCTACTTGAAGCTCGGCGAGCGGCTGGAGGTGGAGGTGCTCGCCATCCCCGACGGCAGCGCCCCCGGCCCGTGGAAGGTGGAGCTGGCCCTCAAGGCGCTGGATGGGCGGGTCGTCGAGCAGTTTGAGGCCGCTACCCTCGCAGGCGATGGGTTGGCCGCCCACCGCTTCGCCCTCCCGAGCGAACGACTTGCCGCCGAGCCGGTGGTGCGCCCCTCGCTCAAGGTAACGGCGGCCAACGGCACGGTGACGGAGTGGGAAGCCGGGCTGGAGGCGATCCGCCTCTTTCCTACGTGGAACCTCAACTACAAGGCAACCAAAGTGCCGCTTCGCGACTTGCTCCGCCCGGTAAGTGCCACCTTCGAGCTCAAGCCGGGGGCCGCTCCCGGGGAGGTCATTGCCAAAGGGCGCGTGGTGTGCGACGAGCCGATCTCCACCGTGGAGGTGGTGCAGGATTCGCGCGAGCTTTACGCCGTGGACCCCCGTGGCGAACTCGCCCCGCGCGAGGGCGAAGCGCTGGTGATGCTGCAATGGCAGGCCATGCGCAACCCGATGCCGTTTGAGGGGAGCATCTCCGTGGAAAACGGTACCCTGCGGCGCTTTGTGGATTGGACCCGCCCGGAGTACAAACGCGCCTCCTACCGGCTCACGGCAAAGGAAGGAGAGGGGGGCCTCAGCGTGCCGTTCCGGACGGATGACGGCGTCAACTCCACCAACGCGCGCGGCGGGTTCTTCCTCATCAGCCCGGCGGAGAGTGCCGTCCTCACTTTCAAGAGCAACCGTTTTACCCACCGCTTTCCGGTGGCCGGGCTCAAGCCGGGCGAGAGCGTCGCCGTTGCCGAGCGCGACGGGGTGACGCTGGAGGTGCGCAAGCCCACGCTCTTGCCACTGATCCCGCACCCGCTGCTGGAGAAGGAGGCCGATTTTGAAGCGGTCGTTCGGCCATGGCGGAACGATGCGCCATTGCAGATGCGCGTCGTCACGGTTTCGGGGAAGATTTACCGGAGCGAGCCGGTGCTTCCCTTTGCGCTCTCGGGGGAGGCGGTGAGCCTGCCGGTCTGGTCGGAAACGACCGGGGGGCCCGTTAGCGTCACCGTTTCGCGGAGCCGGGTGCCGGAGATCGTCGCGAGGCTCACGCCGGAGGGTGGGGCCACCGTGGCTACGACAGGCGGCCCCGCGTTCGAAGGGCTCGCGGGCGGTACGCCGTTTGATATGGCGGCCTTCGCCAAGCGCCACCTCCGCACCGCCTACCCGGCCAACGCCCACCAGACGGCCCCCGCGTGGGTGAGTGAGGATGGTTCGCCCTGCCTGCGCTTTGATGGCAAGGGGAACTTCCTCTACCTCCCCGAGGAGACACTCCCTCGAGGCAGCTTCACGCTGGAGTTTGAAATCAAGCCGACGGGAAGCTCCCGCCCCCGCGTCCTTTGCACGGCCCGGGGCTATAGCCAGGGGGCGCTGGTGTTGACCTTGACCAATGGCGAACTCGGCGGCCAGTGGATGGACCGGGGGCAGCGAGTCCGGGTGCTCCCCGGTGGGTTGAAGGTGCCTGAAGGGGTGTGGTCCCACATCCGCGTGGAGTACGATCTGGAGCAGGTGCGCCTTACGGTCAACGGGCAGAGCGCCACGCTTCCGTGCCCGGGCGGGGTGGTCCAGACCATCACTCCTTTTATTTTTGGCGGCTACGGTAATGGCAAGGGACTGGGCTATTTCTCCGGCTACTTGCGCGCGTTGCGCATCGGCCACAGCCCCGCTGCGGCCACCCACCCAAAGGCTACGAATTTTCCGCTTGTTTCTTCCTCTGTTTTAAAGTAATACGAATTATCCCTCTATGAAAACACCTCGTCTTCTCACCTCGGCCCTTCTGCTTACCCTCGTGGTCTCAACGGCGTCCCCGGCCCTTGCCGATGAGCGCCTTTGGAGCGGTGGGCTCAATACGAACTTCAATGCTGGTTCGAATTACACCCCGGGCACGGCTCTTAATAGTGCCTCCGAGCTGGTGTTCAACTCCACCACGAGCGCTTTGTTGGAGATGACGGCGGGCCTGGGCATCACCTCGGTAGAGGTCCGCGCCGGGGCGGATGACTTCAAGTTGAACGGCACTTCGGCGCTGACCGTCAACTCGGGCGGTATCACGGTGCGCAGTGGGGTGGATGCCTTGTTTGGTGTCCAGATCAACTCCAACGGGGCCGCCACGGGCTTCAACTTCAACGTGGAGACAGGAGCCCGTATGGTGGTAACGAAGGCGGTGGTTCCGTTTAACCGTGTTTTCAATAAAACCGGGGGTGGCACGCTCCGGCTGGATGTGGGCATGGGGAGCGCTTCTGAAAACTTCCTGCGCAACGGTACGGCGATCAACATCAACGAGGGGACGCTGGAGATCGGCGATGCGGCGATTTTCGAGCCGGGCTCGACGCTCGCCTCCCTCTCCGTGCACGTGGGCACCGTCAGTACGCAAGGCACGCTCATGGGCGGGGGCACACTGGTGGGCGGGGCGGGCAAGTCTGTCCGCGTTTACACGCACGGGGTGGCAAATTCGGTGATCGCCCCTGCGGGGGATGGCATGCTCGCCATCCAGCACCTCGATGCTTCTGCTGGAGGAACGTTCCGCATGGAGCTGGGCGAATCGCTGATCTTCGGCGGCGGCACCTTTACTGGCAGCACGGCGGCGGGGGGCTTGGTGCTCGACATCTGGGGTGGCGAAGTCGGGGTGGAGTACACGCTTTTTAACTACGGGACCCTAAGCGGGGTGGACGTGAGCGACTTCCTGATCCAGACTTCCGGCTACGAAGTGGACTTCTGGAATATCGAGAATGGGGCCGTGAAGGTCCAGTTCGCAGCGGTGCCCGAGCCTTCGGCGGCGTGGGCGCTGGGTGGTTTGCTTATACTCGGGTGGCGGCGGGCTCGGAGCCGGCGCGGATAGAGCGTTTTTAAAAAATGGCTATAGATTGATTTAAACCGCTCCAACATTACTACGTTAGATCGTTTGAAGGTTCGGTGCGAGGATCGGAAATTGTAGGGCGTTTCTGTGAAACGCCATGGGGTTGAACCGCCGCCTCACAGAGACGGCCTACAACTCACGCCTCGCAGACGTGCTGGCTGGATCAGCTTAACATAGTAATAACTAAAGAAAGATTTTCTCCGTGAAGAACCGGAACGCATTCAGCCTGATAGAGGCCCTCCTCGCGATAGCGGTGTTGGCGCTGCTGCTTCTGCTGGCATTCCCGGTGGTTTCCATGGCGCGCAAATCGTCTCTCAACGCGCGCAGCGTGAGCAACCTGCGGCAGATCGGCGTAGCGTTGACCACGTTTGTCACGGAGAATGGCGGGGCGATCATGCCGCGTGCCTACGCCAGCTCTGCGGAGACGCCCAAGGGCCAATACCGCTTCTGGACGGCGACGCTCTTCAATAACGGTTACCTGCCGGATGAGCGCGCCTTCTACGACCCGCGCTTTGCCCCCTTTGGCCCGGAGAAGGCGCCGAGCACCCAGCGCGTGGCCAGCGGCACTCCCGCCACCTACGGGATGCGGGATTGGACGCCCCCCGGCGGCAAGCTCCTCTCCACCACCATCCGCGTGGCCAAGAAGGTGACGCTGGTGCGGGAGCCCGCGCTCTTCTTTATCGTGGCAGATAGCTACTGGACGGCGTGGGGTACGCAGGGGTATGGCATCTCCCCGGGCCTCAAGAGTGGCAATAACGTCCGCCTTGATGAACGCGGCGAGGCGGGCACGCTCTTTCTCGACGGGCACGTCCGCGTGATGCCAAAGGCGTATTTTGAGTCCCTTGCGCAGACTCAAGGGGAGTATTCGGACGGCGAGCCGATCCCCACGTGGTCAGAAAAGTAGGGCCAGCAGGAACCAGCCGAGCATGATCAGGGCGATGAGCACCTTTGCCAGCAGCCCCGCCCCGGTGCCCAGCAGCGTGCCCCACGTGGAGCGGGTGGCGGGGAGAATGCCGCGCCCGCCGAGCAACTCGCCCAGCAGCGCCCCCGCCAACGGGCCGATGAGCAGGCCGAGGATGCCGAAGAAGATCCCGACCACCCCGCCGATGATCGCCCCGATCGCCCCCCAGCGCGAGGCCCCAAAGTACTTGGCCCCGAGCGAGCCGCTTAAAAAATCGAGCGCTTGGGAAAGAAGCATGAGTACCGTGAGCGCCACCAACGTCACCCACCCGGCCCCCTGCTCCGGCCCGAGCATGAGCCGGTGAAACACCGCCCCGCAGAGGATGAGCACCGTCCCCGGGACTAGCGGGACGACGGTGCCTGCCAGCCCGGCCAGCATGAGAAACGCGGTGATCAGCCACCAGAGAGGTTCCATTTCAATTTGCAGTTTGGAGGTTCGGGGAATAGAAAAGGAGGGTACACTCTACGAATATGGCACTCTCTGTTGGCACCAAAGCACCCGATTTCACCCTCAAATCCAAAAACGCGGATGGCATTGCGGACATTACGCTCTCCAGCCACTTCGGCAAGGGCAATACCGTGCTCCTCTTTTTCCCGCTCGCCTTTACCGGCGTCTGCACACAGGAGCTCTGCGAGATCAGCGCCGGGCTTTCAGCCTACGAGGCATTGGGCGCGCGCGTGGTCGCGGTGAGTGTGGATAGCCCCTTTGCGCAAGAGGCGTGGGCGCAGAAGGAGAAGATCGCGATCCCGCTTGCAAGCGACCTCAATAAAACCGCCGCCGCCGCTTACGGCGTGCTGCTCGAAGATTTGCTTGGGCTCGGCTCCGTCTCCGCGCGTGCCGCGTTTGTGATCGATCGCGAGGGCGTCATCCAGTACGCCGAGCAAACCCCTACGCCGAAGGATCTGCCGGATTTTGCGGCGATCAAAGCCACGCTGGAGAAGCTCGGGTAGGCTTGGGCTACGCGGGGTGATTCCCGCGATTTGATCTCCCTTTTGATGACCACGCACCCCGGCTGGGTATGGGAGGGCACCGGCTTTGAGCCGTGCCCCGGCGTCCCTTTGAGCGACCGGGGCTTCCGCTACGGCATGGCGCTTTTCGAGAGCCTTGCCGTGCGGGGAGGGAGGCCCGAGTTTCTCGAGGCGCACCTTGCCCGGTTGGGAGGCGGGTGCGAGCGGCTCGGCTGGCGGTGCGAGCCGGGCGCGCTCGCTGCGGCGGGGGAGCTGTTGCAACAGGTTTACACGCCCGGGCCGGTGTTTGCGCGCATCTACCTCACCGCCGGAGATGGCGCGCCGGGTGCGCCCGTGGCGGCCCCTCGGCTCTACGTCTTTGGCGAGCCGCGCGCGGAGGAGCTGCCGCGCGAATGCGTGGTGGTCGAGCAGGAGGCGGCGCACGTGCCGCTGCCCGGAGGCCTCAAGACGGCCAACTACTGGGCCAACCTGCTTGCGTTGGAGGCCGCGCGTTCGGCCGGAGCCCACGAGGCGCTCCTCTTCACTCCCCGGGGCGAGCTGGTGTCGGCCTGCATGGCCAATGTCTTTGCCGTGCGGGAGGATGGCGCGTTGGTCACGCCGCCGCTGGAGAGCGGTGCGCGCGCGGGGGTCGTGCGCGAGTGGCTGCTCGCGCGCCATGGTGCGGTGGAGCAACTGCTGGAGAGGGCCGATCTCCCCCGGCTGCGCGAATGTTTCCTTACCAGCTCGTGGCGCGGCGTGGAGCCGGTGGCGCGGCTCGGGGGCCGCCTGCTGGCGCAAGAGCGGGGGGCGGCGCTACAGGCCGCGTTTGCCGCCGCAGAGAGGCACGATTTTTGAGCGAAGACCTTCTGGCATTGGCCGCCAAGGCCCGCCCGCTGGCCACCCGGCTGCGGGCCGTGGGCCGGGCAGAGCGCGTCGTCTTCCCCGGCATCCACCCGAATGCTCGGGCGCTCGTGGCCGCGCTGCTGGTGCGGCGGGTGGGGGGGCGCGTCTGGCTGCTGGCGGCCGATGCGCGCTCGCAGGAGCAGGTGCACAACGAGCTGCTGCAATGGGCTCCGGAGGCACTCTTTTTGCCGGAAGCCGAGATCGGCCTTGGCGAAAACGCCGTGCCCGACCCGGAGATCGCCGCCGACCGGCTGCAAACGCTCGACCGCTGGGTGCAGATGGAGGAGGGCGTCTTGGTCACCACGGTTGGCGCGCTCAACGACCCCGTGCCACCGCCCGAGGGGCTGCGCGCGCTCCGGCTGGAGCTGGCCACCGGCCAGCGGCTGGAGCCCGAGGTGCTCGCGGGCAAGCTGGAGGAGGCCGGGTACGAGCGGGTGCCGCAAGTCGCCGTGCGCGGGCAGTACGCCGTGCGCGGGGGCATTGTGGACCTCTTCTCATGGCACCACACCCTTCCGCTGCGGGTGGAGTTCTTTGGCGATGAGGTGGAGTCGCTCCGGCACTTCGACCTTGATGCGCAGACCACCGTGCAGCCCGTCGATCAGGCTGAAGTATTGCTGGGCGAGGGGGCGGGAGCCGAAAATATCCCCCTGCGCGGGGTGATTCGCTCGGGCGATACCCTCTTTGATATTGATGCCGGGGTGGAGTGGGCCGCCGCCTCGCTCCTTGCCGATACGGAGGAGGGGGAAGAGCCGCTCTGCCCACACCACGGGTTGGGTGAGTTTGAGGCGGGGGATCTTGTCGTCGAGGCGGGTAAGCGCCGCGCCTTCTTTCTCCAGCTTGCGGAGTGGCTCGGGGGCGGGTGGCGCGTCGTCATCTTTTGCAACAACGAGGGCGAGCGGGAACGCTTCCTCGACCTCCTGCCCGAGCCCGAGCGCAGCCACCCCGCTCTGGAGCTGCGCATCGGCACGCTGAGCGGCGGCTTCCTGCTCCCCTCCGCAAAGCTGGCTCTACTCTCCGACTCCGAGCTGTTTGGCCGCTACCGCAACACCCGCGCCCGGCGGCTTGCCATGCGGCGCGCGCGCGAACAGGCCAACCGCGCGCAGATCGACTTTTCCGAGCTGGTGGAGGACGACATCGTGGTCCATCTGGAGCACGGTATCGCCCGCTTTGTGGAGCTTACCCGCTTCGAGCGGCCCGATGGCACGGAGGAGGAAGTGCTCGTGCTGGAGTTTGCGCAGGAGGCCAAGCTCTACGTGCCGCTGGAGCAGGCGTACCTCGTTTCCCGCTACGTGGGCGTGGGCAAGCGCAACCCGCAGCTCTCCGAGTTGGGCGATGCCAAGTGGCAGCGCGCCAAGGCGCTGGCGCAGAAGGCCGTGTTTGACTATGCGGCGCGGCTCCTCGCCGTGCACGCTGAGCGCGAGACGGCCACCGGCTTCGCCTTCGGGGAGGATAATGCGTGGCAGGGCGAGTTTGAGCGCTCCTTCCTCTTTCGCGAAACGGCGGACCAGCTCACCGCCATTGCCGACACCAAGCGCGACATGGAGAGCGAGCGCCCGATGGACCGGCTCATCTGCGGCGATGTCGGCTTTGGTAAGACGGAGGTGGCCATCCGCGCCGCGTTCAAAGCCGTCATGGGGGGCAAGCAGGTGGCGCTCTTGGTGCCCACCACCGTGCTCGCCCAGCAGCATTACCAGAACTTCCGCGAGCGGATGTCGGACTACCCCGTCACCGTCGAAACCCTGAGCCGCTTCCGCACCGCCGCCGAGCAGCGCAAAGTGCTCGAAGGGCTGCGCGATGGCACGGTCGATATCGTTGTCGGCACCCACCGGCTCATCTCCAAGGATGTCCGCTTTAAAGACCTCGGGTTGGTGGTGATCGATGAAGAGCAACGCTTCGGCGTGCTGCATAAAGAGAAGTTCAAAGAACTCTTCAAACGGGTCGATGTGCTCACCCTTTCGGCCACGCCGATCCCGCGTACTCTGTACCTCTCCCTCATGGGGGCGAAGGATATGTCGGTGCTGGAGACGCCGCCGCAAAACCGCATCCCCACGGAAACGGTGATCTGCGGGTATGATGAGCGCATCATCCGCGATGCCATCCGCCGCGAGCTGGCGCGGCAGGGGCAGGTCTACTTTTTGCACAACCGCGTCGGCTCCATCGAGGGGATGGCCACGCGCCTGCGCAAGCTCGTGCCCAAGGCGCGCATCGTCATCGGCCATGGGCAGATGGAGGCCGATGAGCTGGAGGACGTCATGCGGCGGTTCGTCGCGGGCGAGGCGGATGTGCTCCTCTCCACCACGATCATCGAAAGCGGGCTCGATATCCCCAACGCCAACACCATCATCATCGACCGGGCAGACCGCTTCGGGCTGGCGGATCTCTACCAGCTCCGGGGCCGTGTGGGCCGCGCGCAGCAGAAGGCGTATGCGTACCTGATGATCCCGCGCGACCTCATGGCGGGCGAAGCGCGCAAGCGCATCAACGCCATCCGGCAGTACTCCTCGCTCGGCGCGGGCTTCAAGATCGCCATGCGCGATTTGGAGATTCGCGGCGCGGGAAACATCCTGGGTACCCAGCAGAGCGGCCATATCATCGCTGTGGGGTTTGATCTCTATTGCCAGCTCTTGCGCCAAGCCGTGGCCAAGCTCAAAGGCGAGCAGGTGCGCACCCGCGTGGAGGTGGCTACCAGCCTCGACTTCGTGGCCACCCGCGAGAGCGACTTCGTGCGCGATGGCGGTGCCGAGCTGGCCCCGGCGTTTCTCCCCTCCACCTTTATCTCCGAGCCGCAGACGCGCATCGCCGCGTACCGCGCGCTGGCCGAGGCCGCCACCCACCCGCAGCTCGACGCGCTGCTCAAAACCTGGCGCGACCGGTTTGGCCGCTTCCCCGAAGCGGTGGAGAACCTCGCCACGCTCGCCCGGCTCAAGCTCGTGGCGGCGGGTAAGAAAATCTCCCGCGTGGAGGTTCGCGAAGGCAAGCTCATGCTCACCTGCAAGGGGGATTATGTGCTCATCGGCGGCAAATTCCCCCGGCTGCGGCAGAACCAGCCCACGCGGCGGCTCGAAGAGGCGCTGGCCATGGTGCGTAAATTCTAAAATCGGGCGCTGTTGTGAAAAGCGACACTAGTGTCTGCTTTGAAGACGTCGTGACGTACTGGTATACTCTGGAGAACTGCCGATGGTTCCCGACTTGCTCGAGCGGGGAGGAGATGTTGATCCAAAAAACCTTCCACGTGGCATTGGGTGTGGAGCAGGCGCGCTCGCGGCTTGCCCGGCTGGGGGAGTACCGGCTCGCGCTGGCCGATATCTGTACCGCCGGGGAGACGGGGGATGGTGCGTTTGCCTTGGCCTTCCGGCTCCCCTGTGGGCTGGAGGCCGAAGTGGTGCTGGAGGAGGTGCCCGCACCGGGCCGGGGGCAGGCGGTTTTCAAATCGTGTCGGGGAAGCTTGGATCTGGTGGCAATTGCAGAATTTTTCCCCCAGCAAGCCGACCTTACTGAAGTGGTGCTTACCCTTGATTACACCCTCTGCCCATGGCTGCACCGCTGGGTGGATGCGCTTTTCCCCCAGATGGACCGCTTCCTTAATCGGCAGCTCGCCGGGGTGGAGCGGCATTTCTCGGGGGTTTCGTGAAGAAAACGATTTCCGCCCCGGGGGTCTGGCCGCTACAAAAGCGGAGCCCATGGGTACACAGCCAGATTATCTCAAAGCCGGTTTCAAAAAGATCGAGGAAGACCTCCGCTTCCTCATGGATTGCTTTGCCGGGGTGCTTACCGACCTCGGCCAGGAAGAGATGGCCGAGTTTCTCCCCTGGCGCGGGGCGCTTCCGCCGCAGGAGGCCGAGCCGCCCGCACGTATCGGGCAGGTCTACTCCATCGCCTTCCAGCTTTTAAACATGGTGGAGGAGCTGGCCGCCGCCGAGATGCGCTCGCTGCGCGAGAGCACCGAGGGGCTTGCCGCCGAGCACGGGCTCTGGGGCCAGCAGCTTGCGCGGCTGCGCGAGAGCGGCTTTACCCCCGAGCAGATCGCAGAGACGGCGGGCCACGTGCGCGTGGAGCCGGTGCTCACCGCGCACCCGACAGAGGCCAAGCGCCTCGCCGTGCTGGAGCAACACCGGGCGCTGTATACCCTTATTGAGGAGCGCGAGAACCCCTCGCGCACGCCTTCCGAAGTAGCCTCCCTGCGCGAGCGCACCTCCGCCACGCTGGAGCGGCTCTGGCGCACGGGCGAGATTCTCACGGACAAGCCGCTCGTCACCGACGAGCTGCGCAACGTCCTCCACTACCTGCGCGAAGTTTTCCCCGCCGTGCTCCCCCGGCTCGATGAGCGCTACCGCTTTGCTTGGGAAGCCGCCGGGTGGGACCCCGCCCTGATCGCCGGGCGCTACCCGCGCCTCTGCTTTGGCACCTGGGTAGGGGGCGACCGCGATGGCCACCCGCTGGTGACCCCGGAGGTAACGGAGGAAACGCTCGCCACCCTGCGGCTCAATTCGTTGCAAATGCTGCGTCGGCAGCTCGCCACGCTGGCGGCGAAGATGACGCTCTCGGCCTCGGTGCAGCCCGTCAGCGAGCCGTTGCGCGCGGTGCGCGAGCGGCTCATTGGCGAGCTGGGCGAGCGGTCGAGGCCGATCCTCGCCGGGCATGGGGATGAGCCGTGGCGGCAGTGTGTGCTCCTCATGCGGGCGCGGCTCCCGGTGCTTCCCTCGGCCAATGGCGGCGCGAGGGAGATCGAGGCGGGCTACCGCACGGCGTTGGAGCTGGTTGCCGATTTGCAGGTGTTGGAGGCTTCGCTATGCGAAGTCGGCGCGCACCGGCTCGCGGAGCTGGATGTACGGCCCGTCACCCGCATCGTGCAGCGCTTCGGCTTCCACCTGGCGCAGCTCGATATCCGGCAGAACTCCGCGTTTCACGATAAAGCGCTCTCGCAGCTGCTTACCGCAGCGGGATTTGATGGATCGCAATTTGCCGAGTGGCCCGAGGCCGAGCGGATGCGTTTCCTAGAGCGCGAGCTGCGTTCTCCGCGCCCGTTCCTCCACTCCGGCGTCTCGGCCGGGCCGGAGGCCGACCAGGTGATCGGTGCATACCGCGTGTTGGCGCGGCAGATCGAGCGGCACGGGGTCGGCGGCATCGGCGCGCTCATTGTGAGCATGACGCGCGAGCTTTCCGACCTCCTGGCCGTCTACCTCCTCGCTCGCGAGGCGGGGCTCACGCGGCAGACGCCTTCGGGTCTTGCGTGCCTGTTGCCGGTGGTGCCGTTGTTTGAGACGGTGGGCGACCTGGAGCGCGCGCCGCGTATTCTGCGGCGGTTTATCGAGCACCCCGTCACCCAGCGCAGCCTGCGCTGGCAGGCTGACGTGGCCGCCCGCGCCTCTGGCGAGAAAGGGGCCGCCCGCCTCGTGCAGCAGGTGATGGTCGGGTACTCGGACTCGAATAAGGACGCGGGCATCCTCGCCTGCCAATGGGGCTTGCAGAAGGCGCAGAACGCGCTGGCGGGTATCGGGCAGCATAACGGCATCCTCATCCGCTGCTTCCACGGGCGGGGCGGCACCATCAGCCGGGGTGCGGGGCCTACGCACCGCTTTCTCGAAGCGCTCCCCCACCCGTCGCTGGGGGGCGACATCCGCCTCACCGAGCAGGGCGAGACGATCGCGCAGAAATTTGCCAACCCGGATACGGCGACTTACAACCTCGAGCTGCTCGCGGCGGGCGTCACCGCCACCACCCTGCGGCACGAGCAGACCCCCGCCCCCGGCCACGGGCTTGAGCCGTTGATGGAGCGGCTCGCTGCACGGAGCGAGGCGGCGTACCGTACACTCCTGGAGGCCGACGGGTTTATGACCTTCTTCCGCCAAGCCACGCCGATCGATGCGCTGGAGCACAGCCGCATCGGCTCGCGCCCCGCGCGGCGCACCGGGCGCGCTTCGTTGGCCGATTTGCGGGCCATCCCGTGGGTCTTCTCGTGGAACCAGGCGCGCTACTACCTCCCCGGGTGGTTTGGAGTCGGCTCCGCGCTGGAAGATCTTGCGCAGAATGCTCCGGCGGAGTTTGAGCGGCTTGCCGCAGGCCTCAAAGCGTGGCCGTTTTTGAACTACCTCTTCACCAACGTGGAGACGAGCCTTTCCAGCACCGACCTGGGGCTCATGGAGCGCTACGCCGGGCTGGTGGAAGACGCCGCCGTGCGCGAGCGCATCTTTAACCTCATCCGTGCAGAGTGGGAGCGCACCCTCTCCCTGCTCGAGCGCCTGCGCGGCGGCCCGACCACCGCGCGCCGCCCCAAAATGCTGCGCACCCTTGCCCTGCGGGCCGATGCGCTGCGCGTGCTGCATGGCCAGCAGATCGGCCTGCTCGCGCGGTGGCGCTCCCTGCGCGCCTGTGGCGACGAGCCTGCCGCCGCCGCCATGCTCCCCGAGCTGCTCCTCTCCATCAACGCCATCGCCAGCGGCTTGCGGACGACGGGGTAGGGTGCCGGAGAAGAAGTTTGCTACCGGTGTTGGTAGCAGTGCGTCTGCCCCGGCCCGGCGGTTCGCAGGCAGCGCGTGCCTTTCTTTGTTGTGGCGAGGCATTGCGTGCGGTAGGGACGCTCGCGGGGGCTCTCGGGTAGGGCGGGGGTAGGCGAAGGAGTGGCCTCGGTTTGCGATATCGTGCCTTGTCGGGGCTGGCGGTACTTCGCCACTTCGTAGCCCCAGAGGGAGCGCTCCGGCTCGGGGAGGCGCAGGTAGTCAATGAAGGTGAGGCCCGCCTCGTGCTGCACGCGGATGCCCGAGTCCGTCTTCTCCCGGAGACGGATGTTTTTGAGAATCGTCCCGTCTGTCAGCACCAGATCCCGCGCGGTGGCGCAAGGGAGCAGGAGCAGAAAGAGGAGGGCAAAGGCACGGAGGAGGAGCATGGCGGGCGAGGCCCCTCAAGGCTGCCAGCTCCGCGCGGTGGCGTCAAAGATTCCCGCAGGCGATGGCTTGTCGGGTCGCCTCGGGCAGGGAGGAGAGAGGGCCGACCTTGAGCTTCGCCGCATGGGGGATGAGGAAGGGCGCGTGCGAGCCAAAGACAAGCCGCTCTGCGGGGAAGGCGGCGGCGGCGCGCGCTAGCGTATCGGCCCCGTCGAGAAAGGAGATGTCGGAGAGCAGGTTGGGGCCGCCTTCGGCCAGCGTGGGCAGCTCGCGCCCCATGGCGCAGAGGGCAATGAAGCGGGTCTGCGGGTGGGCACGGCTTAGAGCGGCAAGCTCGGTGGCGGGGACGGGTGCGACCTGCATGCAGGTGGGCTGGTTGCGCTCGTCATTCACCCGCAGGGCGACCAGCAGCGGTAGCCCGGCTTCGCCCGCAAATTGGCAAAGCTCCGCGACGGCGGGCTCGCCCAGCGAGTAGCCGTGGTAGCCGGGGAAGAGCTTGAGCGCGGCGAGCGGGGTGCGCGCGAGGTCTTTGCGGCAGCTCGCTTCCCAGTTGGCCAGCAGGGGGTTCACCGTGCGCACCGGGCGCAGCCGGGGGAAGTTGCCCAGCGCTTCGAAGAGCCGGTGGTCGTGCCACTCGGGGAAGGGGTACAAGATCGACTCCACCGCCGAAACCCACGCGGTGGCGATGCCTGCGCGGGCGAGCGCGGCATCAAGTGCCTCAACCGTGCGAAACGAAAAATGCTGGGTCGGCCAAAAGCCCGCGGCTGCGTTGACGTCGGTGAAATTCATAGAAGCAGAGCGGCGGGGAAGGCGGGCACTTCGGGTAGGGCGAAGAGGGAGCGGGCGTTGTGAATGAGGATGGCTTCGCGCGCTTGCGGGGGCATCGGCGTGCCGAGGATGCGGCCAAGCTGCCCCTCCAGCCCCCGGCCATAGAGATCAGAGCCGTAGACGATGCGTTCGGGCCCGATAAGCTCCAGAGCCATCTCCAGCGTGCCGGAGAAGGGGAGAGAGCCGGAGGTATCCACCCACACATTGGGGCACTCGGCAATGTCGAGAAGGCCCCGGATGCCGCTCCCCTCCATATGGGCCATGATGATGCGCGCCTGCGGGAAGCGCCGCGCGAGGGCGGCAATGTCGTGCGACTCGGAGCGCCCGGCCTGCTTCTCACGGGCGGCAGGGCCCAGCCCCCAGAGGTTGATGTACCAGGAGTGGTGGAGCACCGGCACGCTGTAGTAGATGGCGCGCTCCATGACAACATCGAGCCGTGCGTCGCGGCAGTTGACATCCAGCTCCAGCTTGATGCCCCGGAATGCCGGGTGGGAGAGCCGCTGGTCAAGCTCGTCGCGCACGGCGTTAGCTTCGAGCCCGGGGTTGACGAAGCAGAGGCCAAAGAGGCGCTCGGGCCGGGCGGAGACGGTGGCTTGCGTATAGTCATTGCCCCGCCGCACGGAGGCGGCGTCTTGCCCGGGGTGGACTTCGCCAAGGATGCCGCACATGGCGAGCCCGGCGTGGTCCATGAGGCCCACCATGGCTTCGGCCATCCCGGCGCCGGAGAGGTGCGGCCTGCCAGCAGGGTCGGGGTGGATGTGGATATCAATCGGGTTCATTGGCGGAAGGGGCGGGCTCCCCGGGGATGAAGCGCGGCGCAGCGATGCGGAAGCTTTCGCCCGGGGCGATGTTGGGGATGCGGCCGCGCGTTTCGTCCTCCGGGTCGACGAGGCGCTCCTCCAGCGCGGCAGGGCCGAGGTTGAGCCGCCCACCGGGCAGGACGCCATGGATGCGGTAGGAGGCATCGGCCCGCTGGTGGTTGTCGACGATGAGGGTACGGCCCACCACTTCGTCGGGCAGGCTTTCGAGGCTGGTGGAGACGATGACGTTGCCCGGGTCGGTGAGGTCGAGCTCGGTGAGCTTGCCGGTGGTTGCGGCCGGGGCTTTGAAGCTTTGGTCCTCCCACTTCAAGAGGGTGGCATCGGGCAGGGCGGCGGCTTCGGTAGAGCCATCGGCCCGCGTGCGAAGCCAGCCGACGCGCCCCTCCAGCTCCAGCGGCCCGGCGCGGAAGGTGCCTTCTTTTTCGGTGATGACGAGGCGGTCTACCCGGCCATCGGCGAGGCGGATCTCCAGCGCCACGCCAAAGGGCTCGCCCTCGGGGGCGGTGGCGAGGATGCGGCATTCGGCAAGTTGCGGCTTGCCGGTGTACGCCTCCAGGACGGTTACAAACTGCGTTTCCAGCGCTTCCCCCCGCACGACGCGGTGGAGGTAACGGATGTCGCCATCTCCCGGCGTGGGGAGCTCGCCATTGCCTTGCATCGCCTCGGCCTTGGGGGCAAGCGCGTGCACGCGGAAGCGCTGGCCCGAGCCGAGCGCCCACTCGACCCAGAAGGAGCCGGGTGGCTTGGCGCGCTCGATCTCGCGCAGGTACATGAGGCCGCTGCCGTTGTAGCCCCACGTCGGCTTGCCGTCGTAGAAATGGCCATACGGGACGTTGGGCCCTGCGCCCGAGCCTCCGGCCTGCTTTTCCCAGCCGGGGTGGTTGCTCTGGGTGGTAGTGCTTGCGCCGTTTTGGATGAGCCGGTGGGTGGAGCCACCGCGCACCCAAAAGAGGTCCACCACGTAGGAGGCGGTGGGGTCGATATCGACCATCGCCACGCAGCGGCGGTAGGTGCTTACTTGCGGGTGGAGCCGCGCGGGGCGCGATTGTGCCCTGCTGTGGCCGGTGCCGCGCAGGGTGGCGGGGCCGCCGCCATCAATATCGATCACCCGCACGGGCCCGGCTTCCGCGAAGAGCTGCGTCTTGCCGGAGAGGGAGGAGTCGCGCTCCAAGGCGCGGTCATCCACCATCACCGTGTTGTGGGAGACGGTGTGGCTTGTCCAGCCGAGGCGCGGCGGGTACGGGCCGGTGCGCGTCGGGTAGCCGAGGTCTCCGGCGAGGTATTCGTTATTGGCGATGAGGTGGAGCCCGAGCCGGTCGGCATGGCCATGCCCCCAACCCATGGGGCCGTAGTTGAGCGCCACCATGCGTGGGGCCTCGCGGTCCGGGGCTTGCAGCACGCCAAAGCCGATGCCGCCGGAGTTGAAGCTCTTGTACGGCTTGGGCTTGCCCGCTTCGCGCGCGGCGGCGATAGCGCGCTGCCGCGCCGCCTCGGGGTCGGCTGCATACGGGTCTCCGGGGATGTTCTCCGGCTTGCCATGGGCGGCTTGGTAAAGCTCGCGGGCGTTCTCGGGCGTGCCGTAGCGCTCAAACCCGGCAAGGGCCATGGGCATCGGAGAGGGGTAGCCATAGTCGCCCACCCGCAGGGCGCGCCCGCCATCGCCACACTGGAGCCCCGCGCCTTCCAGAATGCGGAGCCGCTCGCCTCCGGCAAGGGCGTTGCGGAATTTGGGGAAGGCGGAGAAAAGATCGCGCCGTGGGTAGCCGGGGTAGGCGGCCAGAAGCTCGGCTACGGCAAAGATGGAGCGGGGGGGGATGGAGGCATACCCGAGCCCGCCCTCGTGGCCGAAGCCGTCGCGCGTCATCCCATCAACGAGGATCTGTGGCAGCCGCCCGCCATCGGGGAGGAAGAGCCAGTCGAGCCATTGGCGCGTTTCGGCCCCGTTATCCAGCGCGATGGCGGCGGCCGCTACGCTGTACTGGTGCATCCCCGGGTTCCCACCGATGCGGCCATCGGCAATGCCGCGGATGAATTCGCGAATGAGGTTTTCCTCAATATGCGCGGCGATCTGCCGGCCTCCCCCTTTGGGCTCGAGCCCGTGTTTGCGGGCCATGTTGGCGGAGAACTCCTCCAACGCGGCGTCTTGGATGAGGGCATCAAACACGCGGTCGTAAGCAAGGCTGAGCTTTTGTGCGTTGAAGGACTCCCAGATCTTCCCTTGCACGCGCCCTTTGCCGGAGCCGCCGGTGGAGGCCTCCATCCCGAGCCGGTAGGAGGGGTTGTAATCCATGGCGGGGTAGAGATCGGCCATCCGGTCGAGGAGGACGCCCGCTTTGTGCGCCACGGCGGGGTCATTGGTGAGGGTGTAGAGCGTGGCAAGGTCGGCCACTACATCGACCAGCTCCGACCAGATGCGAAAGGCGTAGTGGGCGACAAAGAAGTGGCGCTGGCCATCGACAAGCGCGCCGGTGCCGTCATCCACCCACGTCTCGGTGCCCTCCGGGCCATCGCTTTTGAGGAAGCGGGGATCTCCCTTGCCGGGCTGGAAGCGGCCTTGCGCGTCGAGCGCGCTGGCGTGGTAAGCGGCGAAGTCGTTCTTCGGGTACCACTCTTTCGTCCCTCGCGACTGGATCTTCCACGGGTGGCGAAACGGGTCGATATGGTAGTGGAACTTGCGCCCAAACCCTCGGCTGGGCACGGGGGGGGTGGTAAGGTGGCGCTCGTCCGAGCCCGGGGGGGGCGTTTTGGCGGGATCTACATTGGAAGCGCGCGGGACATTCTGGTCCGGCAGGAGCGCCCAGAGGGTGGCGTCGTCGGCCTCCAGATACGGCTTGAGGCGCTTGGCAAGCTGGTCGCGCTGGGCGGCGGCCCATTCGTAGCGCTCCGTGTTGCGCACGGCGTTGCGGCGCATGGCGGCGGTGATGGTGGTGCCTGCCTCCTTGGCGCTGGGTGGGGGTGGGGTGGCAGCCATCAGGCCGGGGCAGAGAAGGGTGACGCAGAGGAGGTGCGCAGAGAGGGGGTGGGTCATTGTCGTTTCCAGAGGGAGCCGGCTTGGGTTGTCATGCCGAGGCCGCCCGGTGCGGGTAGCCACGGGTTGGCCGGGTCGGCAAGGCGAATGGCTTCGGTGTGGCCATCTGCAAAGAGGGTGTTTACGCGGCCTTGGTGGCGTGGGTCGGGGGTGTGCTCGGAGCCGGTGCGGTCCACAGCGATGAAGCTGCCACGCGGGGTGGCGCTGCCAACGTTACGCCGGCTTTCGACCAGCAGGATCGTGCGCGAGGGCGTGGCAATCTGCGTGCCCTGCGCGGGCACCCGGGCATCTCCCCCGTAGCGAGAGGAGCCTCCCACATGCATATGGTTGTAGCCGTAGTGCGAATAGGTGCCGCGTTTGTCGCGCCCTAGCCCGCCGGTGATCCGGGCGACGGCTTGCGGTGTTTTAAGGTCCGTCTCCTTGGGGAAGGCGGGGCAGAAGAGGAGGTCGGTCTGGTCGTCGAGGTATTGGCCATCCATGAGCCCGGCGGTCCAGATGACTTCGCCGTCGGAATAGGGGATGTAGCGGTCTTGATGGTCGGCGCGGTAAGCGGCCATGGAGCTCCAGAGCGCGCGCAGGTTGGAGTGGCAGCGCGCCTCATGCGCCGAACCAAGCACGCGTGGCAGCGCTGGCAGCAGCAATAGAGCCAGCGCGGAGAGCACCGCGAGAGCGACAAGGATTTCGGTGACAGTGAAGCCGCCGGAGGGGGGGAGTCTTTTGGCGGGGGGCATAGCGTTCTAGGGGAGTTCCGAGAGGGTGATCCGCTCCACAAACAGCTCCGAAGCCTTGGAGAGCACCCCGATGTCGAGCCCGGCGAGCGGGGGAAGGGTCCCTTGGACCTCGGCTTCCGGCTGGGCGAGGGGAATCGCCTCGCCCGTGGCCAACGAGGTAGCCGAGAGGCGGTAAGTGGGGGGCTTGCCATTGCCGCGAAAATCGAGCTCCACCGTCAGCCGTACCCGTTCGCCAATGGGGAGCTTGCCATGGGTGTGGACCGTATCCGGTACGGTGCGGCTTACCAGCTCGCCCCCTTTTTTGACGCTGATCCAGAGATCATTGGTAAGCGTCTCGCGGGTGCGCGCGCTTTCAAAGAGGCGGAACTGGAAGCTCCCCGCCGTGAGCAAAAAGTCGCACTCCAGGCGACAATGCTGCGGCAGGGGCGGGAGATCGCGCACCACCCGGAAGCCGCGCAAATCCCCCGCGATGCGGAGCCGGTGGCCTTCCTGCGCGTCTTCCCCGGGGACAATTTCTACCGAGAGCGTATCGCCCCCGCTTTTGCCAAATGTCGCCCCTTGCTCCTTCACGGGCCATGGGCCCAGAGCCTCGCGGGTGAAATCCAGGTTCCACGAGGAAAAGAGTTGGCCGCTTGTGCACAAAAGCGCTAAAAATGCCAAAGAGAGAAGACCGGGGCGAAAGGGGGTGGCCATAGTTCTTCTCTAACCCCAAAGCCCGATTTAGCAAATGCACGATCCCGGGGAAACCCTGCACTTTTCCTCGAATCTCCCCCCTCTCATGAACTGGAAAGACTGCAATCTGCGCCTTGGCCGCGTGGGGCACTCCATCCCCCCGGCGGGGAGGCATTGCGATAACGTATGGTTTGGGCATTGTTTGAAGGACGACTACGACTTCTGGTTTTGCGTGCGGGGGAGCGGGCGCTTTACCACCCCGGAGGGGGAGAGCTTCCATATCGGAGGCGGCTCGTGCATCTGGATGCGGCAGGGGGCCACTTATGACTACCGGGTGGATGATGAAGGCGAGGCAGAGATGCGCTACCACCACTTTTCGCTGCTCGATGAGCGGGGGCGGCCAGTGCTTCCCGATCAGCTGGAGCTGCCGCCGCTGGTTTACGAGTCGTTTAACCCCCAATTCATTCTCGTCGTCTCCCAGCAGATCCACGCGCTGCTGAGGGGGGATGCATCGCTCCACTCGGTGCCGATGGAGGAGCGGGAGATGCAGGCCGGGTTGTTGTTCAAGTCACTCCTGCTCCATTGCTCCAACGAAGCGGGGCTTCAGGAGCGGCAACTAAGCCGCGGGGTGGATCTGCACTACCAGCGTGTCGTCTCGCGGGTGCTCATGCTGCTGGATGAAAGCCCGCACGAAATATCCACCCCCGCGAGGATGGCGCAGGCCGCCGGGTATAGTCCGGACCACTTTTCGAAAATCTTCCGGCAGATCACCGGTCGTTCGCCGCAGGAGATGATCATCCAAAAGCGGATCGAGCGGGCGCAAGGCATGTTGCAGTTTGGGGACGAGCCGATCAGCGCCATAGCCGAGCGGCTCGGCTACCAGAGCCCGTTTTATTTTACGCGGCAGTTTGTAAAATCCACCGGGATGAGCCCCGCCGCGTGGCGTGGCAAGCTGCGCAAGTAACCGGGAAAAGTGCAGGAAATCCCCGGCAATGTGCATGGCGGGGCCAGGGGAAGAGCAGTAGCGTGGGGGCGTCGGTTCCTACTCTTCCCCCTACCTGCTTATGAAAACTCCCGCACTCCTTTCCCTTTTCCTTCTCTCCGCCGCTCTCCCCCATGCGCAGGCGCAGACAGCGCGTACCTGGGTGGGTGGCAGTGGCACAGAAAAGGACTGGAACCTTGCTTCCAACTGGAAAGACGGCGTCCTCCCCACGAGCCCATCGAACTATGCGGACTTTGCTGCCGGGACAAACGCAGAAATCTCCATCAATGCAGTCACCGGCACCGAGCGGCTGACGCTTGCGGGAAATACGAGCATCGCCCTTTTGATTGCAAACCTCAGCCCTGCTACGACGTTTACGATCGATAGTTTGGTGCGTGTGGGCAATGGTGCAGGCGGCGCCACACACCTGAGCTTTGGTGGCGCGGGGTCGGTCATCTTTAGCTCCTTTCACGTCGGAAGCAACTCTGCTTCAACCGGGGGTAACACCCTCACCTTCACCAATGGGGTGCGTGCAGCGCGCTTTGCCGCTTCCGACTCAATTACCAGTGTGGGCCGCTTTGGGACCAATAACCTCTTGGAGATCAACAGCGCTGCCGTGGTGGATTTGGGGATTGTGACTGTGGGGAATAGTCTTGGGGTGGGAAACAATGGTCTGCGTGTGAGTGGTGCGGGCTCGGAGCTTACGATAAGCGGCACAGGCGGTAGCCGGGGCTTGCGCATTGGCGTTTCCAATGCAGGGGCATCCTACGAGACCGGGATGTCCAACAACTGGATGGAGATTTCCGATGGCGGGCGGGTGGTCGTCAGCTCTACAACCGGCAGCTCCAATCTGCTCTACATCGGTGCGCAGACTCTGGCCCATAACAACGGCATCACTATCACCGGAGAGGACTCGGCGCTTGAGCTTGGTAAGGGCGGGGCCACTAATGGGACGGGTACGGCAGTGGTGATCGGTGGGACCAACAGCAGCTCGGGGGCTTTTAATGCCGGGGGCAACTTTATCCTCGTGCAAAATGGCGGGGCTATGCGCTCCGTATCGGGGCACACCGCTGCGGTGACGATCAACAACTACGACAGCACGGGCCAGAATGATGGGGCAAACCGCCTTGTCATCGGCGCGGGCGGTACGGTGGACCTTGGAGGCGCTATTAACGCCACGCGCGGGCTCGTGCAGCTCGATGCGACCGGTGTGCTCCAAGCAGCATCGCTGGGGCTCACCGCCGGGAGCCGCTTTGAGGCGGCGGGCGCGGGCTTCAAGACCACCGGGGTGGCAACCCTCACCAACAGCGTGCTTGCCGTGAGCGGCTCTGGGGCCACGGTTGCGCAGGCGCTGACGCTCTCTTCGGCAGTGGTGCTGGGCAGCGGCTCCGTGTTGGAGCTGGGGCTCTTTGAAGATGGGGTGGGTGGGAACGTGGTCTTTGATACCGGCGGCTCCCTCTCCATCGATACAAGCGCCACCTTCCGGCTCGTGCTTAATGATGGCTTTGCCCCCGACGCGTGCGACGAGTGGACGATCTTCTCCGGGCTGGTGGGCGGCATCAGTGGGAATTTCGATTTCGACACGGCCATTGTTCCCACGCTCGCCTCCGGGTTGTCTTGGGACTTCTCCGGGTTTAACGATGCCGGGGGGTGGAAGGTCGCCGTCGTCCCCGAGCCCTCCACGTATGCCGTCGGTTTGCTGGGGCTTGGTGTATTGGCAGCAGCTCTGCGCCAACGGCGCAAAGCCTGAGACGCTCCCGCGTTTGAGGAAAAAGTGGGAGATGACGTCGGCTGGATTGTAGGCCGCCTCTGTGAGGCGGCGGTCCAACCCCGTGGCGTTTCACAGAAACGCCCTACAATTTGGCGCGGCGTGGGGGTTGGCTGCGTCAAAAAGCGCCCCCGCTTCGTCCCCCACGAGCATCTTTCCTAACCACCCCCTCCTTCCCCAAAACCTCGCCGTTGACGGCACCCCGCCGTGCCCGCATACTCTTGGGTTCGCATGTCCATCGAGAAGACCCGCAACTTTTGCATCATCGCCCATATCGACCACGGGAAGACCACGCTTTCCGACCGTCTGCTGGAGATGACCAACACCGTTTCCAAGCGTGAATCGCAGGATCAACACCTCGACTCCATGGACTTGGAGCGCGAGCGGGGGATCACCATCAAGGCGCACCCTGTCACCATGCAGTACCGCGCCAAGAATGGGGAGGTCTACACCCTCAACCTCATGGACACCCCCGGCCACGTCGATTTTGCGTATGAAGTGAGCCGCTCGCTGGCCGCTTGCGAAGGGGCTCTGCTGATTATCGACGCTGCGCAGGGCGTGGAAGCGCAGACGGTGGCTAACGTCCACCTCGCCCACAAGCAGGGGCTCACCATTATCCCCGTGATCAACAAGATCGACCTGCCGACGGCCGACATCCCCTCCTGCCAGCGGCAGTTGGAGGACATCCTCGCCATGCCGGGGGATGAGGCGATCCCTGCCAGCGCCAAGGCCGGGCTGGGGATCGAGGAGATCCTCGAAGCGATCGTCGAGCGCGTGCCGCCGCCGAGCCGGATGGCCGATGAGCGGGTGCGCGGGCTGGTGTTTGACTCGGTTTTCGACACTTACCGTGGCGTCATCGCTTACCTGCGCGTGGCTTCCGGGGCCGTCTACCCCGGTCTCGGCGTGAAGCTGATGAGTAGCAACAAGAACTACGAGATCAAGGAAGTCGGCGTTTTTACCCCCAAGATGCAGAGCCGCTCCCGCCTTGAGTCGGGGGATGTGGGCTACTTCATCGCCAATATCAAGACGACGGCAGAGATCAAAATCGGCGACACGCTTACCGAGCAGCACCATCCGGCGGATGAGCCGTTACCGGGGTTCCAGGAAGTCCACCCGATGGTCTTCTCCGGCATTTACCCGATCAACACCGCCGATTTTGAGCGCCTGAAGCTGGCGATGGGCAAGCTTCAGATTAACGATGCCGCGTTTGTCTTCCAGCCGGAGAGCTCTGTGGCACTGGGCTTCGGCTTCCGGTGCGGCTTCCTTGGGCTTTTGCACATGGAGATCATCCAGGAACGGCTCCGCCGCGAGCACGACATGGACATTATCTCCACCTACCCGAGCGTCATCTACGAAGTCGCCAAGACCAATGGCGAAGAGCTGCTGGTGGATAACCCCGCGCAGTTGCCCGACCCGAGCGTGATCGACGAGATCCGCGAGCCGGTCGTCAAAGCCTTCATCATGATCCCCAATGAAAACATTGGCGACATCATGAGCCTCATCCTTGAGAAGCGGGGCGTGGTGGATCACACCGAATCGCTCGATACCCGGCGCGTCATGCTCTCCTGCGAGCTGCCGCTCAACGAGATCCTGGTCGATTTCAACGACAAGATAAAGAGCATCACCCGGGGGTATGGCTCCATGGATTATGAGCCTGCGGGCTACCGTGCGGACCGCCTCGTCAAGCTCGACATGCTCGTCAACGGCGAGCCGGTGGATGCCTTCTCCAGCATCGTCCACCGCGACAAAGCCGAGGGGCGGGGGCGGTTGCTGGCTTCGAAGCTTAAAGAGGTGATCCCCACGCAGCTCTACCAAGTCTCCATCCAAGCGGCCGTGGGCGGGAAGATCGTGGCGCGCGAGAACGTCTCGGCCTCGCGAAAGGACGTTACGGCCAAGTGCTACGGCGGCGATATTTCGCGTAAACGCAAGCTCCTTGAGAAGCAGAAGGAAGGCAAAAAGCGGATGAAAGCCATTGGCCGCGTGAACATCCCGCAAGAGGCGTTTATCGAAGTCCTCAAATCCAGCGCGGGCGGGTAGGTTCCTCCGGTTAAAAGGGGGGGATTTGCTTGGAACCGAACACCCGGGGTGGTAACAACATCCCCACGCCGCCCCATGGGCTTTGCGTGCCCATTTACATGACCGCCAAAACCTCCGCTCGCCGCCCCGTTCCCCCCAACGCCCGGCCTACCGTGCCGGAGGCGTTGGTACGGCTTTTGGAAACGGTGCCGGTGGCGGCCTTCTGGGTGAGCGTGCGGCACCGCGTCATCCTCAATGCCAACCGGGCGGCGCTGGTGCTCTATGGCTGGTCGGCAGGGGAGCTGGCGGGGCGTTCGTTGGGGCGGCTTTTTCCCGAAGAAAAGGGGGTGGCGGCTGCCATTCGGGCTGCCTTGCAGGTGCCGGTGCCCGTGCGGCACCGGCGTAAAAATGGCTCCCCGCTGGATGTCGAGCTTTCTGCCGCCGAGTGGGAGGGCGGGCTCGCGATTCTCTACGCTCAGGAAACCACCCACCGGGGAGATACCGGCGAGCGGCTCCTGCGTTCGCAGCGGCTCGAGTGCATCGGCAACCTGGCCGCCGGCATGGCGCACGATTTTAACAACATCCTCACCCCCATCGTCATGTCGGCCCCGCTCCTGCGCGAGCAGTGCGCGCCCGAGGTGCGCGACGAGTTTCTCCAAGCCATCGAGCAGAGCGCGCAGCGGGGGGTGCACCTCGTCAAGCAAGTGCTTACCTTCGCACGGGGGGAGACTGGCGAGCACGTTGCCCTCAACCCCGTGGGGCTGGTGGAAGAGGTGGTTTCTTTAATGCGGCGGACATTCTCGCGCTCGATCGAAGTGCGCAGCCGGTTTGGCCCCCGGCTTCGCGAGGTACGGGGCAACGCCACGCGGCTGCACCAGGTGTTGCTCAACCTCGTTATCAACGCCCGCGACGCCATGGAGCCCGAGGGCGGGGTGCTGGAGATCACCGCGCGCAACCGCGTTTTGCGGGCCGCAGATGTGGCTGCTTATGCCGATGCCCGGCCCGGGCGTTACGTGGCGCTGGCAGTGCGCGACCATGGGGCGGGCATTGCTCCGGGAGATATCCGCAACATCTTTCGGCCTTTCTTTACCACCAAAGACCCGGAGAAGGGGACTGGCCTCGGCCTGCCCACCGTGTTGGAGATCGTGCGGCGGCATGGAGGGTTTGTCACCGTCGAGTCCAAACTGGGCCGGGGGAGCCTCTTTACCGCCTTCCTGCCCGCCGCGAGTGGCACCCCACAGCAACAGGGGGGGCTCTCCTCTGAAAAGCCGGCCAAGGGCAAGCCCCTGAGCGCCCCCGCCTTTGCGGGGCGGCCTGGCGTATTGGTGATTGATGACGACATCGGCCTGCGCCGCATGGTGCGGGCCATGCTGGCCCGGCACGGCTACACCGTCACCGTTGCGGAAAGCGGCGCCGAGGCGCAGGCGCTATTTCGGCAGAACCCCGGCGCATTTGGCCTTGTGCTGGTAGACCTTATCCTGCCGGAGATGGATGGGTTTGCCATCGCCAAGGCCCTGCGCAAGCTAGCCCCGAAGGTGCCCATCGCCGCGACTTCCGGGCTCGACCATGATGAGCGGCTACGGCGGATGGGCGAGTTCGGGATCTCCCGATTTCTTAAAAAGCCCTTCTCCCCCAATGAGTTGCTGGCTTTGGTTGCCGAAATGTCGGGCCCGGCAACACCCGCACCGCGGGTGTAAAAATGGGATAAAACCCCTATGGACACTCCAAGGGGTAAGTCGGCACGATGTGCCCCGTTGTTTGATGGGCATTTTATGCCTAGTTCGCAGCCCCCATTTTCCCCGACTTCGGTTTGCCTACGATCACCCCTTTCGCTCCCCCCTTACGTACCATGAAGCAGCCTCACCTTCTCCGCGTGGCCTCTCCCTCCCTCCCTCTTTACCGTAGCCGAAAGCGCTACCGTAGAGCGCTCGCTCTGGCGGTGTTGCTGGCCGGGGCTGGCTCATTACAGGCGGAGGCACCGCAGTACCACGCGACCTTGCTGCCGGGCTATGGGGCGGCGGGGGCTGTCAGTGCGCCTTTCAGCGGCTCGTATTGGACGGTGGGCACGGGAGGGCAAAACATTGGGGCGACCTCTTGGGTCTACGGTCTTTCTGATACCGGAGGAGCCGCGGTGACGACCCGGATCGGAAGCTACATTAGCTATTACTCCGGGGCCTATACGGAAGGTGCATTGCCTAATGATGTTGCCGGTAATGGTGCGCCGGGGGTCTGGGGTAGCCTCGCTTGGGGAATCAATGACGCGGGAGATGGCGTTGGCTACTCGATCAACTCCTCGACGCGCAACCGCGAAGCTCACGTGTACGATCACGCCACAGACACCAAGACCTTGCTGGGGACCTTGGGGGGCACGCAGTCTGTCGCCTACTCCATCAATGAAAGCGGGCAGATTGTTGGCTGGGCCACCACTTCGGGTGGTGGGCAGCAAGCCTTTGTTTATGAAAATGGGGTGATGACGAGCCTCCACCTGAATGAGCTGGCAAGCTTCGATACGTCGAGCGCCTTTTCCATCAATGACCATGGGCTGGTCGTCGGCGTGGTCCAGAACACCAACGGAGCAACCAGCGGGTTCGTGTTGGATCTTGCCACCGGACATGCCAACTCGCTCAACGTTCTGGATGACTCCGGCGTGCGGGCCACTTCGGCCACGGCCATCAACAACGCCGGAACCGCCATCGGGTGGTACCACACCAGCGGGGAATCGCTAAACAACCGCGGAGCCGTCCTTTGGGTTGGAGCCAATACCGGCAGCGCCACCGTGGTGGATCTCCATACCGTGCTTCAGAACGATAGTGCCTTTTCGCAGCTTTCCTCCAGCTCTGCAAACGCCATCAACGAGGCAGGGCAGGTTGTCGGAAAGGCATGGCGGGGCACTAACTATAGTGACCCGTATACCGGCCTTGAGACCTACGCCAATAAAGCCTTCCTGTATGATGACGGTGAGGTCTACTCGCTAACCTCTCTCCTGCACCCGCGTAGCAGCCTAGTCATTACCGAAGCCAATAGCATCAATAATGAAGGGCAGATTGGTGCGACGGCTTACTTTCAGAACGGAGGCTACAGTGGCTATAGCGGCGTCGTTCTATCTGAAATTCGCTCATGGCAGGGGAGTGAAGGCGGCGCTTGGGATGATGCGGCCAACTGGGTCGGAGCCGAAAAGCCGGATGCCCACACCGCAGCCTATGTGACCCTCGACTCCGGCGAGGTGCTTACCGGGCCCGAGGCCGATACGACGATTTACGCTCTCTCGCTGGACTCCAACCCGGTGGATCGCGGGCGCCTCGTCGTGCAAGAGAACACCACCTTTACGGTTCTGGGAGATACGCTTCTTTACTACAGTGCTATTGATGCCACTGCCGAAGGGAGCCGCTTTGAGACCGGCGTTTTGCGCGGGGCTGGCTCGGTGGCAGGCGAAGTTCAAGCCGGGTGGACATGGGTAGACGCCTACCGCAGTTTGAACGTTAGTGGCACCCTTGTTTCCACCCATGGCGTGCTGGTCAGCGCCAGCTCCACTCTGAACGCCTCGGGCGCGGTGTTGGGTGCGGTGACTTCATTTTACGGAGGCAACGTCAATGCGCAGGGAGATCTCACCATTGGAGATGCGGCAAGGGCGGACGGTATTGAACTCTACAACCTCAACGTGGGGGAAAACGACGTCACCCTTCTCGATGCCAATGCAGCCCGGGTTTGGGCGCTTTCCGTGGTTGGGGGGAATGTCAATGCAGCCAACGGGCTGGAAGTTCAGTCGCTCGCCGGGCATGGCACGGTGGATGCAAATGTAACCCTTCGGGGGACTATCTCCGCCGACGCAGAGGAGAGCCTTGCCATTTCCGGAAATGTCGCAGGGGCCGGGTTTGTTCTGGGCGATGTGACCCTTGGCGATGGGAAGCGTTTCCTCTCCTCCGGTTCGGCAACCCTGAGCCGCAACGTTGCCTTCGCCGATGGCACCGGTCGCTTGCTGGGGAAGGTGCTCGTCAACGGAAACGTCTCGTTGGACAACGTGACACTCCTTGGCAGCGACCCCGACGATCTGGGGCGTGACGCCAACGGCCTCATCCTCAATGGTCGCCACCTCTCCGGCTCGGGAGATTGGGATATCCAGGAGTTGAGCATTCGCAACCAGGGTACCCTTACTGCCACGGGAGACCTGGCCATTGGCCGGGCAGGGGTCGGCTCGGTATCGCTTACAAACAACAGCACGCTGAATGTCGGCGAGCATGAGGTCGTCTTTCGCAGCCAGATTCTTGATGTCGCCCTCATCACCATGGAAGGCGGCGTCGTGCGCACCTCGGGGGTCGACCTCTTTACCTATGGCCTGACCGGGTATGGAGAGGTGGATGGAGGGACGAGGTTTGCCAACCGCTATAACCCTTACATTCACCTTACGGAGGCGGGTATTTTGCAGCGTGCCAATGTGGTTCTCACGGGGGACCTTACCGTTGGCAGTTTCGACACAGTCTATGGCTTTGCCCTAGAGGGCGACCTCAATGTCGGGGCGCACACGCTTACGCTTCGAGACGAAGATGAAGCCGAGTTTCACCACTTCTCACGGACGACGCTGGCGGGTGGGACGATCGAAGCGACCAACGGCCTCATCTTCTTTGGGGATGATGCGAGTGCGAGCGCGCCGAGTAACCCGCTGTTGCTAGCCACGGGGGAGGCGGCGCAGAGCAATATTGTTGGCGATGTCACCCTTCGCAACGCCGTCATCCATGCCACCTCCGGTAATTCACTAGCGATCGACGGAGATTTAAGCGGCTACGGCGTTGTTGTCGGCAACGTTACCTGGGGAGATACCTTTCTGGACGAGACAGAGGGCGCTGCCGTGGTGTTGACCCGCATGCTGGGGATTGAAGATGCCACCGCCCGCTTCTTGAGCAATGAAGAGAGCGCCATCTCTAATACCGAACTCAACATGGCGGGTGGCACTGTCCTTGCCGAGAATGGCTTGGCGCTGGTAAACGAAGCCACTCTCTCCGGGTACGGTAACGTCGAGCTTGGCGCAGGCAACGACTTCCGGGTGGAAAACTCCATTTTGAAGGCGGATACGGACGAGGAGATCCTCATCAAAACCAACGTTGTGGGCGGCGGCCTCGTGGTAGGCAACGTCAAGGCGGATGATGGGTACACCTTCTTTGAGACACCCACCGTCGATGTAGAGCTGACCCGGACGGTAAATATCGGCGAACAGGAAGCCGCCTTCTACTCTGCCTCCGCGGCGAAGGTATCGGGCTCTCATCGCCTTTTGACCGACCAATTCGGCCGCGTGCTGGAGTATAGCTCCACCGGCGAGCTGGGGATCGAAGGCGGTCGCCTTGCCTCGGCTAACGGTATTGAAGTCGTCAATACCCGCCTCTTCGGGCATGGCGAGGTGGTTGGCAACCTTGCGGTGAAGAACTCCATTGTCGATGTCACCCACGGGGATGCGATGGTTGTCGATGGCAATATTTCCGGCTACGGTGTCGTCTTTGGCAACCTCGGAGTGGCCGATGCACCGACGCAGACCAACACGTTGGCCACCGCCGCTTCGGGGGTGGTGGATTTTGCCTCATCCCAGCAGCTTCTCGCGGTAGGGGCGCGTACAGCTAACGTCTTCTCTCAAGGGGAGGCTATCTTCGGCACCGTCACTTCAGAGGGCGGCGAGATCGTTACCCCGACCGGGGGCATCACCCTTGAGGCCTATGAAGGGTATGGCAAGATCACCGGTGGCCTTCGGATGGAGAACTCCCTGCTCGATATTGATGTCGACCATGTACTGGAAATCACGGGAGAGCTTACTGGGTATGGTATTGTCGTCGGTAATGTGAACAAGACGATCGCCGCGCCCACCGGCAGTGTCTACTACAACGGCGGTATCCAGACCAATGGCCGCACGCTGACGGTCTACTCCGCGACGCCTGCCTACATCGGTTCCGGCAACTTTAGTGGCGGCACCATGGTGCTCCCCTCGGGGGCTATCTTTGGGGCGCTACGCGGGGTGGGGGCCGTGCAGTTGGGGGCGGGCAATACCGTCTACATCAGCTCGTTGCTCGCACCCGGTTCCTCCCCGGGGACGATCGAGATCATTGGCGGCAACCTCACGCTGGAAAGCACCGCCATCACCGAGATCGAGTACTTCGGCGTCTCGATGGGCCAATATGACTTCCTTGATGTAGAGGGCACCCTTACCCTCGGAGGTCAGCTCAAGGTTGTCTTCGGAGGGGGCTACACGCCAACGGTGGGGCAGATCCTACCCGGCTTCTTTGATGCCGCCGAAGTGTTGGGCGGCTTCTCCTCAGTCACTTGGGCCGGGTTGGCCCCGGGCATGGGGGTGGCGTTCAACTCGCAGACGCACGAGCTCTTCATCGTAGAGATGGCAGTCGTACCCGAGCCTTCGACCTGGGCGCTCGGCATCCTGGGTGCCGGTGCCTTTGCATGGCTGCGCCGTCGCCGCGCTGCCTGAGGACAAGAAGGCTCGCTACCGGTGGGTAGCTGGCTTTTCCCCAAAAGGCAGGGGGGTATCGTGCTTTGAAAGGAGTCATCGCCAATCAATTTTCCGCTCTACCGATTGCTTGCCTGATCTTGCTTGCAGGCATTTACCACCCACGGGCGGGTGCAGCCGACCTGGCGATGGAATGACTCCGGGATGAGCGATGCATGGAATGCCGCCATAGGCCGTCATCAATTATAATCGTGAATTTGCCGTCGTCCCGGAGCCCGCCGTCTCGGTTCTGTTTGCGCTGACCGTCGGGAGTGGCCTATTGCTCGGGTTCCGGCGGCGGCAAGTTTGATAAGGGGCTTTTGGAGTTTTCGATTTGTGGAAAAAGGGGGGGCGCTAGAGAGCAGAAAAAGCTGGGCAAACTTTGGCAGGCAACGCCAAAGTGCCGCTTTTGTGGGGCGGAGTGAGGCTCGCCCACCCTTCCCCTGCTGTATGAAAACCGCTACCCGCTTTCTCCTCTGGCTTGTCGTCGCCATCCTTGGCGCCTGCGCCTATGCCACCCTTGCGTTGGACCGCAGCGAGCCGGTCAACTCCGTCCACCTCCTCCTCGCGGCTCTTTGCACGTATGCCATCGGCTACCGCTTCTATTCCAAGTGGATCGCCGCCCGCATCCTGATGCTGGATGATCGCCGCGCCACCCCGGCACAGGTGCACGAAGATGGGAAGGACTTCGTTAAAACCAACCATTGGATCGTCTTTGGCCACCACTTCGCCGCCATCTCCGGGCCGGGGCCCCTGGTCGGCCCCGTGCTGGCCGCCCAGTTTGGCTACCTGCCGGGCACTTTGTGGATTTTGATCGGTGTCGTCCTCGGCGGAGCCGTGCAAGACATGGTCATCCTTTTTGCCTCCCTGCGGCGCGATGGCAAATCGCTCGGGCAGATGGTCAAGGAGGAGCTGAATAACACGGCGGGTACGCTGGCGCTCATCGCGATCCTTGCCATTATCGTCATCCTGCTCGCGGTGCTGGCGCTTGTCGTCGTACGGGCGTTGGCAGAAAGCCCGTGGGGGGTGTTTACGGTCGCGGCGACGATTCCCATCGCGATGTTTCTGGGCGGGTACCTACGCTATGTCCGTGTGGGCAAAGTGCTGGAGGGGACTATCCTGGGCGGTGTGCTCCTTTTGCTGGCGGTCTGGGGGGGCAAGTGGGTGCACCACCACGAGGGGCTCTCCGGCGTCTTTACCCTTGGGGCCGAGCCGCTGGCGTGGGCCATTATTGTTTATGGGCTGGCGGCCAGCATTCTGCCGGTCTGGCTGTTGCTGGCTCCGCGAGATTATTTAAGCACCTTCATGAAGCTGGGTACCATCTTTGCCCTCGCCCTTGGCGTCTTCATCATTCTGCCGGATTTGAAGATGCCCGCCATCACCCCGTTTATCGATGGCAGCGGCCCGGTGGTCGCGGGCAAGCTCTTCCCCTTCTGCCTCATTACCATCGCATGCGGAGCGATCTCCGGGTTCCACACCCTTATCGCCAGCGGCACCACCCCCAAGCTCATCACCCGCGAGCGGTACGTGCGCCCCATTGGCTACGGAGCCATGTGCCTGGAGTCGCTGGTCGCGGTGATCGCCATGATCGCCGCATGCACACTGGAGCCCGGCGTCTACCTCGCCATGAACATCAAGGGGGAGCCTGCGGCCATCGTCGAGCAAGTGCGTGGCTACGGGTACGAAGTTTCGCAGCCGCAGATGGAAGCGCTCGCCACGCAGGCGGGCGAGCAGACCCTCTTTGGCCGCACCGGTGGGGCTACCACCCTCGCCGTGGGCATGGCGCAGATCTTCTCCGGCGTCCTCGGTGGCCGGGGGCTGGACCTCTGGTACCACTTCGCCATCATGTTTGAGGCACTCTTTATCCTCACTACGATTGATGCCGGTACCCGCGTGGGCCGCTATCTCCTGCAAGATTTTCTGGGTGTCGTCTGGAAGCCGTTGGGCAACACCGGAAGCCTCCGGGCCAACCTCCTCTCCAGCGTCCTGCTTGTAGGCGGGTGGGGGTACTTCCTCATCCAGGGCGTGCGCGATCCGCTCGGCGGCATCAATACCCTCTGGCCCCTCTTTGGCGTGGCCAACCAGCTTTTGGCCGCCATCGCACTTTGTCTGGCCACCACCCTCATCCTCAAAATGCAGCTCGCTTCGGCGGTGCCTCGGCTCCGGTACGCTCTGGTGACCTTCCTGCCGTTGCTCGGGTTGCTGGCCATCACCCTTACCGCTACGGTGCAGAAGATCTTTGCGGCAGACCCGCGTATCGGCTTCCTTGCCCAAGCCGCAGCGCTGCGGGCGAAGCTTTCCACCACGTCGGGCAAGGAACAGCTGGCCACGCAGATCATGATTTTCAACAACCTGGTGGATGCCGTGGTGGCAGGGGTATTGCTGGTGCTGGTCGTGGGCGTCATCTTTTTGAGCGTGCGCGAGTGGGTGCTGCTGATCGCCGGGCGCAAGCTTGCGCGGCTTTATGAGAGCGAGCCGGTGTGGCTCTCCGAGTACGAGGCCACGCGCGAGAGCCCGCTGCGCCTCCTTTCCTTCTTCGCCCTCACGCTGGCACTGGCGCGCGAGCTTTCGGGAGAGGCGGCCATCGAGCGCGCGCGCGTCGAGGCCGCCAAGACCTGCGCGTGCGAAGCCGCCGCCGACGGGGAGCAACAGCTCTATATTGCCGTGACGACCCGGCGCTTCAAAGGCGTGAACCGCTGCTGCTAGAGCATGTTCACTTTAATTTGTCGCATGCTTTGCGGCGGCGCGGGCCGCTGCACGTCGTTTCGAGCTTGGGCTGTATTAAAAATACAGCCGCTGCGCTCAAAAAGCCGCGCATCGGCCCACGGCGCTCGCAAATCATTACGTCAAATTAAACCGAAAATGCTCTAGCCATGCCGATGCAACGTCTCCTCTGGCGCGCCCTCTTCATCCTCCTGCTGGCCGCGGCGGCGTGGTTCCTCGTTGGTGGGCCTCCGGAGCCGCCCCGCCCTCGGGGGCAAAGTTTGGAGTTGCGGGCGGATTCCGCTGAGCGGGAGGTTCCCAAGGCTCGGAAGGTCTCCGCGCCGCGAGGGGCCCCTCTTTGGAGCCAAACGGCCACGCTCACCCCCCGGGAAAATGCGGAGGCGCATTGGGAAAAACACCGGCGCGAATTCCCCGAGTACCAGAGCGCGCAGGAGTATATCGAAGGGGCGCATCTCTTTCTGCGCGGCCCGCCCGAAAGCACTTTGCGCAAAACCCGCAGCAACGGAGACCGCCTCTTCTACGACCCGCAGACGAATACCTTCGCCGTGCAGGCGCGCAACGGAGCCCCGCGCACCTTCTTCCGCCCCAGCTCCGGCATCCGCTATTGGAACCGCCAATGACCCCTCCGCTTCACCCATGCCCCTGCTGTGGCCTGCCGACTCTGGGCGAGCCCGATGCGTACGAAATCTGCCCCGTCTGCGGCTGGGAGGACGACCCCGCCCAGCGTGCAGACCCCAGCCTCCGTGGCGGGGCCAATGAGCCGAGCCTCCGCGCCGCCCGCCGCCGCTGGCGCCGTAAGATTCGCGGGGGGGCTTGATTGCCCCCCGCCTTAGAAGGGCTCTACGCTACGCCGCGCCCCGGAGGCTGCTGTCGGCATCTTTGATGACAAAGCGCGCCTTGAGCCGCGCCACCGTGCTGGCCAGCCCCGCCTGCTCCACCGAGCGCAGAACTTCGTTGAAGTCTTTGTACGCGGCGGGGGCCTCATCCTTCGGGTAGGTGCGGCAGTTGGTGAGGATATCTTCGCGCTCGAAGGCGGCGTCGATACTTGCCTGATCGAGCTCGCGGATCGCAGCCTTCCGGCCCTTGGCCCGCCCCGCGCCGTGGTTGACGCTGTAGCAGCTTAATGCCGCGCCTTCGTTGGCCACCATCACCGCAGACCCGGCTTGCGGGTTGCCGGGCAGGAGGATCGGGTGGCCGGTCTCGGCGTAAGGCGTGCCCTTGAGCGCGTGGTGCCCGGCGGGGAAGGCGCGCGTCGCCCCCTTTCGGTGCACCCACGCAGGCCGGTTCTCCACGATCTCGCGGCGGGCAATGTTATGGCTGATGAGGTAGACAAGCTCCCCCTTCGCCCCGGGCAATACCGCGTCAAACGCCTCCAGCACCAGCGCATTGATGAGGAGGTGGTTCACCGTCGCGAAGTTTGCCCCCAAGGCCAGGTCGTCGAGGTAGGCATCAGCCTCGGGGCTCCCCAGCGGGGCATAGACCAGCTCGCGGTCGTTGCCCGGCAGGGGGGTGCCCCACGCGGCAAATTTCCGCTGCAACGTGCGGAACTGCCCATCGGCAAGCTGGTAGCCAAACCCCCGCGAACCGCAGTGCGAGAGAAACGCCACATGGCCGTCGCGCAGGCCGAAGTTTTCGGCGACCTGCCGGGCACGCTCGTCGTCGGCTACTTGCACCACTTCGCATTCGCCAAAGTGGTTGCCCGACCCGTAGGAGCCGAGCTGGCGCATTTTTTCATCAAACTTGGGGAGCGCCCCCGAGGCGAGCAGATGCTCCAGGCGCAGCTCCAGCGCCGCCGTCGTATCGTCGTGGCCGAAGTGGTGGGCATCTTCACAATGCCGCGCCCACTGGGCGGGGATGCCAAGCGCTTCGCAGACGGCGGGCGAGGCCCCCTCCACCACGATACGGCGGCCCAGCTCCGCATCTACCCGGCGGCTCTTGGGGGCCGAGCGCTGGCCGCGTCCCGCCCCGGTGGGGATGCGCTCGGAAATGGCGCGGATGATCTCGCGGCGCACCGGGCGCTCGACGATACTCTCTTGCGGTAAGTCGAGCTGGAGCAGGCTCATGGAGCACTTGATATCGACCCCCACCGGCCCGGGGTAAATGTGCGTGGGCGAGACCAGCGCGCACCCGACCGGCGCGCCGTAGCCGCAGTGGGCGTCGGGGTTGAGCACAAGGTCCGTCACGCCCGGAGCTTCGCGGGTGTTGAGCGCTTGTTCGATGCACTTTGCATCAAACGTCGAGCGGATCGCCTCCGTGCCGATGACGGTGATCGGCTTGCCCTCTCCGCTGCGCGTGGGGAGGAGCCCGGTGGCTTCGCTGGTGGTCTGAATCCGTTGGTTGGTCTCTTCGTTCATGATCTTGGTTTTGTTTTCGGAACGCCCCCTTTGCAAGTGCCGTGCCAACGGGCGGATTCGAGCTTTTGATGTGCGCGCAACTTCCTGAAATTCAATGAATTAAAATTTCATTATCTTTATTTCTTGGGTTGTGTTCCCCGAATGGAGTTGCGGAATATTTTATCTTTATATATAAAGTTTATTTAAAAGATAACCCTTTTCTTTGTCATGAAGCGTGTCGTCATCGGTCTGCTCGGCGTTAACCTCGATCGCGGGGCGGGTGCCTCCCGTTTGGAGGCCTGGAAGCCGACCCCCTCGCTCTGCCAGCATGCGGATCTGCGGATTGATCGCTTCGAGCTCCTGCACCAGAAGCGCTTCTCCGATGTGGCTCGGGAGGTCATGGAGGAAATGCGCGCGCTTTCCCCGGAGACGGCGGTGCGTTCCCAACGCATCGAGTTTCGCGACCCGTGGGATTTTCAGGACGTTTACAGTGCCCTCCACGATTTCGCGCGCGGCTACCCGTTTGACCCCGAGCACGAGGAGTACCTCCTCCATATCACCACCGGCACGCACGTCGCGCAGATCTGCCTTTTTCTGCTTACCGAATCGCGCCACTTCCCCGCGCGTCTGTTGCAAAGCGCCCCGCCGAGCGAGCGCGAGCGCAAAGCCGGGGTGTTGGGGCGCTACGATATTATCGACCTCGACCTCTCCCGCTACGACGCCCTGCGCCTGCGCTTCCAGGCCGAGCAGAAGGAGGCACGGGTGGTCCTCAAATCCGGCATTGAGACGCGCAACCCTCGTTTTAACCAACTCATTGAAGAGATGGAGCACGTGGCCATGCACTCGCGTGAGCCGATGTTGCTGATGGGACCGACCGGAGCGGGTAAATCGCAGCTGGCGCGGCGGATCTTCGATCTCAAAAAGGCGCGCCACCAGATCGCCGGCCCTTTCGTGGAGATCAACTGCGCGACTCTCCGGGGAGATGGGGCCATGTCGGCCCTTTTCGGCCATGGCAAGGGGGCCTTTACCGGTGCGCTCAAAGACCGCGCCGGGCTGCTGCGCACGGCAGATGGCGGGGTGCTTTTTCTCGATGAGATCGGTGAGCTTGGCCCCGACGAGCAGGCGATGCTCCTGCGGGCGCTGGAGGAGAAGCGTTTCCTGCCGCTGGGGGCAGACCACGAGGTGGCGAGCGACTTCCAGCTGATCGCCGGGACCAACCGCGACCTCGCTGGGGCCGTGGCTCAGGGCACTTTCCGCGAAGACTTGCTGGCGCGCATCAATCTATGGACGTTCCGGCTCCCCGGCTTGCGCGAGCGCCCGGAGGATATCGAGCCAAACCTCGATTACGAGCTGGAGCAATACACTGCTCGCAACGGGAGCCGGGTGACAATGAGCCGGGATGTACGCGCGGAGTTCCTCGCCTTTGCCCAGAGCCCCGAAGCGCGCTGGAGTGCAAACTTCCGCGATCTGAATGCCGCCGTGACTCGCATGGCCACGTTGGCCGGAGCGGGGGGGCGCATTACGCGCCCCATCCTCCACGCCGAGCTGGAGCGACTAAGGGCGGCATGGGCTCACCCCGCGCCCGGGGAGGCGGGACCGCCCGGGCAAATGCTGGCTGGGCTCCTCTCCCCCGCGCAGCTCGCCGAGATCGACCCGTTTGACCACGCCCAGCTCGCCGCCGTGGTGGAGGCCTGCCGCCAAAGCGCCAGCCTTTCGGATGCCGGGCGGCGGCTCTTTGCCGTCTCGCGCGAAAAAAAGAAGAATGCCAACGATGCCGACCGGCTCCGCAAGTACCTCGCCCGGTTTGGGTTGAGCTGGGCGGAGTGCCGCGCCCTCCCGGTTGGCACGCCTTGGTGAGAATGCAAGGTGGCCAAGCGCCGGCCGGTGCGGTTTACTTGCCTGTGTATGAAGTCTCCTTCCTTCGTCCGGATGGCTTGTGGGGAGCCGTTTCGCATTTGCTTTCCTCTGGGGCTCATCATCGGCATTTCCGGCGTCATGCTCTGGCCGCTCACATTTAGCGGGTTACATAAGTTTTACCCCGGCGTCATGCACGGGCGGATGATGATTGAAGGGTTCATGGCCGCCTTCGTCTTCGGGTTTTTGGGGACGGCCGGGCCCCGGCTTACGGATACGGCCCCTTTCTCCCGTTGGGAGTTGGGGGGGACGCTGCTGCTACTCATGGCCTGCATGGGCCTGCACATCGGCCACCAGACGCTTTTGGGGGATGCCTGCTTTCTCACGCTGTTGCTCGGGTTTGTCTTTACGCTTGGGCGGCGGTTTTGGAGCAAACGGGCGGACCGGCCACCCCCTGGCTTTGTGCTGGTGGGGCCCGCGTTTCTATGCGCGATCGTGGGCACTGCGGGGTTGATCGCCGCCGGGCTCGGGCTGGCTTCGGCCCCGGTGGCTCGGCTTTCGCAGACGTTGCTCTACGAGATGTGGCTTCTGCTGCTCATTCTTGGAGTGGGGAGCTTTCTGATCCCCAGGATTCTGCAAGTGCCCCCTTCGGCGGCGGAGTGCAACGCCATGCCCGGGTGGGGTGCGCAGGCGCTCGGGGCGGGGGCTACGGGCGTGGCGCTCTTGGCTCTGGCGGGGTTTGAAGCCTTCTACCCGGGGGCGGTGCGGGCGATTGCCGTGGGGCGCTTTGTGGTGGTGGCTGGGTTCTTTTTCTCGCAGATCGGGCTGCACCGGGGGCAAGCAGCGAGGGTGACAATCCCCAAGAGCCTCAATGTTGCCATCCTTTTCCTTCTCGCGGGGCTGTTGTTCCCGGCCTTCTGGCCAGAGCAGCGGATGGCCGCCTTGCACCTCCTCTTTATCGGCGGGTTTGGGTTGATGACGCTTACAGTGGCCACGCGCGTGGTGCTGGGCCACAGCGGGTTTGATTTTCTTTTTACCTCCCGCCTCCCGTTTCTTGCGGCCACGGGGCTCTTTTTTGCCGCAGCAGCGCTGCTGCGCGCGGGGGCGGACTTTTTTGCCCCCTTGCGCTCTGATACCTTGAGCATCGCCGCCATGGTCTGGATGGCCGGGGCCGCCCTTTGGGGGTGGAAGGTGCTGCCCAAGGTACGCCTGGCCGATCCGGAGTAATGGTGGGTGGGCACGGCAGGCGAGGGCTTTGCTTGCGATTGGGAATGGAAGCCCATGCCTCAGCCACGGCCAGCCGACGCAGCCTCTCCGCCGCCGCGCGCGCGGTGCATGGGGGGGCTTGCGCTCTTGGGGGGCTTGCTCGGGTTGGTGGGGTGGCGGTGGTGGCGCGCGCGGGAGGCGCTGGCAGAAGAGCGGCACCTCTTCCAAAGCGTGCTCGATTTCCTGCCCTGGCAGGTCTTCACCAAAGACCGGGCAGGGTGCTTTCGGAGGGATAACCTGGCCCACCGCGAGTTTCTCAATGCCGAGACGCAGGAGGAGGTGCTCGGGTTGCGAGCGCGAGATTTCTTCCCTCCGGGGATGGCGGGGCTCTACGAGTCCGACGATCAGCGCGTCTTGCGCAGCCGCGAGCCGATGCTGGAGCGCGAGGAGCCTTCCGTAAGCCGCGAGGGGCGGCTGATCTGGCGTGCGATGAGCAAAGGCCCGCTTTACGACCGGCGAGGGCGGCTGCTCGGGTTGGTCGGCCACTGCCGCGATATCAGCGAACAGAAAGCCGCCGCCGAGCGCACCCGTGTGCTTGCCGAGCAGTTGGAGCGGTGCCATGGCGAGTTGCGCGATTTTACCGCCATTGCTTCGCACGATCTTCAGGAGCCACTGCGCAAGATCCAGACCTTTGCCGACCGGCTCCGCCTGCGCCATGGGCAGGCACTGGGGCGCCCGGGGCGCGAGGAGCTGGCGAGGCTCGCCGCCGCTGCCGGGCGGGCGCAGACGCTGGTGCTCGACTTGCTCACGCTTTCACAGCTCTCGGGTGGCCCGCCCCGCCTGGCCTGGGTCGAGCTTGCCGGGGTGGTGCGCGAGGTGCTTGCCGAGCTGAAGCCGGAGATCAAAGCCTGCCGCGCCCGGGTGGAGGTGGGAGAGCTGCCCACCATCGAGGCCGACCCGGTGCAGATGCGCCAGCTCTTTCGCAACCTTTTGGGGAACGCCTTCAAATTCCACAAACCGGGGGTGCGCCCGCAGGTGGCCATTTCTTCCCGGCGCCTGAAAGTGCGCGACTACACGCTCGCCGGGGCCGAGCCGGGCGATGAAGTGTGCCAGATCCGGGTGAGTGATAATGGCATCGGCTTCTCCAGCATTTACGCGGAGCAGATCTTTACGCTCTTCCAGCGGCTCCACAGCCGGGAGTACGAGGGGACTGGCATCGGCCTGCCGGTTTGCCGGAAAATCGCGCTCCTGCATGGGGGCAACATCACGGCCAAAGGCGCGGAAGGGGTGGGAGCCACGTTTCTTGTGTTGCTCCCGGTCAAGCCCCGGGTGCCAACACCCGAACCACCCGAGCCATGAATAAGTACGGTAAACCGATCACCATCCTGATGGCCGATGATGATGATGACGACCGCCGCCTGACGAAAGAAGCGCTGGTGGAGGGGCGGCTCGTCAATGAGTTGCGCTGCGTCAAGAACGGTGAAGAACTCATCGACTACCTCAAGAACGCCCCTCCCTTCGAAAGTGTGCCCCGCCCGGGCCTGATCCTGCTCGACCTTAATATGCCGCGCAAGGATGGCCGCACCGTGCTCCGCGAGATCAAGAGCGACCCGGAGCTGCGGCGCATCCCCGTGGTGGTGCTCACAACCTCAAAGACGGAGGAGGATGTCTCGCGGTCGTACGACCTTGGGGTAAACTCCTATATCGTCAAACCGGTCACTTTCGAAGCGCTGGTGGATATCCTCCAGACGTTGGAGAAGTATTGGTTTGAGATCGTGGAGCTGCCTCCCGAGCAGATCAACTAATACGAGGGCTGCTCTTCCTCTTCGCTGACTTCCACCACCAGCCCGCCCACGAACTTGGCGACGAAGTTGTAGAGCAGCGCGCAGACGACGCCGGAGATGAAGCCCATCACGCCGTATAGGAGCGGGATAAGCACGATCGCAAGAGCCCCAAGCCCGGCCATGAGGCTGGCGGCATTCCCGCCCCCCTGGGCTCCTGCCGCTGCCGAAGCCGCTCCAAAAAGCGTGATGAACAGCCCGAAGAGAATGCCAAAGAAGGCATACAGGGCACCGAGGATGATGCCGCACTGAATGGGGGCGATATGGGTGAGTCGTTTTTTCCGTGACATAGGTAGGGGGTGGCTTTTGGGGCTTACCTAACCCGGCGGCCACGTCATCGGGCGTTTGCCGAGCAGGTGGATGTGGAGGTGCGGGACGGTTTCGCCCCCGTCTCCACCGTGGTTGATGACGAGGCGAAAGCCGCTCTCCCGCACGCCGAGTTGCTCGGCAATTTTCCCCGTGGCTGCGAGCATGCGCCCGAGCAGGGCGGCATCGTCGGGCTGGGCTTCGCCGATGCGGGGGATGGCGCGCTTGGGGATGATGAGGACGTGGACAGGCGCTTGCGGGGCAATGTCGTGAAAGGCGAGAAAGTCGTCTTCCTCGTAGACGATGTTGGCCGGGATCTGCCGCTGGGCGATTTTTTCGAAGAGCGTCATACAGAAACGAGGTCGGGAAGGATGTGGCCGTCGCGCATGCGCACGCGGCGGCTGGCGGCGCAGGCCAGCTCTTCGCTGTGGGTGACGATGAGCAGCGTCATCCGCCGGTGTTCGGAGAGGGAGCGCAAGGTTTCGATGACTCCGGCGGCGTTGCCGGAGTCGAGGTTGCCGGTTGGCTCGTCTGCCAATAGCACGGCGGGGTTGTGGACCAGCGCGCGGGCGATGGCGGCGCGCTGCATTTCGCCGCCCGAGAGCTGGTGGGTGAAGTGCCCGGCGCGGTGGGCGATGCCGACTTGCTCGAGCGCCTCCAGCGCGCGCGGGGCGGCGGCCCGGGCCGAGGTGCCCGCAAGGAGCAGCGGCAGGGAGACATTTTCCTGCACGCTCATGGCGGGCAGGAGGTTGAAAAACTGGAAGACGATACCGATCTGTTTGCGGCGGTAGTTCGTCAGGGTGGCTTCATCAGCCGTATGCAGGGCCACGCCATCGACGGTGATCTCGCCTTTATCCGCACGGTCCAACGCGCCGATGAGGTGGAGCAGGGTGCTCTTGCCGCAGCCGCTCGGGCCGGTCACGGCGACAAACTCGCCCGCGCCGATCTCCAGACTCGCGCCACCGAGCGCGGTGACAGGGGCTGCCGAGCTGGTATACGTGCGGGTAACGTTGCAAAGCCGGATCATCTGCCGCGCACTCTCCCACACTTTGGGTGGCGTTGGCGAGTCTTTCACGCCGTGCGGCAGCAGCAGGTCCAGAACTGGCCAAACTCGTGCCGCAGACGCTCCTCGAGGACGGGGCCGCCCGCTTCTTCGTGCAGGAGGGCAAAGCAGGTGGCCCCGGAGCCGGAGAGAAGCGCCCCGGCGCACTCGGGCTGCTCCATGAGCCACCGTTTAAGGATGGCCAAGATCAGGTGTTTCTCAAACACCGGGCGCTCCAGATCGTTCACCAGCGGGCCGCACGCCGCCGCCTGCGGGGCGTAGGGGATGCCGGGCAGCTCGCGCGAGGCGCTCCAGCGCCCGTAGGCCCAGGGGGTGGGGATGCCAAAGCCCGGCTTGGCCAGCAGGAGCGGCAGCGAGCCGGGGAGAGGGCGGGGGGCAATCTGCTCGCCCCGGCCCCGGCAGAGCGCGGCCCCTCCGGTGAGGAAGAAGGGGACAT
>JBBCKB010000051.1:0-49714 GCA_037189965.1 Chthoniobacteraceae bacterium | reverse complement strand
CCTCCCACGGGGCGGCACGCAGTGGCTTGGCCTTCGGAGGCGCGCCTTCGTCCGCTTCGTCATCCACCTCCGAGGCGGTACCGGTGCCTTGCCCGTGGCCGTTGATAAAGAACTCCGTAAGGAGATGCTCTCCCTGCTGCCTCCATTGGAAGGCGATGTGCGTCCATTGCCCAGCCTCCAGCGCCACCCCGGCGTTGGCCTCTTGGATGCCCCCGTTTTCCCCGGGGATGAGCGCCGTCACCGACATCTCGCCATACCGGTGGAAGGAGAGCGCACGTTTACCCGCCTGCATGAGCACACGTTGAGTCCCCTTGCGGTTAAACTGGTCCACACTGCTCCACGCAGGCTTGACCCAAAACTCCAGCGTCCCCTCCTCCGCTTTGAGCAGCGTATCTGCCGGGGCGAAGAACTGACGGTTCCCGGCCAATACCACCCCATGCGCGGGCCCGGGCTCACCCGCCGGGCTTTGGTAAAAGGCTTCCCCTTGGGGCAGGGCAAAGCGGGTAGCGGGTGCCGTGGTCTGAAATACCTCCCCCAGCTTGGGCTCGAAGTAGCGCTTGGCCTCGCCATACGCAAGGTAAGGAGGGACGCCGCGAAGCTGCACGAAATCGCCCTTCGAGCGGAAGGCCCAGAGCTTGCCGCGCGCAGCTTCGGGTACGGCGACGGTTTGCCAGCCGGGCTCCTTTGGCTCCAGCTCGCGTTCGCTCCCGTCGGGCAGGCGTAGGCCCAACGGGCGCGCGGCGTAGACTTCAAACTGCTCCGCCTCCTCCGGCACCTGGAACCAGACCCACGCCTCCGCATCGGGTGCCGTGGGCATGATGCGGTTTCCCCAGCGCCGCCCCTCCCCAGAGGTGATGATTCCCCCCGGGGCAAGCATGACGAGCTTCTTCGCGTTGCTCCAGGTCACCTCCCACATCGCCCCGTCTGCGCCCGACTCCACCACATACACCCCACCCGGCAATGCCGCCGGCAGCGTCAGATTCCACACCTTCGGGCTCGGCTTGACGACGTAGAGATACGCCTTGGGCACCTGAGCCTCCACCCCTTCCACAATCGCCCCCTTGGCATCGCGGACGACCGGGCGGATCGGGTCCACACTTCGCACATCGAGTTGGATCGCCTCGCCCTCGGGCTTCCCGACCACCACGCGCATGGGCCGTCCATACCCGGCCTGCCGGGCCATGGGGACGACCTCAGGCGGGTGCCCCTGCTCGGCTTCGTAGGAGACGATGGCATCCATCGCAAACGCCATATCGCCCAGCGCGTATGGGTTCCCGGCGACGGAGGGGAAGGTGCCCGGGATCCACTCCCACCCGTCCTTGCCCCGGAAGAGGGCGACAGCGGTTTGGAGGTCGCGCTGCAAGGTGCGCACCAACTCCGGGTCTTTGGTGATGCGCCACGCCGTGTGGAGCTGCTCGGCACTGTTGTTGTAGTAGCTAAGCGGGACGTTGCCGAGCGTCGTCTTGGCACGCAGGTAGGCCCCTTTGGTGAGCGCTTTGCCTGCCAGTTCGTTACCCGTGGCGATGTAGGCGCGCTGCATCGCCCCGCCTTTCGTGGTGTATTTGGCGAGCCCCGTCGTCTCGCGCGCGCGGTTGACGCCCTGCGGCGCGTCAAGGTCCACGAGCCACTCCACCTGGGTATCGATCATTGGCAGGAGTGCCGCATCCCCCGTCTCCTGGTAAACGGTGGCGAGGTTCTTGAGCGTGGCAAACGGGCGCGAGCCCCGGAAGGGCCGCAAGTCGCCCGTCGCCCACAGCTCTTTGACCGTGCGGGTGTAGCTCTCCAGCATCTCGCGGGCGGGGCGGAAGTCGGTGTAGTAATAGAGCCACGCCAGTGAGCGGATGTCCGTGCCCGACTGGTGGTGAAGCCCGGGGCTGCCCCCCCAGTGGCGAGGCGTGTAAGAGCCAAAGCGGAAGCCACCGGGGAGCTTCACTCCCTCCCCCGCCTCGCGGTGGACCATCTTGAAGTCGAGCCAATGCCGCCCCATGCGGTTGGCGGTGTCAAAATACTTCCGCTCGCCGGAGCGCGCTGCCATGCGCCAGAGGTGGGTATGGAAGCCGTAGTCTACGCCGTAGCGGGTCAGGTACGGCTCCCAAGCGTTATCCCGCGCGGGGTTGCGCCGGTACCAGGTATGCGGCGCGGCTCCGTAATCGAAGAACCCGTACTCCCCCCATTGGCGGACGACGGACATAAACTGGTCGTACCACGTTTCCATAAACCCCTCGGCCTCTGGGAAGCGTGCCGTATCCTTGGGGTGAATGGCTCCAAACGCTTCGCTCTCGCGTAGCCATTGTGGGTCTGCAAGGGCGATAGCAGGGCGGCTCCAGTTGGCAAGGCGCGGCGCGGTAGCAGCGACATCAAGGTAGAAGGTGTGGGTGCGGGCGATACCCACGGCTGTATTCTTATCTTTAAGGACGCGCTCCCCCCAAGGGGTGTAATGATCCAACCATGCCTGAGGCCAACGCTTGGCCATGGCAGGGGCAGAGAAGTCGAGCACCTCCCCCCCGCGCCCAGCCCAGAGCCGGAGCACGATGCCCGAGCGATCCGCCGCCAGCTCTTTGGGAAATTGCTGCCAAAGCTCGGGCAACACGAGCCCCACGCCCTTGCCCCCCTTCGCAGCCGCAAGCAGCCAATCGCCCGCAAAGGAGCCTTCTCGCAAGGGCTCCACACGCCCATTGGGCTCTACCCGGCCAATGAGGAAGTGGCAGTCCTTCTTTTCATCCATCCGATCAAAGTGGAAGGCTTTCTCCTGAAACAGGAAGACCTCGCCCCCCGCCAGCGGCACCTCCTGCACCTTGGCTTGCGGCTCAGCACTCTCCGGCAGCCAGACGCCCACGGGCCGAAACACCGGGGCATAGCGCGCACGGAAGCCGACTTCGCGAAACGCCGCAGCATCCTGCGTAATGATGAGCGAGTTCTCCACCTTTACCATGCTCTCGCCCGCGTGGAAGTGAAGCCGCGTGACATGCTTGGCCACGCGCTCGCCCTTCGGCCCGGTGTACCACCCTTCGCGGCGAACCACGAGGCGCTGCGGCGCGGGGCTTGTCGCCGTTTCCACCACAAGCTGGCCTTGCTCCTGGTCGGCAGAGGCCGTGGCCTCCACCCCTTCGGTGGTCATGAGGTAAAGCTCCCCCCCCGTGGAAAGACGCTCCTCGCCCCCCGCCCACGCCTTGGCCAGCAGCGGCCCGCGCGCGGGTACGCTAAAGCGGGCGGCCCCGGTATCAACCATGGTCACTCCCTCTTCTTCCTTCACCACCACGCCGGAGGGAGGCATCTCCTTTCGGGGAACCACAAAGTACCGCTTGCCCGGCTCTCCCTGAAAATCGACCCCCGCCCACCGCACCGAATCGCTCCCCGGCCAGCGCGCCATCTCTCGCGAAGAGGCGGCCACCGGCTGGCCCGCCTCATCCACCACGCCAAGGGCCGAAGCATCCACCTTCCACCCTTTGGGGAAAGGGATGCCGACATAAACAGGCTGGGCCGTTGCCCCGGGGGGGAAGTCTGTCACGAGTGGGATGCGGAATGCCTCCGGGGTGCCAAAGCCCGAAGCCACGGCAGCCACACCGGCCGCCAGCCCCGCCAATAGGGAGAGAAAGGATGTACGCATGGGGAGAAGATACCACAAGATACCAATAAGCCACGTTTGTCAACCCATCCCGCCACGCCGGGGCTATTTTGAGAACTGGATAGAGCGGTAACCCGACGACGCGGCAGCGCTATTAGGGGGGCGACAGCTATGTCGTCCGCAAGGGGGGGCCTAACCGGCCAAGCAATGGCCGCCAGTGCCTACGAAGCCACTTCGCTCGCAGAGAGGAGGCGGATGAACTCCTCTGGCGTCGTCACCTCCCGCAGCTTGGCTTCGCTCTTGGGGGAGCGGAAGGTGCGGGCGAGCGCGCCGATGAGGCGTAGATAATCTTGCGCAAGCGCCCCGGGCACGCCGATGACAAAGAGGTAGTGGACGCGCACACCCGCCTCTGGAAAGTGAATGCCCCCACGGCTGCGCCCAGCCGCCATGACCATGGAGGAAACGTGCTGGGTGCGTGCATGGGGGATGGCGATGCCGTAGCCGTTTTCATTGGTCACGCACGAGTTCCCCACCTTGAGCGCTTCGACAAACTGCCCCCAATCCGGCACCCGAGGGTCGAGCCGCAGGCGCTGCGCCACTTCCACCACGGCGGCGTCGGCGGTGGTGGAGGCCAGCTCCAGAACCACCTGCCGGGGGGTTAGAATATCGGTAATGCGTAGCATGGCGAAACGATGTCTCAGATAACGCTGCCGCTCCACTTGAGCTTCTGCCGCAGCACTTCGCAAAAGGAGAGGTGCGGAAGCATGACGAGTGGCAACGTATCGGCACTTTTGCGGATACGGACGAGATCGCCCGGCTGGATCTGTTCGGGCTCCAGCCCATCCACGGCGAGGGCAGCCTCCCCCTCCTCCACCCCGACGGGGCGGACGGTGATCTCCGAAGCATCGCTCACGACGACGGAGCGGTTCGTCAAAACATGCGGGCAAATCGGCGTGATGACGAAGACCCCCGAATCAGGCAAGATGACTGGCCCGCCCGCCGAGATGGAATAGGCCGTGGAGCCAGTGGGCGTAGAGACGATGAGCCCGTCCGCATTATACTGGGTAAGCAAGCCACCATCGATCGCCGTATCGAGCTTGATGAGCGAGAGCTTGCCGCGGGAGATGACCGCATCATTGAGCCCCCGGTCGTGCGCGATGATCTGCCCCGCGCGCTCCACCTCGACTTCGATGAGAGCGCGGTGGCTCAAAATAAAGTTGCCGGTGCAAATGGCCTCCACCGCTTCGTCGGAGGCCGAGGAGTTCACACACGTCAGGAACCCGAGCGAGCCGAGGTTAATCCCGAAGACCGGGCACAACGCGCGGCCCAATGCGTGCACGGCTCGCAGGAGGCTGCCGTCTCCCCCCAGCACCACGAGCATCTCCACGCGGCGGCCCAGCTCGGCCGTGGGCAGGCCCCCGGGCTCCCCGGCGAGCGTGGCCGTTTCCTGCTCCAACAGAAGCTCCACCCCGCGTTGGCGGAATTGGTCGATCAAATGCCGGGTCAACTCCGCGGCGTTCGGCTTGCCGAGGTGGGTGACGAGGCCGATGGTCTTCGGGGCGTTCATGGTTTAAGCGGGCTAATGCGTGAGGCAGGCGAGAAACTCCCGGTTGCCGTCGCCGCCGAGAATGGGTGAGTCCACCACGCCTTGCCAGCTTTTTGCCAGCGGGCCAAGCACAAAGGAGTGCACGCTCTCGATAGCACGCTGGTGGGCGGCGGGGTCGCGCACGACACCGCGCCCGGGGTCCACCTCCTCGCGGCCCAGCTCAAACTGCGGCTTGATGAGCGCCAACACCCGCCCCCCCGGCTCCAGTACGGAGAAGGCCCCGGGGAGGATGAGCCGCAGGGAGATAAAGGAGACGTCAATCACACACAGCGCCACGCGCTCGGGGAGCGACTCGGGGGCGAGGTGCCGGGCGTTGAACTTCTCGTGGACGACGACGCGGGGGTCCGAGCGGATCTTCCAGTCCAACTGGCTGTGGCCCACATCCACCGCGTAGACGCGCGCGGCCCCATGCTGGAGCAGGCAATCGGTAAACCCGCCGGTGGAGGCGCCGATATCGAGGCAAACGAGCCCGGTGGGGTCCACACCGAAGTGGGTGAGCGCGGCCTCCAGCTTGTAGCCGCCCCGGCCCACGTAGCGGCTGGTCTCCTTGAGCGAGAGCGGCGCATCGGCGGGCACCTTCTGCCCCGGCTTGTCGGCAACGGCCTCCCCCACCCTCACCAGCCCGGCCATAATGGCGCGCTGCGCCTTCTCCCGGCTGGGCAGGAGGCCACGCTCGACGAGGAGCACATCGAGCCGTTGTTTTGCGTTTTCTTTCATCTTGGGGTTTTGGGGCCAAACAGATATTGCTTGAAGGCCGATTCCTTTCAAAACAATAACGGCCCATGTCCGAAGACGATCTCAAAGATGCCATCAAGACGATGATGGTCGAAAATTTAATGCTCAAGACCCCCAAGGAAGAGATTGGAGATACCCTCCCGCTCTTTGGTGCCGAGGGGCTGGGGTTGGACTCCATTGATGCGCTGGAGCTGGTCGTCTCGCTGGAGAAGACCTTCGGCGTCACCGTCCCCAACTCCGACACCGCCCGCTCCGCCCTGGCCACGGTAAACTCGATTGCCGAGTACGTGGCCGCCAACCGCAAGGGGTAAATGCCCCCGCCGCCGCCTGCCGACCCATTTGCCGCCGCGCTGGAGGGGGCGTTTGTCATCGCCGGGCCCACGGCCGTGGGCAAGACGGGCCTCGCCGTGGCGCTGGCGCAGGAGTGGGGCGCGGAGATCGTGGGGGCCGATGCGTTCCAGGTCTACCAAGGGCTTGATCTGCTGACGGCCAAGCCGACGGCGCAGGAGCTTGCTGCGGTGCGGCACCATTTGGTGGGCGTTATCCCGCTTGGCGAGCCCTTCCATGTGCAGCGGTATGTGGAGCTGGCGCGCGCGGCCATTCTCGACATCCACGCCCGGGGGCGGCGGGTTCTCATTGTCGGGGGCACGGGGATGTACCTGCGCGCCCTCTTGCGCGGCCTGGATGAAACGCCCCCCGGCGACCCCGCATTGCGCGCCACCCTTGCGCAAACGCCGCTGGCCGAGCTGACCGCGCGGTTGCAAGAGCTGGACCCACAGACCACCGTAGACCTGCAAAACCCGCGCCGAGTCATCCGTGCGCTGGAGGTTTGCCTCCTCTCGGGGCGGCCCTTCTCCAGCTTCCGCACGGAGTGGGAGGGGCCGGTGCCCGTGCGCGGCGTGGCCCTTACCCGCCCGCGGGAGGAGCTGTACAAGCGCATTGACGAACGCGCAGCGGCGCTCTTCGCCCACGGCGTGGTGGAGGAAGTGGCCGCCGCCGAAACCGGCCCCTCCGCGCAGCAGGTGATCGGCTGGCGCGAAATCCAAGCCCACCTTCGGGGAGAGCTGACGCAGGCGCAATGTGTGGCACAGATCGCGCAGGCCACCCGCCACTATGCGAAACGGCAGTTGACGTGGTTTCGCCGCGAACCTATGCTGCAAGCACTCTCTTTGAGCGCCAATACCGACAACCCCTTGGTGTTGCTCCGCCGCCTCGCGGCCACCGCTGCGGCGCTCCCTCCTTTGTCCTCTGGCTCCAGGACGGACCCGCCTCCCCGCCTATGATCGAACCGCGCGCCCCGCTTCGTTCCCACGAAAAAGTGCTCCTCATCGGCCTCGAGCGAGAAGGAGTCTCCAAATGGGACTTACGCGAGTCGCTCGAAGAGCTGGCCGAGCTGGCCCACTCGGCCGGGGCCACGGTGGCGGGGCGCATCACCCAGCACCTTGAGCAGCCGACGGCCCCTTTCTACATTGGCAAGGGGAAGGCGGAGGAAATAGGGGCGCGCTGCGCGGCAGAGGGGGTCAGCTCCGTGGTGTTTGATGACGAGCTCTCCCCCGCGCAGAGCCGCAACCTTGCGCAACTCACGGCGGCCAAAGTGCTGGACCGCACGCAGCTCATCCTCGACCTTTTTGCCCAGCGCGCCCGCTCGCGCGAGGGGCGCTTGCAGATCGAGCTGGCACAGCTCCACTACCTGCTTCCCCGGCTCACGGGGCTATGGAGCCATTTCTCCCGGCAGACCGGCGGCATCGGCACGCGCGGCCCGGGGGAGACACAGCTTGAGGTCGACCGCCGCCGCGTGCAGGAACGCATCCACCGGCTGGAGCGCGAGCTGCGCGAAGTGCGCCGCCAACGCGGCATCCAGCGCGAAGGGAGGCGGCGGCACCATTGGCCCGTGGCGGCGGTGGTGGGGTATACGAACGCGGGGAAATCGACCTTCCTCAACCGCCTGACTGGCGCCGAGGTGCTCGCTGCCGACCGCTTCTTTGCCACGCTGGACCCCACGACCCGCCAGCTCCTCCTCCCCAACCGGCAAAAGATGCTCCTTACCGATACCGTCGGCTTTATCCGCAAGCTCCCACACACGCTTATCGAAGCGTTCAAAGCAACGCTGGAGGAAGTGCAGGAGGCAGACTTACTCATCCACGTGGTCGATCTAAGCCACCCGCGCTACCCGGAGCAAATGGCGGCGGTGGATGCCGTGGTGCGTGAGCTAGGGGCGCACGGCAAGCAGCGCGTGCTGGTCTTCAACAAGATCGACCGCGTGGCCGACCGCGATGTGGTGGCCGCCGCGCTGGAGCGCCACCCTCATAGCGTGGCGATCTCCGCGCGCACGGGCGAAGGGGTGCCGGAGCTGATCGCCGAGTTGGAGACGCGGCTGGCGGCCTGGCGTATGCGGGCGGCCTACCGCATCCCCCTTTGCGAAACGGCGCTCGTAGCCGAGCTGCACCGCGCGGGGCACGTGCTGGAGCTTCGGTATGAGGAGGAGCATGTCTTCGTGCTCGCCCACATCCCTCCGCAACTGGAGGGGCGGCTGGCGGTGTTCGCAGTCGTCTCCTCAAAAACGTGAACACGGTTTCTTCTATCGCGAGGCCGCTACGGAGCCGGGACGTGCAAACGGCGGAAGGCCCCGGGGGGCATCCCGTTAATCTTGCGGAACACCTTGCTGAAGTGGTACTCATCGGTAAACCCCGTAGCCGCCGCCACGGCCGCCAACTTGTCCTGGGTTGAAAGGAGAAGGACCCGCGCCCGCTGGATACGGACGCGGTGCAGCAGCGCCGTAAAACTCCCCCCGCACAAGCTCCGAAGCAAGCGGCTTGTCCGCGAGCGCGAGAGCCGCAACGAGCGCGCCAACCCTCCCAGCGAAGCCTCTGCCGATGCGGCATTGCGGCGGAAATATTCCATGATCTCCGCCCGCCGGTCAGGCAGAAGCGCGGGGACGGCATTGACCTCCGCGAGCGTGGCCACGATCCCTCGTGTAAACGCCTCCACCAAGGCAAAGAGCGCCGCAGCACCCTCCTCCCTCCAGACTGGGAGCGCCTCGTAGTGGCGGCCAAATCCGGAGGGCACCCCCTCCACCTCCTGCCAGCGGAAACCAGCCTTTCGCCATGGGCCAAAGGTGCACAGACCCCAGTATTCATCTTTCCTGCGCAGGGGAACCACGATCTCCACCACCCCCTTCCAGCAACACTTCAAGAACGCCCCCTGCCGCTGGGAGCCGGCGCGGTTCATTTCATGGCGGCAGAAGTCCACGCACTTTGAAGAGAACCCCACCCGACAAACCGGGAACTTCTGGTGGCTCTGCCGGGGAGCCGGAAAAATGATCCCTCCGGCAGAGGTGTGGAAAAGCCCCTGATAATCCGTGACCGTGATACCAACCCCCAGCACCTGCTCCATGGCTTTGAGCGATCGTTCAAACCAAAGATAATGGCCTGTCTCCATTTTTGGAAAAATCTATTGGAAAGTGCATTATTTGACAAGTTTGCACCCCTCCCATCCATTTCTACCCCTCCCTTGCCGGTATAAATTCATCCGAATGATCCAACCTCCACCACCCCGGCATTTCGCCCCGCAGAAGGCGGGTCTTCCCTGCCCCACACGATCGCTCCGGCTTCTGGAACGGTGGCACCCTTCCCTCCAACGGTGGCTGCACCCCATGCCCGGTTCCGGAGGTCTGGCCTGCTATGGTGTCGGCAATGGCACCACCTGGTCGGTCCAGGCCAACGCGACTGTTTTTGCGGCGCTGGCCACCCTCGCAACGGCCCCCGACCTTGATGAAAGCCGCAACAACCGCGAGGCCCTCCGCGCCACGGCGCTCCAGCTCCTTGGCTTCATCCTCGCCACCCACAAGAGCGGGCCGCTGGCCACCCCCTGCGGGAGGCAGTGGGGCCATAGTTGGATCACGGTGCTTTCGTATACCCGGATGCTTCATGCCCTGCCGCCGCTCCGCCCATTTCTCCGAGAGGCAGACCTCCTCGCGCTGGAGAGAGTGCTCCTCTCGGAATGCGATTTTTTGCTGACGGGCTACCCCGTGGCGGCTTGCATTGAGGGAGCCTCCGGGCGTAACAAGCCGGAAAGCAACCTCTGGAACGGGGCTATTCTCTACCGGGCGGCGGCCCTCTTCCCCCACGCACCCAATGCCGCGCTCTACCGGCAACGCTCCACAGAGCTGCTGCTCAATGCCATCTCGATCCCCCAAGATGCGGCCTCCCTGGCAACCTTCCGTGGCAAACCGCTGCGCGACTGGCATGTCGGCCCGAACTTCACCGAGGAGTTTGGCCTCAACCACCACCGCTACCTAAACGTCGGCTACATGGTCATTTGCCTCTCCAACATCGCGATGGCGTACTACGCCTGCGAGGACGAGGGGATCACCCCTCCGCCGGAGCTCTTCCACCATGCGCGCGAGCTATGGCAGTTGGTCAAATCCCTCACGTTCGCAGATGGTCGCCTTTGGCGGATCGGGGGGGATAACCGGGTGCGGTATGGTTACTGCCAGGACTATGCCATCCCCGTCTGGCTGCTGGCGTACGATCTATGGGGAGACGCGGATGCCGCTCAATACCTCGATGGCTGGCTAAACCAGGTGGAGACAGAACAGCGAGGCAATGCCGACGGCGGCTTCCTTACCGCGCGGCTCGCCGGGCTCGCCCAGCTCTCCCCCCTCTACTACTGTCGCCTCGAAGGAGACCGCGCGGGCACGCTCTCGATGGCGGTGCGCTGGACGCAACGCATCGTGGCAAGGGCTCTTCCGACAACGCCAACCCCTGTGCTGGAAACCTGGAGTGACGCTTTTCACGGAGCCTCGATGGTGCGCGGCAAGCGCCTGGCAAGCTGGGTGTGGAAAGGGGTGGAGGGGCCCGCGGGCATGGTAGTCCCCGCCCACCGCTCCGACCTCGCCGAGTGGGAGTGGAACTTGGCGGGGCGCGTCGTGGGAGCCGGGTGCCTTACCCGGGCCGAGCCCGAAGCGTGGGCAAGCGTGGCCTTCCCCCGGGGGTTCCTGACTCATGGGAGCTTCCACTGGATTGCCGATCTCAACCCCTCGGAGGGGAGCCCTCCGGAACAAACCGCCCGCTGCCAGATCGTATTTGCCGCGCTCCCCGATGACGCCACGGTGCTCGTGCTCCAGCGCGCCACGACCACCCAGCCCGTCTACCTCAACCAAGTGGCGGGGCTTGGGCTACGCATCCCCAACGATCTCTTTAACGGGAGCAAGCGGCGCTACCGCTTCCTTGGGGCTGGGCACGAGATCCCCGGGGCCAGCACCGGTGCCCTTCCCACGCCCGGTTTGCTGGAAGCGGGAGACCAGATCGAGGTGGATGGCCAGCTCACCATTACCGCGCTCTACGGGGGCACACTCGCCATCCTGCGCCCGGGCCATCGGCAGATCACGCTCCGCAACACGCACCTCCAGCACAGCCAGCAAGGGGGTAGCCTCTATTGCGATGAGGTCATCGTTCCGATCACATCCCGGCAGCAGTTCTACCCCGCAGGGACGCGGCTCTACGACATCGGTGCGAACCTCTGCGTGGGGGGAGCCGCCCAAGGCATCGTGCGGAGTTCACCTCATGCGGAGGTCCGCATCATCGAAGGGGTGGACCGCGCTGGCTGGCACTATCTGTTGGCGGTGAACTTCGGCCCCGTGGGGCAGGTGGTGGCGCTTCCCGCCGAGGCGAAAGCGGCTCGAACCCTCTGTGGTCCCCCGCCTGAAAACAGCCCGTCCGGCGAGACCACGCTTTCCCTCCCACCTGAAAGCAGCTCGCTGCTGCAACTGGGGTAGGAGATTGAAGAGGCCCATCCCCCCTGCCGGGCGCACCAAACCAAAACACCCCCGGGGTATCTCTCCCCGGGGGTGTTTGGATGAAAACCGTGCTAAACCTTCGCGGCCTTTAGGCCGTGACGGCAACCGGAGCGTCTACGTTGACGCGGCGGCCATCGCGGTCAAAACGGACAATGCCGTCGACCAAAGCGAAGATGGTGTAGTCGCGGCCAAGGCCGACGTTGCGACCGGGGTGGAACTTGGTGCCCCGCTGGCGGATGATGATGTTGCCGGCAACGACCGACTGGCTGCCAAATTTCTTGACGCCGAGACGCTTGGATACGCTATCGCGACCGTTCTTGACGCTGCCTTGACCTTTCTTGTGAGCCATAGAATGAAGAGGTGGTTGTTAAACTAAAAAAATCAGGCCGTGATGCCGGTGATTTTGACTTTGGTGAGCTTCTGGCGGTGGCCAACGGTGCGGTGGTACCCCTTGCGGCGGCGGTACTTGAAGGCGATGACTTTCTCGCCCTTGGTCTGCGCGACGACTTCGCCCGTTACCTTGGCTCCTTCGAGCTCGGAAGCCGCCGTCTTCACAGCGGAACCTTCGGCATAAAAGAGCACATCGGAAAAGCTGGTCTCCGCACCGGGCTCGGCATCCAGCTTCTCCACCAAAATAACGTCACCAGCGGCCACTTTGTACTGTTTCCCGCCGGTTTTAATAATTGCGTAGGCCATAAGAAATTCTCGAAAAGAAAGGTGCGAAAGGTGCCACACCCCCGGGGGGTTGACAAGGGGTAATTTGCTATTTTTTACCCCGGGCCAGCTCGGCGGCTTCGCGGTACTGCTGCCGAAAGCGCTCCCCAAGGGTCCGCGCAAGGCGCACGCGGTCCATCCGGTTGCCCGAGGCAAGCGCGGGGCGTAGCACTTCCTTGGCAGTGGTGTAGTCGATCCCGGCAACGCTGTCAAACCGGGCGGTGGCTTGCGGGGGGAAGCCGTTCTCCACCAAAGCGGCCCAGGCTTCGCGCAGCTCTTCGTGGGCTTCGATGGTGGTGGCCGAGATGACGAAGCCGATGGTGTGGAAGAGCGCGCCCGTCCACTCCGGGTGGTAGGTGAAGCCGGTGGGGGCATATGGGTCCACCCCCGGGTCGGAGCGCTCGGCATCGTACCCCGGGGCGTAGAGCGCGGGGAGGACGGGGAGCCGCCGCAAGGCGTAGCGCCGGGGGCCACCGGGGGTGCCGATCTTCCAGTTCCAGAGCTTCTGCCCTTCTTCCGAAAGGACGAAGGCGATGAACTCGCGCGCGAGGGCGTCGTTGGGTGCGCCTCGCAGGAGGCCGATACCATCTGCCCCGAAGGAGGAGCCCCCCTTGGGGGTGAGGTAGACCATGCGCGAGGTGCCATCTGCCCGGCGCACGGCTTCGCTCTGGTAGCGGCCGTAGAAGTCGATCGCCATGCCCGCGGCGGCGTCTCCGCTCTCAACATCCCACGGGACTTTGGAGGCGGCATCCGTATAGTAGCGGGCGTTGGCAGAGATACGGCGGATAAGCCGCATGGCGCGCGCCCACCCCTCCTCGGGGTCGCCCCCGGCTTCGTGGATTTGTTGTTGGATGAGCATCTCAAACGCTTTGGCTGCGGAGCCGCTCTGCGTCGGGTCGGAAAGGGCGACAGCGCCGCGCAGCCGGGGGTCTGCCAGCGCGGCCCACGTTTCCGGCAGGCCGGGGAAGCCGAGCCGGGCCAGCGCGTCGGTATTGGCGCAGATGCCGAAGGCGGCGAGCGCGGCGCCAAACCAACGCCCCTCGGCATCCCAGTATGCCTCGCCGCCGTGGGTTTGGGGGATGCTGCCTTGCGGGCCAAAGAGGTCGGGGCGGGCAGTAAGGAGGCCGCAATCCACCAAGCTCCCTGCGGCGGCCTGTACGCCGAAATCGTAGCTACCCCCGCCAAAGAGGAGATCCATCCCGCAGGAGACGTTTGACTCCAGAAACGCCTGGCGCGCGCGGGCGGCGGCGTTCTCCTGCCCGGGGGCGACGCGCCGGTTGGCAAAGGAGGCCTCGACCTCGCCGCTCCACGGTTGGCCGAGCGCTTTCTCCCAATACTGGCGGAAGGAGCCGAGGTACTCCGCCGAGAGGAAGCGGCCGATCTCGCTCGCGCCGCCGGGGGTGCGCCAGTCGATCACCACGCGGCGGCCTGTCTTGCGAAAGTGGGCTTCGGTAAAGGCGCGGGTAAATTCGTAGCGGGTGGCTTCGTTATGCGGCGTGGCGATGATAAGCACCTCTGCCCCCGCATCCCGCACCGCAGGCCCGCTTGCAGGCCGAAGCAGAAGCGGCAGCACGATGAGGAGCACCAGCGCACCGATGACTCCAAAGCTGCTTTTCCAGAGCGACCTCATGGCTACGCCTCCTCGGGCGGTAGGGCGACGACATCCTCCCGCGCAACGGCGAGGTGGCACGCCTCCCCCACGCGCAGGCCGCGTGGGTTGAGCTCAAAGACTTTGACCTCCCCCAGCGGTGTCCGCACCCGGTGCTGCGCCATTTCGCCGAGGTAGACGCTCTCCTCTACCGTGCCCGGCACGCCTTCGGCCCCCAGCCGCCAAGCCTCTGGGCGGATGGAAAGGAGCACCGCCTCCCCCACCCCGGTGCTGGCCGCCGAGTGGAGATGTACCCCTTCGCCGGCCTCAAACACGCCGCCGCCGAGCGCGGTGGCGGGAAAGAGGTTGGTCTCCCCCACAAAATCGGCCACAAACCGCGAGACAGGCTGCCGGTAGACCTCCCCCGGAGTGCCGACCTGGCAGATGCGCCCGGCATTGAAGACAGCCACCCGGTCGGCGACGGAGAGCGCCTCTTTCTGGTCGTGGGTAACGTAGACGACCGTGAGCCCCGCCTCGCGGCCGATGCGGCGGATCTCGGAGCGCATCTCCAGCCGCAGCTTGGCGTCGAGGTTGGAGAGGGGCTCATCCAGCAACAAACACCGGGGCCGCACTACCAGCGCGCGGGCCAGCGCGACGCGCTGCTGCTGGCCGCCGGAAAGCTCATGGATCCCCCGCGTGGCATAGGCCTCCATGCGCACGGAGGCAAGTGCCTCGGCGACACGCCGCTGCGTCTCCGCACGGGAGACACGCGCTTCCTCCAACCCGAAGGCGACATTCTCCGCCACGTTTTTATGCGGCCAGAGCGCGTAATTCTGAAACACCATGCCAGTGCGGCGCAGGTGTGGAGGGGTGTGGGTGACGACCTCTTCGCCAAAACGGATCTCCCCCTCATCCGGGAAGTGGAACCCGGCAAGGCAGCGCAGCAGCGTCGTCTTCCCACAGCCGCTGGGGCCCAGGAGGAAGAAAATCTCGCCTGGTGCGATCTCCAGCGACACCCCATCGAGCGCCACAGTGGAGCCAAACCGTTTGGTAAGCCGGGTTAGGGAAATGCCGATCACAACACGGGGGAGTATTCCCCCACCCTCTTCATTTGAAAAGCGGCAACCTTCCCCCCGAGATACGTTTTTTGAGGTGAAAGGCTTCCCTTTTTCCCGCAAACCGGGTAACATTCCATCTGGCATGATCCAGCGCGATTACCTCATCGTCGGCGCCGGTATCGGCGGTGCAACCGTCTGCAAAACCTTGCGCGAGCATGACGCAAAAGGGAGCGTTACCCTCGTGGGCAATGAATCGGCCCTGCCTTACCACCGGCCCCGGCTCCTGGAGAGCATCCTCACCGCCAAAAAGGCAGACGCGGCCAAAGCTGCCGCCCTCCCCGAGGCATGGTACGCCCGCCATAAGGTGGAGCTTCGGCTGGAAACGCTCATCACCCAGTTGAATCTGGAGCGGCGGCTGGCGGTGCTCAATACCGGCCAGGTGATCGAATTTCGCAAAGCGTGCCTTGCCATGGGGAGCCGCCCGCGCCGTCCGCAAGTGGCAGGGGCCAATCTGGGAGGCATCCTCTACCTGCGCAACTTGCGCGATGCGCTCGCCCTGCGCGAGATGGCGGCCACCGAGCGCTCCGCCGTGATCATCGGCGGCGGGCTCATTGCGGCAGAGGCAGCCTCGGCGCTGCACCGGCTTGGGCTCAAGGTGCAGATCCTGTGTCGCCACCCGCACCTTTGGCAAAAATGGCTCGATGCCGAGACCGCCCGGTGGTTGACGGACACCTTCTCCGCCAACGGTATCGAAGTCCTACCCGAGACGCTCAATGGCTTTGAAGGCAAGACCACCGTGCGCAATATCCAGACCAAAAGCGGGAACCGCTACTCGGCAGGGCTCGTCCTCATCGCCGGTGGGGTGGAGCCCAACCTCGGCCTCGTGGCCAACACTCCGCTGGGCACCCCCAATGGCACCCCGGTGAATGACTATCTGGAGACCGATGAAAAGGGCATCTACGCCGTGGGCGACATCGCCCTCTACCCGGATGCTGTCTTTGGCGGCGTGCGCCGCAGCGAGCATTGGGAGAGCACGCTGGAGCAGGCCCAAATTGCCGGGGCCAACATCACCGGGCGCAAGCGGCAGAAGTACCGCGCCGTGCCGTACCATGCGAGCACGGTGCTCGGCTATAAGTTTGAATTTGTGGGGGATTTTCAGCAAACCCCCGTTCGCTACGAGGTGGAGGGAGACCGCGCCAAGGGCAAATTTATCGCCCGCTACTATCACGGCTCGCGGTTGATGGGGCTCCTCCTCTGCAACCAGCCCGCTGCGGCGGCGGCCAAGGCAAAGGAAGCGCTGCTCAAAGAGTAACGCTGCAAAAATACGGCTGTCTTTAGGCACATCGTGACGTGTTTTTGCCGGTTTTTTATCAGATCTGATAAAAAACACCCCCACTCCGACAGGGAAAACGGAGTTTTTTGCAGGGATGAGATTGACTTTGCGCATTTATGCGTAAATCATCCCGCCTCATCTTTGGGCAAATCATTCCTCACTTCTCTATCATGAAAACTTCCAATTCTCTTATCTTGGCCGTCGGGGTGCTGTTGGCGGGATTCAGCGCAGCGCATGCGGACGTTAGCGTTTATATCTCCAAACCGGGTACGCAATTATTCCAGGCTTCCGACTTCCTGGTTGCCAATGGCGGCGACTTTCACCGCGAAGGGTTTGAACCCAACTTCACCTTCGGCTCCACCTCTCTCAACGGGGGCGTCTACACCGCCACGGCTCCCGACCCGGCCGCCAGCCTGATCATCAACCCCAATGCCGACATGGCCCAATACGGTGGCACCTGGGCCGCCCCGGGCGTACCGGCTGCGGGCGCAGACGAGCGGTTCCTCGCCATCAACAATCCGGCGCATATTGTCACCATTACCTTCGCCCAGCCGATCAACTACTTCGGCCTCTTCTGGACTGCGGGGAGTGATGGCAACCGCATCACCCTCTACAACGCAGACAACGTTTCGCTCGGTACGTACGATACGACGGCCCTTCAGGCCCTGCTGCCCAAGGACGAAAATGCCAAGATCGCCGCGATCAGCGGTTATGAGTACGACGCCATCGACTTCTATGGCCAGCCGGTGACCGGTGCCGGTCTCCCCGTCAATGGCGATACGCAGCTCTTCGCCTACCTCCACTTCATCAACAACGGGGGAGACCCTGCCAACTCGATCGCCAAGATCGTGCTTGAGCAAGGTGCGGGCGGTGGTTTCGAGAGCGATAACCACACGACTTCCACCGTAGCCCCGGTCGTGGGCCCGGAAAACCCGAACATCATCCTCGTGGCGCAAGTCGTGCCCGAGCCTTCCACCTACCTCCTTTTCGGCTCGGCTGCAGCCGGGCTGCTCTGGCTCAAGCGCCGCCGCGCGCGGAGCGCCAAGTAGGCAAATACTTCCCGCTAGAGGCCGCTCCGGTGCATTGTTGCTGGGGCGGTCTTTTTATTTTACCTGCCCCTTCATGGCCATGCGCAGGATCGGCATCGGCATGGCGGAGGTGAGGTTCATCACCAGCTTGACGAGCAACCCGGGGATGACGCGCGGCCGGTCTGCCGCCAAGGTGGCAAGAGCGGTGCGCACCGCGCTTTCCACCGGGATTTTGAGGGCATCGGGAGCCGGCACGGGGTCTGCCTCCCCCGGGCGCTCGGCCACGCGGCCAAACTCGGTGGAGATCGGCCCGGGGCAAAGCGTGCTCACCCGTACCCCACTTTTGCGCAGCTCGGCGCGCAGGGCTTCGCTAAAGCTGGTGACATACGCCTTGGTGGCGGCGTAAACCGCCATCTTGGGCATCGGCAGCAGGCTGGCGACGGAGGAGACGTTCAAAATGGCCGCATTGGGCTGCTTCTGCAAAAGAGGGATGAGCCGGTGGGTGAGAAGCGTGAGCGCCGTGATATTCACCGCCAACATGGCATCGGTGCGCTTCCACTCCGAGCCCGCAAAGAAGCCGTGGTCTCCCAACCCTGCGTTGTTGATGAGAAGATTTACCGGCATTTCCTCCACCTCGATCTGGAGGCAAAGGGCTTCGATATCGCGCTGAAGGGTGAGGTCCGCCTTCCAGCAGTGGATGGTGAGGCCGGGGCGTTCCAACTCCTTTTTGAGCGCTTCCAGACGGTCCATCCGCCGGGCGACAAGGATCAGCGAATTGGCCTCGGGGGCCAGTTGCCTCGCAAACTCCGCCCCAAAGCCGGAGGAGGCCCCGGTGATCAACGCATTGCAACCGCTGTAAAAACTCATAACGCCGTAGTCTCTTAGCGGGTAGCGGGCAGGAAGTCAGGCTTTTCCTTCCATGGCGGGTAGGGCAAGCTGCCGTGCGTGATGATTATCCGCAACCTAGAGGCGCAGCCTCCCTTTACGACGAAGGATTCCTCGACGATCCGCTCGATCCTCGACCGCGCCAATGCCCCCGTGGCCAACCAGAGCCTTGCCGAGGCATCGCTGCCGACAGGGGCAGCCACCGACCCGCACTACCACAAGGTGAGCGAAGAGTTCTACTTCATCCTCGAAGGGCATGGCGAAATGACGCTGGAGGGCGAGGTGCGCCCCGTGGGCCCGGGGGATGCCATCCTCATCCCCCCCGGGGCGTGGCATACGATCCGTGCCACAGCACCGCTACGCTTCCTCTGCTGCTGCGCGCCGCCCTACGCGCATGAGGATACGTATTTCGAGTAGCCTCTACTGCGGTGCGGAATACTCGCCAAAGACACCGCGCAAGGTCTCGCAAATCTCGCCGATGGAGGCGTAGGAACGCACGGCCTCCAGAATAAGCGGCATGAGGTTCGCGCTCCCCCGGGCTCCGGCCTCCAGCGCGCGCAGGGCGTCGGCATGGCGGGCGGCATCGCGCCGGGCGCGGATGGCTTGCAGCTTCTCGACCTGCCGCGCCCCGGCATCCGCCGAGGGGGTAAAGAGCTCGGGCGGCTTCTCGTCTTTGACCTGGTATTTATTGACCCCGACAATGGTGCGCTCGCCCCGCTCGACGCTCTGGCCAAAGTCGTAGGCAGACTGTTCGATCTGCCGCTGCACCCACCCACGCTCGATGGCGGGGACGACGCCGCCCATCTCATCAATCTTGGCGATGAGCGCGGCGGCCTCGGCCTCCAGCTTGTCGGTAAGGGCTTCCACAAAGTAGCTGCCGCCAAGGGGATCAATGGTATTGGGCACGCCCGACTCTTCGGCGATGATCTGCTGCGTGCGCAGGGCGACGAGCACGGAGGCCTCCGTCGGCAGCGAGAGCGCTTCGTCTTTGGAGTTGGTATGCAGGCTCTGCGTGCCACCCATGACGGAGGCGAGCGCTTGCAGGGTGACGCGGACGATGTTGTTATCCGGCTGCTGCGCGGTGAGGGTGACGCCGCCTGTCTGCGTATGGAAGCGCAGCATGAGGCTCTTGGGGTTCTTCGCGCCGAAGCGCTCTTTCATGATTTTGGCATACAACCGCCGGGCGGCACGGAATTTGGCCACCTCCTCAAAAAGGTCGGTGTGCGCGGCAAAGAAGAAGGAGAGGCGGGGCGCGAAGTCATCCACCTGCAACCCGGCGGCGCACGCTGTCTCGATGTAGCAAATCGCGTCGGCCAGGGTGAAAGCGATCTCCTGAGCGGCGGTGGAGCCCGCCTCGCGAATGTGGTAGCCGCTGATGGAGATGGTGTTCCACTTGGGCACGTGGTCGGTGCAGTAGGCGAAGACGTCGCTGGTGATCCGCAGGCTCGGCCGTGGGGGGAAGCGCCACGTGCCCCGGGCGATGTACTCCTTGAGGATGTCGTTCTGGATGGTGCCGCTGATCTGGTCGGCCCCCACGCCTTGCTTCTCCGCAACGGCGATGACCATCGCCAGCAGGATGGAGGCGGTGGAGTTGATCGTCATACTCGTGGAGACTTTGTCGAGCGGGATGCCCTCGAAGAGCGTCTCCATATCGGCGAGGGTGTCGATGGCGACGCCGACTTTGCCCACCTCGCCATCGGCCAGCGGGTGGTCGCTATCATAGCCGATCTGCGTGGGGAGGTCGAAAGCGACGGAGAGGCCGGTGCTCCCCTGCTCCAAGAGGTAACGGTAACGCTGGTTGGAAGCCTCTGCGGTGGAGAACCCGGCGTACTGCCGCATCGTCCAAAGGCGGCCCCGGTACATGGTAGGCTGCACGCCCCGGGTGTACGGGTACTCTCCGGGGAGGCCGAGCTTCTCATGGTACTCGGGGGGCGGGGCTTCGGGGAGGTAGAGCCGCTCGATGGGGACGCCGGAGACGGTGCTGAAGGTTTCCTTACGCTCTTTGGGGCGAGGGGTCGGGTTCATAGGGAAAGGAGAAGGGTACGGGTTACGGTCGGGCGGCATCCGCCAAAAGGCGGCGCACAAGCGGCTCAAAATCTTGCGCGAGGCTGCCGAGGGCGGCGATGTCGCGGGCGTGGTCTTCCTGCTCCATCGCTTGCAGGAGGCGGGTGCGGGCGCTCTCCAGCAAGGCTTCGCGAAGCTCCTGCACCTGCGAGGCGGCGCGGCGGGCAAGGCGCTCGGCTTCTTTGCCGGAGGCGGCGGCTTCCACGGCATCGACCAGCTCGTCCACATGCTTTTGCTCGACGGCGGAGACAAGCGCCACATGCCGCTGGCGACCCTCGGGCTCCAGCTTCATGGCGGCGAGGATCTGGTGATGCAGCTCTTCGGCCCCGGGGTTATCGGCTTTGTTGATGACGATGAAGTTGCCGATCTCCATCAACCCCGCTTTGAGGAGCTGCACGGAGTCTCCCTGCCCGGGGGCGAGGATGACGAGGATCTCATCCGCAAAGCGGACGATCTCGATCTCGCTCTGGCCGACGCCGACAGTCTCGATCAAGACGACCTCAATGCCGAGCAACCCCATGACGCGCAGGATGCCTTTGACACCCAGCGCCAGCCCGCCCAAGTGCCCCCGGCTGGCGAGCGAGCGGACGTAAACGTAGGGGTCTGTCGCATGGCGCATCATCCGCACGCGGTCGCCCAGCACGGCCCCGCCGCTAAAGGGGCTGGAGGGGTCTACGGCGATGACGCCGATCTTCATCTCCGGGCGTTGCTTGCGGTAGACGCCGAGGATGGCGTCGGTCAGCGTGCTTTTGCCGGAGCCGGGCGCGCCGGTAAGGCCAAGGAGGAGGCGCGGCTGCGGGGCATCGGGCCCGGCGGCTTGCAGCAGCTCGGGGAGGCGGCCGGGCTCGTTCTCAAGGAGCGTCATCAACCGCCCGGCGGCGCGGGTGGCGCGGGGGCCACTGCCCCGGGCTTGGGCAAGGAGGTCGGCCAGCGAAGTCACGAGGCGTTGGCGCGGGCGCGGGCGAGGTGGCCGTTGAGAGTTTCCACAATCGTTTGCGCCGGGGTGCCGGGGCCGAAGACTTCGGCCACGCCGAGCGCCTTGAGCCCGGGGACATCGGCATCCGGGATGATGCCGCCGACAAAGACGACGATCTCCCCCGCTTCCTGCTCTTTGAGCAGGCGGATCACACGGTCTACCAAGCTATTGTGCGCGCCCGAGAGGAGCGAAATGCCGATGGCATCCACATCTTCCTGAATGGCGGCGGCGACCAGCTCCTCCGGAGTGCGGCGGATGCCGGTGTAGATGATCTCAAACCCGGCATCGCGCAGGATGCGAGCGACGTACTTGGCCCCGCGGTCGTGGCCGTCGAGCCCCGGTTTGCCGATAAGGATACGGGCACTCATTTCGCAGCTCCCTGAAATTGTTTAACGAGGTCGGGCTTGGTGACTTTGCCCATGGCATTACGCGGCAGCTCCTCGAGGAGCATCAGGCGGCTCGGCACTTTGTAGACGGCGAGGCGCTCTTTGGCCCAGGCGCGCAGCCCATCAAGCTCGAGCGCGGCCCCGGCTTTGAGGACGACGGCGGCCGAGACGCGCTCGCCCCACTCGGGGTCTTCCACGCCAACGACGGCGCATTGGTCGATCGCCTCGTGGTTGCGCAGCTCTTCCTCGATCTCCAATGCGGAGACTTTGAAGCCGCCCGTCTTGATAATATCGACCGAGTTGCGCCCGAGGATGCGGTAGATGCCGTTCTCGCGAATGGCCACATCCCCCGAGCGGAACCACCCGCCCACGTACGAGGAGGCGGTGGCCTGCGGGTTGCGCCAGTACTCGCGGAAGACGGTGGCCCCGCGGATCTGGATCTCCCCCGGGGTGCCATCGGCCACGGGCTCGTGGTTTTCATCCACCAGCCGCACCTCCACACCCGGCAGCGGCGAGCCGACATGGCCGGGCACGCGCTCGCCATTGAGCGGGTTGGAGAGGGCCATGCCGATCTCGGTCATCCCGTAGCGCTCCAGAAGGGTGTGGCCGCTGATGGTGCGCCACTGCTCCAGCGTGGAGACAGGGAGCGCCGCCGAGCCGCATACCATGAGCCGCAGGGAACCGCACGCGGCGGTAAGCGCAGCGCGCTCGGCCTCCGAGGCATTCTCCCACGCTTTGGTGAGGCGGGCGTAGATGGTCGGCACGGCCATGAAGAGAGTAAGCCCGCCACTGCGGATGCGTTCCCAAGCCTGCGCGGCGTCAAAATGCGCCACCATCTCGCAAACCGCGCCGGACCAAAGGGCCGAGCAGAGGACGTTTACAATGCCGTGCAAATGGTGCAGCGGGAGGACGAGGAGAATGCGGTCCTCATTGCTCCACCCCCATGCTTCGTAGAGCGAGCCGATCTGTGCGGCGAGGTTGCGGTGGGAAAGAAGCGCCCCCTTGGGCTTGCTGGTGGTGCCGCTCGTGTAGATGAGCATGGCGGCGCGGTCTTCAGCCACGTTGGGCAGGAAGCCGGGCTCGGCGGCGAGCGCTTCGCCACTGGTCAAAAAGCGCCGACCCTGCTCTGCGGCGATGGGGCGCAGGCGCTCTTCGTACTCCGGGTGGGCCAGGATGGTGGCGGAGTCGGAATTGGAGATCACATACGCGAGCTCCCCGGCAGGGTGCATGGTGCAAAGCGGCACAGCCACGCCGCCCGCCCGCCAGATACCCCATTGGATCGCCACATACTCAAACGTGGAGGGGGCGAGAAACGCCACCCGCTCGCCATCCAGATCGCCCCGGCCATCCAGCAACGCGGCGGCGACTCGGGCCGAGGCGGCCAGCAAGGCGTCATACGAATGGCTGCCCGCGCCATCCACAATGGCGGTGCGGCCGGTGTGAAGCGTTTCTGCGCGGGCGATGAGCGGGATGCGGGAGGTAGCTGCCATGGTGTGTAAAAACCAAAAGAATCAGCCTTTCTGCCCCGGCGAGAAAGAAAATTCTTCGCGTTGCCCAAAGGGCGGCAAGCGCCTAAAAACCGTTATACCCTTTGCCCGAGATGACTTTCTACCCCGAAGCCCGCTGGCATGCCCTGCGCGATGCGCACGAAGCGCGCGTGGCCACGTGGCTGGGCCCGGCGCGGGAGCACCCGGTGGGTAAGCAGAAGCACCCGGTGTACGATTTCCTCTTCGATTACTACCACTACCGGCCCGGCCAGCTCCGGCGCTGGCACCCGGGCCTCGGCGTGGCGCTGGAGGGCGGGGCCGATTACCTCGCGCTGCCCGGCTACCGGCAAACGCCGCAGGGGGTGGCGGCAGACCCACTCGCCCTCAAGCCCAACCGGCGGGATGCGGTGCGCTGGATGCTTACGCTCCTGCGGGCCACGCGGGAGAGGGCTCCTTTCTTCGGCTGCGCGGGGCTGCATGAGTGGGCGATGGTCTACCACGCCCCGGAGGTGCGCCACGCGGCGTGGCCGCTGCGGTTTGCCCCGCAGGAGGTGGCGGCGGTGGTGGAGGCCAACCCGGTGCGGTGTTCGCACTACGATGCCTTCCGCTTCTTCACCCCGGAGGCGCGCCCGCTCAACCGGCTCCAGCCTCGGAGGGAGATCATCCCCGCGCTGGAGCAACGAGGCTGCCTGCACGCCAACATGGATCTCTATAAGTGGGCCTTCAAGCTCGCGCCCTATACCCCTTCCGAGCTGGTGGCCGATGCCTTTGCGCTGGCGTGGGAGATCCGCGAGACGGATATGCGCGCCAGCCCGTACGACTTGCGCGCGCTCGGGTTTGAGCCGATCGCCATTGAGACGGCGGCGGGCCGTGCGGAGTACGAGCGCCTCCAGCGCGAATACGCAGAGCGCGGGCAGCCGCTGCGGGCCCGCCTTATCGAAGTGTGCGAACGGCTGGAAGCGGCGTTTGCGGGATGATTTTGGGCCGCCTCTGTAAGGCGGCAGTCCAACCCCTGGCGTCTCACAGAGACGCCCTACAATTGCTCCCCCCCCCCGAGGGCCGTTTGGCGAACTGTAGGCCGTCTCTGTGAGACGGCAGCCCAACCCCACGGCGTCTCGCAGAGACGCCCTACAATTGCTCCCGCGTTTCGTGGGGACTCCGCTACTTCAGCGCAGCCCAGACGCGGTGGACATCGTCGTGATCGTCAATCGCGTGGAGAAACTCGCCCACTTCCTCCAACTGCTCGGGGGTAAGCGTGGGGAAGTTTTTGGCAACGTAGCCCAGCTCGCTGGTCACCACCGTCCACCCATTGCGTGAGAGCCACTGCGAGGCGGCGTGCACCGCCGTGCGGTCGGTAATAAAGCGTGCCCCAAGCACCCCTTCGGCGGGGATGTCGTCATTCTGCTCGTGGCCGAGCGGCTCGACTTCGTCTGCCCCGGCTTCAATAGCGGCTTCCTCAAGATCAACGCCCTCGGCCACCGGCCGGTGGGCTTCCACAAGGCCCACGTGGTCGAAAAGAAACTTGTTACTCCCCGGCGCTCCGAGCTGCCCTTTCTTGAAAAGGACGCGCAGCTCCGGCGCGGTGCGGTTGTTATTATCGGTAAGCACTTCAACGATGATGGGCACCTTGTGCGGCGCATACCCCTCAAAGACGATGTGCTCCATGATGAGCTTTTCATCTCCCACGCCCGCGCCTTTTTTGATGGCGCGCTCGATCACATCCCGCGAGACGCTCTCCCTGCGCGCCTTCTCCATGGCGGCCCCAAGGCGCGCGTTTCCGTCAGGATCTGCACCGCCGAGCTTGGCGGCAACCATGATCTCCTTGACGAGTTTCCCCGTCGCCTGCGCTTTCTTGAGCGAGGCAACGGCGCGCTTTGCGTGTAACCATTGGCGTCCCATAAACGTCTTTTCCAATAACGGGATGAACCTCCCATTTCACGAATTTTTTTTTGACGCACCGCATTTTTTTACTATTAATTCGTAGGGCGAACCATTCGCCCCACGAAGCATCATGCCAGCCAAACCTCCCACTCCCCCACCCGCCGCCGCGCTGGAGTGTGCCCGCGAAGTGCTTGGCACCATGCCGGTGATGATGGCCTCGCTCCGCTGCGAAATGCGGCGCGATGAGGAGGTGCCGTTGACGATGATGCAGTTTCACACCCTCACGTTTCTGGAGCGACACGGGCGGGCCTCGCTCTCGCAGCTTGCGGGGCATCTGGGGCTGGGGCTCCCGGCGGCTTCGAAGATTGTGGACGGGCTCGTACACCTCGGCCGGGTGGAACGTCAGGCCGACCCTCAAGACCGCCGCCGCCTTTCGCTCGGCCTGAGCGCCCCTGGCCAACACGCGCTGGAAGAGACGCGTCGCCGGGCCGAAGGCCACCTCGCCCGCTTTTTGACTCCCCTCGCCCCTGCCGACCGGCAGCGCCTCGTGGCCGCCATGCGCTCGCTACGCGACCTTTTTCCCACCGAACCGCCGCCCCGCCCCACACCCTGATTTGTTCATGAAACCGGTCTTTGCCCTTCTGGCCCTCCTTTGCGCCTGCGCGCACGCCGCCGAGCCGCCGCTCCCCCCCGGGGCGGAAGCCCCCCGGCCTCACCAGCTCCTCACGCTGGAGCAAGCGTATGACCGCACGCTGGCAAGCGACCAATCCATCCGCAACGCCTGGTATGAGCTTCGCAAAGCCCGCCTGCAACCGTGGAGCGCCCTTACCCGCATGGGCCCGAGCCTCATCGGCAGTGCCAACTACCAGACCAGCCAGGTGACGACCTTCTCGCGCGATGCCGTTGTGGATGTCATGGACCCCGAGGGCGATGTGGCGTGGGTGGATAACCGCCGCCGGGCGGATACGCATTCGCGGTTTGTCGGCTTTACCCTTGAGCAGCCGATTTTGGATCTCACCGTCATCCCCGCGTACAAAAACGCCAAGCTCTCCGTCTACTCGGCGCGGCTCCAGTACCGCTTCACCATTCGCGAAATCCTCTTCGGCGTCGCGCAGGCATACTACGATGTCCTCAAACTCCAGAGCCTCGTGGGCGTCGCGCAGCAGACGGTGGACCTCGCCTCAGACCAGCTAGGCCAGGCGGAGAACCGCTATGAAGTCGGCCAGGTGGCACGGATCGACGTGCTCCGCGCCCAAGCCAGCCTTGAAGAAGCGCGCAACCAGCTTATCCAGAACCAGGGGTCGCTGGAGATCGCGCAGGATACCTTGAGCAACATCCTTAACTTCGGCGGGCGTACGAACTTCGTCCTCGCCGAGCCGCCCAACGCGCCCGACACCCGCGAGCCAATCGCACAGGCGCTCACCCGGGCCTTCGAGCACCGGGAGGATTTCCGCATCAGCGCCGTCGGTATCGAGCAGGAGAAGCTGCGCCGCGCGGAGATCGTCGCCAGCTACGGGCCCCGCATCGCCGCGCAAGCAAGCACGCAGTGGCAGAGCAACTCGGGGAGCAACTCGAACCGCACGCGGGTTAACAGCGGCGTCATCAGCGTTCAAGTCCCCTTCCTCACCGGAGGCCAGCGGGAGATCGACCTCCGCAACGCCGGGCATTTGATCGCGCAGTCGCGGCTCAACTACGAGAAGGCGGGCAAAACCGTGGAGGCCGATGTGAAGACCGCGTGGGTGCGGGTAAAGACCGGGCGCGAGGCGATTAAAGCGCTGCGCGCGGCGGTCGATTCTTCGCAGCAGAACTACAAAGACCTGCAAAGCCAGTATGAAGCGGGCACCGCCACGAGCCTCGACGTGCAGGTGGCCCTACGCGAGCTCAACAACACCCGCTCGCTGCTCACCAACGAAGTCTACGACTACCAGATCGCCCTGCGCGATCTCCAGCGCGCGCAAGCCTCCTTCGAGGCAAGCCGCGTGCAGGCCAAGGCCCAAGTTCCCGCCCCATGAAGACGCCCCCCTCCCCCCACCGCCGTGGCGGTGCCCTCTGGTTTGTGCTCCTCCTGCTCGCGCTCGTGGCGGGCGGGGGCTGGTGGTATTGGCAGAGCCAAAAACCGGCCAAGACCACCTGGATCACCCAGGAGGTAGAGCGCGGCGATGTGACGCAGATCGTCACCGCCACCGGGACGCTCAACCCCGTCATCAACGTCGAAGTTGGCAGCCAGATTTCCGGGATGATCCAGAACCTCTACGCGGACTACAATAGCCCGGTGAAGGAGGGGCAGCTCATCGCGATGATCGAGCCCTCCACCTACGAAGCCACCGTCATCCAGGCCGAGGGGGAGCTGGCCAGCGCCCAAGCCTCGCTGGAGCTAGCGCGCATCAATGAAAAACGCGCTCGCGAGCTCGATGCCCGCAAAGCCGCCCCCAAGGCAAGCCTCGATGAAGCTGTGGCCGCGCTCCGGCAGGCCGAGGCGCAGGTCAAAATCCGCGAAGGCTCCCTCAAGCGCGCGCGGGTGGATCGCGAGCGGTGCGAGATCCACTCGCCGGTAGATGGCATTGTCATCTCCCGCAGTGTGAACGTGGGGCAAACCGTGGCGGCGAGCCTCTCCGCGCCGGTGCTATTTACCATCGCCAACGATTTGGCGAAGATGCAGATCAACGCCAACGTGGCCGAGGCCGATGTCGGCAACGTGGAAGAAGGGCAGGCCGTGGAGTTCACCGTGGATGCCTTTCCTACGCGCACCTTCCGCGGTGAAGCGACCCAGGTGCGCAATGCCGCCACCACGGTGCAAAACGTGGTGAGCTATGATGTCATCATCTCCGTCAATAACGCGGACCTTAAACTCAAGCCGGGGATGACAGCCAATGCCTCCATCATCATCGCCCGCAGCAAAGATGCGCTGCGCATCAGCGGGGCGGCGCTCCGCTTCCGGCCTCCTGCGGAAGATGCGGCAACCCCCGCAACCTCGCCCGGGCGGCGCCCCTCGGGAGGCAGCCGCCGAGGGTCGCGCGGCAAAGGAGAGGCGCGCCAGAGCGAGCGCACCATCTACCGCCTCGTCAATGGTGAGCCCGTGGCCACCAAGATCCGCACCGGTATTTCGGACGGCATTTACACCGAAGTGACCGAAGGGTTGGAGGAAGGGGCCTTCGTCATCACCGGCATGAGCAGTGGGCAGGCGGCCACCGCCTCCCCACAAACGACCAACCCCTTCATGCCGCAGCGCCCGCCGGGCGGCCGTCGCTAGCGAAAGATGAGTGCCGTTATCCAGCTGGAGGCCGTCGAGAAAACCTACCGCACCGGCAAGGTGGATGTACGGGCCGTGCGGGGCGTTTCGCTGGAGATCCGGCGCGGGGAGTTCGTCGCCTTCATGGGCGCGAGCGGCTCGGGCAAATCTTCGCTGATGAACCTGCTCGGCTGTCTGGACCGCCCCACCGGCGGCCGCTACCTGCTCGATGGGGTGGATATCTCCGCGCTCGACCGCAACGCACTGGCCACCTTGCGCAACCGCAAGCTCGGGTTCGTCTTCCAGAGCTTCAACCTCCTCTCGCGCACCTCGGCGCTGGAGAATGTGGAGCTGCCGCTTCTCTACGCCGAGCGGCACTACACTTCGGCGGAGATGCGGGCGAAGGCAGAGGCCGCGCTCACCCTTGTCGGCCTTGGGCAACGGATGGACCACCACCCCAATGAGCTCTCTGGCGGCCAGCAACAACGGGTAGCCATCGCCCGCGCGCTGATCAACGACCCCGAGGTGCTCCTTGCCGACGAGCCGACCGGCAACCTCGATAGCCGCACCAGCATCGAGATCATGGGCGTCTTCCAGCGGCTCAACGACAGCGGGATCACCGTCATCATGGTCACCCACGAGCCCGATATCGCCGCGTACACCAAGCGCAACATCGTCATGCGCGATGGGCAGGTTTTGAGTGACGAGCCCGTCCCCCACCGCACCGTGGCAGCAGAGCTTCTGAAGTAGCCCCGCCCTCTAGCGCTTACCCCCAAGCCAAAGCGCCATCAACGCCGCGCGGCTTTTGACGCCAAAGCGGGAGTAGAGGTTGACAACGTGGGTATGCGTGGTCGCCACCTTGTGGCCCATTTCCTCGGCGATTTGCTTCTCCGTCCGCCCCGTAAGCAAGGCTTGCAGGATCTGCTGCTCCATGGGGCTCAATGGCTTGTCCCCCACCAGGAGCCCACTAGTCAAAAAGAGCCTGCGGTGCAGCTCCGCAACGCCGCGTGCCGCCGAGGCGGCGAGGAGCGCCTCCTCCAGCGTGAAGTGGGGCACCTCGCCCTCACCCGGCTTACGGAACCGGTCGATCAGCAGGCAAGACTCGGTGGTTTCGTTCACGGGAAAGCCGATCCAGATGCGGTCGATAATGCCCGCTTCCTCGTAGTAGAGCTTGTAGTGGAGCGTCTTTTCAAACGCGGCGAAATCGATCCACCCATCCCGCATCCGGTGCACCCGGAACTTCCCTGCCCCGGCCATGGCGGCCTGGCTCGACATCCCGATGTGGGCCTCTTCCTTGGCCTCGTGGGAACGTTGGTAGTAAGTCGGCGTCAGCTTTCCGTAGTGCTCGCTCACGTAGTAGGCCGCAAGCTGCTTCTGGTAGGATGCGGGGTCCGGCTTCAAGGGGCGGCGGCCACGGAGGCGCCAGCCAAAGAAAGGGTCTCCCTTCGCCTCTTTTCCCTTGAGAACGCGCACCGCCCCGATCCACACCACATTGTCCGCCCCGATTTTCTCCGCGATCCACTCCATCAGGAAGCGGAGCGCATCATCCGTCTGCCCGGCGGGGTAGGCGGCGATCGCATCCCACAAAGCAAAGAGGGCTTCCATCTGTGTGGAGAAAGTCTTCTTAGGCATGGGGAAATCATTGCTTCTGAGGGGGTTCGCAATCAACCCCTAACCTTTTGTCCACTATTTAGGGGACTGTTTGGCCCCGGCCGCCTTCGCTAGAATCTGGCCCCAGATGCTTGCTCCCCGTCTTCTTACCACCGCGTTCCTTTTCCCCCTTCTCGTCTCCGCATCGGTTCATGCTGCTTCGCTTCAATCTTCGGATGGAACGTTTCAGAACGCTTTTGGCTTCTCTGTAGCGATCGATGGAAGCACCGTTGTCGTAGGTGCCCCGTGGGCCCCGTCCGGCGGCTCCTACCGGGGGGCTGGGTACCTCTACCGGAATATCAACACCGCCACTGGCACCGTTGAAGAAAGCGCCAAGCTACTCGCTGGCGACCGCGCCAATAATGACGAGCTAGGTACCGCTGTAGCCATCTCCGGAGACCTCGCGCTTGCGGGCGCAGCCTACGACCGCGCAACCTACCGGGAGCAAGGCTCTGCCTACCTCTACCGCAATATCTCCGGCGTAAATGGTTCCGTTACCCAAACGCTCAAGCTCCAAGCCTCGGACCCCACGGCCTCCGCCTACTTCGGCAGCACCATCAGCATGCACGGCACCAGCGCCCTCATCGCGGCAACTGGGGCAAATGTCGGTGAGAACGAAAACCAAGGGGCCGTCTATCTCTACCGGAATCTCGACACCCGGACCAGTACGGTGCAAGACGCCAAGCTCATCTCCAGCGATGGCGATTGGTACGACTGGTTTGGCACGTCCGTGAGCATTCATGGCTCCATCGGCATTGTCACCGCTTACAACACCACGGCGGGCGGAAGCGCCTACCTCTACCACGATCTCGATACGGCCACCGGGACGATTGAGGAAAGCGCCAAATTTCAAAACAGCCGCAATGCCGGTTTCGACGGGGTCTCAGCCCTGCATGGTACGAGCGCCATCATTGGCGGCGGGCAAGATATCTTTCTCTACCGAAACCTCGATAATGTAAGCGGCGCGCAACAGGAAGTCGCCATCCTCACTCCCTCGGGGCCAATGGAGTATGGAGCAAACGCCCTCGCTTACAACGGCTCGGCAGCTCTTGCGGGCTACCAGTATGAGAACCGCGGCGGAAAGGTGGATGTGGGCGTTGTCCACCTCTACACCGGGCTGGATGCCCTCACCGGCAACCGCAGCGAAGATATCCAGATTGTCTCCAGCGACGCCTCGGGTAACGACCGCTTCGGCGTTTCGGTGGCCTTGAGCGGAGACCAATTTGTCATCGGAGCCGACGGGGCCGACGGCAAGGTCGGCTATAGCGGCAAGGCTTACGTGGGGAGCATCAGTTCCCTAACCACGCTCGATGTGGGCGATGCCGCCCGCTCGATCAGCAAGATCAGCTTTTCCTCGCGGCTCGATTGGGTAATCGGCAGCACCACGAGCCGCAATACCATCACCCTCGGCGCGGGAGACACCGCCGAGCTTCTCCTGCCGGAGAAGGCCGTCTACATCGGCCAGAATGCAGGCTCCAATGGCAACCTCCTCTCCATCGCCGGGCACTTGGCAGCCAGCGAGGTCTACATCGGCGCGGTGGGAGGCAATACCGGCAACATCTTCCGCCTGGAAGCCACAGGGACCTTCGCGCTGGAGAGCTTCCGGCTCACAGCGGGCAACACCCTCTCGTTCCATGGCAACTACACCGACATCAACACCTTGCTCACCTTCCTCGGCGATACCGACCTCTTCCTCTGGAGCGGAGAAGCGTGGGAGGCCATTACCGCCGAAACCTATGCAGACCTCGTTACGCTGAGGCTGCGCTCCGGCTATACGGAGATCGCCGCTGTGCCAGAGCCCAGCATGTGGTTTGCAATGGCAGCCTTTACCCTGAGCTTTGCCCTCGGCAGCGCCGCAAGAAAGCGGCGCGCCATGGCAGCTTAGTATCTTACTACGTTAGATCGTTCGAAAGGTCGGTGCGAGGGTCGGAAATGGTAGGGCGTTTCTGTGAAACGCCATGGGGTTGGACCGCCGTCTCACAGAAACGGCCTACAACTCACGCTTCGCACGCGTTCCTGCCACGATCAGCTTAATGTATTCATATTAGAGCGCTTTAAATAGAAGTATGGCCATCTATTTTACGAGCGCCAGAGGTCGATGTGGGGGCTTTTGGGCGCAGGGGCTGTATTTTTTCCATACAGCCCAAGCCTGAAAGGCCTTGCAGCGGATAAAGGCCCCACCTTCGAATTAAAGGCGGTACCTCCTCCGGTAGTTTCGCACTTCCAGCGTGACTAAGGTGAGGGCCCTTTATCCGTACAGCCGTTCCCAGGACAGAACCCTTTCCCGATTCAGAAGCGGGCTTTCCGCTTCTTGCTCGATTACCCGCTGCAAGAAAACGAATACCCGAAGGAGTTTCCATTTTGTTTTGACTTCTTTGGACCTCTCTTGTTAGGAATATTTTGAGGCACCGTCGTTGGGACTTAAAAGATGGGCTAAACTTGGATCATTTTTCACCTCATGAGATTCTCCGCGCATGCTTTGTCCCGCCATCGAAACCTGCTAGCTGCAGCGTTCGCCCTGAGCACCATCCTTCCCATGCAGGCCGCCAATTTGACCTGGCGGGGCGGCGAGGGGGCGTGGGACGTCGCGGAAAACTGGAACCTCGACCGGGTTCCGAACGATGCGGACATTGCCTCCCTCAATAGCGGCACGGCCCGGCTTTCCGGTGCGGCATTCGGTACCTACGAAGAACTGCGCTTTGGATCCACCTCCGGATCGACCGGCTCACTCGAGATCGATGGCGGCACCCTCTCCGGCGCCTACAGCATCTTAGGCTTTCGCGCTAACTCCAGTGGTAAAGCAACGATCACAAGCGGCATCTGGCAAAATGACGCTGAACTCGTAGTGGGCAGCAGAGGTTCCGGCACGCTCCAGATCGATGGCGGCCTCGTTTCCAATGAGTGGGGCTATATCGGCGATTACTCCGGAGCCTCCGGTAGCGTGACGATCACGAGCGGTACGTGGCAGACCTCTTCAAACCTTTACGTGGGAAACAGCGGCACCGGCACGCTTCGGATCGAAGGGGGACTTGTTTCCACCGACGTTAGTTCGATCGGCGATTACTCCGAAGCCTCCGGCAGCGCGACGATCACGAGCGGCACCTGGCAGGCTGATTCCTATCTCGTGGTGGGAAGCAGCGGCACTGGCACGCTGCGGATTGAGGGCGGCCTCGTTTCCGCCGGACTCAGTGCGCTTGGCGATGTCTTCGGCGGCTCCGGCAGCGCGACGATCACCAGTGGCACTTGGCAGAACGCCTCCAATCTCGAAGTTGGCAACGGCGGTGCCGGCACGCTGTGGATCGAGGGCGGTCTCGTCTCGAATGCCGCAGGCATTGTCGGGCTGCAATCTGGCGCGGTCGGCTCAGTGACGATCACCAGCGGCACCTGGCAAAACGCCTCTGACCTGAACGTGGGCGAAAGCGGTACCGGCACGCTGCAGATCGAGGGCGGCTTGGTCTCGAATGCCATAGGCTCCATCGGGCTGCATTCCGGCGCGACCGGCTCGGTGACGATCACCAGCGGCACGTGGCAAAACACCTCCGACCTGAACGTGGGCGAGGGCGGCACCGGCACGCTGCGGATCGAGGGCGGCTTGGTCTCGAATGTCGCGAGCTACATCGGGCTGCAATCCGGCGCGACCGGCTCGGTGACCGTTACCAGCGGCACGTGGCAAAATATGACGGGCCTCAGTGTGGGCCATGAGGGCTCCGGTACCCTGCGGGTCAGCGGCGGGCTCGTTTCCGCCGCCGCGGATCTGACGGTCGGCAATTCCGGCACGGGCTCTCTCCAGATCGAGGGGGGCCGCGTCTCCAGTAGCTGGGCGGTGATCGGAGGAGAGTCCGGCGCCTCCGGCAGTACGGCGGTCACCAGCGGCACGTGGCAGATTGACTCCGATCTCACCGTGGGCCGCTCCGGCTCGGGATTGCTGGCCATTTCGCAAAAGGGTGCGGTGTTCGTTGGCACGACCACCGTTATCGGCGACTTCTCCGACAACAACACCGTGACCGTTTCGGACCTAGATTCCCGGTGGGTGATCGACAGCTCGCTCTTCATCGGATCGGAGGGCTCCAACAACTCCGTGACGATCGCAGACCGTGCGCTGGTGCGGGTGGGGAAGTCCCTGAGCGACACCATTGCTTTTTCCGTAAACGGCGGCAGCGATAACGTCCTGCGCCTCGACGCCGGTTATCTGGCGCTCTTCGGTGATCAGACGGATTACGTCACTGATACCCTGCTCACCGATGGCAGGATCGAATACTGGAACGGCTCCGCTTGGGAAATGGCCATTTCATCCGACCTCTCCATCGTTTATTTCGCCGACACGGCGGAGGGCATTCTCGCCGCGCTGGCCGCGACTGGCTACGACGGTCTCGGCGGATACACCCTCGTCACCACTGTCATCCCCGAACCCAGCGCCCTCACCCTGCTCGGATGCGGACTCGTCGGGCTGCTCTTGAGACATCGCAATTTCCGCAGGTCTTGGAATTAGAGCGTTTTTGGTTTTAAGGGTGTCTCTGTGAGACGCCATAGGGTTGGCCTGCCGTCTCACAGAGACGGCCTACAGTTCACGTTTTTCGGCATCCTGGCGGGAAACGAAAACGCCATCCAAAAGTCAGCGGAAGCGTTAGATTTCCACCTTCCGGCAGTCATTCTACGCGGCGAAGCTTTCGCCGCAGGAGCAATGAGCGACGGCGTTCGGGTTCGTCACCTTGAAGCCGCCGTTTTGCAGGTCATCACTATAGTCCAGCTCCGAGCCGCTGACGAAGAGGGCGCTCTTGGGGTCTACAACGATGTTGACCTCCCGGGAGCGCACGAGGATGTCGCGGTTTGCCGGGCCATCCACAAGGTCCATCTTATACTGCAACCCCGAGCAGCCGCCACCGATGACGGCTACACGCAGCGCCCCATTGGGCCGCCCCTGCCGGGTAAGCAGGGAGGTGAGCTTCTGCGAAGCGCCTTCGGTGACTTTGACGAGCTTCTCGTTCCCGATCTTAACCTGAACAGCCGGTGGTTGCTCCATGACGGCGGTTACTATCCTTCAAAAGCGCGGGCGATCAAGGTCGCATTATGCCCGCCGAAGCCGAAGGAGTTGTTAAGCGCGATGCGGATCTTCTTTTCCCGTGCCTTGTGGGGGATGTAGTCGAGATCGCACTCAGGGTCCGGGTTATCGAGGTTGATGGTGGGGGGCAGGATGCCCTCGCCGATCGCCTTCACGCAGGCGGCCATCTCCACGGAGCCGGCGGCTCCAAGCAGGTGCCCCGTCATCGATTTGGTGGAGGAAACCAGCAGCTTGCCGCTGGTGGCGCGCTCGCCAAAGACGCTCTTAATGGCCTTGGTCTCGCAAATATCGCCCATGCCCGTGGAGGTACCGTGGGCATTCACATAGTCGACCTCCTCGGGGTTGAGGCCCGCTTTGTTTAGCGCCATCTGCATACAGCGCGCGGCCCCCTCGCCTTCGGGGAGCGGGGAAGTCATATGGTAAGCGTCGGCACTCAGGCCGTAGCCTGCGAGTTCGCAGTAAATGCGCGCGCCGCGGCGTTTGGCATGCTCCAGCTCTTCGATGACGAGGATGCCCGCGCCCTCACCCATGACAAAGCCGTCGCGGTCTTTATCAAACGGGCGGGAGGCCTTCTGGGGCTCGTCGTTCCGGGTAGAGAGCGCCCGCATGGCGGCAAACCCGCCGACGCCGATGGGGACGACCGTGGCTTCCGCGCCGCCACAGACAAAAATATCGCCCTCGCCGTGCTGCACCATGCGCCAGGCTTCGCCGATGGCGTGGCACGCCGTGGCACACGCGGAGACGGTGGAGAAGTTTGGCCCCGCAAGGCCGTACTCCATCGAGATCAGGCCGCTGGCCATATTGCTGATCATCATCGGGATCATGAAGGGGGAGATGCGGTCCGGCCCCTTGTTAAACATGATCTGCATTTGGTCGGAGAGCGTCTTCAGCCCGCCAATGCCGCTGCCAACGACGCAGCCGAAGCGGTTCAGATCCATGGCGGCGAGGTCTACCCCCGAGTCTTCCAGCGCCATCTTGGCGGCAGCCATGGCAAACTGGGTGTAGCGATCCGTCCGCCGAACGTCCTTGGGGTTCTTGAAGAACGGGGTGGCGTTAAAATCCTTCACCTCTCCGGCGATGTGGCAATCGTGCCCCGTAAGGTCAAACGCGGTGATTTTATCTACCCCGCTGCGTCCGTGGATGATGGCATCCCAAAACGAAGGCAGGTTGTTCCCAACCGGTGTAACAACACCGATTCCCGTGATGACGACTTTGCGGTCTGTGGGCATAAACGAAAAAGTGGCCGCTATCCTTGACACGCCCTGAGGCGGATGCAACCGCAAAAACCAATTCTCCCCCGAGCTCCTACATCCGGGCGCTCCCTTGGAGAAGGCCAAATTTGCCCCCGTGGGCCATTCGGTACTCGGTGGGAGTCATCCCCGCATGGCGGCGAAACTGCCGGGCAAAAAGGGTGCCCGAGGAAAATCCGAAAAGCTCCCCGACACGCGAGACAGAGTCCGTGGAACGAAGAAGGGCTTCCTTCGAGCACTCCACCCGGTAGGCGTTAATAAAGTCGAAAAGCGTCGTCCCCGTCTCCGCTCGAAAGATGCGGCAAAGGTATTCTTCACTCAGGTTTACCCACTGAGCCACGTCGGAGAGGCGGATGGCATCGCGAAAATTTTTGGCCACGAACTCCTTGGCCTGGTTCGTAATATACGCCTTCGAGCGCTGAACCACGGGAACGAGCCGATGGTCGTCCTCCATATTTCGGACCACTTCGACCACCAGGCAGCGGGCCAAAGCGTTCATTTTGGCGCGAGCCCCAAAGCGCCCGTCGGAAGATTCTTCGCGCAGCTTGGAGAGGAGGCTGCGAATTTCCGGCGTCTGCCCCGCCCTGAGGATGCGAAAACCTGCCAACCAAGGGGTGACCTCCCGAAAAAACGAATCTTCCCCACTTACCTCGGAAGGGTGGAAAAAGAGAAAAAAGAAATGGTTTTTGCCACGGGAATCCGGGTCCTTCTGCTGGCGCAGGATTGTCCCTTCGGGGAGGATGATGATATCGCCCCCGCGCACCGGCTCCAGAGCCTGCCCCGAAAGCCCTGCGAGGAAGACACCGTCGAGCAAAAACACCATTCGCGCATGCCGCCCGGAGCGGATCGCTTGCGGTCGTGCAATGAGCGACATCGCCTCCGATGCACGCACCAGAGGGGGGTCCAGGGGAATCTCGGTGAGCACGTGGAGCATGGCGGCAGCCCCCCTTTTTCCGGGAGACTGCCTAAAGTGTCATGGTTTGCGGTGAAGGCAAGTCAACGCTTGCGCCTCGCCCGGTAGAGGAGGCACCCCACCCCGGCTCCAAGCCAGAGCGCTACGCTACCCGGCTCCGGCACGGCGGTATATTGAAGGTAGACATCGTTCCCCACCTGAAGGAAAGAGAACTGCCCCCCCGTGGTGCCAAATGCGGCCCCCTGGCTGTCGGTGGAAATGGAGCCAAGCTCAAAGATGCCTCCGGAGACTTCCAACGTACCGGCGCTCTGGAAGAGCAGCCACTGCTGCTCCTCATCCCAGAATGCGTTGGAAAAATCGACCGTGGAGCCTGCCCCGTTGAAGACAAGGTCGATCCGGGCGGTTTCCGCAATCGTGAGATTGCCTGCGCTGATATTCACGCCGTCATACCCAAGGGCCTCTCCCCGCGAACCGGTGGTGTTTGAAAAAAGTTCGATGGTGGTGGCCGAGCCAGCCTGCAACTCCAGCCCTTCGGAGAAGGTCAAAATGCCCCCGCTGCTGCCGGGATTGAGCAAGCCGCCGCTCTGCACGACGGTGCTGCGGCCGATCGTACCGGAGCCCATCAGCTTGCCGGTACTCGCCACCGTAACCCGAGCCGCGGTGGAGGAAGCGGCCTGAAAAAGGTTATTCACCTCCAGTGTGCCACCATTGCGAATCGTGACATCGCCCGTAAAAGAGTTGGAGAAGGTGCTGCTGGTGGCGGAGCTGGCGAAGACGGTCTTTCCCCCCACCCCCTCGAAGAAGAGGTTCCCCACGGAGTTGGTGACTCCCAGGCGCGCGTTGCCATTGGCAAAACTCAGGAGGCCGCCGGTGACGGAGATCACCGTATCGGAGCGGAAGTTGAACGTCCGCTCCACGCGCACCTCATTCGCGGTGGTTTTGTTGATCTGCGCACTCCCGCTGGAGACCCGCATCGTCAAGCCCTGGCTGGCTCCACCGCCCGCGAAGCGGATCAGTGAATCGCCCCCGAGGGCATCTCCGAGGTTCAACGTGCCAAGCACGGGGGAGCCCGCCAGCTCCACCGTCACGTTTTTGGTGAAGGCTCCGTTGATATGGACGACGGCATCGATCTCATTAGGGAAGCCGGTGGCAGGGGCAATGGGCGCCCAGTTGTTGGCATCATTCCATGGAGAGTTGGTACCGGTATCGTTGATCCAGCTGTAAGTGGCGGCGTGAGCCGGCGCGACCCGGCAAAGGAGGCTTACGGCAAGGAGCGGGAGGAGTAGAGGTTTTTTCATCGTTAAGATTGGGGTTATTCTTCAGGGTGCGGAGCTTGCGGAGGAAGGAGAACCGAGCGAAGCCGCAGCCTCCCCTGAAAAGGGCAAGCTTGCTTTCACCACGGGTTTCCTCGGGTCAAACCATTGGGTTTCGGAGGTGGCGTAAAAGGGGGGAATCTGCGGTGCCATCCGGAAGCCGGGGGAGGCTCCTGAAATCGTCAGCCGCCAGAGGTGCCCGGTATCTCCCGGCGCTGGGCGGACGTGGGCGACGATCTCCCCCTCCCCCGTGGCGGCTGCAGGGCGGTATTGAAAATCCCACGCCAACTCGCCCCCGGGTTTCCAGATGGCCAGCCGCGAGATCCCTTTAGGCGGGGGGAAGCGCACCGTGTACTCCTCCACCCCTTCGGGGACTTTAAACCAGAACTGCGTTTCCTTCCGCGAAGCGGGCATCGGGGCTCCGGGGGGGAGCTCGATCACTTCTGGAAAATCGACCTCGCCCACCGGCACATCGAGCCCAACGGCGGGAATCTGCGTGACTCGCAGGCGGTAAACTCCGGCAGGAAGGTTGGCGGAAAGCTCCAGCTCCCGGGCGGAAGCCGTCTTCCAATCTCCCGAGAGGATTTCCTCGCCCCCGGGGCCGCTTACCGTATAGCGCGCCGTATCTGCCTTGGTGGCTTTGATCGGCCAGACCTCCGCCGAAAGGCGAACCCGCGCCACCTTCCCCTTTTCTTTGCGCAATGCAATCGTCGGAAGCTCCCCGGTGGCGGCATCGGCTGCAAGCTGGAAGGCGTTGGCAATCGGCACCGGTCCGGTGGCGGCCTGATCCAACACCGCAAGGGCGACCGGGAAGAGCTGGAGGTAATACCCCTCAAAAAGCATGTGGGAGCTGGGGCGCGCATAGTAGCCCTTCATCCATTCGGGGTGCGATGGGTCATCCAAAACGGCGGTTTGCGCGAGGTCTACATAGTGAGCCACCCGACGGAGGTAGGTATCCTCCCCTGTCAACCACCATGCAGTGGCGTTGGCCTCGATCATTGGCGCGCCCATTTGCGGCCAGCCCAAGGTGGGCCGCCGCCCCGCCCACCGGGGAAGGTAGTCGCGAAGATAATGCTCGCGAAACCGTTCGTCTCCGGTGAAGCGGAGGTAATCCCGCTCGGCAGGCACCCAGAAATGCGTGGCAGCAGCGCCCCGGGCAAGGTGGCCCTCCGCCAAGGCGTGTACGGCAACCAGGTACCACGGCTCAAACGTGGCTTCGTACATCTCCAAATACGACTGGAGGAGCGTCACATGATCCCGCACGCCGGAGCCGTCTCCAATCCGCACGGAGCCTCTCCGCGAGAGGTTCTCTTCCTTGCGGGTCTGCTCGCCCCAAGAGAGGGCGTTTTCGCGGGCCCGTTCATACCCGGTGAGGTAGTAGGCATGCCAGAGGAAGTCGACCTTTGATTCATAATTGCGGGTCGTGGGGACAGAGCGGCCTGTCCACGGCACTACCGAACGGCTCCAGATACCGATGCGCCGGTGCATCTCGGGCTCCACCTGGCGGGCCACCTCTTCGCTCACGTAGTGGCAATATTTCGCATCGATCAACCGGCGCGTAGCGGCCTCGGCAGCTTTGAGGAGCACGCTATCTCCACTTCGCGCATACGGCACCCACGAGTAAGGCCAGCCATGGTGCCGGGAACGGTAGGCGCGGTAGAGGGAGACACCAGGAGCCTCCAGATCGAGCTTCCAGGTGGCGATGTCTCCATAGATCCACTTCCCGTAAAGGCCAAGCCGCTCGATCCAGCGGGCCGGGGCGCGGGCGATCAGAGCGAAGGTCTTCTCCTGCGCGGGGTATTTCTCCCAATCTTGCGGGTGGATCTCATGGAAGGCACCGCTGGCGGCAACCCACTTCGGGTCCACCACGGCACGAAGGGTTTCGTCATTCAGCCCCCGGAAGAGCCTGGCGAGTGCCTCTCCACCCGCATCCGGCGCTCCGGCGTAGAGCCACATTTCTTCGGTGCGGGAGATCCCTTGGGCATTCGCGGTTTCCGGGCGGCCCAACAGCCAATGGCCCTCGGCATCTGCGTGGCGGGCGGTCATCCGGCCCCAGAGCGGCTCCTCCACAAAAGGCTGGGGCAAACGGAAATCGAGCAGCTCTCCCTCATGAGCGAAGCGAACGCGGACAGCGTTCAAAATCCACTCCGCTTCCGGGAGACTAGAGTCATAGCGAGTGGAGCGGGGCTTGTTATGCCGTGGCCAATTATAGAGCACCAGCGCACCCGGAGCGGCCTCCAGCTCGGAAGGAAAGCTCTGCCAGAAATCCTTCATCCCCACGGTGAGCGAGGCTTTCGTCCCCTTGGCGTGGATGACACCGGCTGCCCGCCCCCCGGGGGTGGCGAGGGTAGTGTCACCCTCCCGGATCTCGAATGCGTCGTAGTCAAACTGAAGGAGGTATTTTCCCCCCGCCCACCGGCCATCGGGGGAAAAGGAGGTCAAAAAACGAGGCTCCTGCAAGCTCTCCGGAGTGGCGAAGCGCCACCCCATGTCGCGGATGCGGTCGCGGTTCCCATCTCCGGTAAAGATCCAGGTATGAAACAGGCGCAATAGCGGGCTGTCGCGGAAAATCACATAGCGGGTGATATAGCGACAAAAAGGCTTCTCTCCGTTCCCATACCACCCCTCGCGACGCAAGACGACCTTCACCGGACCGACTTGCTCGACTTCAAACGGCTCCTGCTGCGCCGGGCGGTAAAGGGTGCCATCTTCATGCTGCACGAAGGCCCCCTGGAGCCCCTCCGGCTTCAGGATCTGCACCGGCTTGGCGGCACGCTTCGGCCGGTAGGAGAGGCCATCTCCAAAGAGGAGCGTTCCGGTGTCGATCTTTGGAAATACGGAGTCGGTCTGCACCTTCAAATCCGGCGTCGCTTTCCGCGAGACCTTGGGGCTGTACTCCAAGAGGTACTCTACAGGCTTGCCATCGAGGTCGGCGGTAAAATCGCACAGCACCCATTTCAGAGAACCAAACTTTGCCCACCGCGCGGTTTCCTTGACCTGGAGCGGAATCTCCCGGTTGCCTCGGACGCTCACCAGCCGCAGCTGCCGGGAGCTTTCCACCGCCCCTCTCGGGAAGGGGATGCCGACCGTTACCGGAAGCCCCTTGAGCCGTACAGCCTCCGGGTTGGGAAGGGAAATACGTATGCGGCCCGTCCGCGGTGCCGTTTCCTCAAACGTCTTCACGTGGAAGGCGCGCCGCTCCACCGCCTCCGGTTTACCGGGCACAAGCCAACGGACTTCAAGCTCTGCGACTTCCCCATCTTCCAGCGACGCGGGGATCTCGGGGTAAAAAATAAACTGCGCGGAAGGCGGGGAAGCCAATCTGTAACGAGCGAGCACCCGCCCCTCGCGCCCCCGAAGCACCGCCTCAAGAGGGCCCGAAGGGTTTGCGCCCCCCTCGAGCTGGACGACGACATCGAGCCGACGATCCTGCCGCCAGTAACGGCTGCGCGAAAGCAGGAGGCGCAATGGCGGCGAGGCCTCGCCCGGGCGTGCGTTGCGGAAGCGCCCTGCCGCAGCGTCATAAAGGGGGAGCGCCCCCTCGATTGACTCTGCCTCCATGGGCATCGCCTCGGGCTCGTCGGCAAAGGCGCCAGCCACGGCCCAAGCCAGTAGCAAGACAGGCCAGGAGATCATCCGGAGAAGGCGTCGGGGAGGAAAACGCATCAGCCAAGCTTATATGGCCCGGAAATTCCATCAATAGACCCAATTGACATCATTCAACCAAAATTATCCTCATTATCGCCTGCGGGTGAGGGTGGCTAAAATCAGTTGAATCTTGTCAATCGGGTCTATTGCTGAGGTTTGGGTAAAAGACTAGCCTTGCCCGCGTGGGTTCCCTCCTCCCTATCCTACGCAGGCAGTGTGGCTTCTCTCTTGTGGAGCTGCTGGCGGCGATCACCCTTTTGGCCACGCTGGGCGCGCTTGCTTTCGCGATGGCCCGCTCGGCCGCCCAGAAGACGCGCCGGGCCGAAAGCATCCAGGTGATGCGGCAGATCGGCGCGTCACTCGCCACGTATACGGTGGACCATGGGCGGCTGCCCGGGCCGTTGAACTCCGCTCACTCCCCGTTCTTTTCCACAAGCAATAAGAACCTCATCTCCTACCTCTGGCCGTATTTCAACCTGCCCGCACGGCCGCAAACCCAAGAGTTGCTTCCGCAGTTTGTGCCGCGCCACTGGCGAGCCTGGTTTGAAAAGCAGGATCCTGCGGCATCCCGCCTTTACCGGACGACAATGACGGTAACGGAGGACGGGCGGGAAGTCTCCCCATGGGGCAATTCCAACCAAGGCATCCCGGTACCCCGTTGGCTAGAGGTAAACGCAACGATCCGTATTGCCGATACCGTGGCCCTGCGGGATCTGTATCTGGAGCTGGCCCCTTCCTATGCGCTACCGAAGGCCGGAGAGCTGCAAAACTACTCGGCCCGCCTCTTCTTCGACTGGCATGTGGATACCATCGGGCTGCCAAGATAGAGGGTAAGCTTTCACGAAGGGTGAGCGCCCGTCATCCCTTTGGGGTCGAGGGCGGCCGCAAGCTGCTCCTCCGGTAGTACGGCCCATTCACGGCAGATCTCGCGCACGGTTTTGCCGGTGGCTCCGGCGGCTTTGGCGATCTCGGCGGCGCGGTCGTACCCAATGAGCGGGACGAGGCTGGTGACCATGGCCATCGAGCGCTCCACCAGCTCGGCACACCGCTCCACATTGGCCTCTACCCCCACCACGCATTTCTCGCGGAAGACTTCGCACGCATTGGCGAGTAGCGAGATCGACTCCAGAAGGTTGCGCGCCATGAGCGGCATCATCACGTTAAGCTCAAAATTCCCATTCGCCCCGGCCCAGGTGATGGCGGCATCATTCCCCACGACCTGCGCGCAGGCTTGCATGAGCACTTCGCTCATCACGGGGTTGACCTTGCCGGGCATGATGGAGCTGCCCGGCTGCGTGGCGGGCAGGAGGATCTCCCCAAGCCCACAGCGCGGCCCGCTGCCAAGCCAGCGAAGGTCGTTGGCGATCTTGAAGAGCGAGACGGCGAGCGTTTTGAGCAAGCCGCTCGCCTCTACCAAGCCATCGCGGGCGGCCTGAGCCTCGAAGTGGTCTTCCGCCTCGTGCAGGCCCGGGAGGCCCGTACGCTCGCGTAGCCGCTCGATGGCAAGCCGGGGAAATTCCGGGTGGCGGTTGAGCCCGGTGCCGACGGCGGTGCCCCCCAGCGGCAGCTCCTCCACGGCGCGCAACGCCGCCTCCACCCGCCGCTGCCCGAGCGCCACCTGCCGCGCGTAGCCGCCAAATTCCTGCCCTAGAGTAACGGGGGTGGCGTCCATCAAATGCGTGCGCCCGATTTTGATGACTGCGGCAAACGCGACTGCCTTGGCCTCCAGCGCGGCGTGCAGACACTCCAGGGCGGGAAGCAGGTGGTTCGCCAACGCTTCCGCAGCGGCGAGGTGGATAGCGGTGGGGATGACGTCGTTACTCGACTGGCCGAGGTTTACATGGTCATTCGGGTGCACAGGCTCGCGGGAGCCGATCGGCTGCCCGGCAAGCTGGGCGGCGCGATTGGCCAGCACTTCGTTGGCATTCATGTTGGTGCTGGTGCCGGAGCCGGTCTGGAAGAGGTCGATGGGGAAGTGCTCGTCCAGCCCACCCTCGGCCATCTCCCGGGCGGCTTGGGAGATCAGGGAGGCACGCTCGGCATCCAGCAACCCCAGCTCGCCATTCGCCTCCGCAGCGGCCCACTTGACGAGCGCCAACGCTCGCAGAAAGCCACGCCCGAAGCGTTGCCCGGAGACCGGGAAATTGAGCACCGCTCTCTGGGTGGAAGCGCCGTAAAGGCTCTCGGCGGGGACGGGCATTTCGCCCATGGAATCGCGCTCGGTACGGGTCTTCATGACACCCGGGAGTGTGCGCCCGCCCACGGGGGAAAGAAAGCTCCTTTTCCCCCACTGGTGGCGGCGATTAAGAAAAGGCCAGAAAAGCGTTGGCGCTGCCGCGCCTTTGGATCATCCTCAATTCTTTGCCTTTCTGATTTCCCATAACTCTGGCGTTATGCGCCTGCTCCAAGGAGCGGCAAACTTTCCGCTTCCCCCGGCGGCTTTGGGCCAGCAGAATGCCGTGTTTCCCTTTCCCATGAAGCGTTTTGCACCCTTTGCCTTAGCCGGCCTGCTTGCCCTCCTCCTTCCCGCCTGCCAGAGCCCCGGGCCGCACGGTGGCGTGGCCGCTTACCCCCAGCCGGGGGCGGAGTGGAAGACCTCGCTCGGCCAGCTCCGCTACCAGAACCCGAACCGCTCCGTGATCGGAGAGGCGATCGTCTCCCGCCACGGGGCCGAGCAATTCCAGCTCGACTACCTTGCCGGGCCGGGCGTCCCGCTCCTGCGGCTGCGAGAGGCCGGGCCGCAGGCCGATGCCGAGGGCGTCTTTGCCTGGGGCACCTGGCGGGGTAAAACCGCGCGCCCGGGCCGGATGGCCAGCTGGACGACGCTGCGCGAGATCTTTGCCGCGCTGGATGCCCGACCCGGACCCATGCCGGAGGCCGCCTCCCCCGCGGGCAAGCGCCCGGCTTGGACGGCGCGCGCCGAGCGCAAGGCAGGCAAGTTGCGGCGGGTGGAGATCTCCTACCCCGAGCGGGAGGAGCGGTTGACGTTTGTGTTTGCCCGCTGATGTGTCGCCCCTCTTTTGCGCAGCCCGGTCGTGACAAACGGCCCGTTTTCAGGCTTTCCTCCTCCCCTGCATGAGTCTGGAATCCCGCCTTACCCGAGCCGCCCTGCGCCGCCCGACCCTCACCATCGCGTTCATCCTCGCCCTGGTGGGGCTCTGCGTGGGCATTATCGCCACGCGCGCGAAGCTCGACTCCGATGTCCTCAACCTCCTGCCCCAGCGGTTTGACTCGGTGCGCGCGCTAAAGGTGTTTGACCGCGAGTTTTCCCAAGCCCGGGAGATCACCTTCGCCGTCGTGGACGAGCAGAAGGAGACGGATATCGATGCCTTTGCCGAGTATTTTGGGGATGAACTGCGCAAGGAGCCGTGGGTCATCCGAGTGATGGACCGCTCCCCCATGGAGATGCCCGAGGGGATCTCCGAAGTGCAGCGGCTGGCCGTGCCCCTGCTCATGAACCTGCCGCCCGAGGCATTCGCGCAGACGCTCACGCTGCTCGAGCCCGAGCAGATCGCCCAGCGCTTTGCGCGCAAGAAAGCGGAGATCGAAGCCGGCTCGCCCAAAGCCGAGATGGAGCTGACGTTTGACCCGCTCGGCATCGTCGTCCCCGCGCTCAAGCCGCTGGCGGGCTCGTTTGAGATGGATAACTCGCGCCCCCTCGGCTCCACGGATGGGACGCTGCGCGTCGTCGTCGCCGTGACCAACCAGCAGAGTCTCGATGCCGAAGCGTGCCAGCAAATGATGGCGAAGGTGGATGAAGCCGTGGCCCGCATCCGCGCCGGGTGGGAAGATGGGCCTGCGCCCGAAGTCATCGCCACCGGGCGCACCGCCTATGTGGCCGAAATGTCTGCGGGGATGAAGCATGACGTCATCATCACCGTCATCGGCTCCATCGTGCTCGTCTCGGGCGTCTTCTACTTTGGCTACCGGCGGCTGCGGCCGTTGCTGGCGATTTTTGTCGTCATTCTCGTCTGCTGCCTGGTGGCCGTGGCCACGGGGGTGGTGGCTTTTGAGAGCCTCAATATGATCACCATCGGCCTTTGCGCCATTTTGGTGGGCATCGCGGTCGATTTCGGGATGCTCCTCTTTGGCGCGTACCAGGCCGCGCGCAACCGGGGGCTAGACCATACCGAGGCCGCTGCGGACGCTTCCGGGCGCATTGGCCGGGGCATTCTCTTCGGGGCCTCCACCTGCGGGGCGGCATTTCTTTCCCTGTTGCTGAGCGAATCCCCCGGGTTCATGCAGCTTGGCGCGCTCATCGGCATCGGCCTGCTCGTCTCGGCCTTGTTCATGATCGTCTTCTTTTTCGTCTTCACCGGCACGGCGCACCGACCGATGGAAAACGATGTCCTCCTCAACGTGACGCGCCGCTATCTGGACCGTACCCTTGCCTCGCCCCGGCCTGTATTCTTCGCCGGGGCGGCGGTGCTGCTATTGCTCAATATCTACGCCTTCCTGCCGATCGGCCGGCTGCATATCGAGGCCAACCCGCAATCGCTGGAGCCTGCGGATAGCCGCGCCGGGCTGGCGTTGCGCACCATCAAAAGCAAAATGGCCGCCGGGGTGGAGCCCGTCCTCGCCATCCTGCAAGGGCGGGATGCGACAGACGTCCACCGCCAATGGGCTGCCGCGCAGAAGCAATGGGTGGCAGCCAAGGAGAAGGGCGAAATCAAAGGGCTCGCCTCGCCCGCCGCCTTCGCGCTCGACCCAGCGCGGCTCGAGGCCAACCTCGTGCCGCTGCAAACGGTCGATTTCGGGCCCATCCGCGAAAACTTCCGCCTCGCGCTGGAGAAAGAGGGATTTGATGGTGAAGCCTTCGCCGGTGCCTTCCACCTCATCGACGCACTGGCCACCCTCGGCAAGGGCGACCGCACCCCCGTGGAGTGGCGCAAGACCCTCCCGCAAGGCTCGAGCTGGCTCTTCGTGCTCGACCGCTTCCTTGCCCCCAACCCGCTTGTCGGCGTCGCCTACATCACGCCAAACCAGACCATCGGCTCCCCCGCCGAGCAGGTAGCGCTGCAACAAGCGCTCGCCGCGCCGGGGCTGGAGACGCACCTCACCGGGTGGAGCTACGTGATGGCGGATTTGATCCCATGGTCCAAAGCAAAGCTCACGCAGCTGAGCTTGCTGATGCTCACGCTCATCACCGTCATCCTCTTCTTCATCTACCGCTCGGCGGCACCGCTCCTCATCTTGCTGGTGAGCCTTGCCCTAAGTGTCGGCGCGCTCATCGCCGGGCTCAAGCTCACCGGGCTTTCGCTCAACCTCTTTAATGTCCTCGGCTTCCCGCTGATCCTCGGTATTGGGGTGGACTATGGGATCTATACCATCCTCGCCGTCCGGCAAGGCGGCGGCACCGAGGGGCTCGCGGCCATCATCAAGCCGATCTTCCTGAGCGCCCTCACCGCCATCGCCGGGTTTGGCGCGCTCGGCCTTGCGCACAACCCCGCGCTGGCCACCCTTGGGTTGCTTTGCGCGCTGGGCATCGCCTGCTGCCTTTTTGCCACCCTCTTCTTTATCCTGCCCGCCTACTTATGGAGGGGGTACCGATGAGCGAAGGGAGCCACCCCGGGTATACCGATTCGGGGTTCCAGCTCGGCTACCGGGCCGCCCGCGTATTGCCGCGCGGCATCTGCCGAGGCGTCGGCAGCACCCTTGCGCTCGCCAGCTACCTCACCAACCCTGAGAGCCGGGCCGCCCTGAGGGGCAACCTTAAAACCGTCACCGGGATCAACGGCTCCACGCTCAACCGCATCTGCCGCGCCAACTTTCGGAACTTCGGGCGCATGCTGGCCGATTACTTCTACATCTCCGGCAGCGAAGCCGAGGGCATCCGCCCCCTGCTGGAAAAGTGGAACGGCATTGACCACCTGCGCGCCGCGCTTGCCCTGGGCAACGGCGTCCTCCTCGTCACCGCGCACCTGGGCAACTGGGAGCTTGGTGGCACCCTGCTCGCGCTGGATGGGTGGCCGATCAACGTCGTCACCCTTGAAGAGCCCACCGGCGAGCTCACCCACACACGCGGCTGCTACCGGCAGCGCCTCGGCATCAAGACCATTGCCGTTGGCGAAGGCAACACCTTCGCGTTTGTGGAGATGATTGCAGCCCTCCGGCGCAACGAAATCGTCTGCATGCTTGTCGACCGGCCGTATGGCGAAACCGGTGTCCCCGTCCGTTTCTTTGGGCGGGAGGGCGCGTTCTCCTCCGCCCCCGGTCTTCTCTGGCAACACACTGGGGCCGCCATCATCCCCGCCTTCGTATTGCAGAACCGGCACGGTCGCTACCACGCCTTTGCGCAAGCTCCCCTCCCCTTTGCCGATGCCGGAGACCGCAAAGCCACACTGCAGGCAAATACCCAGCACATCGCCACCGCGTTTGAAGCCACCATCCGGCAACACCCCGAACAATGGTTTAACTACGTCCCCATTTGGAAAACATGAACCCCGCCCGCCTCTTCCTCTGCGCCCTCGCTGCCGCCACCCTCACCCTCCAGCCCACCGCCACCCTTGCCGCCGAAGCGTTGGACGCCCCCGCGCGCGCCGAGCTCCTTGCCCGGCTCGACGCCATCAAACAAAAGCACCCCGCCTTTCAGGCCAGCTTTAGCGAGCAGCGCACCTCGCGCTTGCTCAAAGAGCCCGTTACCAGCACCGGCAGCATCGCCTTCCAGGCACCAAACCAGTTTCGCCGGGAAGTCGGCGGCTCCAACCCGAGCCTCACCCTCTCCAACGGCAAAGAGCTCTGGCTCTACTACCCCAACTTCAAAGAAGCCGAGCAATACTTCCTGGGCCGCCGCGCCATGTTTGACGACGCCATGGCCGCCCTCACCGCCGGGCTCAACTTCAGCGAGGTAGAAAAGTTCTACAACCTCCAGGCCATCCCCGAAGCCGAAGGCGGCTACCGCATCACCCTCACCCCGCGCAAAGGCAACCTCAAGCGCATCGTCAAAAGCCTCACCGTCTACCTCGACAAAGACCTCGACGTCCGCCGCACCGACTTCAGCATGCCCAAGGGAGACGAGATCGTCACCCACTACCGCAACACCAAGCGCGGCGCGCTCCCCAAAGGCACGTTTGACTTCGTCCCCCCTGCGGGCACCAACATCACCCACCCGCTCGGCAAATAGTGCGAGGAGTGGGAGCCAATGGGGAGCAAGTTGCAGCCAAGGTTTGCGCGGTTTTTTCCCCGAAACCGCAGTTTTCTATTGCCGCCCTGCCCTCCAAGGTCTAAATAGTTCGCTCCCGCCGCGGTCCGCGGCCACCAAGTTGCCTTATGGTGTAATGGTAGCACGACAGATTCTGGATCTGTTTGTCTAGGTTCGAGTCCTAGTAAGGCAGCCAATTCGGCATCGCGACAGTCAACGCCAAGCGGCGTCAGTTCGCGTCTAAAGCCCTCTGTTACAGATGAATGAGGGCTCTCCCCCAAAGAATGGGGACATGGAGAGGGTTAATCGTTTGGTGTTGAGGTGGTTAGGTTGGATTTGAAGTTCACCCGCAGTGAGCGATCACTCGCAGGCGGTAGTTCTCAAAGTTTCGAAAGCCGTAGGCTCTTC
>JBBCKB010000050.1:0-34104 GCA_037189965.1 Chthoniobacteraceae bacterium | reverse complement strand
CAACCTCCTCTACGCGCTGGAGCTGGAGCGCCTCTCCCGCCCGGAGCTGGAGGCGCTTTGCGCCGAAGTCCACGCGCTTGCCACCACCATCGAGCGCTTCCGCATCCTCGCCGCCGCGCGGTTCACGGCAGAGGGCGGGTAGGCCGCTCTACAGCCGCCGGAAGCGGGTGCGCTCGTTGAGGCTGCCGCACCGGGGGCAGCGGGGGAGCGGCTCGGCGCTTGGGTCTTCAAACTCCAGCGCACAGAGGGTGCAGCGCATGCGGTGGCGCAGGGCGAGCCGGTCGCGGCGCTGGCGCTTCCACTCCACCCAAAGCCAGACGCCAAACACCGCCGAGAGGAAGAGCGCGAGGTAGATAAAGATGAGCAGGGTGAGGGAGACGCGGATCATAGCTCGCCCCCTCCTCCGGCCGCGCCCCATGCCACGGTGGCAAACCCCCACGCCAGCGGGGCGGCATTCTCCTCCCGCGCGAAGGGGCGCTCGCGCAGCCACTCTTCGGCCTGACGGTCGAGCCCGGGGTTGCCCGAGCTTTGCTGGAGAAAGAGGTAGCGCACGGCCCCGCGGTCATCCACTCCGGCGAGGAAGACGGAGGGGGGAAAGGCTCCTCCCGCGGCGGGCAGCGGGGCAGGTGCGGCGGCCCCGGCGGCGCGGGCGGCCAGCTCGTTCGAAAAGCGGACGGCGGTGCCAACGGCGGGCCGGGGCTCGGGGGTTGCGCTCCCGGAGGGTGCGCCCGCGAGCAGGGCCACGGCGGGGTACGCCTCGGGAGCGGCAGGCAGGGCAAACGGTTTGGGGAGCGTGCGCACGGCGGCGTAGGAGGGGGTGTAGCCCGGGGGCTCCAGCCCGGGGGGGAGCGTGGCCTGTAGCCGGGGGGCGGCCTCGGGGTTCTGCGCCTCCACCCATTGCAGGAGGGCACGGTTCTCGGGGGAAGAGGGGGTCAGCAACGTCACCTGCGCCGGGGGCGGGGCGATGGAGACGATGGGCGGGTAGACGATCTGGAAGAGGTAAAACGCCACCGCGTGCGCCGCCACGGCAAGCAGGAAGATGCCCGGCAGCAGGAAGGAGGGGATGCGCTCGGGCCAGCGGAAGACCAGGCGCGGGGCGGGCAAGTCGGCCATGGGGGGTCAGGGAGCGGCGGCGGCAGCGGCGGCGACGGTGTAGCCGTGCTGAAGGCCGAGGTTCATCACATGGGAGACGGCTTCGTACGGAGCGCTCCGGTCTGCCCGGACGATGAGGGCGCGCTCGCGCCCCCCGGAGTCTCGCAAGGCGCGGTCGAGCTCTTCGAGGGAGAGCTTGCGGCCGTCAAAATAGATCAACGGGGCGGCTCCGCCCGTGATGTTGACGACCAGTGGGTTGCGCTGCGGCCCCAAAGCAAACGAGGAGAAGGGAAGCGCGATGGAGATGCCCGGCTGCACGATGAACGATTGGCTCAAGGTCAGAAACGCAAAGACCAGAAGCAGAACATTCACCAGCGGGATGAGGACAAAGAGCCCCGTCTGGTGGCGGACGGTGCGGCTCAGCTTCATTGGGCGCGCGGGGCTTGCTCGGCGATGATGGCTGCCGGGCGGCCCGCGCCAAAGTCGATAATGCCGCTCTTGTCTGCCGAGGCGTCGGTGATGAGGTTGACGATCTCGATCCCCCCCCGCTCCATGTCGTGCATGAGGACATTCACGCGGGAGGAGAGGAAGGTGTACGCGAGCGTGGTGGGGATGGCCACCACCAACCCCGCCGCCGTGGTAAGGAGGCTCTTGTAAAGGCCGACGGAGATCTCCGCCGAGGTGGCGTACCCGGCTTGGCTGGAGATGGTGACCAGCGCTTCGATCAACCCCGTGACCGTGCCCAGCAGCCCCACGAGCGGGGCGATGTAGGCGATGGAAAGGAGGATGGTGAGCCGCCGCTCCAGCCGGGGCATCTCCAGCTGCCCGGCTTCCTGTACGATGTCTTTGAGCTCCGCGCGCGGCGCGTTGTAGCGCAGCAGGGCGGCGTGGATGACACGCGCCACCGGCCCCGAAGTGCCTGCGGACTCATGGAGCGCCTCGGCAAAGTTGCGCCGCGAGATCAGGTTGGCCAGCCCGCGCAGAAACTCCCCCACCCGCAGGGTGGAGCGGTGGTAAAAAATAAGCCGCTCCAGAAAAACCGTGGTGGAGATGATGCTGAGCAAGAGGAGCAGCCACATGAGCGGCCCCCCTTTCTGCATATAATCAATCATGTAAAAGCCTTTATAGGCGCATTCCGGGGGGATTGCAATTTCCCGCTATTCTTTGAGCAGGGGGGCCAGCGAGCCATGGAGGAGGCTTCTGGCGACGTTCTCGATGGTGGGCTCGTTTGCATAGTGGGCCACGATGATCTCCGCTAGGGTGCGAGCTTGGGCTTTGTCGCCGCTGGCGAGCTTCCACGCCGCGAGGGTGAGGACGGATTGCGCGGCATACTGGTCGCCATCGTTCTTGAAGTAGGCCCACGCGGCGACCCAGCTCTTCTCCCCCTTCATGACGGACTGCACCATTTGGAAGGCGGTGCGGTCGCTCTTGGTGGCGAGCACGCTTTCGCGGAGCCGCTCGGCGGCGGCGGTATCGCCCTGCTGGGCGGCGAGAAGGAAGAGGGTGCTCTTGCCCAGGAGGTTCCACGGGCGGCCTTCATCAAACCGCTGGGCGGCGGTGCGTGCCACCTCCCAATGGCCGAGCATGAGGTTGATCTGCGCGATGTACCACGCTTCGTTGAGCGGCGCGGTGGCAGGGTCTGCCGTGGTATAGGGGGCATCGAGGCCGGGGTGGGCGCGGTAGGGGGCCTCCATCCCCTGCCGCAGGTAGAAGCGGCGCAGCCAGCCGTTGGTCTCGCGGCGGGGGTTGAAGGCGGTGTAGGCGGCTTCCGCGCCTTTGAGGTCGCCCGCCGTCTCCAGCGCGTAGGCGGCCTCGATCTTCTCCTCCACCCCCGTGGCGCGGCGCAGGCTTAGGAGGTTGCTGCGCCCATGGAAGAGATCGTTGTAGCTCTCCCCCTCGATCTCCAGAAAGAGCTGCGCGGCGGCGGGGTGGTCGCCCTTTTTGGCGGCGAGGTAGCAGGCGACGTTGCGAGTCCACTCATCCGGGAGGCTCTTGGGCTCCGCCAGCGCGGTGGCGATGGCGCGGTTCACGCGCTCCATATCCAGCCCGCCTTCTTCAATGATGTTCGTCTTCTCAAAATCATCCACCCGCGAGCCGACGAGCTGGAGGTAGAGCCAATCGCCCTCCTTTTGAGGGAAGGTGGCGGCCATTTCGGCGGCAAAGGCTTGCCAATCGCCCGCCTCGCCGTGCCAGCGCGGGGCGAGCCAGTAGGTGAAGTTGCGGTAGAGCGGGTGGTAGGTTTTGTTGGCGGTGGTGCCGTAGTTAAACGAGCGGCGCGTTTGGGCGGGCTTCCACCCCTGCCCTAGGGCGATGGTGATCCATTGGTTGTAAAAAGCCGGATCGTTGACTTTCTGCTCCGGCGCTTCTTCGAGCACCCGGGCGGCCTCCGCAAGCCGCTCCAGCATGAGCCGCCGCCCTTCTTCGGTGACCGTGCTGGCCCAGCCCGAGCCGCGCGCTTTCCACGCATAGCCCGTCCACCAATCCGCCAAAGCCACCCGCGCCACTACCGACTCGGGCACTGCGGCGAGCCACGCCTCCAGCGCCGCCTTCCGCCGGAGCCACGCTTTGTCCGAGGCGTTTCGCTCGATCTCGAAGGAACGGTAGAAGAGATCGAGCGGCGGCATGCGCTCGGTGATCGCGGTAGGCTCGGCGCGCAGCCGGGCAGCCAGCGCCTCAAGGTCGGCATACTTCTTCTCTTTAAAGAGGAGGCTCGCCTCCTGCCTGGTATCGGGCGCTTGCGCTAGCACCGCTCCGGGAAAAAGGAGCACCGCACACACGAAGGAAAGGAAAGGGGTACGAAGCATAAACAATCGAAAAGGGGGTACTCGCGGATGATGCGCAAAGCCCCCTCCCCCGGCAACCCCCGAAAAAGCGTTCGCCTTTTTGGGAAACCCCGTTACCGTTCGCCGCCGTGACGGAGACCGAAGCCTACGTAGCGCTAAACCTCATTTCCGGGCTTGGGCCAGTGCTCACGCGGCGGCTTCTGGGGCGCTTTGGCTCCCCGCAAGCAGTGCTGCGCGCCGGGCAGGCCGAGCTGCGCACGGTGGAGCGCGTGGGCCCCGAGCTTGCGGCCAGCATCGCCGGGTGGGAGAGCCGGGTAGACCTTGGCGCGGAGCTGCGGCGGGTGGCCGAGTTTGGCGCGCGGGTGGTCACGCAGGAAGATGCGGAGTACCCGCCCCTGCTCCGCGAAATCCACGACCCACCCCTGCTGCTCTATGTATGGGGGCAGCTCAAGGAGGAAGACCAGCAGGCGATCGGCATCGTCGGCTCGCGCAAGACGAGCCATTACGGGCTCGAATGCGCCAAGAAGCTCTCCTACCAACTTGCTTATGCGGGGTTGACGGTCGTCAGCGGCCTTGCCCGGGGGATCGATACGGCGGCTCACCAGGGCGCGCTCGCCGCCCGGGGGCGCACCGTTGCCGTGCTCGGCTCGGGGCTCATGGAGCTTTACCCGCCGGAGAACTTTGCCCTTGCGGAAAAAATTGCCGCCTCGGGCGCGGTCGTCAGCGAATACCCGATGGCCCTGCCGCCCGATGCGCAGACCTTCCCGCGGCGCAACCGCATCGTCTCCGGCTGGGGCGAGGGGCTGCTGGTCGTCGAGGCGGGGCTCAAAAGCGGCGCGCTCATCACCGCCAACCAGGCGGCAGACCAGGGGCGCTCCCTCTACGCCGTACCCGGCCCGATCGACCGGCCCACCTCCGCCGGGGCCAACCGGCTCATCCAGCAGGGGGCCAAACTCGTCACCAGCGCCGCAGACATTCTCGAAGATATCCAGATCCTCCGACCGCGCGAGCTGCCGCTGGAGGCCACCCCCACGCGCACCCTCGCACTCAATGAAATGGAGCGGACCGTTTACGACGCCATCAACGAACAGGAAACAAGTGTGGACGAGATCATCCGGAAAAGCGGTTTGCCACCCGGAGCTGTCTCCTCTACCTTGCTCGCCCTTGAAATGAAACGGCTGGTCAAGACGCTTCCCGGGCGGCACTTTATCAAGCTTTTGTAGATACCTCCCATGGGCAAACAACTCGTTATCGCGGAAAAACCGAGCGTCGCTGGCGACATTGCCCGCGCGCTGGGCAAGTTTAAGAAAGAGAGCGACTTTTACGAAAACGAAGAGTACGTCGTCGCCTCTGCCGTGGGCCACCTGCTGGAGCTGGCCGTCCCCGAAGGGCTGGAGCCCAAGCGGGGGAAGTGGGATATCAAGAATTTGCCCATTTTGCCCGAAGAGTTTGACCTCAACCCGACAGACGGCAAGGCGGAGACGCGCTTCAAGCTCCTCAAGCGGCTTATCAAACGGCCCGATGTGGAGGGGCTCATCAACGCCTGCGACGCCGGGCGCGAGGGCGAGCTGATCTACCGGAACCTGGTCAAAACCGCGAAAAGCAAGAAGCCGACGCGGCGGCTCTGGCTCCAATCGATGACCCCGGAGGCGATCCGTACCGCCTTCCGCGCCCTGCGCACGGATGAGGAAATGCAGCCGCTGGCCGACGCCGCCATCTGCCGTTCGGAGAGCGACTGGCTTGTCGGCATCAACGCCACGCGGAGTATGACGTGGTTTAACTCCAAAGAGGGCGGCTTCCGGCTCACCACCGCCGGGCGCGTGCAAACGCCGACGCTGGCGATCCTCGTCGAGCGGGAGGAGAAGATCCGCGCCTTCAAGCCGCGCACTTACTTTGAAGTCCTCGGCACCTTTGGCGTTGCCTCGGGGGAGTACCCCGGCCGGTGGTTTGACGAAGCGTTTAAAAAAGGGGCCGACGAAGACGCCCGCGCCGAGCGCATCTGGGAGCAGGAGAAGGCCGAGGCCCTCCGCGCCAAATGCGAAGGCAAGCCCGGCATCGTCACCGAAGAAAAGAAAGCCGCCACGCAGGCCCCGCCGCTGTTGTATGATTTGACGACCCTCCAGCGCGAGGCCAATGGCCGCTTTGGCCTGAGCGCGCGGCGCACCCTCCAGCTTGCGCAGGCGCTTTACGAGAAGCACAAAGTGCTCACCTACCCTCGTACCGACTCGCGCTATTTGCCTGAAGACAACCTTGCCACGGTAAAGGGTGTCATGGCCAACTTCCCCGAAGCGAGCCTCGCCGGGCATGCGCAAAAGGCGCTCTCCAAAGGCTGGGTGGGGCCCAACAAGCGCGTCTTCAACTCCGCGAAGGTGACGGACCACAACGCCATCATCCCCACCGGCGTCGTCCCTAAAAATCTCGACGAGTATGAGGCAAAGCTCTTCCGCCTCGTGGCGCAGCGCTTCATTGCCGTCTTCTACCCCGCCGCGCAGTTTGAGGTGACGACCCGGATCACCCGCGTGGAGGGCGAGCCCTTCAAGACCGAGGGCAAAATCATCAAAGACCCCGCTTGGCTCGCCGTCTACGGGAAGGAAGCCGCCAACGAAGAGGGCGGCGGCGGGGCGATTGCCGCCGTGGCCCCGGGTGAGATAGCGCGCACCGAGCACATCGAAGTCAAAGAATCGCAGACCAAGCCGCCCGCGCGGTTCAACGAAGCGACCCTCCTCTCCGCCATGGAGGGGGCGGGCAAGCTGGTGGATGACGAAGAGCTGCGCGAGGCCATGAGCCAGCGCGGGCTCGGCACCCCGGCCACGCGCGCCGCGGTGATCGAAGGGCTCGTCATGCAGGAGTACATTGTCCGGCAGGGGCGCGAGCTAGTGGCCACGGCCAAGGGCATCTCGCTCATCACCGGGCTGCGCTTCATCGGAGTGGAAGCGCTCACGCGGCCGGAGATGACGGGCGAGTGGGAGTTCAAGCTCAAGCAGATGGAGCAGGGCACCCTCCCGCGCGAAGAGTTCATGAGGCAGATCCGCGGGCTCACCGTGGAGATTGTGGAGAAAATCCGCGACGGTGCCGAGCCCCCGGAGGGGACGTTTGCGGATCTCGACGCCGCCTGCCCCAAGTGCGCGCACCGCCCGCTCAAGCAAGACTACCGCACCTACCGTTGCCGCAGTTGCGACTACGTTTTCTGGAAGACCCTCGCCGGGCGCGAGTTTGCCCCCGAAGAGGTGCAGACGCTCTTTGCCGAGCGGAAGCTCGGCCCGTTGGAAGGGTTCCGCTCGAAGATGGGGCGCTCGTTTGCCGCCGTCATCGTCCTCGACGAAGAGCAGAAGCCGAAATTCGAGTTTGAGAAAAAGGAGGAGGAAGCTCCCCCGGAAGACCTGCACACCCGGCGCATCGTCGGCCAGTGCCCCGTCTGCAACCAGGCCCCTGTGCGCGAGCTGGAGGGGAGCTACGTCTGCGAGCGCACCCTCGCGCGGCAGTGCACCTTCCGCATGGGCAAGACGATCCTTAAAAAGGAGATCCCGGCCGAGCAGGTGAGCAAGCTCATCGAGACCGGCAAGACGGATCTCATCCCCAAATTCATCTCCTCGAAAACCAACCGCCCCTTCGATGCCTTCCTGAAGCTGGAGAAAGGGAAAGTCGGCTTCGAGTTCCCCCCGCGCGAGCCGAAGGCAGCCAAGCCGAAGAAGAAAGCGTAGCGAAGAGATGTGCGTCATCGCCTCATACCTCGGAAATCGGAGGGCCGCCCCGATTTTGCTGGAGATGCTCCGGCGCGAGGAGGGGCTCAACGGCGGCTACTACTCGGGGATCGCCACCGTGCATGAGGGGCAGCTTTACCACGCCAAAGCCGTCGGCTCCACCGACCACCTCATCGCGACCACCGAGGCGGCCAACCTCCCCGGCACCATCGGCATCATCCACAGCCGCACCCCGAGCGGGGGCGGGGTGGAGTGGGGCCACCCGTTTGTCGATACCCGCGAAGAGCTTGCCTACATTGCCAACGGCGCGGTGGGCCGCTTCAAAAACCTGCCGCTTCTGGCCGCCGCCAGCGAGCGGCTGCTGGCCGGGGGCCACCGCTTCCGCAGCGCGCAGGAAGAGCCGGTGGCTTCGTACCCCGTCTTGCCCAATGGCATAAGCGTTCACTTCAGCGACTTGCTTTGCCAAGCCATCGCCGAAGCCTACGCCCCGATGAGCGCGTGGGAGGAAGGCTTGCTTCTCGCGGGAAAGGCAGCTTACGAAGCATTGCCGGGCGAGCTGGTGGGCCTCTGCCTCCACGCCTCGCGGGGGGATGAAATCGTCGCCCTGCGCCACAACAAGCCGCTCCTGATCGGTCGCAACGCCGAGGGCGAGCAGTTCATGGCCTCGGCGGCGCTCGCCTTCCCCGACGGCGTACATTGGCAGATGCAAGCCCCCGCCTCCGCCGCCACGCGCGTGCGGCGCAATGGCGATATCTCCGTTCTCCCCTTTACCGCGCCGGGGCTAATCCCCGTCGGCCAGCGCCCCTCGGCCCTGCGGGTAGCCGTGGCGCTGGAGGAAGCGCTCGCCGCGCAAAGCCCGTGCGGCATGGAGCCGCTCCTGGCCGCCATGGCCGCGCTTTACCCGGCAGATGTCCTTACCGAGAAGGAAGTCCTCCTCTACGAAGCGCTCCACGCGCTGGAGAAAGAGGGCAAAATCGCCCTCGGCAGCCAGCCGCGCGAGCCGCTACAGGGCAACCCTGTCGCCCCGGCCACGGTGGCGACGCTCGTGCCTCCGCCGCCCCTCCCGCTCACTTAGGAATTAGGAAAACCGGGGCAGCCTTCCGGCGACACGGCCCCCTTGACGTTTGGGATGGCGTTTTCGTCTCCCGCCAGGATGCTGCGGGCACTGTAGGCCGTCCCCCGCCCGGGCGTCGTTTGGCGAATTGTAGGCCGTTTCTGTGAAACGGCGGTCCAACCCCATGGCGTCTCACAGAGACGCCCTACAATCTCCCCCTTTCGCACCGCACCGGCAAATCATCCCACGCCTAGAAAGTGCTTGCAGCGCCAGAAAATGCCTGCTGGAAATCATCCGAGCCCCCCGCGCGATTCCTTGCCTCCCCGCTCTGTTCCGGGGAGGAGCCCCGAGCTGCCAACCTCTGCATGAAGATTCTTTTCAACCATTCCCATCCGTTTTCCTTTGCGCATGGTGGCTTCCAGATTCAGATCGAGCAGGCCATCGCCGCAGTGGGGCGCATCGGAGTGGAGTGGGAGTACCTGCGCTGGTGGGATGCTTCGCAGCGGGGCGATGTGTTGCACCATTTCGGGCGGCCGCAGCCCGGGTTGGTGGCCTTTGCCAAAAAGAAGGGGTTGAAGGTCGTATTCCTCGATCTGTTGACCGGCACGGGCTCCCGCCCCCTGAGCCGCCAGCGCCTTGCGCGGTGGGCCTACCGCCTCATCTGGGCCACCCTCCCCCGGCACCAGGCCGACGCGCTCACCGCCGGTTGCTACCGTTCGGCCGATGCGTGTGTGGCCAACACCGAGTGGGAGGCGTTCCTCATGTCGTATGTGATGGGCGCGCCCCCCGAGCGGGTCGTCGTCGTCCCCAACGGGGTGGAGCCGGTCTTCTTCGCCCCCCCGGAGCACCCTCGGGGGAAGTGGCTCGTCTGCACGGCGACGATCGACCCTCGCAAGCGCGTGGTGGAGCTGGCGGAGGCCGCAGCGCTTGCCAAGGTGCCGCTATGGGTGCTGGGCAAGCCGTACTCGGAGGCAGACCCGTATTACCAACGCTTTCAAGCCGTAGTCGCGCAGAACCCGGAGTGGGTCCGGTATGAGGGGAGCGTCGAAGAGCGGGAGCGGTTGGCCGCCATCTACCGCGAAGCGCGCGGGTTTGTCCTCCTTAGCACCAAAGAGACGCGCAGCCTCTCGGCCGAGGAAGCAAGCGCGAGTGGGTGCCCGCTGTTGCTGGGCGATTTGCCGTGGGCCCACAGCGTTTTTGGCAGCGGGGCCCGGTATTGCCCGGTCGATGCAACCGCCCGGGAAACCGCCGCACACCTTGCCCGCTTTTACGAAGAGGCCCCCCGCATTCCCGCCCTGCCGCCTCCGGCCTCGTGGGAGTCGGTGGCCGAAGCGTTCCGCGATCTCTACGCGCGGCTACTGGCGGGGCAAGCGCCTAATCCTCAAGCTCGTTTGAGCACTTCGCGGTAAATTTCGAGATGGCGGTCGGCGATGTGCCGGGGGTGGTAGCGAGCCGCCATGGTAGCCGAGGCGGTAGCAGGCCGGGGGTAGCCCGCTTGGGCCCAAGCCGTGATGCCCCGGAGCATCCCCTCCCAGTCGTTTTCCTCGTAGAGCTCCGCCCCTTCGACATTGGAGGCGATATCGACCACGCCCCCCACCCGGCACCCAAAGAACTTCAAATTGCGCGCCAGCCCCTCCGCCACCACCAGCCCAAACGACTCCACCACCGAGAGGTGCAACATCGCGCCGCATTGATCGAGCACCGGCACCATCTCCTGCGGGCCTAGAGTGCCCAGGTAGCGGGCGTAGCCTTCCCTTTCGGCCTTGGCGATCTGTTTGCGAAAGGCCGCACCATAGTCATCGTCAACGATGCCGCCCAGAAACAGGAACTCCACATCCACGCCCCGGCGGTGAAGCTCCGCTGCCAGCTCCAACACCTCCAGTTGTCGTTTGTACGCGCAAACTGTGCCGATATTGATAATCTGCCGGGAGGGCACTACCGGCCCCGCGTTTGCAGGGGCGAAGAAGGGAAGCCGCACGGGGTTTGGCACCCTCCAGCACTGCCGGGCCAAGGGGCGCGCCAGCGATTCGGTATGGCTGGAGTTGCAGAAGACACCGTAGGTCCGCTTCATGGCGAGCACTTCAAGCCCTGCGGAGAGGCCATGGTAGCTCCACGGTTTTGCGCGCATGAAGCGGGCGACTTCGCGCATGTTTCCATGCAGGGTCAGCACATTGGGGTAGCCGGAAAAGGCGGCCTCCATCGCGCAGTTGCGCTCCGTCCCCTGCCCGTGCACGATGTCGGGCTCGATCTCGCGCAGCTTGCGGCGAACCGCACGGATGCACCCTTGGTAGGCGGTCGTCATCCACCCAAATTTGGAGACGGTCAGGGAATGATACCGGAGGTTACGCCCGATCTCCGCTAGCGATGGCATGGGCTTGCGGGCACAACAAATGATATGGACCTCCATATCCCGTTGTTCCTGCATACCTTGCAGCAACGCTTCAACCGCGGCGTGAAATATCGGCTCCGGGAAGTAGTGGTTTCCCTGCTGGTCCCGCTGGTCTTCAACCAAAATAGCAATCTTCATTTGGCGGTGCGCGTGCTCGAGGGGGCTCTTCTCTCTTTGGCTACTCCGTCGATAATACTTCTCGGTAAATTTGAAGGTGCTGGTTGCCCAATTGTCGTGGATGGTACCGATCAGTCATGGCCGCAGCCGCTGTTTGTGGTGTTGGGCGTCCGTTCTGTAGCCAACGTACAATGCCCCTTTTGAGGCCCTCCCAATCATCACTTCGATAACATTCGGCAAGTTCGACACCCGAAACAATCTCGGGAATCCCCCCAATGTCCGCGCCAAAGAACTTCAAGTTGCGACTCAAGCCTTCCGCGGCAACAAGGCCAAAAGCTTCTTCAATTGGAAAGTGGAGTATGGCTTCGCTGCGGTCCATCCATTCGATCACTTCCTGTGCGGGAAGGGGGCCAAGGTAACGTGCGTACCCCGCTGCCTCTCCTTTTCGAACCAGCTCGTCAAACCGGCTACGATAGGCAGAGGATGAACCCGCCCCGATAAACAGGATCTCCAGTTCGCAGCCTTGTTGGTGTAGTGCCTCGACCATTTCGAGGATCTCGACCTGTCGTTTGCGAGGGGTGATAAGGCCGATATTAATGATTCGCGCACGCGCGGGCTGATCGCGAGGCGTATGCGGCGGAACAAAGAAGGCGGATTGCAAGGCATTGGGGACACGCCACACCTTCTTGGCAAGCGGGGCAACCTGCTCTTGGGTGTAGGCCGAGTTGCAAAAGACGCCCCATGTCCGCCCCAAGACGAAGCGCTCCAGATGCGCGTTTAACCACATATATGAAAAAGGGCGCGCGTGGTTTACCTTGGCGATGGCTCGCATGTTTCCATGCAGGGTCAGCACGTTGGGGTAGCCGGAAAAGACGGCCTCCATCGCGCAGTTGCGCTCCGTCCCCTGCCCGTGCACGATGTCGGGCTCGATCTCGCGCAGCTTGCGGCGAACCGCACGGATGCACCCCTGGTAGGCGGTCGTCATCCACCCGATCTTCGGGGTGACGACGGGGTGGTACCAGATATTGGCGGCGAGCTTCTCCGGCGAGGGGACGACCGCCCGCAGGGAGGAAATGACGTGGACCTCGAGGTCGGGGTGGTCCGCCATCCCTTCGAGCAGGGCCTTCGGGGCCGTGCCAAAAAAGGGCTGATCCCCGATGTCGGAAGCGGAGAGCGTCCGCCCGTCGGTCGTCAGCATGGCCACCTTGATCTTTCGCGGGCGGGAAGGGTCTTGAGGGGCTAAGGAATCAACCATGGCGCATGCACGGTTGAGCGATCGGGCGCCATCTGGCAAGATCGTTTTCCTTGATGAGTGATTCCGTGGGCCCTTTGGGCAAATCGGTTGCGCGTGGGGGTATCCCCGCATTGTTTGGAGGGAGTTAAAATGCTGTTGAGGCTTGAGGCGAGAGGCTTTAGACTTCGCCTCCTTTTCAGAAACATCGTTGATTGTCAGCAAAGAGCCCTACCCTACCGAACCCTCGTAATATGAGCTTTGCCTCTTCTCTTCGGTCCGTGCTTTCCGGCCCGGGCCTCTTTCGCCTGTTTTTGGCATGGGTCGTGATGGCGAGCCACACCATGGTTTTTCGATTTGGGACGGCCTCCGTCTACCTGTTTTTTGTTTTGAGCGGCTACTGGATCTGCGCCATGTGGGAGAAGAAGTACCTTCGGTGCAGTGCGCCCTACCGGACGTTTATGGTCAGCCGGTTTTGGCGGCTCATCCCAGTCCTTCTGATCTGCAATCTGCTGATGGTGCCGATCGTCTGGTGTACTCCGGGAAGGTGGCCTCCGGAGGTTGAGCAAATCTGGAATCCTTTGTGGTGGGTGAAGTCGAGTGCCATCCTGTTTTCTTCGTGGCAGTATTTGCTCCTGGCTCCGGCATGGTCTTTGGATGCTGAAATGCGCTTCTACTTTCTCGCGCCCATCCTCCTTCTTGTGGCGCGCTGGCTTCGGACCTATAACCGTTTGTGGAGCACCTTTCTCTTTGGAGGGGCCGCTTTTCTGGGGATGTTGGCGTGGGCGCTTTTGGAACTTAAAACGGGTAGGAACTTTGCGTTCTTTTTTGTCGGGTGCCTTGCCTATGAAAGCGCGTGGATCCCTTCGCGCTCTCAGGTATTTCTTTCGCTGGGAGCTTTTGCGGGGATTATCGTGGCAAGCTTTTGGTATCACCCCCTGCACTTTGTAACTTGGGGAGGTGGCGCCCCATTTCCGCCCGATATCGCCCACGTTCAGATCAGCCTTTCCATTGTGGTAGCTCTCGCTTTGGTGCCGTGGGCTATTCACACCGTCCACCAGCGTTCGCCCATGGCAGACCGCAGCTTGGGAGATCTGGCCTACAGCCTCTATCTGGTACACCCCGTCGTGATCAGTTTTGGCCATCTCATTATGCCCAAGGCGTTTGCGGCACCTTTGACCGTCCATTTAGTCTCCTTCCTCCTCGCCTTTATGATCTACAGGTACCTTGAGCAGCCGGTGGAAGTCTATCGCCGCCGCTTTGTGGACCGGCGGTTGCGAAAGAAGGAAGAGCAGACCTCGCAGACTCCTCCGGCACCCGTTTTGCGCTCCATTTAGCCCGCAGGGTACCCCCCTTGGCTTTTTAAGGAACTCGGGGTCAACCCTCGTGAGGGCGAGGGCTGAAGAATAAAGGGTCGCCAATGGCCGCAAGGCCGGAGACTGCAAAACTATCCCGACCTTTGGGCGTCCGCTTGAAAAGCGATAGATAGAGAATGGGTAGGCTGTAGCGGATCACCTCCCACCAGAACCCTCCCCCTCCTCCACGGGGGCCATAAAAGGCGGTCTTCACCAGTGAAAAGGTTTCGTTCCGCAAGGTTGCATTCTTGTGCCCCAAAACGCCCAATGCCCGCTTGAGCCAAAGGGCGTAATGTACCGACCGCCATTTGCGGCTTAGCTCTCCCGCTACTGCGGAGTAGCTTGTGGCCAATGAAAGGGTGCAGAAAGGAATGGTTGCGACATAGAGCCGCCGCCGGGCCGCCGTGTCGATCGAGCGGCTTAGCGAGTTTTGGAGAATGCGGTAGGAAGTCAGGGTGCGGTCGTCATACCGGATGTGGTACCCTGTTGCAGCAAGAAGGATCCAAAGGGGCCAATCCTCCCCAAAGCGCCAGCTCCCCGTATAGAAAGGCAATACTTGCCGCAGGATGGAGGAGCGGCCAAAGGCAGAGCTGTGGATGACGTAGTTGTGTTGGAGGAACGTCTCGACCGCGCGCCGCCCATAGAGTATCGGCGGAATATTGAGATTGTTATTGGCAAACTGCTCGGAGTCCAAGGGGTTTCCCTCTGGGTCGATCAGGCAGACTTTGCCGTGAATAAACGCGGCATGAGGGTCTTCCTCCATCACCTCCACACGGCGGGCGAGAAATTCGGGGTGAAGCAGGTCATCACTATCCGGCGCGCACCAATACTCGCCCCGTATTTCCTGATACAGGGCGCACCGGGTGCGGTGCAGCCCTCGGTTCTCAGCCGCCATCCGCAACCGGAACCGGGGATCTTTGAGGAAAGGGGCCATCGCATCGCGGGTCAGCTCCGGCTGACTGGAGCCGTCGTCCATCACCACGACTTCGAAGTCGGTAAAGGTCTGCGCGAGGAGCGACTCACATAGCGGCCCTAAATATTGAGCCCCGTTGTAGGAGCTAGCCCCATTATAGGTGGGAACAAGAATGGAGATTCTCGGGACAGCCATGGGGCGGTGATCATCAAGCGGGGGTCTGCGGGAGTCAACCCCGCAGTTCTACACGGCGGCTGGCTCCAACCGGCCGGGAAGCTCGGAGGCGCGCATCTTCTCTGGTAGCCGGTTTTCCTCTGCCTCTTTGGCGGCTTCATCAATGAAGTACTGGTTCAGAATCCGCCGTAGAAAGTGCATGTACGCAATGGAAGTGAGGCAACCGGCCACGGCAGTCTCATACCCGCCGAAAATGAAGACGAACTTCAACGGCGCGGTAATGCCCGGAATGCCAAAGAAGAGGATCGCAATAAACATGGGGGTGCCGTAGGCCCTACGGATCAGCCGGCCCCAGTGCATGGCAGCGAGAAAGCCCAGCCAGAGGTACAACCCCAGGCCGACATAACCCCCGCATCGAATAGAAGAGACGGGGCCGCTATGCACCTCGCCCAGAATCATGAAGGCCTCTTGGTTGAGGCTCGGGTCAGACGAGGCGGGTACGACCACCCCCAAGAAATCGGCCAATGAGTAGCCGAAGCCATCGCCCCACATCTTGTTTTTGATATAGCGATCGTCGGTGAGCATCGTCTTCCACATCTCAACGCGCCAATTTTTCGATCCTTCGGCGTCGCCAGCCACAGCGGCATCCCAGTTGCCGGGGAGGAAGGAGAGGGTGCGTTGCACACTCTGGGGAAGGGTGACCACCGTCCCCTGCATGGAGGCCAATAAGACGATCCCGCAGATGCCAATGATGAAGGCGACAAAAATATCACCCGCTTTCCGGTGGAACCACGAGGCGATGCAGAAGGCTAGAAAGAGATCCAGCAGCGCGCTTCGGAACCCGGAAGACAACATCAAACCAAAAAGGGCGAGTGCCGCAAGAAACCGCCAGAGGTGGAGCGGGTTCATCAACGAAAGTGGCCGGTAAAACGCACACAAAAGGTGCATGCCCCGCTCGGAGAGGCCCTTTCCGAAGCCGTAGCGCCCCTCGCTATCCCCCCCCGTTCCTGCTTGGGCAGCGTTGTAGGTCGCTAGTGTCAACCCGCCGTAGATGTGGGCCATCATCGGCACCGTGGAGGGGAAAAAGAAGTTTACCGCGCCGATCATGGCCTGGACTCCGACGCTTGCGATGCTGACCAGGGGCAGGAGCCGCCCTACCTTCAGGGAGGCGGTGGAGCGGGTCAGCGCGAAGTAGGCGCAAACCGCAATTAACAGGGTAAAATAGGGGCGCCCGCCAATCCGGTCGGTATCCAGAACAAGGGTGCCGACGGGGTTGCGTACAAACAACAGGGCGATGTAGAGAACGTTGACCATCGCCAACACATCCAGAAACCGGTAGTCCGGCTTCACTTTGATGCGCCGGAAGATAAACATCAGAAAGATGCCGCCAAACGCGAGGAGAACGCCCACTTCCCGAACCGTCAGCGAAAGGGGCAAAAACATGATCTTTCCGGGGATGCCCCCTAGGAGAAAGATGAAGATCCACGACTTTTCCTTGAGCGTGAGCAGGACCGCGAAGATGGTCATGACTCCCACGAGCATCAACGGCTGCATGGTTTGTCCGGACCCGATGGACGACCCAAGATAGATCGCCAGCAGCAATCCCCCAAGGATTACGGCGACGGTAAAGATGTTTTCGGGGATCCGGTCAGCCTTCATGCAGGGGAATCACGGAGCGAAAGGGAAACGTGCCATGGTGCCTACTCAATCGGGACTCGGGGGCCGGATAGGTGTCTTGCGCAGCCGGTTTCCCCAAAAGGGGGGTGGCGGCTGGGAAGAGGGTGGCGACAACGGGCATGAAGAGGACGGAAAATTGAGGGGTGCTGGTGAACTTTAGGCGGCTCCAAAGGGTTGTAAACCAGAAAGATCGTCCTTGCTTCACCCTCCAGCCCCTACTAATTTGCCAAGCCCCCGGCCGGGGCTTCCTCCGTTTTCCAATGACGATGCCCACCCCTCCAAAGATCACGGTTCTCATGCCGGTGTGGAATGGGGAGGAGCACCTCCGAGCGGCTGTGGAAAGTGTCCTGGGGCAGACGTTCGAGGATTTTGAACTGCTTTTGGTGGACGATGGCAGCAGCGACTCCACCCCGGCCATTATCGAGGAGTTTGCCCGGGCCGACCCGCGCGTGAGGCCGCTTCGGCTACCCCATGGGGGGCTGATCCGGGCGCTCAATTTCGGTATCGAGGAGGCTTCGGCCCCGTGGATCGCCCGGTTCGATGCGGATGATATCGCCCTGCCGCATTGGCTGGAGGTGCTTTGGGCCGCGCGGCAGCGCTACCCTGAGGCGGTGCTTTTCCATGGGGGGGGCAAGACATTGGGTGCAACTTCCCAAGCAAAGATCTTCGGCAACACGAGCCGGGCGCTGCACGCATTGCAGCTTTGTTTTCTATGCCCGGTTTTGCATCCCTCGTGTATGTTTAACCGCGAGGCGATGCTCGCGGCGGGCCAGTATGCGAAGGCAGATCTTCACACCGAAGATTACGGAGCGTGGGGGCGTCTTTTAGAGTACGGGCCGTTTATCAAAGTTCCGCAAGCGCTCTTCTGGCGGCGCATTCACGCCGGTTCGGTTTCTCTCCAGAACCTCCGGACGCAGAAGGAGCACACCCGCCGCATCGCGATTGGCCATTGCCGGAAGTTCATGGAGCTCTCCGAGAGCGATGCGGAGCGCGCATGGGCGACGTTGGTAAAGCTGCCGACGACGGATTTCAGCGATTGGCTCTGGTTCTCCACCCATTGCCTGCCGCGCCTGCGCTGGCTGGATGCGCGGGCTTGCCTGTGGGTATCGCTCCGGCTGGGCCGCTCTTTCTTCCGCAAGCGGAAGGCGCGGGCTTAGCTGATCCCGGCAGGACGCCCGCGAAGCGCGAATTGTAGGCCGTCTCTGTGAGACGGCAGCCCAACCCCGTGGCGTTTCACAGAAACGCCCTACAATCTCCGACTCTCGAACCGAACCTTCAAACGCTCTAGCACGCGCCAATCTGCATCTCGGGGATCACCCCTTTGAGGCGGTGGTAGATGCGGTGGTAATCTTCGGCATGGCAGCGCTTGAAGAACTGCTCAAACCCGGGAATGAGAAAGGTCTCCATCCCCCATAGCTCTTTGCAGTAGATCAAAGAGGAAGACATGGTGGATGCGACGATTTCAAACCCGGCTTGATGGACCATCGCCTCTATCGGCACCCAGAGGTTGATCGTCGGAAACAGGCGCAGGCCGGGAAATTTGGCGACCAAGGCTTCGGTATGCTCCGGGTCGGCCCGGGGGTGGGGTTTCCACCAGACTTCGTGGGTCGGCTCCAAGTGCCGGATCGCGGCTTCCAGCGGGCCGTACTCCTCCTCTACGGAAAACTGCACGGCTTTGACAAAGTTGGACCCCAGGATCAACGCGCGCGGGCGGGTCGCCTCCGCAAACGGCGAGGAGGGCACCCACCCTGCCTGAAGGATTTCCTTGAGGGCGGCGGGCTCGATCTTGAGAAGGCGCGTCTGCGGGGGGAGGTGCCCCGGGTCGTGAAAAGACTCCATGAAGACGGCCGCGATTTCCAGCCGCTGGTACAAGGGGGGCCGAAGCCAAAGCCGCTTCCGCTCCAGCGTGCGGCGGATGTAGAATTTGAGCAGCGAATAGCCGTTGCGCACCCGGTGCCACTCTTCTCCGTAGGAAAACTTGGGGAAGGTGGAGAGGAGGCCATCTTCAAATACCGCCAGAGAGCGAGGCATGAAGTGGCTTAGAAGATCATCCGTTTCTCCAAATAGCCCGACGGACCAGAGCCGCCGCGCTTTGCGAAACCGCTCAAACAAGGCGGCATGGCTTCGGGCAAAGCTCCGCTCGCGCAGTTGCCCCAAGATCAGCGGTTCGAGCACGGTGTGCCCAAAATGGCGGTGGATGATGCCACACCCCTCTGCCAACCCGACTTCGGAGCTGGAAAGGAGGGGGACGACGGTGACTTCACTTGCCGGCACCCCCATCTGCCGCAGGGCCCCAATCGCCATGAGGGATTGCCACGGCCCGCGTGTGAGGACGATCTCTTCCACGAGGTTTTAGCCGACGTTGCTTTCGTTGAGGGCGGTGGCTCGCCGGGCCTCTTCCCCAAGAAGCAAGTCTGCCAGCTCGCGCACGGCCCCCCCACCGCCCGGCTGCTGCATGATGCGGATACCCGGCACGGCCTTCACCGCCGGGAGCGCATCTGCCGGGCAGGCGGCAAAGCCAACGGAGCGCAGGCACTCAAGGTCGTTCACGTCGTCGCCAATATAGGCCACCTCCTCCAGCGTAATGCCCCGCGCCTCACACTCGCGCGCGAGGATGGGGAGCTTGTCGGCACACCCTTGGTGCACAAAGTGGAGGCTCAGCTTCGCGGCGCGCCGCTCGACGATGCGGGTCTTCTCTCCGGTGATGATGCCGGTAATGACTCCCGCCGCTTGCAGGAGCTTGAGGCCGTGGCCATCACGGGTGTTGAATTTCTTGAGCTCATCGCCCCCCTCGCCGTAGTACATGCCTGCGTCGGTAAGGACGCCATCGACATCGGTGACGAGCATGCGGATCTTCTGTGGCACCGCCGGGCCGCTGCGCTCGCGCAGGAGGGCTTCGACAAAGAGCCAATCTGCGGGCTCATCGATCTCGCAGTAGCTTTCCTCCGGCATTTCGTGAGCGGCTACTTTACCATGGAGCCGGTTGGCATGCTCGAGCAGCCCCGCGCGGCGCATGATGTAGAAGGCCCCGTTCTCAACAAGGAAGCCGCCAAACTCCTGCCGCCGCGGGCGGTTGGCAAAGTCGTAGTTCACCGGCGTGGCCAGCCCACCCACTTCTTCCTGCCAAAGGAAACGCTTCTGGCGGACGACGGAGAGAAGGGTATCTGCCCCGCTGAGGCAGAACCGGGCGAGCCCGGCCTCCAGGTCTTCGCTGCGCAGGAGCGGCGAGGTGGCCTGGATGAGCAGCAGCGTGCCGACTTCCGGGTGCGCGTGGGCAAACTCCAGCAGGGCGGACTCGGTGCTGGCGGTATCGGTCGCCGTTTCGGGGGAGCGGCCAATGACGCGCACCTTCGGCAGCCGGAAGCTCTCCACCACGGCGGCGATCTCGTCGCTATCGGTGGCGACGTAGACGGCATCCACCCCCGGGCATTCCGAGGCGGCTTGCAACGTCCACCACGCCATCGGCTTGCCTGCCAGCGGGCGGATGTTCTTTTTAGGGATGCTTTTGCTCCCCCCGCGAAGGGGGATGAAGGCGGCGCACGTCTCGGCCATGGGCTTTTAAGCGTTGGCGCGCTCGCGCTTGAGCTTGGCGCGCTGCACCTTTTCGCAGTCCAAAAGCGGCTCCTTCTTGTAAGCGAGGGCCTGGCTGACGTTGTGCAAATCGCGCACGAGGCGGCGCAGGCCGTCGGGCTCCAGCGAGGCAGCGTGGTCCGTCCCCTTCCAGGTGCGGTCGAGGGTGAAGTGGCGCTCCACCCAGGTGGCCCCGAGCGTCATGGCGGCGATGTCGGCCGCGATGCCAAGGTGGTGGCCGGAGAAGCCGATTTCCTTGACGCGCTCGCCAAAGGCTTTCTTGAGCCGGGTGATCTCGAAGAGGCAAATATCCTCAAACGCGACCGGGTAGCCAGAGGTGCAGCTGTAAAGGACGGTGCGCCCCGCGGCTCCTTTGCCTTCCAGAAAGCGGACGATCTCTTCTTCTTCTTCCTGCGTGGTCATCCCAAAGGAGAGGTGCAGCTCGCCCTGGTAGTGCTCACACAGGTAGCCGAGCATGTCGAAATGGAGGTTGCACGCGGAGGGAATCTTGATGAGCTGCGGCTCCAAAGAGGCGATCTCTTTGGCGGAAGTCAGATCCCACACGGAGGTGCTGTAGACGACGCCGTTTTCCTCGCACCACGCCTTGAGCTGGCGGTGCTGGCCAAGGTCCATCTCCAGCGCTTCGCGGTGTGCGCCGTAGGTATCGCCATAGCTGTGGATCGGGTTGGGGTGCGGCGCGTTGTACTCCTCTTCGGTAAGGAGCTCGCGAGGGGTGCGCTTTTGGAACTTGGCGACGTCGGCCTTGCAGAAGAAGGCGGCGGCGACGATCAGTTCCCGGGCGATCGCCATGTCGCCTTTGTGGTTGCAGCCGATTTCGGCGATGACTTTGGGAGCATTCATGGAATCAGAAGGAGAGAGGCTACTGGTTTAGGAGAGAAATGACTTTTTCGGCTTCCTGCGCCCGCTTCCGGGCAACGGCGAGGATCTGCTCGCGGCCGGGTGTTGCGAGAAGGGTCTTTACGCGTTCGACAATCTCGCCATTGGCTTGCGCGTCGGGCAGATCGGGGAAGGTGCGGCGGTCTTCATACTCGAGCACCTCTTGGAGGCTGGAGGTCTTGTGCGAGTTGGAGTCCATAAAGACGCACGGCGTGCCACCGCAAGAGGCGGCGATCGAAGGGTGGAAGCGCCCGGATACCCACACGGCTGCCTTTCCGGCAATGGCAGCCCCGAGGCGGATCGGCACTTCGGTAGGCAGGAAGGGGAGCGATAGATCTTCCGCAATGCGGCTAAAAAAGCGGTCTCCCGAGCAGGTGGGCACGAGCAGGAGCGGTACCCCCGCTTTAGAGAGGGCTTCGGCCAGTGCCCGGTAGGCGTGGTAGGCGGTCTCCTGCTGCCAGGCGGCGGATGAGCTGCCGCTCAGGCAGATATAGGGTTGGTCAAAATCGATCTCCGGCAAGCTCTGGTGGGTTTCCTGACCAAAGGGTTGGTAGGTGGAAAGCTTGCCGTGGATGGAGTTCTTCCACTCCTGGACGGGCTCTACCCAGGTAAAAAGGGCATCCGGGTGGTAGCTCAGCGGCTTCACCCCGGCTGCCGCCATGGTTTCGAGCGATTGCCGGTCGCGCGTGCTGATGGCGTTGCAGGCGTTCAGGAGCCGGGTGGCGTGGGCGAAGGTTTCTTCATTGCGCCCGGTCTTGGGGCAGTCCGAAAACATGGCGTTGAGGACGAAGGTCTTCTTCCCAAGGTCTTGCGCAAGCTGGAGGATGAAGCTGAAGTAGAGGGCCTCGCGGCGAGGGGGCGTGGGGAAAATATACGTCCCCTCTCCGTTGATAACGACGGCATCGGTCGTCTGGACCTTCCGATACATCTCCTGCAACTGCGGTAGCCGGGGGCGCAGGTGGTGGAAGCGCTCGACGGATTCCCTCGGGCAATGGCGGATAAAGTCGTCGGTGATCCCCGCCATCTGCTTGATCCGCCTGCGGACTTTCCCGAAAAAGGGCGAGGGGACGGCGTCCACCGCAGTCCAGAAGGCAACCGGCGGCAGCCCGTCCCAGGGGATGTAGCTGGAGAGGTGCCCGGTTTCGTCTCCCTGGATGATTTCGGCAACTTCGTGTTCGCGCCGGAGCAAGCTTCCCAAGGCCATGCTGGTGGCACGGCAACCCCAGTTACTCCGGGGGCGGTTATCTCCAACGTAAAGTAGCTTCATTGTTTAGATGTTCGGGATACTGGATGAAGGAAGGCGGCTGCGCGATACGATTTTTAAGGAGAGCTCCCGTTTCAAATCTGCACGCAATTGAAGCCGTGGCTCCGGGCCGCCCCCTCCACCTGCGCAAACCCACGGACTTCGGCGATTTTAACGAGGTCGTTATTGGCTTGGCTCAGAAAGAGGTCTACCCGGTAGGTGCCACTCTTCAACGGAAGCGCGGGCAGGTCAACCCGAAGGGTGGAGGCCCCGGTGGGGATGGGGAACGGCGGACGGTGGTTGAGGGTATGGTACTCGGCCACGTAGTCGCCCTCCGGGTTGCGGAAGCGGAGGCGGCAGGCGATCTCGGTAAACGCCTGCTTGGCTTCAAGGTGCAGCTCCACCCGGTGCCCGCCTTCGGGCTGGGGCACCAGCCGCGCGCCCGGCTCCGGCCCGGTGATGGCGAGGTCTTCATGCAGCCAGGCGCTCTCCATGCTGTTGGTCTGGTGGAGGCGGTTGTAGATCTCGATGGCCGGGGTGGTCGGCCCGTCAAAGACGGGCTGCCCTTTTTCGAGGACGACTGCGCGGGTGCAGACGCGCTCCACCTGGTCGATATTGTGCGAAACGAAGAGGACGGCGCACCGGCCAAGGAGTTGCTCGACTCGCCGCAGGCATTTCTGCCGGAAGGCAAAGTCGCCCACGGCGAGGACTTCATCGAGGATGAGCACATCGGGCTCCAGCGCGGTGGCGATGGAGAAGCCGAGCCGCACCTGCATGCCCGAGCTGTAGCTTTGCACGGGGGCGTCGATAAAGTCGCGCACTTCGGCGAAATCGACAATGTCGTCAAACTTCCGGTCGACTTCCTTTTTCGAAAGGCCGAGCACGGCGGCGTTGATATAGATATTCTCGCGCCCGGTGAGGATCGGGTTGAACCCCGCGCCAAGGGCGATGAGGGCGGCAATGTTACCCCGCATTTCGATGCGCCCGGTATCTGGCTTGATGAGGCCGTTGAGCATCCGCAAGAGGGTCGTCTTCCCCGCGCCGTTGCGGCCCAGCAGGCCGAGGCACTCGCCCCGGCGTACTTCAAAGGAGACACCCCGGTTGGCCCAGAACTCGCCGGGGCGCAGGTGCCCTTCATCGGCCCCCGTGGCGCCGCCCCCAAAGGGGTTGAGCTCGTGGGCCATGTCCTTGACGCCGTACCAGAGCGAGCGCTTGAGGTCGCGGCAGAATTTTTTAGAGACGCCCTCCACACGCACCAGCACTTCCCCAAGCGCCGGGGTGGGCGGGGCGGTGGCTTCGATGGTTTTCATGGCGATGTCGTACGTAAAGAGAGCGGGGCTACCCCCCCATCCGGGCGATCAGGTGGGGCATGGCGAGCCGGAAGACGAGCAGCCCGAGAAAGGCGACGAGCGCCGCGCCCCCGGTGACGAGGAGCACCCCCGGAAGCTGCGTAAGCGCTTGCCCGGTGAGGGCCTCGCGGGCGGTGGTGATGAGCGGGGAGACGGGGTTCCATACCGCCAGCCAACCGGCAAGCCCTTCCGTCCGCGCGGGGTAGACAACGGGGGTGAGCAGCATCCAGAACTGCGAAAAGATCGGCACCGCGCGCATGACGTCGCCATAAAACCCGGCCAGCGGGGCGATCAAGAGCCCTAGGGCGAAGCCGGTGAGCATCAGCCCAAACATGGCGAGCGGGAAGAAAAGGAGCGAGCCGCCAGGGGCGACTTTCCACCAAGTCATGACGCCCGCCAGCAAGAGCAGCCGCACCAGGAAGTTGAAGAAGACCATGTACATGCCCCCCAGAAGCACGGCTTCCCGTGGGAAGTTGATCTTGGCGAGCATTGGCTTCGCCATGGTGAGGGCTTGCGCGGGCGAAGAGAAGGAATCGACAAAGACTTGCCACAGGAGCGTGCCCATCATGGCAAAGGCGGGGAAGGGGATGCCGCTGCCGCTGAGGTTGATGATGCCTTGCGAATTAAGGAAGATGAAGGGGACGGCGGCAGCCAGCGGCGGCAGGAAGGCCCAAATGTAGCCGAAGAAGGTCTGCCGGTATTGGGCGCTCAGGTCGCGCAGAAAGAGGCGCCACGCCAGCTCGCGGCCCGCGTGCAAATCGCTGAAAATGGCTTTGAGCAGCAGCCACCAGTGGCTCAGGAGCGGCTCGGGAGAGTAGACCCGAACGGGCAGGTGGGAGCCGGGAGCGGCCGCGGGGTCAGCACCCATGGGCGGGGGCTCCTCCGGTCGGGCTGGGCTGGGTCGGCATCATTTTACAAAAGTGCGGCTCCCACGGGGTGGGCCCCCATGAGGGGGCTGATACTCTCTATGCGCCCTATCAAAGCGCAAGAAAAAAGGGGGCGCGCGCTACCCCTCCTCCAGAAGCCCGCGCAGGTAGTGGCCGTAGGCGGTCCGGCCCATCTGGGCGGCGGCGGCTTCCACCCCCGCGCGCGGGAGCCACCCGTGGCGGTAGGCGATCTCCTCCAGACACGCGACTTTGTACCCTTGGTGCCGCTCGATGGTGTGGATAAACTGGGAGGCTTCCAGCAAGGTTTCCGGGGTGCTCATATCCACCCACGTATGGCCCCGGCCCAGCAGCTCGACATGGAGGTCGCCTCGCTCCATATAGGCGCGGTTGATGCAGGTGATCTCCAGCTCGCCGCGCGCGGAGGGCTTCACGGCTTTGGCGATCTCTACGACATCGCGGTCATAGAAATAGAGCCCGGTGACGGCGTAGTGCGATTTCGGGCGCTCGGGCTTTTCCTCGATGCTGATGGCGCGCCCCCGGGCGTCAAACTCCACGACGCCGAAGCGGTGCGGGTCTCGCACTTCGTAGCCGAAGACGGTGGCCCCTTTCTCTCGGGCGCCTGCGGCTTTGAGCTTGGGGGAGAAGCCTTGGCCGTAGAAAAGGTTGTCTCCCAATGCAAGGGCGCACCCTTCCCCGGCCAGAAAGGCTTCGCCAATGAGGACGGCTTGCGCGAGCCCTTCGGGCTTCGGCTGCTCGGCGTACTCGAAGCGGACGCCAAAGCGGGCCCCATCCCCCAGCAAGCGCCGGTAGAGCGGGAGATCGTGCGGGGAGGAGATGACGAGCAGCTCCCGGATGCCCGCCAGCATGAGGACCGAGAGCGGGTAGTAGACCATCGGCTTGTCGTACACCGGCAGGAGCTGTTTGCTCAGCGCCAGGGTACTCGGGTAGAGCCGGGTGCCGGAGCCTCCGGCTAAAAGGATGCCTTTCACGGGCGGGAAAGCGGGGTTGAGGTCCAAAGCCGGGCGCGCACAGCTTCCAGAAGCGCGTCGTCTTCCGGGTGGAATTTGCGCGCAAAGAAGTACGGGTACGCACCCCGTTCGGGAGGCCCTTCAAAGCAGGGGAGCCCCTCGCGCGCCCATTTCTCGATGTGCCCGGCAGAGATCGGGACCGGGTGGGAAGCCCCGGGCACCCACTCGGTATAGGTGAGCGTGTGGCGGATTTGCGGGGCCAGCACGGAGTTGGAAAGGATGGTTTGGAAGACCCCTTCATCCGGCGTTACGGTGTGGCGGAAGAAGCGGATGACCTCCGGGCGCTCTTTGGCAAAGGCTTGGACGACGCAGATGGCCGCATGGCTCAAGACCCACCACTGGTGGTCCGCATAAGGGGTAAGCCCCGCGAAAACGCGCTCATAGTCTCGCTGAAACTCAAACCGGTTGATGATCCGCACCGCCCGGGCCATGAAGCGGCCCACCACGCCGGGCCTCAAGTCGTACGGCAGGGTCTCGAGCCGGAAGGTGGAAAGGCGGCTCAGCGGTTTATACCCCGTGGGGCACGGCATCGGGGTGGAGTTGATGAACTCTTCGCCCGCGTGCTCGCGCAAAAAGGCGGCCAGCGCCTGGGGGTGTTGGATCGGATAGTCGGCCCCGCTCAGGAGGGCGTAATAGTCAAACGCTTCGCCGGAGCTGGTGGCGGCGTTGATAAGGTTGAAGGTGGCCTCCACCATCGAGTAGCCAGCCCACTGGACGAGCTGGCGCTTGGCCACCCAATGGAGATGCGGGTGCTCGGGGAGCTGGCTGCGGAAGGGCTCCAGCGGCACTTTGGCATCGAGGTGGATGAAGACATGCCCCCCGGAAGCCAGCAGCGGCTCCACGAGGCGGCGCAGTTGCCCCGCCTGCTGGTGAGCGAGGATCAGGTAACAAAGGCGCATAGCGTGGGTGGGTGGGAAGGTAAGTTTGGCCCGAAAAGGCGGCAAGCGCAATCACGCCCCCCCGGTGCCGAGGCGGCCGAGGGCGTAGGTGCCATCGAGGATCGGTTGCCACCATGCCCGGTTTTCCAGGTACCACTTCACGGTGAGGCGGAAGCCGCTCTCGGGGTCTTGCCGGGGGTGCCACCCGAGGTCGCGGCGGATTTTGGAGGCGTCGATCGCGTAGCGGAAGTCGTGGCCCGGGCGGTCGGCAACGAAGCGGATGCTCTCTGCGTGCGGACGCCCATCGGCCCGGGGGTGCGCTTCGTCGAGGAGCTGGCAGAGGAGGCGCACGAGGTCGATATTGCGCCGCTCGTTCTGCCCGCCGATGTTGTAGGTCTGCCCCGGGGTGCCGCGCTCCAGCACGGTGAGAAGGGCTTCGGCGTGGTCGCCCACGAAGAGCCAGTCGCGCACGTTTTCGCCCTGGCCGTAGACGGGGATCTCTTCGCCACGCCGGGCCCGCAAAATCATGAGGGGGACCAGCTTTTCGGGGAATTGGTACGGGCCGTAGTTGTTGGAGCAGTGGGTGACGATGAGCGGCAGCCCGTAGGTGCCCCCCCACGCGCGGGCGAGGTGGTCGGCGGCGGCTTTGCTGGCCGAGTAGGGGGAGCGCGGATCGTAGCGGGTGGCTTCGCTAAAGGCCCCTTCCGCCCCGAGCGAGCCAAAGACTTCGTCCGTAGAGACGTGGATGAAGCGGAACGCCCCGGCCTGCGCGGGGGCCAGTGTGGCCCGGTAGCGCCGGGCGGCTTCGAGGAGGGTGTAGGTGCCGGTGATGTTGGTGGCGATAAAGGCTCCCGGCGCATCGATGGAGCGGTCTACATGCGACTCGGCCGCGAGGTGGAGCACGGCCTCCGGCTCGAAGCTGGTAAACGCGGCTTCCACAGCGGCGGGGTCGGCAACGTCGCCCTGCACGAAGCGGTAGCCGGGGTGGTTTTCCACATCGACCAGCGAGGCGGGGTTGCCCGCGTAGGTGAGCTTGTCGAAATTCAGCACGCGGTAGCCTTGGGCCAGCGCGAGCCGGACAAGGTTCGAGCCAATAAAACCGCTGCCGCCGGTGATGAGGAGCTTCGGTTTCACAAGTCGCTCGGGGCTTTGGAGTGGCCGTTTTGCAGGCACCGGGTGACGAGCGCCGTCCACCCCGTCTGGTGGCTGGCCCCGAGGCCGCGCCCGGTGTTGCCGTGGAAGTATTCGTGAAAGAGGAGCAGCTCGCGCCAGTTGGGGTGGGTAGCGTACTTCCCGGCCAGCGCGGTGCCGTGGTGGATGGGGCGGTGGCCCCGGGCATTGGGCAAAAAGAGGGAGGCGAGCCGCCGTTCCAGCTCGCGGGCCACTTCCCCCAGCGTGACCCAGTGGCCCGAGCCGGTGGGCAGCTCGACTTTAAACGACTCCCCGTAGAAATGGTGGTAGCGCTCCAACGCTTCAATGAGGAGGTAGTTGATGGGGAACCAGATCGGCCCGCGCCAGTTGGAGTTGCCCCCAAACATGCGCCCGGGGGATTCGCCCGGCTCATACCCGATCTGGTGGTTCTCGCCATCGAGCGGCAGGGTGTACGGGTGCTTCTCGTACGCTTTGGAGAGGGAGCGGATGCCGTGCGGGGAGAGGAACTCCGCCTCATCGAGCAAGACCCGCAAGACGCGCTCCAGCCGCTCGCGCGAGGGGATGGAGAGCATCCGCATCGAGCAGCTTCCCCCCGGGGCGTTGCGCTCCAGACAGGCGATGTGGGCGGCAAGGTCGGGCCGGTTTTCGACAAACCACGCGGCCCGCTTGCGGAACCCGGGGAAGGCGCGCATGGCCCCTTCCTCCACAACTTCCACCGCGAGCAGCGGGATGACGCCGACAAGCGAGCGCACGCGGATCGGCACGCTCGGGCCGCCATCCACCGAGAGGTGGTCGTAATAGAAGCCGTCTTCCTCGTCCCAAAGCCCCTCGCCGCCGATGGCGTTCATGGCATCGACGATCTGGATGTAGTGCTCGAAGAACTTGCTGGCGATGTCTTCATACGCCGGGTTCTCCTTGGCCAGCTCCAGCGCCATGGCGAGCATGGTGCCGCAGTAGAAGGCCATCCACGCGGTGCCGTCGGCCTGCTCCAGCTCGCGGCAGCCGGGCAGGGGTTGGGAGCGATCAAAAAGGCCGATATTGTCGAGCCCGAGGAAGCCTCCGGAAAAGAGGCTTTTGCCCGCGACGTCTTTGCGGTTCACCCACCAGGTGAAGTTGAGCAGGAGCTTCTGGAAGCAGCGCTCCAGAAAGAAGCGATCCCTCCCGGCGATTTTGTAGACGCGCCAGCACGCCCAGGCGTGCACGGGGGGGTTCACGTCGGAGAAGTTCCACTCATACGCGGGCATCTGCCCGTTGGGGTGGAGGTACCACTCGCGCAGCAGGAGCCGGAGCTGGCGCTGGGCAAACGCGCCATCCACCCGCGCAAAGGGGAGCATGTGGAAGGCGAGATCCCACGCGGCAAACCACGGGTACTCCCACTTGTCGGGCATGGAGAGGACGTCGCGGGTGTAAAGGTGGTGTCGCCACTCGGTGTTGCGCACGGTGGCGTGGCCGGGGGGTGGCGGGGGCTGGGCGGGGTCGCCCTCCAGCCATTCTTCGACGATGTAGTGGTAAAACTGTTTGGACCACAAGAGCCCGCCATACGCCTGCCGGGAGATGGCGGCTTTCTCCGGCGGCAGCGGGCTTGAGTAGAAGGCGTCTGCCTCGGCCCGCCGGGCGGTGGTAATGGCGTCGGCATCCGCAAAGGGGGCGTCGTTCTCTCCGGCAAAGAGGCGCAGGCGCAAGACGCGCTCCTCCCCCGGCCCGAGCGTGCCGCGCCACCACCACGCGGCTTTGGTGCCGCGCGGCTGGGGAGCGACGGCGGCCTCCACCCCGGAGACGACGCGGTCGTGGAAGGCATCCTTCACCGGCCCGGCGTTGGGGGTGCCAAAGAGGCGCTCGGTGTTGGTTTCGTTTTCGGTAAAGAGCCATTCGCCGTCGGCACCTTCCACGACGAGGCGGAAGCGGCCGAGGGTGGGGTGCTCCGCCCGGAGGCTTTGGGCGGAGTCGGCCTCCAGCACGGGCCGCCCGGGTTCGCGCCCCCAACTCCACGTGTTGCGGAACCAGAGGGTGGGCAGAAGGTGCAGCGGCGCGGCCTCGGGGCCCCGGTTGATAATGCGCAGGGTGATGAGGGTATCCTCCGCCCCGGCCTTGGCGTACTCGACAAAGCAGTCAAAGTAGCGCTCTTCGTCGAAGATGCCGGTGTCCTCCAGCTCGTACTCGCGCTCGGCCCCGCCCCGGGCGGCGTTCTCGGCGACGAGGGCTTCGTAGGGGAAGGCGGCTTGCGGGTATTTGTAGAGCGCGCGGGCCCACGAATGGGTGGGGGTGCTATCGAGGTAGTAGTAGCACTCTTTAACATCCTCGCCATGGTTGCCCTGTGGGTTGGAGAGGCCAAAGAGGCGCTCTTTGAGGATCGGGTCGCGCTCGTTCCAGAGGGCGAGGGCGAAGCAGAGGCGGCATTGCCGGTCCGTCCACCCCAAGAGGCCATCTTCCCCCCACCGGTAGGCGCGGGAGCGGGCGGCCTCATGCGGGAAGTAGCGCCACGCATCGCCATCGGCAGAGTAGTCTTCCCGCACGGTGCCCCACTGCCGCTCGGAGAGGTAGGGGCCCCACCGCTTCCAGTTCTGCTCGCGGCGGGCATCCTGCCGGAGGCGCTCGGCTTCAGCGGCAGGGGTGGTGGGGCTCATGGGATGGGGAGCACCGAGCCGGGCTGGTCTGCCGCGTCGCGCGCGATGAGGGCAACAGCGGTGGTTTCCAGCGAATCCGCGGTGTTGATGATGGAGGGGCGGCCCTGCGCGGCATCTACGAGCCCCTGCGCGCAACGGATGGCGGCGGCTTCGCTAAAGTCGTACCGCCACCGCTCCTTGCCGCTGGCGGTGGTGACCATGAGGTTGGCGCGGCGCACTTCGAGGACGCCTTTGGTGCCCGTCACACGCAGCCGGTCGTCGGAATGCGTCTTGGCCCCCTCGGGGCGCAGGAAGTCTGCGGTGATCGTGCACGGGACGCCGCCGCTCATGGTGAAGAAAAGGGCGGCGTGGTCTTCCATCTCGCCATAGGCGGGGAAGCTCCGGTTGCCGTGGCGACCGGTGACGCTTTCGTACCGCAGGCCGGTGCACCAGCGGGCAAAGTCGATCGCATGGGTGCCGACCCACGGGATGATGCCGCCGAAGAGGGCGCGGGTCTTGTAAAAATCGGGCCGGTCGGTGCCAAAGCGGTAGCTCTTCTGGGCCTGGACCATGACGACTTCGCCAATGGTGCCGAGGTGGATGAGCTCGCGCGCTCTTTCAAACGCGGGGTTCCACCGCATGGCCAGCTCGGCGATGATGCGGCGCTCTCCCGAGGCCGTCAGCTCGCGCAGGCGGGCGAGGGTGGCGTGGTCTGCGGCGAGCGGCTTTTCGCAAACGACATCGTACCCGGCTTCGAGCGCTTTGATGGCGAGGCCGCCATTGAGGCCGTAGGCGGAGCCGATATAGACGAGGTCAGGGCGGAAGTCGCCCAGCATATCGTCCATCCGCCGGTAGCTGCGGCCGCTGTGGAGGCCGGTGGCGCGCTCGAAGGCGCGCTGGTCGTACTCGTCACACGCCCAGGCAAGCTCCGCGCCGGGGTGGATTTTGATGCTGGTGTGGCCGTGGCCTCCGACGATGCCGATTTTCATGCGTGCCACCCATTTTGCCTGTGGGCGGGTGCGGTTTGCAAGGCTGCAAAAGCCCCCCTCGCCAGGTGGGGAGTGTTTTGATGTCGGGGTTGAACTCTGCCGCTATCCCTTGCGACTTCGCTTTACGGGACGCCCCATGCTGTACGTCCTTGAGACGTCCACTTTTACGCGGCGGCGGACACGGACCGCTCTGCCGCGATCAGCGGCTTATCTATGGCGAAGCCTCTCTGCGGAGCCTGCCTCAAAGAGGCGGGCAGGTCCGCCCTCCAAGGAGCTACCGCTCCAGCGCGGCGCGGGAGCGCCCTGGAGGGTCGGCCTCTGTGCCGACCGCGGCGCTGGATGTCGAGGCATGCCCAAACGCCCGGCGCACACGGGCGATCAGCGGCTTATCTACGGCGCAACCTTTCCACCGCGCCACCGAAGGCTACCCTTCGATGGTGTTGATCTCAACGGGCTCGACCTTTACGCCTTCGGCCTCAAGCCACGCGATCGATTTTTTGATCTCTTCGCGCTCGCCTTCAAGCTCCAGGGAGACGATGCCGACCTCATCCGTCACGCTCGCCTGGCGCACGTTGGTGATGACGTCATACTTCTTGCCCAGCTCGTAAACGATCGGGCGGGTGATGAGCTTGGCGGGGAAAAGGAGCCAGAGCCGGGTTTTTTCAGCAGCCATAGGAAGGGATGTAAGGGGTTCTCGTATTACCTACGTTAGATCGTTTGAAGGTTCGATGCGAGGGATGGAAATGGTAGGGCGTTTCTATGAAACGCCATGGGGTTGGACTGCCGCCTCACAGAGACGGCCTACAATTCACGCTTCGCAGGCCTCCTACCGGGATTAGCTTAACGTACGAATACTAGCCTCCGGCGATGGCGGGGACGATGGAGACTTCGTCGCCCTCTTTGACGGCGGTGGCCTGTTCTTCGAGGAAGCGGATGTCTTCATCATTGATGAAGATGTTGACGAACCGGCGCACGGTGCCGCTTTCGTCGAGAAGGCGGTCTTGGATGCCGGGGTAGCTTTTCTCAAGGTTGGCGATGATCTCGCCGATGTTGCCGCCCTCGGCCTGCACGGTGTCGAGTTCGGCCGTGAGCTTGCGGAGCGGGGTGGGGATGCGGACGTTAATAGCCATGATACGTTAAAACGATGGTTGGAAGGTTACGCGATGTGGGTCGGAGGTCAACCCGCTAGCGGGTGGCCAGCTCGGAGCCGATCTTTTCGTCAAACTCGCGCAAGCTGGGGTTGATAAGGCGCGGCTCGCCGCATTTGCCGATGATGGCTTCCTGCGTTTTGAGGCCGTTGCCGGTGATACAAAGGACGGCGCTTTCATCCGCCGGGATCTGCCCGGAGGCAATCAGCTTCTTGGCGCATGCGACGGTGACGCCGCCCGCCGTTTCAGCAAAGATGCCTTCGCACTCGGCAAGGAGGCGGATGCCTTCGACGATCTCTTCATCCGTGGCGTCTTCGGCGCTGCCGCCCGTCTCGCGCATGGCGTGGATGGCGTAGTACCCGTCGGCCGGGGTGCCGATGGCGAGCGACTTGGCGATGGTGTCGGGCTTGGGCACAGGTTTCACAAGGTCCGTCCCCTTCTTCATCGCGGCGGCGATGGGGGAGCACCCGGTGGCTTGCGCGCCGTAGACGCTGCCGAGGCTCTCCTCGACGAGGCCGACTTTCACCGCTTCGTTGTACGCTTTGTGGATCTTGGTGAGCAGCGAGCCCGAGGCCATGGGGATGACGGTGTGCCGCGGGATGCGCCACCCAAGCTGCTCCATGATCTCGAAGCCCATGGTCTTGGAGCCCTCGGCGTAGTACGGCCGGAGGTTGACGTTTACAAACCCCCACCCGTACTTGCCCGCGATCTCCGAGCAAAGCCGGTTGACCTGGTCATACGCGCCATGGATGCCGATGACATTGGTGCCATAGACGAGCGAGCCAAGCACTTTGCCCTGCTCCAAATCTGCGGGGATGAGGACGTAGCTCTGCAACCCGGCGGCGGCGGCGTTGGCGGCCACGGAGTTGGCAAGGTTCCCCGTGGAAGCGCAGGCAACGATCTTGAAGCCAAGCTCCTGCGAGCGGCTTAGCGCCACGGAGACGACGCGGTCTTTAAAGGAAAGCGTGGGGTAGTTGACGGTGTCGTTCTTGACCCACAACTCTTTGATGCCGAGGCGCTTGGCCAGGCGGTCCGCCTTCACGAGCGGGGTAAAGCCGACTTGCTGGCCCACAGTCGGCTCGCCATCGATGGGGAGCAACTCCCGGTAGCGCCACATGGATTGCGGGCGCGATTCGATCAACTCCCGGGTGAGCACGGCGCGGATGGCGTCGTAGTCGTAGGCCGCTTCGAGGGGGCCGAAATCGTAGTCGCAGACGTGGATGGCCTCTTTCGGGTACGGGCGGCCGCACTCACGACATTTGAGGTGGGAAAAGTAAGGCTTTTTGTCCATGTGGCTCTTGAGGTGTGTGGTACTTCAAAAGATCGCGAGTACCCACCCCGGAGCCGGGGAGCCAAAGGAAGCGTGGAGCAAGAAGCGGGAGGTTTTTACTCTCCCCACCCCGCCTGCGGCTGGAGCTTTTTCGAGAGGTCTTTCTCCTCCCTTTAAAAAAGGCTCCGCTTGGTGCGGGGGTGGCTTGCCTTTTTAAGGGGCAAGGCCATATCTCCCTCTCATCTTCCCCGGCCAACCAAGGGGGTAAGCCCCAAGTTGCTCCGAGCTGGATTTGGCACCTGGACCTTGCCGGGTTAAAAAAGCCGTGGGCTTTCTCTCCCCGCTCAAGCGGTTGCCGTGACTTCAACGGGCCAGTCCCTCAGTCACTCTCGATAAGAAGTGGCGGCACCTTAGGCCCCCTCCGCCGGGGCGTCAACGCCAAATTTCCCGCGCGGGCCCCGCTTACCCGCCCTCTGCCGTGAACCGCGCGGCGGCGAGGATGCGGAAGCGCTCGATGGTGGTGGCAAGCGCGTGGACTTCGGCGCAAAGCGCCTCCAGCTCCGGGCGGGAGAGGCGCTCCAGCTCCAGCGCGTAGAGGAGGTTG
>JBBCKB010000049.1:0-87079 GCA_037189965.1 Chthoniobacteraceae bacterium | reverse complement strand
TGGTTCGAGGGAGAGATTTAGAACGGAGAGGACGGCAGCGAGCTTCCCCCAAGTGGTTCGGCCATTACCCGCCTCAAGATCCTGAACCACGTAGCGACTTACCCCGGCATATTGGGCGAGCTCCAGTTGGCTAAGCCCTGCCCGATGGCGGTGCCACGTGATCAACGATGCGAGTTGCTCAGCTTGCATGATATTTCAGGCGTTTGAAGCGATATTGCCACTGATTTGGGGTACACACAAGGCTGGAATGTCAAACTGCCTGATTAATCAGGCAGTAAGAGCGTTCTGAAGTCCGCCTAAGATTTTCTGGTTTAGGAGTCTTTCCAAGGAATCTTGGAAGGTGGTGCTCGGGGGGGGACTTGAACCCCCACGCCTTGCGGCATACGCCCCTCAAACGTACGTGTCTGCCATTTCACCACCCGAGCAATGTCCTCCTGTGCGGTGGGGCGTTACTTCTAGCATGCCGCCCATTCCGTGCAACCCCTTTTTTCATCAATCTTGTGGATTTTTGGTTTTCGGGGCAGATTGCTTCTCTTTCCCGATGTCTGAACTGCCCGCTCCTTCTTCCTCAACGCCTGCCAAACCTTGGCTGAAGGTCGATTTTCACCTCCACGCTGCGGAGGACCCCAAGGATGAGCTGGAGTACTCGAGCGCCGATCTGTTGCGCCGGGCGCGGGCGCTCGGGTTTGATGCCGTGGCGGTGACGTTGCACGGCCACGTGTTGGAGCGCCCGGAGCTGGTGGAGCTGGCACAGGAATTGGGGCTCCTGCTCATCCCGGCGGCGGAGGCGCGGCTGGAGGGGGCGGATGTGGTGGTGCTCAATGTTTCGGATGAAGAGGCGCAGGCGCTGCACCGGTTTGAGGATCTTGCCGCCCTGCGCGCACGGCGGGGAAGCTCGCTCTTTGTGTTTGCGCCGCACCCCTTCCACGTCCTGGGTGGCTCGATGGGCGGGGCGCGGCTGCGCGAGCATATGGCGCTTTTCGATGCGGTGGAGCTTTCGCACTTCCATACGGCGTGGCTCAACCCCAACCGCCGCGCCGAGCGGGTGGCGCGGGAGTTTGGCAAGCCGATGCTGGCCACTTCCGACGCGCACCGGCTTGAGGCTTTTGGCCACCACTACGCGCGCGTGGCGGCAGAGCGGTGCGAGGTGGGGGCGATCTTCGAGGCGATCCGCGCCGGGGAGGTGGAGAATGTCGCGCCGGCGCTCTCGGGCTGGCAGTTGGTGCGCAACCTTTGGTGGATCTTTGCGGAGCACCGGGTGCGCCTCTTCCAGGCACGGGTGGCGGGGCATTGAAGGTTGCCAAACCGTGGCTCAAGGGGAATGATGAGCACCCCTTTTTTTAGTTATGGCAAAACCTGTTGTGCTCATTATTCGTGATGGCTGGGGAATCAACCCCGGAGGCCGCGCCTCTGCCGAGGCCGATGGCAATGCAACGCTGCTGGCCAAGACGCCGTTTCACGACGCGCTCTATGCCCAATACCCCGGTGCCACGCTGCGTGCCAGCGGGCTGGAGGTGGGGCTGCCCGAGGGGCAGATGGGGAACTCCGAAGTCGGCCACCTCAACCTCGGGGCGGGGCGCGTGGTTTACCAAGACCTCACACGGATCAACAAAGCCATTGCCGATGGCGAGCTGCCGGGCAACCCGGTGCTCAAGGAAGCTTTTGCCAAGGCGAAGGGGGGGCGGCTCCATTTTGTCGGCCTCGTTTCCGACGGCGGGGTGCACAGCCACCAGGCGCACCTCGTGGCGCTGGCGCAAGCCGCGCACGATGCCGGGGTGGGGGAGATTTTTGTCCACGCCATTACCGATGGCCGGGATACCTCGCCCACCGGTGGCGAAGGGTACCTGCGCGAGACGACGCGGGCCTTGGAGCCCACGGGCGCGCAGATCGTCACGGTCGTCGGCCGCTACTACGCGCTGGACCGCGACCACCGCTGGGAGCGTGTGAAGGTGGCTTGGGATGCCATTGTGCTCGGCCGGGGCGAAGTCTCCACGCTTGCGCCTGCCGATGCGGTAAAGGCCGAGTACGCCAAGGAATATACCGACGAGTTTATGCCGCCGCTCATCTTCGCCCATGCGAATGAGCCGCGCGTGCGCGATGGCGATGTCGTCTTTTTCTTCAACTTCCGGGCAGACCGCGCTCGCCAGCTCTCCGAAGCGTTTCTCTACCCCGACTTTTCGGGGTTTGAGCGTGGGGTGACGCCGCTGGTCTCGTACGTCACTCTCACGGAGTACGACAGCACGTACCAAGTCCCCGTGGTCTTTGCTCCGCAGGCGATGGAGCGGCTTCTGGGTGAAGAAGTCAGCCGTGCCGGGCTGCGCCAGCTCCGCATCGCGGAGACGGAGAAGTACCCGCATGTGACCTACTTCTTCAACGGCGGGGTGGAGACCCCATTTCCAGGCGAAGACCGGCAGATCATCCCTTCGCCCAAGGTGGCAACTTACGATCTCCAGCCCGAGATGAGCGCCCCCGAAGTGGCCGAGCGCGTGGTGGAGCTGCTGCCAGACTACGACCTCGTGATCCTCAACTTTGCCAACCCCGACATGGTGGGCCACACTGGCGTGGTCGAGGCCGGGGTGCGCGCTGTGGAGACGATCGATGCGGCGGTGCAGCAAGTCGTGGAGCGGACATTGGAGCTGGGCGGCTGCCTGCTGCTCACGGCAGACCATGGAAACTGCGAGAAGATGCGCAATGCCGACGGCTCGCCGCATACCGCGCACACCACCAACCTCGTCCACCTCATCTATGTCGGGCCCGATGCGGGGCAGGTAAAAGTGGAAGACGGCATCCTGGCCGACATCGCTCCGACTCTCCTTGCCCTGCTTGGTTTACCGCAACCGCCGCAGATGAGTGGAAAAAATTTGCTCCGCCGCTTGCAATCGTAAGCCGCAACCGGTATCTCGTTTCGTCTGCGGTTTTTACCCGATGGTGTAAAGGTAGCACAGGGGTCTTTGGAGCCTCTAGTCATGGTTCGAATCCATGTCGGGTAGCCACCGGTTGGCACGGAGCATTTTTTCCCTCATGCAACGCTTGTTTCTTTTGCTGCTGGCGGTGGCGGCAGTGGCCGGTTGGTGGTGGTGGCAGGGCCGGGAGCCCCAGGAACCTCTTTTTTCCGGCACGGTAGAGGCCGATGAAGTCCACATTGCTTCGCGCTATGGCGGGCGCGTGGAAGCTCTCCCTGTTGCGGAGGGGGCGGAAGTTGCAGCCGGGGAGGTGATCGCCGAGCTGGCCGCGCCCGAGCTTCGCGCCCGGCGCGAGCTGCTTGCCGCCCGCCTGGCCGAGCTGGAGAACGGCCCCCGCCCGGAAGAGGTGGAGGCTGCCCGGCGGGATTGGGAGGCGCTGGTCGCCCAGCGGGCTTACGCCATCTCCGAGCGCAAGCGCAACCACGAGCTGGCCGCGCAGAAGGCCGTCGCCTCTGCGGATGCCGAGCGCACCGCGAGCCTTGCCGAGGCGCTGGAGCAAAGCGCCGCCGCCGCCGAGGCCCGCTACCAGCTCCTGCGCGAGGGGACTCGGCCTGAAGTGCTCGCCCAGGCGCGCGCCGCGCTGGCGGAGGTGGATTCGCAGCTTGCTGAAATGCGCATCACCGCGCCCGCCGCCGCCGTGTTGGAGGTGCTCGCCGTGAAGCCGGGAGACGTGCTCCCCCCCAACCGCGAGGTGGCCACGCTGCTCCTTCCCGCGTTGTGGATTCGCGTTTACGTCCCCACGGAATGGCTCTCGCGCATTGCTTTGGGGCACGAGGCTGAGCTACGGGTGGATGGGCTGGCGGGGGCCACCTTCCGGGGCGTGATAGAGCAGATCAACCGCGAGGCCGAGTTTACCCCCCGCAATGTGCAGACCGAGGGGGACCGGCTGCGGCAGGTCTTTGGCGTCAAAGTCCGGCTGGCCCCGGGGCAGGGGCGGCTGCGGGCGGGCATGTCGGGCACCATCCGCTTTGCAGAGGGCGGGCAATGAGTGGCTCGCCGATGATCGAGTGTGTGGGGTTGACGAAGCGGTTTGGCGACTTCACTGCGGTGGATGATGTCAGCTTCTCCGTGGAGCGCGGGGCGATCTTCGGCTTCCTGGGGCCGAATGGCTCGGGGAAATCGACCGTCATGCGTATGCTCTGCGGCATTCTGGAGCCGAGCGCGGGGAGCGCACGCATCGGCGGGCGCGATGTCTTTTCCTCCGGCATCGAGATGAAGGAGATGATCGGCTACATGTCGCAGAAGTTCTCCCTCTACGATGAGTTGACGGTGGATGAAAACCTCCTCTTCTACGGCCGCCTCTATGGCCTGGGCCGCGCTGCCCTGCGCCAGCGGTATGACGAGCTGATGGCCCTGACCCACCTTGGCCCGTACCGCAAACGGCGCGCGGGGCTCCTTTCGGGCGGGTGGCGGCAGCGGCTTGCGATGGCGTGCGCGCTCATTCACCGGCCCCAGGTGTTGTTTCTGGATGAACCGACCGCAGGGATCGACCCCGTGGCGCGCCGGGAGTTGTGGGATCTCCTCTTCGAGTTTGCCGGGCAGGGGATGACGCTTTTTGTCACCACCCACTACATGGATGAGGCCGAGCGCTGCTCGCACGTCGGCTATTTGTACCTCTCGAAGCTCATCGTCTGCGGCGTGCCCGATGCGCTCAAGCACCTCCCTGAGGTCAACCCGCCCGGCACGCGGCGGGTGGATATTACGTGCCCGCAAGTCACCCTCGCGCTACAGGCTGTGCGCCAGCATGAGGGGGTCTGCTCGGCCACGGTGTTTGGCCAGTCGATGCATTTGTTGGTGGAGGACCTCCTTGGCGATGCGGAGTTGCGAGCCTTGCTTGCCGGGGTGGGCATTGGCGAAGTGGATATCCGCCCCATCTCCCCCTCGCTGGAGGATGTGTTTGTGGCGCTTACCGACCGGCACCGCCCGGCTTCGGTGTAAAGGAAAGGGGTGGCCTTCACTCCCCAGGTGGCGCTGTGGAGCGGCGCAGGAGGATCTCGCAGGGGAAGAGGCGCGGCTTGGCCGGGCGAGGCGGGGTGCCGTGTTGAATGGCGGCTACAAGTGCTTCCACAGCAGCCTCGGCCATCGCCTCGTTGGGCTGGCGCGCGGTGGTAAGCGGCACGGCGCAGTAGCGGCCGAGTGTGGTATCATCATACCCCGTGAGCGAAAGCTCGCCGGGCACGGAGAGGCCCGCCTCCTGGCAGACACTCAGCGCGCCGTAGGCGACTTCGTCGTTCGAGCAGAGGAGCGCCGTGGGCCGGGGGCTTTGGCGCAGGAGGGCGCGCATCCCTTCAATCCCAGGGCCAAAGGGGTCAAACGGGCTGCGAGGCAGGCCCACGCGGGTGATGATGCCTTGCGGCCGCATGCTGCGCCGGAAGGTGGGCCCAAGGCTGCCGCCTGCCTCTCGTAGCGCCGCCTCGAAGCCGAGCGCCCGCTCGCGCCCCGCCCAGATGTAGGAGCCGGGCTCATCTTTGCGTTCGGTGATATGGGTCATCAACGCCAGCCGTCGGTGGCCGAGGTCGAGGAGGTGCGTGGTCAACCTTGCGATGGCGTTGCGCGTATCCGCCCGGAAGTGAGGGGCCCAGGGGAGGGGGTTTCCGCTCAGGGCGACGACGGGGGTGCCCGCCGTCTGGAGCCGCCGCAATTCCTGAGAGGAGGCGGGGAGGTTGAGCCCGGAGAGGATGACGCCTTCCACCCGCGCATCCAACATGGAGGCGCAGGCGGTTTGCAGCGATTCGGTAGACCACGAGAGATCTGCCGCCACCACTTCATACCCTTCGCGGCGCACGGCCTGGGCGGCGTGGGTGGCGCGCTCGGCGGCCACTTGCAGGAGCCCGCCGAAGTGGAGCACGCCGATGAGGCCGCTGCGCCCCCCGCGCATCACGCGGGCGTAGCGGTCGGGCCGGTAGTGGTGCTGCTCGGCGGCTTTGAGGATACGCTGGCGCGTCGCCTCGTTGAGCTTGATCGGCGAGCCCGGGTTGAGCGCCGCCGCTACCGTGGAGCGCGAGACGCCCAGCCGCGTGGCCAGCTCCTGTTGGGTGATCTTGGGCATCGAGGCTCTGCGCCTAGCGCAGCAGGCAGAAGGCGGCTTCCGCGCCGGGGGTGAGGCCCCATTGGCAACCCATGAGGCGCGCGGGGTTGACGGCAAAGTAATCCCACACCTGCTGCCACGGTTGGCCGAGCATCTGCGCGCCCAGCTCGATGCCGCGTAGCGGCTCCAGCGCGGAGCCTGCGAAGTTCGTCTTACCGGGCTCGCGCGCCACGCGGTCTGCGCCGACTTCGATGGTGTGCTTGCCGATGGTGTAGACGCCGGGAGGGGCTCCCGCGCCGCACATGGCATCTGTCGTCCAGTAAATGTTCTCGGGGTTAAGGAGCTTGTGGAAGAGGCGGAAGGGGGCGGCCTTGACGTGGTGGGTGTCGGGGATGATGCCCGCCGTAAGGCCGCTATTATCAAGCACGCGCCAGAGGACGTTATCATGCCGGTCGAGCGCTTGCGGGATGCCGTTGCCCAAGTGGGTGAAGGCGGTGGCCCCGGCGGCCACGGCTTCGCGGAGGCGCTCGGTGGAGAGGTTGGAGTGGCCGAGGCTGATGACGATGCCCAGCTCGCGCGCCCGGGCGATGGCTTGCACCGCCCCCTCGCGCTCGGCGGCGAGGGTGAGCATCGTCGGGTCGTTCCCCACGACGGCTTTGAGCGCGTCGATATCTGCAACCGTGGGGTCGCAGACGGCGGCGGGATCGTGCGCGCCGATGAAGCCCGGCTCCCCCGAGATGAAGGGCCCCTCGACATGCCAGCCGAAGATCGCCTCGCGAAGCTCCGGGTTGGCATCGCGCAGCGCCTTGAGCTCGGCCAGGCGGGCGAGTAGGGCGCTCCATTCCCGCGTGATGAGGGTGAGCAACACGCGGGCGCAACCGTCGCGCCGCAGTGCGCGTACGGCTTTGAGCAGCCCGGCTTCGTCCGTTTCATCCCGCTGGAAATCGACGCCTGCGTAGCCGTTGACTTGCAGCTCCACCAGCGCCGGGGCCACCCACGCGGCATCTGCCCCCACAGCGGTGGGCTCTACGGAGGTGATGCGCCCCTCCTTCCATACGATGCGAACTCCCTCGCCCGTTTGGTAGTGGCGGGCGGTAAGCTCCCCCTCGGGGGTGGTGATGAGGTTTTCCAGCGTGGGCGACGTACTCATAGTGGGAAGAGGAAATGCAGGAAGATTTATCACGTGACAATCTCTTTTTTGCGGTATACCTCTGCCTACTGTAAACCTTATGGCTATCAAAATCGAAATCAGTTCCGACAAAGCCGTCGCTGGCAAGGTGGCGGCAGAGCACGGCGCACGCCTCATTCGCGAGGCTATTGCCAAAAATGGCCGCGCCAACATTATCGTCGCCACGGGCGCTTCCCAGTTTGAGATGCTCAAAGAGCTGGTGAAGGAAGAGATCGCCTGGGAAAAGGTGACGGCCTTCCATTTGGACGAATACATCGGCCTGCCGATCACTCACCCGGCTTCCTTCCGGCAGTATTTGTGGGACCGTTTCCACAAAGTCCTGCCGCGCCCGCTCAAGGCGTTTCACTACGTCGCGGGGGATGAAGAGCCGCAGGCCGAGTGTGCCCGGTTGGGCAAGCTGATTGCCGAGTCGCCCATTGATGTCTGCTTTGCGGGCATCGGCGAAAACGCGCACCTCGCCTTCAACGACCCGCCCGCGGATTTTGACACCGAGGCCGGTTACCTGGTGGTGAACCTCGATGAAGCGTGCCGCAAGCAGCAGTTTGGCGAAGGATGGTTCCCGACGTTTGATGATGTGCCCAAGCAGGCGATCTCGATGTCGATCCGCCAGATCCTCAAGTCCAAGAGTGTGATCCTGAGCGTGCCCGACGCCCGCAAGGCGCAGGCCGTGAAGGATAGCCTCGAAGGGCCTGTCACCAATCTGGTGCCTTCCTCCATCCTCCAGCAGCACGAGGATACGACGATCTACCTCGATCCGGACTCTGCCTCGCTGCTCAAGAAGTAAGGCATTCCTTTCTAATAAGAAACGGCAGGGGGGATTTTCCTCCTGCCGTTTTTTGATGGATGGATTCGTCTGGCGGAGCCGCCCCTCATAGAGAGGCGGTAAGCCGTGGCTGCGGGCTCCCTTAGGCGGTGCGTCCGCAGCAGGCTTTGTATTTACGGCCGCTGCCGCAAGGGCAAGGGTCGTTCCGGCCGACTTTGGTGCCAGCACGCCGGTAGGGGATACCGGCTCCCGGGGCTTCCTCTTCGGAGCCGCCGCCACTCATGAGGCCGGGGGGCATCGGGGCGGAGGGGTCGTCCTGATGCAGCAGGTGCTGCGGCAGGCTGGCCAGGAAGTGCTCGAAGGCTTGCAGGTTGGAGGTGGAGCGGAAGAGGTTGTTCAAGACCTCGTTCTTGATGCTCGCCATGAGGCCGACAAAGATGTCGTACGCCTCGGTCTTATACTCCACGAGCGGGTCCTTCTGCCCGTAGGCGCGCAGGTAGACGGCTTCGCGCAGCGAATCCATGGCGTAGAGGTGCTCCTGCCAAAGCCGGTCGATGGCGTTGAGGATGATGTAGCGCTCCAGGCCGATGACGGCCTCGGGCTCTTCGTGCTTGATCTTGAGCTGGTAGGATTCTTTGACCTTGTCGGTCACCCACTGGCCTACTTCGTCGCGCTCCATTTTCTCAAACCCGGCTTTCTCGGGGGTGAGGCCGAGCGGGAAGGTGGTGTTGATCCAGTGGAGCAGGGCAGGGTAGTTGGGCTCTTCGCCGGTGAGAAACTCCTCGACCTTGGCGGGGACGGCTTCTTCGATGATCTCGAAGATGAGCTTGCGCGGCTCGTCCGTCTCGATCGTCTCGTTGCGGAAGCCGTAGACGACTTCGCGCTGTTTGTTCATGACGTCGTCAAACTGCAAGGTGCGGCGGCGCATCTGGTAGTTGCGCTGTTCGACGCGCTTCTGCGCGGTTTCGACGGATTTGTTGAGCCACGGGTGCTCAAGCTCTTCGCCATCTTTCATGCCGAAGCGCTCCATGATCTTGGTCATCCGGTCGGCGGCGCCGAAGTTGCGCATGAGGTCGTCCTCAAAGGAGACGTAGAAGCGCGATTGGCCCGGATCTCCCTGGCGGGAGCAACGGCCGCGGAGCTGACGGTCGACACGGCGGGATTCATGCCGCTCGGTGCCGATGACATAAAGGCCCCCCAGGTCTGCAACGCCGGGCCCGAGCTTGATGTCGGTACCCCGGCCCGCCATGTTGGTGGAGATGGTGACGGCCCCGGGCTGCCCGGCGCGCGCGACGATCTCCGCCTCCTGCATGTGGTACTTGGCGTTGAGGACGGTGTGCGGCACTTTCTCGCGCTTGAGCATGCGGCTCAAAAGCTCGGAAGCCTCGACGCTGACGGTACCCACGAGCACCGGCTGCTGCCGGGCGTTGGCGGCTTTGATCTCTTGTACCGCGGCGTTATACTTTTCGCGGCGGGTTTTGTAGATCTGGTCGTTGAGGTCTTTGCGGATGCAAGGCCGGTTGGTGGGGATGACGACGACATCAAGCTTGTAGATGTCGTGAAATTCGTTCACCTCCGTCTCCGCCGTACCGGTCATGCCCGAGAGCTTGGAGTAGAGGCGGAAGTAGTTTTGGATGGTGATGGTGGCGAGCGTCTGGGTCTCGCGGTCAATCTGGACGCCTTCTTTGGCTTCCACGGCTTGGTGCAAGCCATCGCTCCAGCGGCGGCCCGGCATTTTGCGGCCGGTGTACTCGTCGACAATGACGACTTTGTTTTCCTCGATAACGTACTGGACGTCTTTCTCAAAGAGGCAGTAGGCGCGCAGGAGCTGCGAGATGTTGTGCAGCCGCTCGGCCTGCCGGTCGCACTGCTCCTGTTTCTCGGCCTTGGCGGCAACCTTTTGCTCTTCGGAGAGGGTGGGGTCGTTGTCGATCTCCGCGTATTGGGTAATAAGGTCAGGCAGGACGAAGGCGTCCGGGTCGTCCGGGTTGAGGTACTGGCGGCCCAGCTCGCTCAGGTCGGCCTCGTGGGCGCGCTCGTCGATATTGAAGTAGAGGCTTTCTTTGAGCTCGAAGAGGGCGGTCTTCTGGGTGTCTCCATGGTAGGAGAGCTCGGCCTTATCGAGCGCTTTGCGGCGCTCGGGGTCTTCCATGGCGCGCAGGAGGACTTTGTGGCGCGGCTGGCCGACCTTGATCTTGAAGTAAAGGTGCGCGGCATCCACCAAGCGCCCGGCTTTGTACGCTTCCTCCGCCTCGGTGGCGATCTGGTTGCACAGCAGGGCCTGCTTGCGGACAAGCTGCTCCACCAGGGGCTTGTACTTATCGTACTGGTGGGTGGAGACGGTGGAGGGGCCGGAGATGATGAGCGGGGTGCGCGCTTCGTCAATGAGGATGGAGTCTACCTCGTCGACAATGGCGTAGTGGTAGCCGCGCTGCACCTGCTGCTCGCGGCTGGTGGCCATGCCGTTATCGCGCAGGTAGTCGAAGCCGAATTCGGAATTCGTACCGTAGGTGATGTCGCACGCGTACTGCTGGCGGCGGATCTCGGGCGGCTGGTCGTGCTGGATGACGCCGCAGGTGAGGCCCAGGAAGCCAAAGAGGTTGCCCATCCAATCCGAGTCGCGGCGGGCGAGGTAGTCGTTGACGGTGACGAGGTGCGCCCCTTTGCCGGTGAGGGCGTTGAGGAAGAGCGGCAGGGTGGCGACGAGCGTCTTGCCCTCACCCGTGGCCATCTCGGCGATCTTGCCGCTGTGCAGTACCATGCCGCCGATGAGCTGGGTGTCGAAGTGGATCATGTTCCACGTGACTGGCTGGTCGCAGACGATGACTTCGCGGCCACAGAGCCTCCGGGCGGCGTTCTTTACGACAGCAAAGGCTTCGGGAAGGATGTCGGAAAGGTATTTCTGCCGTTCGGCATCGTCGTCGATCTTCGAGAGTGCTTCCTTCCAGGCGGCGGTCTTGGCGCGCAGGTCGTCATCACTGGCAGACTGAAGGCTCTGCTCGATTTCATTGATCCGCGCCACGATCGGGCGCATCCGGCGGATTTCCCGCTGGTTTTTTGACCCGACGATCTTCTTCAGAATCCAGTTAATCATACAAAAATTATTTGCTGCCCGGTTTAGAGGCCGGGGTGCCCGCCAGATCGGGCGGGAGCGCATCCGGCGCAAAGGTTTCCACGTTAAGCTCCACTAGGCCGACAAAGGGGCAGCCGTAGTCGGGGCGGTTCCCGCCGCTGCGGTCTACCACGGTGCCGATGGCGGCGACTTCGCCCCCATGAGCCCGTACAATATCGACGGTCTCCTGCACGCGCCCCCCTCGGGTGACGACGTCTTCCACCACTACAAAGCGCTCCCCCGGGGCGATGGTGAAGCCGCGCCGCAGGACAAGGCGGCCCTCTTCCTTTTCGGCAAAGATGTGGCGCAAGCCAAGGTGGCGAGCCACCTCGTGGCCGACGATGACGCCGCCCAGCGCGGGCGAAATGACGCTCTGCGCCCCATACCCGCGCAGCTTCTCGGCGAGCGCGCCGCACACCTGCGCCGCCGCCCCGGTGTGCTGGAGGAGCATGGCACACTGGAAGAACTGGCGGCTGTGCAACCCGGAGCGAAGCACGAAGTGCCCGTCCAGCAGGGCGTTGGTTTCGCGGAAAAGGGCGAGGATGGCGTCGGAAGTCATCTAAAAACGGGGGGAGAAAACGCTACACGCTTACGGCCACGGCTTCAATCTCTACACTGGCCCCTTTGGGCAGCCCGGCCACCTGAATGGTGGAGCGGGCAGGGAAGGGGGCTGCAAAGTAGCGGGCGTAGACTTCGTTCATCGCGGCGAAGTTGCCCAGGTCGGTAAGGAAGACGGTGGTTTTGACCACGTCTTTGTAATCCAACCCGGCGGCGCGCAAGACCCCGCCGAGGTTCTGGAGCACCCGCTCGGTTTGGGCGGCGACGTCTCCCTCAATCAACTCCCCGGTGGCGGGGTCGAGCGGGATTTGCCCGGCACAATAAAGCGTTTGCCCGGCCCGGACGGCCTGGGAGTAGGGGCCGACAGCGGCCGGTGCCTCGGAGGAGGAGATGACGGTTTTCATGATGAAGCGGAAGGGCGACAGTATCAAAGTGACTCTCCGTGTCAACGAACGCGCAGACGTGTCGAAGTTTTTCTCTGTGTGGTGGCGATTGACCTTTCCGTGCGAAAACGGCTAAACATCGCTCATGCAACGGATGCTACTCCCCCTGTTGGCCGCAGCCCTCGTGGTTCCTGCGGCAGTTTCAGCCAGTGATTACCAGATTTCCACCACCCGGCGGAAGGAAGATGCCAAGATGGCCCAAGGCACCGGGCACCAGACGACAAAGGCGAGCGAGAGCTTTCTTTATGAGGTTGTGGTGGCTAACAAGCGTTTTCAAGCCGGGGTGCCACTAAAGGCGCATTGGGTGATCCTTGTGGAACGCGAGGAGCTCGGGGCAAAACAAGGGAGCGATAAGCTCGACTGGGCGACCGGGACGGCGGAGATCGCCGCGATCCCCGCGCACGGCAAGGGGACGTTTAAGACCGATGCGGTGACGCTGCGCGACCAATCCCTCACCGGGGGGTGGATCTACGAGGGCGGCGGCAAGATCCGCGCGAAGGATTCGTTTGCGGGCGTCTGGATCAAGCTCTTTGATGGCGACAAACAGGTCGGCGAGTATGTGAACCCCTCTGCCGTGGCCAGCCGCCACAAGTGGGAAAAGGTGAGCCAGCCGCGCTCGGGCAAGGCGGTGAAGTGATCACCCCAGCAGCATGACCCGCGCGACGATGAGCGCTTTCTCCACCCGCGAGAGGCGGTGGAAGCGCTCAAATACGCGAAACTGGTCGGCGCGGATCTTGCCCAGCAAGCGGTGGTAGACGCGCCGCATGATCTCGGCTGCCACCAGCGCGTGCCGGTCTTCCCTCGGGAGCGCGGCCACGGCGCTTTGGTAAAAGGCCTCGGCCCGCTCGGCCTGGAAGGCCATGAGTGCGCCAAAGCCGGGGCCGCCCTGCCGCGTGGCAAGGTCTTCTTCGGTAACGCCGAAGCGGGCCATTTCATCCTGTGGGAGGTAGATGCGCCCGCCATTGGCGTAGTCTTTGGCGACATCGCGGATGATGTTGGTGAGCTGGAGGGCGTACCCGAGCTCCACGGCGTAGCGGCGGCTCTCTTCGTGGCGGCAGCCGAAGATTTGTGCGCTGACGATGCCAACGACGCTGGCGACCCGGTAGCAGTAAAGCCGCAGGTCTTCAAAGGTGGCGTAGCGGACGGGCGCAAGGTCCATCTCGCAGCCGTGGATGATCTCCAGGAGCCAGTTGGCCCGTAGTTGGTAATGGGCGATGAGGCCACGCACCTGCGGGGCCAGCGGCGGCTCTTCTTCAAACGGCTCGAAGAGGGCGCGCTTCCAGTCATTAAGGGCGGCCTGCTTCTGCTCGAGGGGGAGAGCGGGCTCGTCGGCAATGTCATCGATCACCCGGCAGAAGGCGTAGAAGAGGGTGATCCCCTCGCGCCGCTCCTTGGGCAGGGCGATGAAGGCGAGGGCAAGGTTGCTCTTGCTTGCGCGGGTGATGGCGCCGGCATCTGGCGGCTGCGGCGGCACGGGCGTGCTCATGAGAGGAGGCCTCCGGGTTGCCAATCGTGGATGATGTGCCCGGCCTCCAGCTCCACGGCGCGGGTGCAGAAGGCGCTCAAATCCCGCGCGGTGGCGGAGACGACGACGCAGCAGTTGTAAACGCGGCGCACGGCGGAGAGAAGCTCCAGAAAGTGGATGAGGGCATCATCCCGCAGCGTGTGGTCGATATTCTCGACAAACAGGGCGAGCGGCGAGGTGACGAGCGCGCGCGCCAGCGAGACGCGCCACTGTGCCTCCAGCGAGAGGCTCTCCACAGCGGCTTCGGCGCACTCCTGCATGCCGACGAAGCTAAGCGCGCGGTCGGTCTGCTCGCGCGCTTTGTCGGGCGCTTCGCCGGTGAGCTTGAAGTACGGCATGGCCACGTTCTCCACGACGTTGAAGGAGGGGAGCAGGAAGGGCGACTCAAAGACGAACCCGAAGTGGCGGCTGCGGACTTCGGTGCGGTCGGCCTCGCTCCACCCGGCGGTGGAGCGGCCCAGCACGCAGACTTCGCCCGAGAGTGGTGTCTCCAGCAGCCCGAGGAGCCGCAGGAGGACGTTTTTGCCGCAATGGCGCGGGCCAAAAAGGAGGTTTAGCGTGGCGGGCTCGAAGGCGAGCGTTGCTTCGTGGAGCTGGGCTGTCTCGCCCCCAAGGGTGCGGCTGCCGGTGGCGCGGCAGAGTTCCAGCGGGTATGCAGACGCGGAGGCCATGGGCTACGCCGAGGCGTCTGCTTCGAGTTGGGCTACGTAGGTGGGTTTGAGGAAGTCGGGCCCGCCGAGCATGGCGGCCCCAAGGAAGATCTCTGCGTACTTGACGGTCATCTCCGTGCGCAGGCGCACTTCTTCGATGGTGGCGCCGAGGGCGATCATTCCATAATTCTGGATCAGGACGACGCGCGGGGTGCCTTTGTAGCGGTCTTTCCAAAGGATGAGCTTGCGCTGGATCTCCTTGGCAAGTGCGAGCCCGGTGGGGTGGAAGGGAGCCAGCACGCTGGCAGCTCCACAGGCGAGCACTTCCTGAGGGAAGTTGCGCCGGTCGGCAAACTGCCGCGCCCGGGGCGAGGAGAGGATCTGGTTGACGGGGATCGGCTGCGTATGCGCGGCAAACTGCACGTCTTCAAAGGCGAAAAGCCCGGCATAGGGGAAGAGGTCTTCCGTGGGCGCGGGGCCGCCCTCTGCACGCCCGGGGAGGGCCTGGGCAAGCTCGTCTTCGGAGACTTCGTCTTGCAATGCGAGGGCTTGGGCACGGGCAAGGTCCACCTCGACGAGGTGGCTCGCTTCGAGCTTGGCGAGGGGGGCTCCGGCGGTGCTGACGACAAGCCGCCCGGAAGGGAGGCGCGCGGCGATGGAGCCTTCATCCCACACGACGAGGCGGGAAGGGTGGTTGCCAAAGTGGTGGGCCAGAGCGGTGATCTCCTGGCGGTGGGTGGTCGGTTCGTTCATCGGATCAATCCCCAATGGGAGGTAAAGGGCCAGTAGACAAAGAACCCGCGCCCCACGAGGTTCTTTTCGGGGACGATGCCCCAGTCCCGGCTATCGGAGCTGTGGTAGGAGTTATCCCCAAGGGCGAAGTAAGTCTGCGGGGGGATGCGGAAGGGTTGCTCCGGTGAGCCGAGGTAGCGGAAGGGGATGCCGTTCGCGGTGTTGGAGTAGCCGCGGTAGCCATCCTTCGCTGCGCCCACGCGGGCCAACCCGGGGGCGGTGGCGGGGGCGCCATCGACTTCCAGGATCGGTGGGACGATGCGCAGGTTGTCTCCCGGTGTGCCTGCGAGCCGTTTGATGTAGAATTGCGAGGGGCCCCCGGGGTTGGTGCGGTTTTCATTGGTGGGGATGCCCATGGTGTTGAAGACGAAGACTTCCCCCCGAACCGGCTTGCGGAGCTGGTAGGTGAGCTTGTCTACAAAGACGTGGTCGCCCGTGTTGACATATCCGCGCGCCACGACTTCCCCCGCTTTGAGCGGGCGACCGGGGACAACCCCGAAATCAACAGCCACTTTTTCCGGCGGGGCGTGAACGAGGAAGCGCTGGTGCTTGCACTCGATCAGCGTGTAGTTGAAGACGGCGAAGCGCTTTGCCGGGCGCAGGGCGATGACCATATCATCCTGCTTCGAGACGGCATCCACATAGCTCCGCCCGTAGAGCGCCATGTGCAGCGTGCGGATGAGCGGGTTCGGCGCAGGCTCCTCCGTTTTGTAGGCGAGCACGCCGTTGAGCGTCGGCTGCATGGAGCCGGTGGGGATGGTGAAGGGTTGCAGGAAGTAAGTGCGCACGCCGAGGGCGATGACGATGGCGACCACGAGCACCTCGGTATTCTCCCGCAAAAAGGCGCTTCCCTGTGGGGGGTAGTGCTTCGCGAAGGCGGTATCCAGCGCTTGGGTGGTGCGGGCGACTTCCTCTGGGTTGCGCGCTTTGAGGGCGCGGTGCAGCGTGGCGATCGTCTCCTCCAGCGAGGCGGTTTCTTCCGGGGAGAGGAGGTCTCGCCGGTAATTGAGGAGCTTTTGGGCCGCCTTGGCGATCTCCCGGCCTTCCTTGATGTATTTGGGGAGGAGGAATCCAATCATAAAGAGGAGGAAAGCAGGATGACCCGCAGCCGCGCGGCTTGCGCAGGCGGGAGGGTGAGGGCGCTGACGAGCGTTTCGGGCTCGCGGTAGCGGGAGTCGAGCTCCGCAGCTTTGGCGAGGGCACGGGCGGCATCTGTCGTGCGGCCTTGGGCAGCGGCCACGAGCGCGAAGGCGGCAAACGGCGGGGCGTAGGCCCCCTTGGTCAACTCCGCGGCGCGTTGCAGGGGGGGGATGGCTTCTTCCAGCCGCCCTTCGTTATAGAGGGCAAAGCCGAGATTGATCTGCGCGGTTTCTGAAAAGGGGTTGATGGCTACGGCGTGGGTCCAAAGGGTAAGTTCGTTGTCCCAGTGGGCCATCTGGCGCGTGGTTGCTGCGCCGAGCGGGGCGATCGCCAGCGCGGCGGCTCCGAGCACGGCCCACCTGGCGCGCGGCCAGCGGCGGCTTGCCCACGCCAAGCCCAGCGCCGTGGCAAGTGCCACGCCGGTAAGGGGGAGGTAGAGGAAGCGGTCAGCCATTGGTCGGTACATCGGGATGAAATTGGAAACCGGGAGTAAAGAAAACCAAAAAAGGGCGCACGCCAGCGCCACCCCCCGGCTGCGCCACGCCAGCGCGGCTTCTACTGCGACCACCCCGGCCACGATGCCAAGCCCGAGTGCACGCGGCAGGTTGCGCAGGTGGTAGGGGCCGTAGTCCGCACAAAGGTCGCTCGGCCAGAGGATGCGCAGCCACTCGGCGCTCCAGATTCGGCATTGGGTGGCAAAGAGGGCCCACGCATCTGACGCGATCGGCTGGGGCTTTTGGGTAAAGATGAGGGAAACCTCCGGCTCCAGCCGGAAGCGGGCATAGAGAAACGCGCCACAGACCCCCGCCGCCACTGCCAGCAGGCCAAGCCAGAAGCGCCCCTCCCCCCGGCCCCGCCGAAAGAGGAGGGCATACGCCGCCACTACGGCCACCCCGGCCACGCCGGATTCTTTGGAGCCGACGGCGAGAAAAAGCGCCCCCACCACCCCCGCTGCCGCCCACCGGGGCCGCCCGCCGCGCAGCCGTGTGGCAAGCCAGAGGGCAAGGAGGGTGAAGAAGGCGACCAGGAGGTCTTCACGGAAGCTCGGCTCTGCCACCGCCTCGACGAGGAGAGGGTGCGCGGCAAAGAGGAGGCTCCCCACCAGCGCCGCCCCGCGCGAGCCACTAAAGCCGAGCAGGAGCCGGAAGAGAAGCGCCACCACCGCGCCATGGAGGAGAAGGTTCTGGAGGTGGTAGCCTGCGGGGTTAAAGCCCCAGAGCGCGGCATCCACCATGAGCGAGGCAAGGGCCACGGGGCGGTTGGCGTCGAGCACGTCCATCCCCATGACCCGGAGGGAGAGGATATCTATCCAATGCCGGGGCTGGTGGATGAACGGGTCGATCAAGACCTGCGCGGAGGAGTCGTAGACAAAGCCGTACCGTAGCGTGGGCAGGTAGAGGGCGATGGCGGCCAGTGCCACCAGTACCGTCAGAAAGCCGTTGGAGGGGCCGTTTTTCACGGGGCAAACTGCCGGGCAAAGACGGCGCCCACGCGGTCGGCAACCTCGCGCACGCCCCACTCGCGCCCGGCTGCGGCGGAGACGTGGGTCATCTCCACACCGGCGATGCCGCACGGGGTGATCTCCATAAACGGCGCAAGATCGCCACACACATTGAGGGCAAACCCGTGCATCGAGATCCACCGCCGCACGCCGATGCCGATGGAGGCGATCTTGCGCTTGCCGACCCACACGCCGGTGAGCCCCTCGCTCCGCCCGGCCTCTACGCCGAGCTCGCCCAAGGCGAGGATGAGCACTTCCTCCAGGTCGCGCAGGTAGCGGTGGAGATCCTGCCCCCGGGGGCGAAGATCGAGGATCGGGTAGCCAACGAGTTGGCCGGGGCCGTGGTAGGTGGCTTTGCCGCCACGGTTGATCTCCACCACCGGGTGGGGAAGCTGCCCGGCATCGCGCAGGCTGGTGCGGTCTTTGGTGCGGCCGATGGTGTAGACGGGCTCGTGCTCCAGCAGCAGAAGGAGCGGCGGGTGCGCGCCGGGGGCTTCGGCGCGCTCGGCGACGAGGGTTTCCTGAAGCTCCAGCGCTTCCTGGTAGCCGATGCGGCCCAGCCAACGAAGTTCCACACTCATATCTGCACGAGAGTATGGACGCCGAGGCGCGAGGCGTCGAGATTCTGAAAATGCGTGAGCCCAATGGCGAGGGCATCTGCGGCGTCGGCCTGCGGCGTCTCGGTGAGGCCGAGCAGCGCGCGCACCATAAAGGCGACTTGCTCCTTTGCAGCCGCGCCCCGGCCGACGACGGCTTGTTTGACCCGCGAGGGCGGGTACTCATAGATCGGCAGCCCGCGCGCCGCCATTGCCAGTAGTGCCGCCCCGCGCGCCGCGCCGAGGGTGATCGCCGTGCGGTGGCTCTGCACGTAGATGACCGACTCAACCACGGCGCACTCCGGCTCGTACTTGTGGATCAACTCGCAAAGCCGGTCGTGAATGGCCACGAGGCACGAGGAGGGGCGCACTTTGTCCGGGTTGCGGATGTGGCCATACTCCAGCGTGCGCGGCTTGGCAGAGGGGGCAGTGCGCTCCAGCACGGCAAAGCCGCTGGAGCGCAGCGAGGGGTCTACAGCGAGGAGGCGCATTAGAGAAGGGCTTGCAGGAGCGACTCAAACTGCCCGGCATCGACCCGGATATTCCCCCCATTGGCCGTGCCCCCTTCGGCAGAGGGGACGGCCTCGCCAAAGAGCGGTTGGTAGACGAGCCCGGCCTGGGCGGAGAGGGTGCGGTAGTGGGCCGGGGCGTAGTCCGGCGCAAAGATTTCCAGCATCCGCGTGCCGGGTTGGCAAAAGCAGAGGTTGGCCAGCCCGCCGCCGTGGGGGGAGACGATGCACTCTGCCGTGGCAAAGACGCGGGCCTGCTGCTCGAAGGAAAGCTCCCCCAGTGCCACGGTGCAGAAGCCGTGCCGCTCCAGAATGGGGAGCAGCTCGGCTTCGTTGACAATGCCGCGCCGGGCTGTCACCGCGTCGCGCCGGCTTACATAGATGCGCCGCCGGGGCGGCTCGGGCTCGCCCGTGGGCGGCAGGAGCGAGCGCAGGAAGGGGATGACGAAGGGGTGATGCTGGAGGTCGTCATTCGCAAAGGAGGGGGCGACAAGGGAGTCGCACTCGAAATGGCGGATGCGCGTGCACCAGGTGATTTTATCGCGCGGGATGCCGAGGAGATCGAGGGTGGCATAGTGCGCCTCGTACTTGGGCCGCGTCATCAAAAAGCCGTCAAAATCCTCCAGCCGGTACCCGGCGAGGCGGAGCACTTCGAGCCGGGGCAGGGTATCAAAGAGCCAGTGGTAGGCCGAGTTGCCCGGGCCATTGAGGAGGGCGTACCGCCCGCGCAGCCGGGTGAGCTTGGGTAGCTCGGGCTCGTGGAGCAGCGGGTGGTCCTCCATGGGGATGAAGAACTCGCGCGAGAGGTCGCGCAGCAGCACGTGGTCTGGCGTGAGCACCGCCCCGTGACGCCCCACCGTGCGCCCATACGGGATCTCCAGCACAAAGGGTGCGGAAATGGTGTACGGCCCTTTGAGCCACTCGCCCTCTTCGGTGGCCGGGTGGGGGTGGAGGTACGGCTCCCGGGGGAAGCTCCCCTCATACACCGGGGCCACCTGCGTGTAGGTGGAGCCACGCCACCCGGAGAAATGCCACTGAGCGGCCAGCGCCATCTGCCGGGGCACCGGTGTGGGGCGCTTGCGAAAGGCGGGCCGGGGCTGGCCCGGCAGCCAGCGGGCCGAGCGGTTTAATGCCCGGGAAAGGAGGTGGTGGAGCCGGTTGCGGCCCACCTGCCGTTCATAGTGCGGTGCGGTCACGAGGTGTTAAATAGAGGGGGTTGCCAAGGCGGAATGGAAGCCGATTTCCCCCCACGCGGCGAGCGGAAATCCCTCGGGCCCCCTGCTTTTACTCTTTTCCCCGGGGCGCGGTGGGCTTACCTTGCCGCGCAATGCGCGCAATTTTGGCACTGGAAGATGGCCGTGTGTTTGAGGGGAGCGCCTTCGGGGCAACCGGAGTCACCTCCCTCGGCGAGGTCGTTTTTAATACTTCAATGACGGGGTATCAGGAGGTCGTTACCGACCCTTCTTACCAAGGGCAGATCGTGGCGATGACCTACCCGCTGATCGGCAACTACGGCATCAACCCGCTCGATATGGAGGGGGCTCGCCCCTACCTGCGCGGGTTTGTGGTGGAGGAGCTCTCCCCCCTGCCGAGCAACTGGCGCTCCACCGGCTCGCTGGAGGGGTACCTCAAGGAAGCCAACGTCCCCGGCATTCAAGGGGTGGATACCCGGGCGCTGACGCGGCACCTTCGCGAGAAGGGGGCCATGAAGGCGTGCCTCTCCACAGATGCCGAGCTTTCGGCGGAAGAAGCGATCCGCCTCGCCCGCGAGGGTAGCGGCGTGGAGGGGATGGACTTTGTGAAGGAAGTCACCGCCCCGGCCACCTATGAGTGGGACCCGGAGGGCCAACTTTCCCGCAAGTGGACCATCGTGAAGGGTGACGGCTCCGGCGTGGTGCGTGATGAGAATGGGGAAGTCTTTGAGGCTCTCGCCCCGGTGCGCCACCACATCGTCGCGTATGACTTTGGCATCAAGCTCAACATCCTGCGCCAGCTTCGGCAGGAGGGGTTCCGCGTCACCGTTGTTCCGGCGGGTACGAGTGCTTCTGAAGTTCTTGCTATCAACCCGGATGGCGTTTTCCTCTCCAACGGCCCGGGAGATCCCGGGGCGCTTACGCAGATCCACGGTACCGTGCGCGAGCTGCTCGGCAAGAAGCCGATCTTCGGCATCTGCCTCGGGCACCAGATCCTGGGCTACGCGTTGGGGGGCAAGACCTTCAAGCTCAAGTTTGGCCACCACGGCGGTAACCAGCCGGTGAAGGATCTGGCTACGGGCAAGGTCACGATCACCGCGCAGAACCATGGGTTCGCGGTGGACCCGGATTCTCTGCCCGCCAATGTGGAAGTTTCCCACATCAACCTCAACGACCAGACCGTCGAGGGGCTGCGGCACCGCGAGTTGCCGGTCTTCAGCGTCCAGTACCACCCCGAGGCTGCCCCCGGGCCGCATGATGCGGAGTACTTCTTTGGCGACTTTGCCAAACTCATTGAAGAGCGCCGCAACGGCTGATAGCATCTCCCTTAACTTACCATGCCCAAGCTTCTGATCTCCCTCCCGGATGCCGGCGAAGTCGTGCACGAACTTTCGGAATCGACCGTCACCATCGGCCGCGTTGAAGATAACGCCCTCCAAATAGACGACGCCAGCGTCTCCAGCCACCACGCCGAGATCCGCAAGACCGGCGCGGGCTACGTGCTCAAAGACCTCGGCTCCACCAACGGTACCTTCATCAACGGCGAGCCGCTCTCGGGCGAGCACACGCTTGAGGCGGGGGACCGGGTCGTCTTCGGCAAGATCGAGGCTTCCTATGCCACCGAAGAGAGCGAGCGCAGCAAGCCGCTCCCCCGGGAAGAGGCCACCAAGGCGGCCCCGGCTGCCAGCAGCCACCGGCCGGAAGATTTCGGCAACGCCTCCCCCTTCCAAAACAAGCGCAAGAAGAAGAGCCCGGCAGACGCCGTGGCGCTCGCGCTCACGGGGTTGGCCGTACTCGCCTTTGCGGCAGCGCTCTACTCGGCGCACGCATTGCAGACGCCTTCCTTCTAATGCCCTCTCCGTTGCTCCGCTGCCCGGCGGTGGCGGAGCTGCCCGCATCGGCCTTGTCGGCCTCTTGGGGCGGGGCCGAGCCGCTACGCCTCCCGAGTGGGGCGGCGGTCTATGGGGTGTGGGAGCCGCAAGCATGGCTCCTGCGTTTTACCCACGCGGTGGGTGGTGTGGGTGTGGCGGTAGACCCGGAGGGGGATGATGCCGCGTTTTTCGAGTTTCTCCTCACCCCGGAAGGGGGGCTGGAGCAAGCCTTCTGCCGCCGCAACCGGAGCGGCTGGCGGCGACACCCCGGCTGGGTGTGCGAAGGTGCGGTGGCTAGTGTGGAGAGCGACTCCGTGCAACTGCGCCTCCCCTTTGCAAGCCTAAGCCAGCGGCGCCCCCCGGCCCCGTGGCGCGCGGCCTTCCGGCAGGGGGTGGGGCGCGTGTGGCCCCGGTTTGGCGAAATCTATTGGGAAGCCCCCGCCGTCTCCGGGCGGTAGTGCGCCTTCTCGCCCTCGGTGGCGGCGACGACGGCGGCGCAGCAGCTATCGCCGTAGATATTGACCGTCGTGCGGCACATGTCGAGGAGGCGGTCGACTACCATCACGATACCGATCGCCTCTTTCGGGAGCCCCACCGCGCTCAGGATGATCACAATCGCCACGAGGCTTGCCGCCGGGATACCTGCCACCCCCAGCGAGGTAAAGAGCGAGAGCACCACCACCAGCGCCTGCGCGCCGAGCGAAAGCTCCACCCCGTAGATCTGCGCGATAAAGAGGACCACCGCGCATTCGTAGAGGGCGGTGCCATCCATATTCACCGTCGCCCCGATGGGGAGCGTGAAGCTCGCCACCCGCTTGGAGACGCCCGACTTCTGCGTACACTCGATATTGAGCGGCAGCGCCGCCGAGGAGGACGCGGTGGAAAAGGCGGTGAGCAGCGCGGGCATCATCGCCTTCAGATGGCGGAAGGGCGGCACCCCGAAGAAGCGGAGCACCAGCGGGAAGAAGACAAAGAGGTGCAGGCAAAGCCCGAGCAATACCGTGAAGAAAAACTTCACCAACGGCCCGAAGGCCGCCAACCCCGTGGAGGCTACCGTGGCCGCGACAAGGCCGAAGACGCCGTAGGGAGTAAAACGGATGACCCAATCCGTCATCCGGATCATTACTTCGTACCCATCTTCCCACCAGAGCGTGTAGCGGTTGCGCCGCTCGGCGGGCAGGCGCGTCATGAAGTAGCCAAAGAGGAGGCTGAAGAAAATGAGCGCCAGCATTTCCCGGTTTTGCCCGGCGGCTTCCACCACGTTGACTGGCACCATCCGCTGGAAGACGCCCACCACATCGCCCATGCCGCGCCCCTCCCACTTGGCGGCCAGCGCCTCGCTATCCGCCTTTGCCGAGGCGATGAGCATTTGGGAAACTTCCGGCTCTACCTTGCCGGGTTGGAGGCTATTCACACACGCGAGGCCGATAAGCACTGCCACTGTCGTGGAGGTGCCGTAGAAAAGGAGCGTCTTGAGGCCAAGGCGGCCAAACGCCTCTTCCTCCCCCAGCCGTGCCACGGCGGAGATGACGGCGGTGGCAATAAGCGGCACCACCAGCATTTGCAGCGCGCGCATGAAAAGCTCGCCCACAAACTGGAAGCTCGCCAGCACGGGGATGGGGCCGATCTTCTCCGGCAGGAACAACCCGGCCAAAAACGCCAGCACCAGCGAAATAGCGATCTTCCAGTGCAGGGCGAGCGGGGGGCGGGGGGGAGCTTCGGTGGCCATGGCCGCCTATTCTCGGGCTCTGGCGCGCCGCGGCAACGAAAAAGGTTGCCCTTTCGGACCGAATGGGTGGTTATCTAAAGGATACCCATCGGTCCTGATGAATCCTCTTCTTCTCAATCCGACGTTCCAGATGGCGAGCCAGCAGTTTGACGCTGCGGCCGATTACCTCGAGATCCCCCACGCCTACCGCGAGCGGGTGAAAATGCCCAAGCGGATGATCACCGTTACCCTGCCGGTCGAGCGGGATAATGGCGAAGTCACCGTCTTCCATGGCCACCGGGTGCAGCACCACCTCACCCTCGGGCCGACAAAAGGAGGGCTGCGCTTCCACCCTTCGGTGGATCTGGGCGAAGTCGCCGCGCTGGCAATGTGGATGAGCTGGAAATGCGCGCTCGCCGGGCTCCCCTACGGGGGTGCCAAGGGCGGGATTTCGTGTAACCCGCTCTCCATGAGCCCCCGCGAGCTGGAGCGCCTCACGCGGCGCTACACGGCGGAGATGATCCCCTTCATCGGCCCGCACACCGACGTCATGGCGCCCGACATGGGTACCAACGAGCAGACGATGGCGTGGATGATGGATACTTACTCCACCCACGTGGGCCACAGCGTGCCGGGCATTGTCACAGGCAAGCCGGTGACGATCGGCGGCTCGCTGGGCCGCCGCGAGGCAACGGGGCGCGGCGTCGCCTTCCTCACCGCGCGGGCGATTGAGATTCTGAAACTTCCGAGTGATAGCCGCATCATCCTTCAAGGGTTTGGCAACGTTGGCAGCTTTGCCGCCTACGCGCTTGGCAAGCAGGGGTACCGGATCACCGGTGTCTCCGACCACACCGGGGGCCGGCTCAATGAACGCGGGCTCGACCTTGCGGCGCTGCACGCCCACTTCCAGAAACACCCGACGCTGGAGGGGTTCTCCGGGGGGGATGAGATCTCCAACGAAGAGCTGCTCACCCAGCCGTGCGAGGCGCTTATCCCCGCCGCGTTGGACCGGGTGATCACCGAAGAAAACGCCCCCCGGCTCCAGTGCAAGATTCTCTCCGAAGCCGCCAACGGCCCCACCACTGTGGAGGCCGACGCGATCCTCAAAGAGCGGGGGGATGTCTTCATTATCCCCGATATTCTTTGCAACTCGGGCGGCGTCATCGTCAGCTACTTTGAGTGGGTGCAGAACTTGCAGACCTTCTTCTGGAGCGAGCCCGAAGTCTTCGACAAGCTCTACCGCATCCTTGGCCAATCGTTTGACCAGGTGCTGCGCGAGGCCAAGGCGCGGAATGTAGATCACCGCACCGCCGCCCTGGCGTTAGGTATCAGCAAAGTGGTGGAGGCCAAGAAGATCCGCGGGCTCTTTCCGTAAGGATGTGGATGGTCGACAAAACCTTTTGGGCTGCAATTCCGCTCCGGTGGCTCGCGTGGGGGCTACTGGGGCTGGGAGGGCTATCTTTGGCCGATGCGGTTCGCGACCAAATAAAAGGTAAGGTTGAAGCCGTCAGGCCGGGGAGAAACGCGAAGGCCCATGTTGTCCTGCGGGCAGAGGACCCCAAAAGGTTTCGCAACCTCATGAACTACCAGTGGGTGCGCTCTTTCGTATTTGGGTTCGCAGGGGTGGGGTTGCTACTAGTGGGGCGGCGGGTGGATGCGTGCAACCCGTTTTCGCCCCACTTCAAAGGAGGCAAGGCGATTGATGAGCTTGGGGAGTATTTGGATGCACGGGCTCCGGGTTGGGAGCTCAAGGAGAAGGTAGCTCCGCAACCGCCCGACGCAGGAGAGGGTAAAGGGTAGTTTCGGCCCACGCGGGGGGCTGCCCGCCATCATCCGGCAAGGTGGCGGTGGCGCGGAAATCGACCGGGGAGAGAATCACCTCGATCTTGTCCACACCCACCAGCGCGGCGAGGACAAATAGCTCCTCCGCAGCCGGGTCTCCCATGGCGAGGCAGCCGATGGAGACGTCGCGCCCGTGGATCATGATATCCCCACCCAGCTGGGTGCGCCCCTCTTCCATGGCGCGAGCGCGGTCAAAGACATTCGGGTAGCTCACCTTCATGGAAAGGTGGTAGCTGCTGTTGGGGTTGAGGTACTCGATCTGGTAGAGCCCCTCGGGCACCTGCCGGTCGCCCTCGCGCAGCTTGGGGCCGCTCGTGCCGCTGGCGGCCTGTACCGGGTAGCTCTTGATGAAGCGGAGTGCCCCCCCTTTGGCGGCAGCATACAGCTCCAGCCGCTTCTCGGCCTTGAAGCCGGCAAGGACGAGCCGCTCGGGTGGGTAGGAAACCCCCGCTTTGGCAAACGCAGGCTCAAGACGCTCCCGCACGGGGGTGGCAAACTGGCGAAGCCGCTCTGCCTCTGTGTAGGAACGCGGGGTGCGGCTCCTGCGGAAGTAGCCCAATGCGGTGCCGAGCGCGATGGCTAGCGCAAGGCCGAGAATATGCCACCGTTTCATAGAGGCATCTGCATAGCAGTCCGGCAGGCCATTGCCTGCAATTTTTTGGGTGGATTCATCGCCTTCAGTTTGGAGGCGAGGAGTGTAAACCACTAGCTATGGCAGTTATAAAAGAGCCAGGCAATACGCTATAATACGAACATTTTATAAAGTATCTCTTTCGTTGGAAATCGCATTGACAATGCGGGGTGGGGAAATCAAAAACCGGTGCGAATCAAGAACTTTCGGTGCTTATTGGAACCTTTGATCCGGCTCCGCCGGCATGCCGTGAGGCTGTTGTGGATAGGGGTGGAAGGTGGGGAGTGGTGCAAAGATCTTAGGGAGAGCCGGGGTTCTGGTTCATCTGTCGGGTATTCTTAACAAACATTAAAACCACTATGTTATTCTCCATATTTCACCATCGCTCGGGCTTCTCTGTTTTTCAGGGAAACCGGGTTCGTTATCCTTCCATGCTGGCGGTCGGTTTGGCCGTTTCGCTAGCCGGGCTTTCCCAAGCCAGTGCCTTTACCGACTCCCTGAGCCGTGCCGAGATCGGGCCGGATTGGACGATCGGGAATGGGACCAACTGGGAGATCTCCCTCTCGGGGTTGACCCAGAGCAACATCGGGTCCGTCATCAATACGATCGACTACAATGGGGGAACCTTCGATGCGGCGACCACGCTTTCCGTTGGCGCGGATTTTACGCTGGATATCAGCGGGCGCTGGGCGGGGGTGGTCTTCGGGTACCAGGACTCTACCAACTTCTATTCCTTTCGGTTGCTTGAAGATGGAGTGAATGACCGCGCCCAGTTGATCAAGTATGTAGGGGGCAGCATCAGCCAAATCGGGACCAATATCGATCTTGGCAGCACCCTTTCGTTGGGGGGGACCTACCGGCTCGAGGTGGTTCAAACAGGGGACAGCATTTCTTTGCAAGTGCTCAGTGGGGAGACATCGCTCGGTTCTGCCAACTTTTCAGACGCGACCTTTGCGTCGGGTCGGGCGGGCGTTTATGTGGCATCCAACGGCGCAACGATAGCGAATTTCGCGGCGGTGCCGGAGCCTTCCTCGGTGTTGATGGTGCTTACCGGTGTGCTTGGCGGCGCTTGGGCTGCGCGGCGGCGCATGCGGCCTTCCAAGGCATAATACCGCCTCTTCTTCACCTGGTTTATGGGGTTTTGCCGCCTTCGGGTGGCAAACCCTTTTTCTTTACGGCATCTGCGTCGCCGCCCAGTGGGCCATGGCGGTGACTTCGGGCATCGCCTGCGGTTTGGGCTCGGGCGCGCGGAGGTCTGCCACGCGGCAGAGGGTGCGCTCGCGCCAGACCCAGGCATCGGCCCGGTAGGGGCCGACGCGGGCAGGGTCGCTCCAGGTATGGATGGAGAGGAGGGGCCGCCCGAGTGCTGCGGCGAGGTGCATGGGGCCGCTATCGACACTGACGACAAAGGCGGCTCGACGCAGGAGCCAGAGGAGCCCGCCAAGGGTGGTGGTGTTGAGGAAACTGAAGACGTTGGGGAGGCGGCGGACGGTTTCCGCCGCGACATCGGCCCGCCCGGCAAGGACGACGGGGTGGGGGAAGGCTTCGCAAAATTTGCGGACGTCTTCAATCGAGAGTGACTTTCCCTTGCCCCGCGAGAAGGGGTGCAAGAGGAGGAAGGGCGCTTGGGGGCATTCGCCCTCGGGCGCTTCCCCGGGGGGGAGTGGCCATTGCAGCGGGGCATCTTCACCCCCGGCTCCGGCAAGCGAGGCAAGGGCGAGGTAACGCTCGACGGCGTGCTGGGTGGGGGCCACGGGGGCGGTGGCGTCGTAAAGATAGCGGGCTCCCTCGCGGGCGTCGGAAAGGCCAAGGAAACGCCCGATCCGGCAGGCGCGGCCGATGAGGGCGCTGCGCAGGAGCCCCTGGAAATCGAGGACAAGGTCGGCCCGGTGGCGGGCACGCAGCTCCCGGACCCAGCGCATAATGCGCAACGGGTGGCCGCCCAGCTCGCGCCGGGGGAAGCGGATGACTTCATCCACCCCGGGGTTGCCCTCAAGGAGAGGAGCCCACTCGGGGTTTGCCAGCCAGCTTACATGTGCCTGCGGCCACGCTGCCCGTAGCCGGGCGACGGCGGGGAGGGTGTGGACGATGTCGCCAAGGGAGCTTGGCTTGAGGATGAGTACCCGCTGCGGTACCGGCCGCGACATAGCTAGTGTCCAGTCACTCATGGAATGACGCATTCAACTTGTCTTTTTGCCACAGGGCTGCGTTGTCAGCCCGAAGCAGTTATCTAGAGATAGCTGCTTGGGCTTCCGCCTTGCCCTGAGGCAAAAATCCTGCGTTCCATGCGTCATTTCAACCGTGACTGAACACTAGTTCCCAAGCGCGAGCCGGTCGGCAAGGCGCTGGGGCAGCCCGGCTTCGACGACTTTGTCTTGCGCGGTGTAGATGTCGTACTCGATGCGGCGCAGCTCCACGTAGTTTTTATCGGCGTGGTAGATGCAGTAGGAGGCGTGCCAATCGCCATCGCGCGGCTGGCCGACGCTGCCGACGTTAATAAAGTATTTTTTGCCGGGCTCGATGCGCAGGATGTCGAGGGGGACGTTGCGCACCGAGGTGTCGCGGATGTAGGCGCGCGGGGCGTGGGTGTGGCCGTAGAAGCAGAGGTTGGTGTACTGGTAGTTGAAGCTGGCTGCGGCGTCGAGCTGGTTGAAGACGTAGCCCCATTGGTGCGGGGTATCCAAGGTGGCGTGGACGATGGAGAAATCTCTCACCTGCCGCACGAGGCGCAGCGCTTTGAGCCACTGTTTGTCTCCTTCGGAGAGGTGCTCGCGAGTCCACCGGATGGCGACTTCGGCCAAGGGGTTGAAGTTCTCGAGGTCGTCATTCATGTACGCCTGCTCGTCGTGGTTGCCTTTGACGACGGGGCACCCAAGCTGACGGATGATCTCTACGCACTCGTGCGGGTTGGCGTTGTAGCCGACGATGTCTCCAATGCAGACGTGGTGGGTACAGCCGTGCTCTTTGGCGTCGGCAAGGACGGCCTGCAAGGCTTCCAGATTGGCGTGGATATCTCCAAAAATCGCAAAACGCATTACGGAAAAAGAAAGGGGCGAAGGTAGGGGGGGCGAGAAGGAGGCTTACTCCACCTCGGAGGAAAACTTGATTCTCTGGTCTTCGGGAATGTTGAGTTTCTCCTGCATTGCCTTGAGGCGCGATAATAAGGTGGGAAGGTGCTCTTCGGGGCCCATGTTGTAGATCTTGAGAAGCATTTCGTATGCCTCGCGCTCGCGGCCCGGGCAATGCGAAAGCTCGTAGGCGGCAAACCGCTTCTCATAGCCGGGGGCATCGGGGAATTCGGCGGCCTTGGCGTAGGCTGCGGCGGCTCCGCAGTGGTCTTCAAACTTGTCGCGCAGGAGGAGGCCGAGGCGGTCGTAGAGGGTGTAACGGTCCGGGTTATTGCGGATGCCACGCTCCAGATAATCTTTGCCGAGCTCGAAATACTCGCGCTGCGCTTTGATGCGGAGGGCTTCGCGGGGTTGCTTGGGGTTATCCCTCGCGGCGCGGCTGGCGTTGTAGGCCATGTGCCAGGCGGCGAGATCCCAGAACATGATGACGCGTGGCTGGAGGGTGACGACGCTGTCAAAAATCATGACCATCTTGCCCCACTCGGTATTTTGCCACGCGGTGTTGGCCTGGATCCAGAGCAAGTCTGCGACGATGGAGCGGAAGCCGCTTAGGGCGGCGAGGAAGCTGCCCTGGCCGATTTTTTCGCGGAGCTGGAGGTTGAGCTTGGCCCCTCGGAAGAAGGCGGCCTCATGCTCTTTGTCGAGGGCCTGCTCCAGCGGCATCCGCACGGCCCCAAAGAGGAGCAACAGGACGAGGGCGAGGGAGATGCGCTTCATCATGGCACGCGGGGAGGGGGCTTAGAGTTCCTTTTTGGCGAAGATGAAGTAAGCCACAAAGAGGTAGACGAGGACGTAGATGACCCCCAGCGCCGCTGTCTTGAGGAAGAGCAGGGTGGCGATGGCATTGCCCGCTACGATGTCGTCTACCAGGTTGAAGAGCTGCAAATCCGGGAAGAGGAGGGAGACGATGGCGAGGAAGACTTTCGTCAGCGCCGTGCCGCCGCTCTCGGTGAGCCAGTAGTCTCTCGCGATCGGCTGGATGTGGCCGATGATGTAGATCGCCACGGAGGTGACGATGGTAAAGATCCACGAAGAGGCAAAGGTGGAGATGAGGAGGGTCAGTGCGGCAAAAAGCGCCGCCTTGAGGTAGATGATGACGATGCCCGGGATGAGCGACCAGGTGAAGGTGGTGGCTTTGATCTCGCGGACCATCTCGGCGACTTGCTCTTTGGAGGCATTGGGGTCGGCCCCGCTCAAGGCTTCTACGATGGCAAGCTGCTGGCGGCTGTAGAGGACGATGGCGAAGAGCGCCGCCATGACAAGGGTGGAGGCGGCCAGCAACCCGAGTACGCCGAGGAGCTTGCCGATGAGATACTCCAGCCGGGGTACCGGCTTGGCGAGGATGGTGTAGAGGGTGCGGTCCTCAATATCCTTGGGCAGCAGCATGGCGGTGCAAAGGACGGCCAGGAGCCACGTGAAGATCGACATGGCTCCGAGCGAGACGTCCTTCAAGACCTGGAACTTCTCCTGAAAGGTGAAGTTGACCATGAAGGCCGAGCTGCCGATGAGGACCATCGCAAAGATGAGAAGGAAGTAGAAAACCTTCTGCCGCACCAACTCAAGGAAGGTGTTGGAGGCGATGGCGAGGATGCGGCCGGGCGAGAAGGCCCGGTGCGGGGGGTGGTTGGTGGTCGTGGTGCTCACTTGGTCACCTCCAGGAAGTAGCGTTCGAGGGTGGTTTGCGGTTTGCTGGTTTCGACCAGCCGCGCGCCGGAGTTGGCAATGTCGCCCTCCAGCTTGGCAAGCAGCTCGGGGGAGGCGTTTTCGACGATGATCTGCGTCTGGTTTTCAATGGAGATCAACTCCTCCAGCCTCCCTTCGCGCACGAGCTGGCCCCGGTGCAGGATGCCGATACGGTCGCAAATCTCCTGTACCTGCCCGAGCAGGTGCGAGCAGAGGAGGACGGTGATGCCGCGCGATTTGAAGTCCAGAATAAGGTCGCGAATTTCGCGCGAGCCGGCAGGGTCTACCCCGGCGGTCGGCTCGTCTAAAACCAGCAGGCGCGGCTCCTGGATGAGCGCTTGCGCAAGGCCGATGCGCTGGAGCATCCCCTTGGAGTAGCCCCCGAGGCGGCGGTCGGCCGCATTCTCAAGGCCGACGAGCTTGAGGAGGTCTTTGGTGCGGTCTTTGAGTACGTTGCCCCGCAGGCCGCAGAGCTTGCCGTAGAAGCGGAGCGTCTCCTGGCCGGTGAGGTATTTGTAAAAATACGGGTTCTCCGGAAGGAAGCCGACTTCTTCGCGGCTCTCCACGCGGGTGGAGTCGCGACCGAAGATCTCGGTATGCCCCGTGGTGGGGGGCACGAGGCCGAGGACGATCTTCATCGTCGTGCTTTTGCCGGAGCCGTTGGGGCCGAGGAGGCCATAGACCTGGCCCGGCTCTACGGTGAGGGAGAGATCCCGCACCGCCACGACTCGCTCCCGGCGAAACGGGATCGGGTACACTTTGGTGAGGTTGTGGATTGCGATCGCTGGCGCGCTCATGGGAAGGGAAGTGGGGCTGATTATGGCCGAATTTCGAAACCGCGCAAGCCCCGGAGCGCATCGGTTGCAAGGGGGTGGCGAAGCTCCGCTTTGATGAACCCTTTGAGGTCGCCCTCGGCGATGCTTTCCAGAAAGCCTTCGAGCTCCTCTGCTTCGCCTGCGGCTTGCAGCTCCACACGGCCATCGGGCAGGTTGCGTACCCAGCCGATGACGTCGTACTCCCGGGCGCTTTGTTTGACGGTGTAGCGGAAGCCCACCCCCTGCACCCGCCCTTCGTAGTAAACCTGTGTGGCGATCATCGCCCCCGGTTTTGCCGTGAAACGGGGGGGCAAGGCGAGCCGTTTCCTCGCGCATTTGCCACAGGGTTGACAGAGGCCCCCCTCCCGGGAAACGCTCTCCTTTCTCATGGATGCTTCTTCCGAACACGCGCTCCTTGTCAGCCTTACGACGGCGATTTCCGGGGGCGTGGCGCTCACCATTCTGGCCCGGTGGCTGCGCTTGCCTGCGATCGTGCTGCTGTTGGCGGGAGGGGTGTTGCTGGGCCCGGAGGGGCTGGGGTGGATCCGCCCGGAGGGGCTGGAGGGGATGCTTCCCGTCATCGTGGCGCTGGCGGTGGGGATCATCCTTTTCGAAGGGGGGCTTACGCTGGATCTGCGGGGGTATGCGCGCGGGTCGCGCACGATTGTGCACCTGCTCTCCATAGGGGTGGTGGTGACTTGGCTGGGGACCGCTTTTTTTGTCTGGGCGATTTTTGATACTTCGCCCGGGTTTGCGATTCTCGCAGGCAGCTTGGTCATTGTGACCGGGCCGACGGTGATCGGGCCACTCCTCCAGCGTATCCAGATCATCCCGCGGCTGCACACCATCCTGCACTGGGAGGGGGTGCTCATCGATGCGATCGGCGTCTTCATGGCGGTGCTTTGCTTTGAGTGGCTGGTGGGCAAGAGCGGCGGGGAGGCGCTGGCGAAGTTCGGCTTTCGGGTGTTTAGCGGGCTGCTGCTGGGGGCGGTGGGGGGGCTGGCGATTGTGGCCGTTTTTCGCCGGAAATGGGTGCCGGAGAGCCTGGTCAATGCGTTTTCGCTCGGGGCGGCGGTGCTGATTTTTGGGGTGACCGAGAGCCTGATTTCCGAGGCGGGGCTGCTCTCTGTCACGCTGGCGGGGTTGATCGTCGGTTGGCACCGCCCGGTGGAGCTGCGGCAGATCCGCAAGTTCAAGGGCGAGCTGACGGATTTACTCATCGGCCTCCTGTTTCTTTTGCTCACGGCGCGGTTGCGGTTTGAACAGTTCCACGATTTTGGGTGGCGAGGGGTGGCGCTGGTGGTTTGTGTGATCGCGGTGGTCCGCCCGCTCAATATTTGGCTTTCGACGCTTGGCTCGGGGTTGGCGTGGCGCGAGCGGCTGTTTCTGGCGTGGGTCGCCCCGAGGGGGATTGTGGCGGCTTCGATGGCGTCGCTCTTTGCGCTGGCGCTGCGCGAGCACGCGGTGGATGGCGAGCCCCGGTTTTTGGAGACGTTTGTGTACTCGGTGGTCGTGGCGACGGTGGTGCTCCAAGGGTTTACGGCCGGGCCGGTGGCGCGGTTGCTCGGCCTGCGGCGGCCAGACCCGACGGGGTGGCTGCTCGTCAATGCCGATGCTTTTTCGCGGCGGCTGGGGCGCTTTATCCAGGATGAGGCGCAGCTTTCCGTGCTGCTGCTCGATACGAATGCGCGCCGCGTGGCCGAGGCGGCAGAGGCCGGGCTGCCCGCGCTTTGCGAAGATGCGCTGGAGGTGGAGGCCACCGAAGAGCGCCCGGAGTTTCAACGCGCGGGGCATTTGCTGGCGCTGACGGATAATTCGGACCTCAACGAGCTGCTTTGCCGGCGCTGGCGGCGCAGCATGGGGGCGGAGCGCGTTTACCGGTGGGCCTCGGCGCGGCTCCACGCAGCGGGCGGCGTGAAGGAGTGGCCCCCGGCGGTTTTCCCCAAGGTGGCGCGCCCCAGTGTGCTGGCGGCCGAGCTGGCCAATGGCGAGGCGCAGATGGAGACGATCACCTACAGCGAGCCGATGCCCGATTTTGAGGGGACTCCGCTGCTGGCGGCGCGCCCGGGAGCCGTGCTGCTTTACCGGGAGGCGGCAGCCTTCCGCTCGGCCCTTCGCCCGGGAGACCGGGTGCTGCTGCTACGGCGGACGGCCGGTTTTCTGGCGCGAAGTGTGGAGGCGGTGCTTGAGCCGCGCGGGCAGACGCTGGAGGCCGTGTACGAAGAGGCGCTGGCATGGTTGGTGGCGCGGCACCCGCGCCTTTCCCGCGAAGATGCGCTGGCCCAGCTTGCCGCCGTGGGAGATGGGTTGCCCACGCAGCTGGGGCACGGGGTGGCGATCCCGCACATTTACAGCCGCCACTTGCGCAAGCGGGTGGTGCTACTCTTGCGGCTGCCCGGCGGTGGGCTGGCGGCGCCGGGGGCAGAGGAGCCGCTGCGGCTGCTCTTCTTTGTGGTGAGCCCCGCCGGAGACCCGGAGGGGCACCTTGCCACGCTGGCCGAGATCGCCCGGCAGGTGGCGGACCCGGTGGGGCTCCAGCGTTTGCTGGCCGACCCGGCTGATGCCGTGCTGCGGCGGATGCAGGAGGAGGCTACGTAAACATCCACCGGCAGACGATGACGGCGATGACGATGCCGCAGGCGTCCGCGATCAACCCCGCAGGCACGGCGTGCCGGGTGCGCTTCACGGCCACGGAGCCGAAGTAAACGGCGATGACGTAGAAGGTCGTCTCCGTGCTGCCGAAGATGGTGGCGGCGGTGAGCGAGTTAAAATGGTCGGGCCCGAAGGTTTTGACCACATCGGTAAAGAGCGCGGTGGTGGCCCCGCCACTGAGCGGGCGCACGAGGACCATCGGCAACAGATCCACGGGGAAGCCGACGGCATTGAGCGCGGGCCCGAGCACTTTGGAGATGAGCGCGATCCCCCCCGCTTCGCGGAACATCCGCACCGCCACGAGGATGGCGACCAAAAACGGGATGATGCGGATTGCGACGGCAAACCCTTCCTTCGCCCCTTCGACAAACTCTTCGTACACCTTTACCCCGCGCAGCCACGCATACATGGGGAAGAAAGTGAGCATGAAAGGGACAGCCATGAGCGAGATGACGGTGATCACCCGGTTGGCCAGGCCGATCTTGGCGAGATCTTCCGAAAGCGGCAGGAAGAGCGGCCTGCCAAGCAGGGCATTGGCATCTGTAGGGAAGGCGAGGCCGAGGAACATGATGCCCATACCGACCCAATAGAGCCAGAGAAGCACGCGCCCCCGGGGGGAAAGCGCGGTGGCGGGAGGCGGCGGGAGGATTTCTTTCTCCTCCGGCCCCGGGGTGGTGGTAGAGGAGGCGGCTCCGGGGGCTGCCGCTTCAGGCAGCGGCGGGAGCTGGTAGGCCGGGAGTTTTTCGAGGAATTTGACGACAAAGAGCGCCACGATGGTGGAGAAGACGGTGGCGATAAAGGCGCTGCCGACGATCACGGTCGGGTTGCGCGCGCCGTTGACGGCAAGGATGGCGATCGCCGTGGCGGGGATGAGCTGTACGGAGCTGGTGTTAATGGCCAGGAAGGTGCACATCGCATTGGTGGCGGTGCCGGGCCGGGGGTTGAGGGTTTCCAGATCTCGCATGGCGCGCAGGCCGAGCGGCGTGGCGGCGTTCCCAAGGCCGAGCATGTTGGCGGCGATGTTCATCGTCATCGCCCCGATCGCCGGGTGCTCGGGTGGCACATCCGGGAAGAGGCGCTGAGTCACCGGGCGTAGCACCCGCCCAAGCAGGGTGACCAGCCCGGAAAGCTCCGCGAGCCGCATGATACCCAGCCAAAGGGCAAAGAGCCCCGCAAGCGGGAGGGCAAGCGTCATCACCGCATCTTTGGCGCTGGCAAACGCGCCGTCGGTAACGGCGTTTAACTTGCCGGTGAAGCCTCCGATAAAGACGGCAAGGATGAGCAACCAGAGCCAGATGACGTTTAGCACGCGCGCATTTAGGCAAACGCCGCGTTAAACCGCAAGCCGGGGCTATCTATTAGAACCGGGGCTCTTGATCAGGCCCGGGTCGCTTTCTGGAAGCCGTCGCGAGGGTGGGAGATGAGGATGTCCCGCCGCTCGAAGGGGAAGCCGAGGTAGTCGCTATACTCCTGGCCCGAGCGGGCGGGGCGCTCGCGTTTGCCACCCCCGGTGGGGAGGGCTTGCGGGTAGAGCTCTTTGAGCAGGGTGATCTGGGTTTCCACAGCGAGGCAGATGCCGTTGGGGTTGGGGTGGATGTCGGAGAACCACTCCATCTCGCCCACGTGCTCGTGGTCTTTGCTGGCATCGACCACCAGTGGCTTGACCTTCTGGCTGCGGATGCGCAAGTCCCACCGGCCCTGGAGCGTGGCTTCCTTGGAGGCGAGGTAGAGATCGTTCAAGGGAAAGCCGTGCCGCTGGGCGATGGTGCGGCTTGCCTCCCAGTACGGCTGCGTCTCGGCGTTGCGGTCGTACGGGTAGTGGGCGGGGTAGTCGACATAAAAGCCGGTTTCCATGATGTAGGCGGCTTGGGGGAAGTCTTCCTTAAGCAGCGCGATGAGCTTCTCATTATGGTCGAGAAACTCCTCGGCTTTCATTCGTTTGGCGTCATTAAGGGCGTAGCGGATGATAAAGAGATCCACCCCGGGGCTGCTTTCGCGGAAGCGTTCGTAGGTGCCGTTGAGCAGGAAGCGGGCGATGTACTCCCCGTTGTCCGACCAGTTGTGTACCTCGGCCTTGCCCGGGCCGTAGGTGGCATCCAGCGCGGTGGCCAGCACGTGGTCCTGCCGTTGCTCGGCGGGGAGGTAGCTGTTGAGGACGGAGCTTGCGGCGAGGAGGACGATGCGCGAAGGAGCCATAGGGTTGTCGAGTCTACAGGGCCGCGCTCTGTTCGTCGAGCCATGTGGTGATATCAGCAAGCACCTGCTCGCGGCCGGTGTCGTTATGGACCTCGTGGAGGGCGCTCGGGTAAAGGTGGAGCCGCTTGCCGGGAGAGGCGGCGGCGTCGAAAAACGCGCGCGTGGCTTGCCAGGAAGTCACCGGGTCGGCCTCGCCATGGAGCATGAGGAGCGGGGTGGCAAAGGCTCCTGCTCCCGCCTCGGCCTCGGCGCACGCGGCCAGCACCTCGAAGTAAAGGCGCGCCGAGATGCAGTGGTGGACGAGGTGGAGATCGGGCAGCGTTTGCAGAAACGCCACATCGTGCGAGACGCGGCGCGGCTGCGCGCCTGTCGGCTGGCGCAGGCCCGGCACCACGCGGCGGGCCAGGCGTCCCAGCGCCAGCTTCCACCACGGCGGCTCGAAGGCAAGTCGCAGCCAGGGCGAGGAGAGTATTGCCCCCCGGGTGGGCACCGCTTCCCCGCGGGTTTGGAGAAAGCGCAACGAAATCACCCCCCCCAGGCTGTGCCCGTAGAAAAAGAGCGGCGTTTCCCGCCCGGCAAGGCGGGCTGTTTCTCCCACGACCTGCCCGAGATCATCCAGAAAAAGGGAGAATGAGCGCGCATCCCCCTGGCGGCCGCCCGAGTGGCCGTGGCCACGCAGATCGTGCCGCGCCACCGCGTAGCCCTGCCCGGTGAGGTGCTCCACCACATGCCGGTAGCGGCCCGAGTGCTCCCCCAAGCCATGTGTGAGCACCACCACCCCGCGTGGTTCCGAAGCCGGAGCATGCCACTGGAAGAAGAGGTGGGTGCCATCGCAGGCGGTGAGGGAGGAAGCGGCGGCGTCCATGGGAGAGGGCGGGTATCTTAGCGCAAGAGAAACGGGTTGTCATCGGGGCAGACATCCCTTAACCTTTGAAAGACAAATCGTTCCCCATGAAACTTCCGCTTCCCCTTCGTCTGAACCACGTCCTTGGCCGGACCTTCAAGCGCCTCGGCGCCTTTACGCTGATTGAGATCCTCGTCGTCATCTCCATCATCGCCGTGCTGGCCTCGCTCCTCTTTCCCGCGATGAGCGCCGTGCGTACCCAGGCGCGTAAAGCCTCGGCAAAGAACGACATTACGCAGCTTGTCAACGCCGTGCGCAACTTCCAGGTCGATTACGGGCGTTACCCGATCGTTTCGGGCACCGCAGATGTCGCTTATTCGGGAACGGGCAACTCTGTCCTGATTGATATCCTCACCGCCACTAATGCCACGGTAAACCCGCGTGCCGTCCGGTACATCGAGATCCCGATTGCCAAGAAAGGGCGCGCCGGGTTGTCTGGTTCGTCCAGCGGTGCCGCATGGCTCGACCCGTTTGGGGAGGGCTACATAATCCATGTAGACGGTAACTACGACGACAAGGTGAATGTAGGCAGCGGCTACGGCATCATTTCCACCGGCGTGGCCGCATATTCGAAAGGGGACGATAAGGAGGATGGGACTGCCGGCAAAAATGCCGATAACATCATCTCCTGGCAGTAGGTAGAAGGAGCGGCAAAAAAGCCGAAAGATTTTTCTGGAAACGCGGGGGCGAATGCCTATGATGCGCACCGCGTTTCTCACTAGCGAGAAGAGCCGGTGGAAGCCCACCCGCCCTTCCCGAGAAGAGCGATTAAAGGCGGGTGTAGTTCAATGGTAGAACGGCAGCTTCCCAAGCTGCATACGAGGGTTCGATTCCCTTCACCCGCTCCAGTCTTAGCCCTCCGATGCGGAGGGTTTTTTTGTGTAAAGCGGTGTTGTCGGCTCGGCTTTTCTTTGGATGAGCTTCATCTTAGGGTGGAAACTTTCGGTGATTCCATTGTTTTTGGTAAAGCGCCACATGCAGGCTGGCGTGATAGCACAGAAGATCCGCATCTTGCGGCAGGCGGACCAGGGGACCTAGCGTAAACACGGTATATCGGAAGCGACGTTTCACCGCTGGAAGAGACCGTTTGGCCAGATGGAGGTTGATGAAGCGAAACGTCTCAAGGAGCTTGCCCTCACGCATGCCCGGTATGGCTATCGTCGGATTCAAACCAGAAGGGGGGCGTACGATCCTAAGATGAGAGTAAAGAGTATACGCGGGAATGCCGTGTGCTGTGGATGGATCGCCCCTTGCGATTCGTAGTGATGTGCTTGAATGGCTAGGCAGAGCAGTCGAGGAGCGCGGAGCTCTTGGCCGAATGGCTTTATGGAGGGCTTCTACGGACGCTTTCGCGATCAATGTTGACCTTAACCGAGGCCTGGGTGGTGATTGAGGATTACCTCCGGGAGTACAATCACCTGCGCCCCCTCTTTTTGCCTCCTTTGTTCGCGACTTTCTCCTCGCGTCCGCTCCTTGAATTGGTTACGATTACCGAGGTAAGCTTGAGTCCAAGTAGATGCCCTTTTCATTTTCCGCATGCTTGACCTTCAAAGAGGTGATAGCGCGGCGATGAATAGGTTTTCAAAACCTGTCCCAGCCAACAGGGAGCTCAACTCTTGGCTGGATGAATCGCTGGAAATGAACCTTCTTGAGTAAAACGCACATTATGAGAATAGAAACCCTCCTTGCCCCTGCCGCCTATCTACTCTTTCTGATCGCCCCTGCAAATGCCAATGTCGTGGTTGAGTTTGAGGAAGTAGGAGGAGACGTTATTGCCAGAACCACCGGGAGTTTTCTGGTGCCATCCGTTGCCCCCAATAGCGTCGATTCCTCTGATGACTGGCTCTCCGCTACTTACGCCCTCTATTCCATCAATGGGAGTTACGCTACCTGGAGTGGCGGAGACTTCGTGCTTTCTGGCTTGGAGGAGCACTTTTCCTTCGGTGTCGATTCCGGAGATACGTTTGGATATAGCGACGTCATGTTCTTCCTGCCCTCGGGGCTCACTTCAGGATCGTACTTTACCCCTAACACGACCTGGAAATGGGAGGGCACCACTTTGGCAAACCTCGGGCTTGGCTACCTTACGACCACTCCGACATTGGTTTATACGGCGTCTGAAGCAGCCGGAGGAGATACCATTTCCTTTGCGGTAGCTATCCCCGAACCAGCCACCACTTCCCTGCTCATTGGAGTTGGTTTCCTCGCTCTTGCGCGGTTTAGACATCGCTCAAGGAAGGAATAGTTCAGAGGTCTTCCGGTTCCATTCGCTGGTACGATTGGGCGGCTTTATAAGCTTCGTCGTCTAAACAGGCCTTCGTTGAGTTTTGGGGTAGCTCCTTCTTCTCAAGATGTCGGTTTTCTACCAGACAAGTGGGTAAGGCTTGGTATAAGCCCTGTTGTTCCGCCATTCTTGTGAAGTCCCTTTTTGCTTTCGTGCTGATCGCTGTTGGGGGCGCTTATATTCACAACCGGTTTCACAGGAGGTTCTCAATCAACTCGCAGCGAAGGAGGAGGCTCGGTTGAGAGCACGTGGCGGGTGGATGAAGAACGTTAAGGTTACTGTTACGCAGACCCGATAATGGGAGGGCAAAGGCAGCCAGCCTCTCGGCACGGCTGAGTTGGCTGCCTCGGTTCTTGCTGCGCTCATGTTGATGGTGAGGGGGCTGCTTCTTCCCGGTGTTGGAAGGTGGGAAATCAGGTTTTGGGCTCGGCTTTATGAAGGGGGCGGGCGGTTTTACCGATCTGTAACACCGCCGCCACGAGATGGGCGAAAAGGAGGGGTAGTGATGGCGGGACATGAGTACCTCTCTTGCGGATGCAGATCCTGCGGTTGGCAGTCGGCTTTCTCCCAATGCCCGTGTGCAACAGCTCTACCGGTTGCGGTTGGCGGAATGTGCGGCAGATGTGGAGGCGGCGCAACGCCTCCGCTTCGAAGTGTTTAATGTGGAGCTGGGCAAAGGGCTCCTTGATTCCTGCCTGAGCGGGCGCGATGCCGATCCGTTTGACGAAGTGTGCGACCACTTGTTGGTGGAAGAAGTGGCGACCGGGTTGCTGGTCGGGAGCTACCGGCTCCAGACGGGGAGCTGCGCGATGGTTAACGACGGCTTCTACTCTGCGCAGGAGTTTGATTTTACACCGCTGCTTGGCCCCACGGGGCGGATCGGCGACATGGTGGAGCTGGGGCGCGCCTGTGTGCACCGGCTGCATCGCAACCTGGTGGTGCTCGGGTTGCTCTGGAAGGGCATCGGGAGTTACGCGCGGGAACGTGGCGGGCGGTATTTGATCGGGTGTTCTTCGCTCAACTCGGTGGACCCCGGCGAGGGGTTGGCCCTCTATAAGGCGCTCTCGCCCCGCTACCTTGCCCCTGAGGGGTGGCAGACGACGCCGCTGCCGGGGTTTGAATGCCACGCTCCGGCGGGGCCGTTGCCAGCTCCCACCCGGCCACCGAAGCTGATGAGCGCGTACTTCTCCATCGGCGCGAAGATCTGCGGGCCGCCCGCGCTGGATGCGGCGTTTGGCACGGTCGATTTCCTCACGCTGTTGGATCTAAATACGCTCCCGCCGTACGTGGCAAACCGCTACGGCCTAGGCTAGTCTTACAGCGTTAGATGATTTGCCGGTACAGTACGAAAGTGGACAACTGTAGGGCGTCTCTGTGAGACGCCATGGGGTTGGACCGCCGTCTCACAGAGACGGCCTACAATTCACGCTTCGCGGGCGTCCTGTTGGGAATCGCCATTAGGGCATGTCCGCTTCAATTAAACCGAAAATGCTCTAATGGCGTTGCGAGGTATACGGGTGGGGTGGCGGCTGGTGCTCTTGAGCGGGGCACTGGCTCTCGCAGCAGCGGACTATGCGCTGCGGGTGCGTGGAGCTGCTGTTGCGGGGCGGGCGTGCTGGATGCAGCGCCATGCGCGAAGGGTGTTGCGTGTCCTGCGGGTGCGCCCGCTCTACCATGGTGAGCCGCCGGGGGAGGGGGTGCTGGTGAGCAACCACCTCGGGTACCTTGATATTCTTGTCTACGCGGCACGCTCGCCGATGGTGTTTGTCTCGAAGGCAGAGGTGGCTCGCTGGCCGATTTTTGGTTGGCTTTCGAGGCTGGCGGGGACGCTCTTTATCCACCGGGGGCGGCGTGCGGATGTGGCGCGCATTGGCCGGGAAATGGCGGCAGTGGTGGGTGAGGGCACGGTGGTGGCGTTTTTCCCGGAGGGGACTTCGACGGGGGGAGAGGGGGTGCTCCCGTTTCATGCCGGGCTACTGGCTCCCGTGGTGGAGTGGAGGTGGCGGGTGGCTCCGGCGGCGATCCGCTACCGGCTGCCCGAGGGGGAGGGGTGCGCGGCGCAAGAGGTGGCGTACTGGGGCGAGATGCGGTTTGGGCCGCACTTGCTGCGGTTGCTGGGCAAGTCGTTTATCGAGGCAGAGGTTTGCTATGGCCACGCTGAAGCGGCGGGGGCAGACCGCCGTGACTTGGCCGTCCGGCTGCACGCCGAGGTGAGCCGGTTGCTCCGGGTGTAGGCCGCTACGGGTAGCGTAGCCAGACGTGGAAGCGGATGACGGAGCCGATGCGTGGCAGCTCGTTTTCTTTGACGAAGGTGCACTGGCGGATCTTCGCCTCGACCATGGCGGTGTCGTAGACCTCGTTGTACGTGTAGCCGTAGCCGATGCGCGGGTCGTCCTCCAAAATCGGGAGGGCGCGCCGGGCGTTGGCGATCTCGCGGGTGAGGATGGCATCCATCTCCGCAAGGAGGCTTTGGAAGGCGGGCAGGTCGACCGGGCCGCTGGCAAGCCGCTCGCGGGCGTGGAAGAACTCTGCGGTGTTGACGAGGGTGTGGAGGTGGATGGAGATCGTCCGGCAGACGTTGCGCTCCAGCACGGCGCGCGGGGTGGGGGTGGAGCCGAGGGCGGCTTCGAACCGGGCAAGCCCGGCATCCCACCCGTCGCGGCAGCTCCGCGCGAGGCGTAGGTAGGCTTCCACGCCGAAGGGGAGGCAAAAGAGGAGGTTGCAGACGTAGCGTGGCTTGCCCGCGAGGCGGCCGATGGCGTCTTTGGAGAGCATCTCGCCCAAGTCGCCCCGGCGTTGGAAGAAGGCGGGCGGGAGCTGGTAGTCGCTCTGTTCGTTGAAGACGAGCGGGTGCGCGGGGCCGAGGTACCATGGGCCGCGCATGTAGGCCTCCGTCTCCCCCGACGTCATGGCGGAGTAGGGGAAGGCGGACCAGGCGGCATCCATCTCGCGCCAGGCTTCCACGGCTTGGGCTGTCGCTTCGGGGGGGAGGCCAAAGTCGCGCCGGGCGATGTCGGCGAGCACGGTTTCGGCGCTCCGCTCGGGGTTCCATACGGAGTGGTATTGCAGCTCTTCGGGGAGGGAGCCGTTCATCCCATAAAAGCGCCATTGGCCCATGAAGCCGGCAGCTCCGGAGTCGCGGATGGCGGCAAACCGCTCATGCCAGCGGAAGGGGAGCGGCAGGTAGGGGAGGAAGAAGGTATCGGGTGTGGTGTTGGTCTCCGTCTTGGCGAGCATCGGCAAGCCCTGCTTGCGACAGGCGGCCGCCTGTGCGGCGTAGCGGGTGCTGGGGCCTCTCATGCGGAGGTTGTAGTCGAAAAGGTGGCCGCCTTCGGGGTGGGTGGGGTCTGGGTCGCCGCAGTCGAAGTTGCTCAAAACCTCCACACCGGGGGCGAGGTGGGAGATCCAGCGGGATTCCGTGGCATCATCCCGCGACCACACAAATGCAGAGTACGGCCACGCCAGAAGGCGCTGGCCACGGCCTGCGGCGCGAATGCCGGTGTGGATGGTGTTGACGAGCGTGGCGACGCGCTCGTGCGCATCGCGACCCCGGCAGTGGGGGCAATTCGTCGGTTCGGCCCCGGCCGGGCGCATGAAGCAGTGGCGAAATCCTTCGCCCCCGATAAGGATGATGCCGCCGGCGGCTTCCGGTAAGTCGCCAAAGAGCGCGGAGAGGACTTCTCGGTAGGCCGCCTGTACTTTTGGCTGGCTGGCGCAGAGGACGCGGCGGTCGCGCCCGCTGAGCTCTTCCATAAACACTTCGTCTCTCGCTCCGACGACTTCCGGGTGGGCGGCAAAGACGGGGTGATCGGGTGGAAGCGGGGGGGCGTTGATGATGAGGAAAAGCTCCAGCCCGTGCTCTGCCAGCCGCTGGGCATGGGCGCGCAACCCGGCGATGCGCGCCTCCACCTCGGGGGCGTTGAGCTCTGGCAACGTGGTTGAGCGCCAGTAGTGGAAGATGGAGATCTTGGTTTTAAGCCCCGTGGCGCCAAAGCGCGCCATGAGCTGGAGGTAGGCGTCGGAGAGGATGCCGGGGTTCTCCGGCGTTTGCTCTGTGGGGGTGAAGACACCCTCGGTAAGCCGCGTGGCGAGGGTGGGCGTACGCTCCAGCGTGCCGGGGGGAAGCCATGGGCCGCCATGTGCCGCCAGCTCCCACGCAAGGTAGTGGAGCGCATTGGCAAGGCCACGCTCGTTGGAGGCGCGGATTTCCAGCGCGGCTTCGGTGGCCTCCCACTGGAAACCATCCTGTTTGATGCCGCTCTCCAGCGCCAGCCGCACGGGGGCGCCGCCCGGCTCGGGGCGCATCTGCCCAAGGAACTGGCGCGCCCCTTCTGCCGCATGGCGGAGCACGGGCCCCCCCTCCGGCATTTCCACGGTGCCAGAGAGGGCAACCCACCCCTCGGGGCGCGGCGTGGTAGCGGGGCGGGCGCGCCCAAGAAGCTCGGCATCCAGCCAGGTTTGCAGGGTAGCGGTGCGGTCGGCAGCGGGGGCAAAGAGGGGGTTCATGGGCAATGGGAGGCTTTACGCCGAAGTGGGGGCGGGGTCAATCGGGAAAATATAAAGGATTATATTCCCCTGGAAGGCGTGGGGAAGGTTTGCCTTTCCGGGGTGGTGGGGCGAGAAGTGCTTGAAACCTCTAGGTTTTTGAAAGGGCACCCCATTCCAGCTTCGGGTGGGTTTAAGGTAGCTCTTGGGTTCTCTATGAAAGCCTCTCCCCCCGTGTTGCGCTGTATCTGGCTCGTTCTTTTCCTCACCCTTTGCTTTCCGGCATGGGGTGCAGAGTATTTTGTGAGCCCGCAGGGAGATGACGCGCACGCGGGCTCGAGCCGCGAGGCTGCTTTCAAAACAATCCAGCGCGGGGTCGATGCGCTGGCTCCCGGAGATACGCTCACCATCGCCCCGGGCGAGTACTTCGGGAGCGTGAGCCGCAAGAACCTCGGGGCGAAGGGAAGCGTGACGACGATCCGCGCCGAAATCGCGGGGAGCGTGGTGGTGCGGGGCGATGTGCGTGCCCCTGCGTTCCTGCCGGTGGAGGGGCAGCCGCGCGTTTTTGTGGCGGAGTTTGACCGCGAGGTGCAAGGCGTCAATGAAGTGACGACGCTGACCCCCTTGGTGCCGCTCCCCAACAGGGCCGATGTGGCCCTCACCCCGGGTGGCTACTACCACGATGCCGCGGCCAAAAAGCTCTACATTTCCACGAGCGACTTCAAGCCCGCCAGCGCGCATGCCTATACCATCGGGCTTGTGGGGGATAACGGTATCTTTTTCGAAAAACCAACCGGCGTGGTGGTCGAGGGGCTCGCGTTCACGGGGTTTAATACTTCGCAGGAAGTTCCCTATACCCCGGGGAACTATGCGGTCTGGGGGATGCTTCTCTTTGACCCGGTTGACTGCGTGGTGCGCTACTGCACGGCGTACCTCAATGGGGGCGGCATCGCCATGAGCAGCCGCAGCAAAGAGGGGCGTCATAACGTGATCGAATACAGCACCGGCTACGGGAACACCGCGCCCTTTAGCAACTCGGGGGGCAATATCGTCATCTTCTCGCCCAAGGATGGGGTGATCCGCCATTGCCTCGGCTATCTCTCCGGAGATAACGGCTTGCGCCTTTATGGGCAGGGGATGGATGGGGCCAACGCCATTGAGGATTCGCTTGCGTGGGGCAATGGCGGGGCGGACCTCTTCATCAAAGGCGGGGGCACGCTCGGCACGGGCCGCCGCTCCGTGGCGGTGGGCGCGGGGCACATGAGGTTTATGGAGAATAGCCTCGTGGGGATGAAGAATATCTACGTTGAGGCAACAGGGTGGCCTAAAAATACAATCCACCTCGAAAGCAAAGGGACCGATTGGAACGCCGAGTTTGCCGACCCGCTCAACTTCGATTTCCGGCTTCAGGCCACCTCGACCTTTCGCGGTAAGGGGGATAACGGGGCAGACGCCGGGGCGCATCCGTATCGGGCCAATGTCTTTTTCCTCAAGCCGGGTGGGGATGACGCCGCCGATGGCCTTTCGCTCGGGAAGGCGTGGGGCACGCTCGCCCGCGCCGTGCGCGACTTGCCCGCAGGGGCCACGCTTTATCTGGAGCCGGGTGTTTACCCCGGCGAGGCTCACCTGAAGGCGGGGAGCGGGGCGATCACACTCCGGGGCCGAGGTAAAGGCGAGGCGCGGGTGCAAGGCGTACTAACCGTCAGCGAAGGGCGGGGAGTGACGCTGGAGCGGCTGGTCTTTGAGCAACCGGTGAAGGTGCAGGGCGGGGCCAACTTGCGGGTTGAAAACGCCCGTTTGCAAGGGGCCCCCGTGGCGCTGGAGCTACAGGGAACGGCGGGCGCGCGTATCGTGCACTGTGCGTTTGCAGGGTTTACGAAGGGGGCGATCCGCGCGGCGGGCGGGGCATCGGGGTTGCACCTTTCCAGCAACGTGTTTGAGAACCGCGAGGGGGAAGTGCTTTTGCAAGGCAAGGCCGTCGCACCGGCTCCTGCTGGGGTGTTGGAGAAGATCAAAGGCCTCTTTGGCAGTGCGGAGCCCAAAGCCGAGGCATCGGAAAACCCTGTGGTGGTTTATAGCGACTACAATGTTTATGCGCGCAAACCGGCCACGGAGGCCGGGGCGCACTCCACCGTGCTGCAAGCGCCTGGGGAGTTACTGGCGGCCTACGGCGCGCTGGGTAAACCGGCGGGGCCGTATCGTGATGAGCTGCGCACGAGCGTCTCGATGAGCAAGCCGCAAGTCCACTCCGTGAGCGCCACTACGGCGAATATCGAGTGGTCGGTGGGAGACAACGTGATCTGCAAGCTCGCGTGGGGGGAGACGCCCGAGTGCTCCAACACCTTGGACTACCAGGTGTCCAACAAGTACGGGGCCTATAGCCTTACGGGGCTTAAGCCCGCAACCACCTACTACTTCCAGATTCGCTCTTTGAGCTACCCTCACCGGCAGTCTGGCCCGGCTGGGCCCGCGTACTGCGAGGAGCCGGAGTTTGGCGTTATTTCCTTCACCACCGCGGCTGCGCCTTCGGAGCCGAAGGTCTACTACGTCGCTCCAGATGGGGATGATGCGCGCGATGGCCTCACTCGCTCAACGGCCTGGCGCAACGTGGCTACGGCAGCGGGGCGCGTAGGCCCGGGCGATACGGTCTGGGTGGCGGGCGGCAACTATGCCGAGCGTGTGCGTGTACGAGCCACGGGCGAGAAGGGCGCGCCGATCACCTTCCGCAGTCTGCCGGGTGAGCGGGTGGAGTTTGGCAGCGGCGGGAAATTGCTGGAGGAGTCGTGGGTGATCAACGGAAAATCCCACATCCGGGTCGATGGGTTTTACTTTGGCCAGTTTCGCCTGGTGGGGGGGAACCATGTTTCGCCCCGCGTCTTCTCGCTCTATGAGAGCAATGATGTGGTGATCTCCCGCTGCTTTAGCGACTCGCGAGGGCGCGGCTACGGTACCGGCTTTGCCACCGTGTGGGGCGGGCGGGATGTGACGATCTCCAACTGCGTGGCGATCAGCGGGTTCAACACGTTTGGGCTCAATGGGTGTGATAACTTCCGCTTGGAGCACAGTGTTATCGTTGTGCCGATGATCCAAGCCTCCATCGCTACCGCAGGCAAGGGGGAGATGACGTTTGAGAACAACATCTTTACCTGCAACTCGGCGTACAAGAAGGGGATCTGGCTCCACGAGTGGAAAGGGAAGATTGTGGACCGCTCCAACGCTTACTTTCCCCGCGTGCCGGATGATGAGAAGAAGCTTTTCTGGATCTTGAGCTTTGTGGAGAAGGGCAAAGACCTTGGCCACACCCGCATGGGCGTGGAGGAATACAACCGCCGCGTGCGCCCCACCGACTCCGTAGTGGCCGACCCACAGTTTGCCGGGCTCAAAGGCAAGAGCGCGAAGAGTGGCTATGTGCCGGACGCTGCGTTGAACAGGGGCGCGTTTGACTTCCCGGACTTCTACTCCACCAACCCTGAGGTGCTGCGCCGGGGCATCGGCTTACAGCCCGAGCGGTTTGAAGGCTACCCCTTTGCAAAAGGGGCAGCCGCCGCGCGGTAAGCGGGGCTATTGCACGGGCTCGGGGGTCGGCTTACCGAGCGAGAAGGAGAACGCCATCCACCAGATGCCGCGGAAGATCAGCGCGATGCCTACTGCCAACCCCAGGAACCAGAGCGCCGAGACGGGCCACGAGGCGAGCAGCATGAGCCCGAGCACGAAATCGACCAAGCCACTTACAATGGCCCAGCCGCGCTTGGGCAAGTCGGAGATGATGCCGGTGGTCGTCCGCATCAACCCGCCCACGAGCAGGAAGATGGCGAGGATGAGCGTAAGCGCTGCCGCCCCAGATGCCGGGAAGGCAAGGAGCAGCGCGCCAACAACCATGTCGAGAATGCCGACAAAGAGGTGCATCCAGAAGCCGCCATATGCTCCGTGGCGAAAGGCGTTCATGATCTCCATGGCCCCACCGATAAGGAGCAGGATGCCTAGAAAATAGATGGTGGCGAAAGTCGTGGCCACCAGAGTCGAAGAGGCCATAAGCCCCAGGACCAACAGGCCGATGCCGAGAGCAAGAAGCCACCCCCGGTTGCGCCGGGCTTCCTCCATCCCGGTAAGTGTGGTTGCGATGTATGCCATAGACCGATTACCTCCTAAGAAGGGTTTCGGTTTCGGCGGCGGGGGTGGTTGTTTTTGCCGCGTGGCGGCTGAAGCTGCGCTGGGCAGGAGTCGGCTCCGGGAAAAAGCGGCTAAATCCCTCTCCTGCGAGGAAGGTGACGGCACAGCCGATGAGCGCATACCACATGAAGGAGACCGGCGTTTGCAACCCCGCCACCACAACGGCTACGAACCCCGCCACTGCGCCGAAGAGCGAGCCGCGTGCATTGGCCCGGCGCGAGAAGACACCGAGGAAGAAAATCCCCAATAGTGGGCCACCGAAAAAGCCGGTGATTTTGTTGGATGCCTCCACAAACGTCCCCAACCGGCTGACCCCGAGGGCGAGCACTGTGACGAGGATGCCATAGCCTACCGTCCACCGCCGCGCCACCCGTACCCGGGTGGTTTCTTCGCTGGGGTTCTGTGTCGTCTCACGGCCTGCGTAGACAAAGTCCATCAGTGTGGCGGTGGTGAGCGAATTGATCCCGGCGGAGACGGTAGACATCGTAGCGGCTAGGATCGCCGCAATCATCACCCCGGGCAGCGGGCTGGCCAGTTGCCTGCCGATAAAGTGGGGGAGCACGCGGTCCGGGTTCTGTAGCGTGGCGGCGAGCTCCGGGTGGGCTTGGTAAAAGGCGTAGAGGACGATGCCGGTGAAGTAGAAGACCCCCACGAGCGGGAGCATCAGCCAGAGTTTCATCCAAAGAGCGCGCTGGCTTTCTTTGAGGGAGGAGGCCGTCAGGTAGCGTTGTACGGAAACTTGGTCTGTCACCAGCGCCACAAGGTTAATGAAAAGGCCGCCGATAAATGCGCCCAGCAGGGTCATCCGCTCGGTGAGCGAGAAGCTCCAGTCGATAAAGCGGGTGCGCCCGCCCGCCTCGGCGACTTGCCACGCTCCGGAGATGCCGCCGGGGGTCTGCCCCAGCGCGACCCAGAGCACTGCGCCGATACCGAGCAGCAGCACGGCAAACTGCATGACATCGGTGTAGATGACGGCGCGCATCCCCCCCACCGTTGTGTAGATCAGCGTGGAAAGCCCGGCGAGCGCCACGGCGGCCCAAAGGGGCATTCCCGTCATTTCGGAAATGACTAGCGATGGCGCAAAGAGCGCAAGTGCCAGCCAGAAGACGACGCGGAAGAGAAACGAAGCCGAAGCGACGCGGCGCAGCCGGAGATCGAAGCGGTGCTCAAGGTATTCGTAGGCGGTATAGAAATTAAGCCGGAAGAAGAAGGGGAGGAAGATGAGCGTGGTGATGGGCGTGGCGATGAAGTAAGCCAGCAGCCCCCAGAGGTAGACGAGGTTGTGCCCAAACGACTCTGCCGGAGCCCCCAGAAAGCTGATGCCGCTAAAGAGCGCCGCGAGAATGGAGATGGCGATCATGGCCCAGTGCATCTGGTGCCCGGCCAATAGGTACGTTTTAAGATCCTTCTGCCGCCCTCCCGCGAGCAGGCCTAGGGCCATGGAGGCCGCCAGGTAGAGGAGGGCGATGGAGTAGTCCCACCCGGTTAGAGAAGGGGTTTGCATGGGAACTATGGGGAGGTGGCCGGGCGGTAGGCTCCGGTGGTGTCCCAACGGAGGTAATCGAGCACGCCGCCGCCCGGTTTGCCGCCCCAATCGCCAAACCAGAAGCGGTTTTCGTACGAGCCCGAGCCTTTGAGGTCGCGGCCGATCTGCTCGCCGTCGCGCCAGAGTTGGTAGCGGTTGCCCCCCGGCTCGCGCACGAGGCGGAAGGTGTGGAAAGCGTCGTCATTCGGCTCGTGGCTCAAGACCTCGCGCCCCCAAAGAGTGGCCGACTCCTCGATGGAGAGGACCTGATCATCCGCCTCGGCATTGGCATGGCTGGCGATGAAGCTAAAGCGGTAAGGCCCGGTGAGGGCGCGCAGCCGAAGCTCCACGGTGTACCCCTTCTCCGGGGTGGCGTGGGCGGTCCACCAGGTAGGGCTTTCGCCAGTGGCAGGGAGGAGCTCGCCCACCTGGTAGCTCAGGGTTTCGAGAGGGGCGTCAGTCTGGAAGGTGAGGTGCCCATCGGCAACGGCTTCGACGGTGGGGGTGTGCGTGCCCTTGCGGATAAATGGCGCGCCCGGGTTGCGGTGGGGCAAGCTCTCGGCCTCGTAGCTGCGGCCTTCCTGAAGGTCGGCAAACGCCTCGGACGCGCGCTCCGGTAGCTCCCCCGCGCAGGCGGTAGCGGCAAGGGGGAGCAGAAAAAGGAGGAGCCGCTTCATCGCGCAATGAAGCCAAAAAGGTCGCCCCGCTCGAACTGGAACTCGAGCCGGATCTCCTTGCCCGCAAGGTTGGCTAGTGACGCATTTTTCCACCGGATTTCGGCGCGTACGGCATCGCCGGTGATGCCTTCGCACTCCTCGTAGGAGAAGCCAGGGATCTCGGTGCGATCGGCATCGACCACCCGCACTCTCAGCGAGCCGGGCTCGGGGAAGGCGTTCACCCCATCAAAGTTCACCCAAAGGTTTCCTTCCGGCCAGATGAGGGGCCGGGTGATGACGTAGGAGAGATCCTTCGGGTGTGAGCGAATGGAGACGAACCCCTCCTTGCGGAAGCGGAGCAGCCCCATCGCGCCCGGTTTTTGGAGGACTTCGCGGTGGTTGCCCGCGTAGCCGGTGTAGTAGAGGAGCCATTCGTCGCCTACTTCGACGAGCCCGGCGGGCTTGATCATCCCGCCATCCCAAGCGCCCGTTTTTCCCCGACGGATGAGGTGGCCTTCCTTGCTGCGTTGCCGCCGCCAGACGATGCCGTCGCGGCTGGTGCGTAGCTCCACGTTAAGCTCGTCTTTAGGGTAGATGTCGTACTGCTCAAGGAAGCCGAAGTAGACGCCGCCGCGCATCGTCACCGGCATTCCGTAAAGCAGCAGCGCATCCTCGTCTTCGGGGATGATGACGGCTTGCGGGCGCCCTTTCCAAAGTGTGAAGAGCTCCGGGCTGGCGATCCGCGAGATCACGCGCGTCGTCCCGGGGATGGGGGTATTCGTCCGCTGGCGGAATTGCTGGAGGTTGCGGTAGTAGATGGCGAACTCTTTGCGCCGCGCATCATAGACGACATTGTGTTGGCAATCGCTGCGGTCGGGGATGATGTGCTGCACACTCTGCCAGTGGATGCCATCTTGCGAGCCCGCGAGGTAGCCTCCATCCTCGCCCATGTAGTAGGCGAGCCATTGGTGGCCTTGCCGCAGGGCGGGGGGGACATCCACGAGTTGGAAGAGGATCGCCTCTTGCTTGGCGGTGGGCGGGAAGATGATGTTGGTCGGCTCTCCCTTGTAGGTGCGGATGTCGAAAAGCGGCTTTGTCCACTTCACCCCGTCTTCCGACTCCGCATAGGCGGCGCGCGCCGGGGTCGATTTATCGGGCTCGGCAAAGAGGTGGTAGTAGGCACGGAAGCGCCCGCTCTCCGGGTCGCGGGTGACGGATGCCCCGCCGATGATGCCGTAGGTCTCCCACGGTTTGTCGGCCACCATGACAGGGTTGGCCGCGTCCGGCTTGCCGGTGTGGACATGGTGGCGCACGGAGACGAGGAAGAGGCGGTCAAACCGGTTCTCCACAAGGTAGTCATCCACAAAATACTGGAAGACCTCTTTCTCCACCGCAATGGGCCCTTCGGGGATGCCTTGGGCGCAAGCGCCGCCCGCCATGGCCAGCCCGCCAAACAGCGCGGCCAGGAATCGTTTGCTTCGCATGGGGGTAAGGGAGGGTTAGCCGTTGCGGCGGCGGAGGAAGGCGATGCCCGCACCCGCTAGGAGGAGGAGTGCCGCGGCACTGGGTTCGGGGACGGGGGCGTACGCGCCACTGGTATCCCACCGGAGGAAGTCGAGCACGCCGCCGCCGGGCTGGCCGCCCCAGTCGCCAAACCAGAAGCGGTTCTGGGCCGTGATGCTTCCCGCAAGGTCCACGCCGATTTGCACATCATCCCGCCAGAGTTGGTAGGTGTTGGCATTGGCTTCGCGGACTAGCCGATAGACATGGAAGTCGCTGGAGTTATTGGCCGTGGAGAGGACGGTGGCACCCCAGAGGACTTGGTTGCCGCTAATGGCAAGGACTTGGCTGTCGCTCGTGGCGGTATTGTAGCTGGCGATGAAGTTAAAGCGATAGTCCACGGTTGACCCCTCCACCACTTCGCTAGGCAGGGCTTGAAGGCGAAACTCAACGGTGAAGCCTTTGGTCGGGCTGACATTGTCTGTCCACCAGGTTTCGCTAGTCCCTCCCGCGGGGAGCAGGCTGCCCACTTGCCAGCTCAGCGTCTGCCCGCCTCCGCTGACGGGGGTTTTGAAAGTGAGGTTGCCTCCGGCTACCGATTCCTGAGAAATGGTGCCGGATGCCTTGCGAACAAAGGCAGCCCCGGTATTGGCGGGCGGGAGGACATTGCCTTCATAGCTACGTCCGGCGAGGTAGTCGGTAAATTCTTCGGAGGAGCGGGGAACGAGGAGTTGGGCCAAGGATGAGTTGACCCAGAGACCAAGTAGTGCGGATGCAAGTAGGAGGGGTTTCATGGTGCGGATTTGGAGGTTGGGAGACGGTCTTTTCGAACCGGGATTCAGGGTTTGTTATGGATGTCGAAATGGTAGTTATCGCCAAAGGTGGCGGGAGAGGGCTTGTTGGTGACGGCGATGGTTTCGATATGCCCGTCGGCAAAGAGGACGTTGCAGATGGGCCAGAGGTTGGAGCCCTCGCGCCGCACGCCATGCCAGTCGGTATTCCACCGGGGGACTCCGGCGGACTGCGGCATCCATGAGAAGGTGTCTGAATCGCCCATGACGATGAAGCGCGAGGGGTTGCGAATCTCGGGGAGCTTGTGCATCTCTGCGTTGACCCCTTTTTCCACCTTGGTTAGCGAGCCCTTGCCCACGCTGCGGGCGTTGTAGCGGTAGCAGTTGCCAAACATTTGGAAGTAAGTCTTGCCTTTAAAGGTGGGCTGAAAGGCTTCCCTCTCGGGGTTGTTGCGGTAGCCGACATCGGCGGGGCAGCGGAAGATGTCGTAGTTGTTGTTGACGTAGGCATTGAGCGGCCGTGTGGCAGGCTTGCCTTCGTAACCGGGGAACTCTCCCTTGGCCCCGCCGACGAGGATCTGGTTTTCCCACGAAGTGGGAGGGAAGAAGAGATCATGGTCGGCGAGGTAGACGCTCATCACTGCCCCGATCTGCCGGAGGTTGCCCGCGCACCCGGTGAGCTGGGCTCGCTCGCGCAGGGAGCGCACGCCGCTTAGGGAAAGAAGCGCCAGCACTGCGAGCACGGCAACGGCGCTCACCAGCTCCAGCAGGCTGAAACCGCGTTGCTCTCTCCGGGAGGGGGGCATGGGTCAAAGAGGGGGTGGGGTGGAGGCGCTCTCGCGCTCCAGCAGGCGGATCGGGAAGGTCTGCAATGCCGCCACGGCGGCGGGCCGCCCGGCCAGCAAGTCGAGCAGGAGCCGGGCTGCGGCCAGCGCCATCTGGAAGCGCGGCTTGGCTAGCGTGGTGAGCGGGGGGTCCCAGTGTTTGGCGATGGAGGCGTCGTTAAACCCGATCACCGAAAGGTCGGTGGGCACGCGCACGCCGTGCTCGCGCAGGGCGCGGATGAGCTTGGTGGCGATGACATCGGTCTGGACGAAGAAGAGCGTGGGCCAGCGGCGCGGCCGGGCACCGCGCTTCCATGGGCCGTAGGTTTGGACCAGTGCATCCCAAATCTGCTCGGGGGTGGCTCCTGCGGGGGCCTTGACGGCCGTTTGCAGGGTGCAAAGCGGCTGGGCCAGCTCGCGGCCCGAGGCGCATTGCTGGGAGCGCGGGCCGAAGTTTGGCACATCGAGCCCGAAGAAGGCGGCGTGGCGGTGGCCGAGCTGGTCTACAAAGGCCCACGCTTCGTGGTAGCCGCGCACGGGGTCGGCAATGACGCTGGTGACGCCCCGGGCCGACTCGTCGTGGTTGATGAAGACGAGCGGGAAGCGCGATGCCACCAGGTACTCCATGGCGTCCGAGGCCAGTGGCATGCAGACGAGCCCGCGCGCCTGCCGCTGCTCGATAAGGGCTTTTACCATCTCAAGGTCGGACTGGGTGTCTCGCAGGTGGGCGATCTCGAAGCGGCATTTCCAGGCATCAAACCCTTCGGTGAAGCCGTTGAGGTAATCCACAAACAGGTCTGATTCGTCGGTCTTGAGCGTCGAAATACGGGCCACTTGGCAGATGGGCAACGACGTGTGGCGCGGAGAGCGGGGGGTGCGCGTGAGCTGCCGGGGGGCTTCGCCACCCCAGTGGACGATGGTGCCCACCGAGCGCCGCCGCGAGACGAGCCCCTCCTCCGCAAGGAGGTCGAAGGCGCGGTTGACCGTTTGCGCAGCGACCCCGGCTTCTTTGGCCACTTCCTGGCAGGTCGGGAGGTGGGAGCCGGAGGGGAATGCCCCTCTGAAGATCTCCTGCCGGTAGTGGTTGGCGATCTGGTTGCTGAGAAGGCCACCGTTGCGGGAGTTGAGCTTCAAGGGAGATGGGGCAGGTTGGCTCATTGCTTTTAATTCCTATATCTCATTATCTCCTATTGCAAGCGAATTTGGCGACATTCGGAAGGGTTTTCTTATTTTTTGGGGGTGGGCAGGCGCTCCAAAAGGGCGAGGACTTTGGCCCGGTGGAGGTCGGGGGCTTCCGGGTGGGTGGCCCCGCGCCAAGCGGCGCTGTCGGCCTGAGTCCACCCATGGAAGAGGGCGGCCACGGCGGCGTCGCTCAGGAGGGCTTCGGCCTCGGCGCGGAGGGGGGCTTCGGTGATCGTGGGGAGCGAACGCTCCAGCATGCGGAGGTATTCGTAGTCGAGCACGCCTTCGCGCACGGCTTGCCAGTGGAGGGTGTCGGTGGCGCTATCCCGGCCGATGAAGGCCGGGGCGTACCAGATGCCCCGGCTCGGCTCGTACGCTGCCCAGCAATCGGCAAGGCCGCCAGTATCGCCAAAGGACCAGAAGCCAACGGCCTGCACGCGCAGGGGCCAGCCGCTCCAGGGGAGCATGCGGAAGTAGCGGCTTGGGTCTGCATGGGGGGCGAGGGCGGAGCAGGAGTAGGTTTCCAGCGGTTTGCCCTCGGCCCGCTTGGCCTGGTAGAAGGCGACGGTGGCAGGGCCGCCCTTGGCGAGGGTGCCGGAGTTGGGGCAGAGGATGTCGGGAAGCTCAAACGCGGCAGGGTGGGCAGAGGCGAGCGGGTCTTTCCAAACGGGGTCGCTCCAGATCTTCAGCTCGGGCACGGCGTCGCGGATCGGCTCGGCCCATGCCACGAGGAGCTGGTCTTGCGCATCGGTTTTAGGCTCATCGACCAGTAGCAGGATCAACTGCCCGGGTTTGACGCCGCGCAGGCCCGCATGCTGCCAGAGCGCCTGCGCCCATGCCTCTACGCGGGGGCCGAACTGAGGGGTGCCCACACGGGCGCCGCCGATCTGGTCTTTGACGTTGAGGAAGACCATGTAGCGCCGGGCATCGGGCCAGAGCTTGAGCCATGCGTCGAAGCGGGAGAAATCGAGCCGGTCGGGCAGGAGGCGGTCTTGTGCATCGAAGTCGGCCTCCGAGGGCATCGGCAAGAGCGCGGGGGTGGCCCACGGGCTATCGACGCCGTGGCTGCGCATGAGGGCGAGCGCGGCCTCGCGGTTGGCGGTGTTGAGGCCGTAGCTGCTTTGGGAGTTGGTATAATCCCAAACGCCGAGGTGCAGGCTGGGCCGCCCCATTTTGAGCGGCGAGATCTCTGTGCTCAGGCTCACCGGGGTAGGCGAGGTGCCTGCCCCGGAAAGGGTGCCTTGGTAGGTGTGCTTGCCGGGGGGGAGCTTGCCCGCATCGACACTCACCCAGATCTTGGTGGTCATGCCGGGAGGGAGGGGGATGTGCCATTCTCCATTGTCTCCTTCTGCCGGGAGCAGGGCGGTGGCGACGGGTTCAAGCTGTGGGGTATCTGTCCAAGGGCAATAGCGGACGGTAAGGGCCTCGGCGGGGGCATCGAGCTTGAGGGTGACTTGGGCTTGCTCGCCGGAGGCGTTAGTGGCCAGAAAGAGGTCGGCGCGGGTTTCGTCCACCATTTGCCGGTAGGCGAGGTGGATCGGCTCCTGCTTCTTGAGCGCCGGGGTTTCCAGCCAGCCGAGGTAGGCATTGCGGTGGGTTTTCGTGAAGTAGAGGCGCGGGTAGCCTTGCTTCTCCAGCAACCGGCCATGGAACGCGAGGAGCTGTGCTTGGGCGGGGGTGATAGGGATGACGGTGCGCAGCGGCTCCGCCACCGGGGGAGCTTGGGTGCGGGCGGTGGCCACCTGCTGCTCCAGCTCGGTGAGGAAGGCCGTTTTCTCCCCGGGCGGAAGGGGCGCGCGCTGCACGATCTCGCGCAGGCGGCTCAGGTCGAGCCCAAGCCGGCGCAGCGCCATGCGGGCGGATTGGCCTTCGTGGATCGATTTGCGCACGGCGGCCAAATCTCCCACCACCGGCAAGGTGCGTGGCGGGGCCCCGCTTTCGTCTTCGGAGATTTCGACCTCATCCGTCACAAAAAAACCGGAGCCGCCGCGTGCCACGCAGAGCGCTACGTAGCGGGCCCGCGCGGCCACGTTGCGAAGAGTGAAGCGGTGCTCCGCATACGCCATCGGCTCGGGCAGCCCCTCCTCGATGGATTGGGAGATGATCTCCCCGGCGTCCCTCCACGTCTGCCCATCGTCACTGAGGAAAAGGCCGATGGCCGTGGGCCAGTAGACCCCGGCTTGCCCCGCCGCCGTGCGGAGGGAGACGGAGCCGATCGCTTTCGGCTCCCCGAGGTCGAAGGAGATAAAGATCGGCTGCTTGGGGTGGGCCCAGCCCACGGCTTCTTTGCGGACCCAGAGCTGGCCCTTGCCTGAGGCGGGGGCGCCGTCGGTGAGCTGGAGTGGATCTCCCGCGTCGGTGCTGGGGCCGTAGTTGGGTTGGGGGTCAAACGAAGCGGGGAGGCCAGCGGCGAGGTTGCGAGCGGCCCCGGCCAAGGGGGCGGTGAGCGCAAGGGCCACGAAGAGCAGCAGGGGGGTACGGCACATAAACTCTTTGTTAATTATCTACTTATCTTTTAACAAGAAAATAAGTGCCCCTTTTTTCCAGATGGTGGAAGGGGGCTACCCTTTTTCCCGGAGGTGCGCGGCGACTTCTTCGGCGAAGAGCTGGCCAAACTCGGCGAGCTTCTTTTGGCCTACGCCGGAGATATGGCTCATCGCCTCCAGCGTCTGGGGGAGGTCGCGCGCCATTTCCTTGAGCGTGGTATCGCCAAAGATGATGTAGGCGGGCACGCTGCGCTCGTCGGCCAGCCGCTTGCGCAGGGAGCGGAGCCGGTTGAAGAGGATGTCGTCGCCCACGATCTCGCCCGCGCGTTCGGCGGCGGGGCGGCGGGTTTTGGGGAGGGCGAGCGGCTTGGTGAGCTCGATGCTCTGGCGGGCCTTGAGGGCTTCCACCCCTTTGGGGGTGACGCCGATGGTGGGGAAGGCATCGGTAGATTGCGCCATATACCCCAGCCGCACCAGCTCGCGCCCCACGGCGGCCCATTGGGGGCGGGGGAGGTCTTTGCCGATGCCGTAGGTGCTCAGGCGGTCGTGGCCCCAGCGGAGCACTTTCTCGGAGGTGCTGCCGGTGAGGACTTCGATCAAATGGTTCAACCCGGTGCGGATGCCGCTCGCTTTCTCCACGCGGAGGGCGCAGGAGAGGAGCTTCTGGGTGTGGACGGTGCCGTCATACGTTTCGCGAGGCTCAAGGCAGTTATCGCACCCGGCGCAGTTGGCCTCCGGGTAGGCTTCGCCAAAGTAGGAGAGAAGCTCGGAGCGTCGGCACTGGCCCGACTCGGCGTAGTGGACGATGCGGCGGAGCTGCGCGTGGGCGTTGCGGCGCTCTTCGTCGTCGGAGATTTCGTCCAGAAAATGGATCTGCTTGGCGACATCCCCCGGGCTGAAGAGCAGGAGGCACTCGCCGGGGAGGCTGTCGCGGCCGGCGCGGCCGGTTTCCTGGTAGTAGCCTTCAATGTTTTTGGGCAGATCATGGTGGATGACCCAGCGGACGTTGGGCTTATTGATCCCCATGCCGAAGGCGATGGTGGCGCAAATGACGCGCACCTCATCCCGCAGGAAAAGCTCCTGGTTTTTGGCGCGTACTTCGGGCTCCAGCCCGGCGTGGTAGGGGCGTGCGGAGTGGCCCTTGGCGATGAGGGCCTCTGCCACGCGCTCGGCGGCGCTGCGCGAGGCGCAGTAGACGATGCCGCTCTCCTCAAAGCGGCGGCCCACGTAGTCGAGGATTTGCTTGAGCGGCTGCGCCTTGGGGGTGACGCGGTAGGTAAGGTTGGGCCGGTTGAAGCTGGCGACGTAAACGGCGGGCTCGTGCAGGCGCAGCTCGCGCACGATATCCTCCCGCACACGCTCGGTAGCAGTGGCGGTGAGCGCCATGACAGGGGCGTGCGGCAGCAGCTCGCGAAGCTGGGCAAGCTGCCGATACTCGGGCCGGAAGTCGTGCCCCCATTCGGAGACGCAGTGGGCCTCATCAATGGCGATGGCGGTGACGTTCCACGCGCGCAGGTTTTCGCGCCATTCCTCCAGCAAGAGGCGCTCGGGGGCGGCGTAGAGGAGCCGGTACTCGCCCCGGTGCAGGCCACGCAGGCGGGCGCGGCTTTCGGTGGCGCCGAGGGTGGAGTTCAGGTAGGTCGCAGGCACCCCGGCGGCGGTAAGCTGGTCTACCTGGTCCTTCATCAAGGCGATGAGGGGGGAGACCACGAGCGTCAACCCCTCGCGCACAAGCGCGGGGATCTGGAAGCAGAGCGATTTGCCGCCCCCCGTGGGCAGGAGGGCGAAGACGTCGCGCCCGGCCAGCGCGGATTCGATAATCTCGCGCTGGAGCGGGCGGTAGGCGTCGTAGCCGAAGGTTTCCCGAAGGGGGGTTAGCAGGGGGTCGCTCACGAAGGTGGGGTAGGGGCTGGGATGCGGGCGCGAGGAGACATGGGCTCCAACGCCGCGGCGGACACGGAGGTCCGCCCTCCAGGCGCTGCCGCGCTTATGCGGAGAGCAGCTCGCGCATGTATTTGGGCTCGAAGTGCTCGATGAGCACTTTGACCTCGCCGTTTTTGTAGAGGCGGGCTTGGGCGACATCGACCTCCGGCGTTTTGAAGGGGGCGAAGAGGATGTCGTCGTGCGTGGCGTTCATCTTATTGGCAAAGCGGTCAGGCGTGAGGCTGCCGCCGAGGTGGTCGCTGCGGCCGGTGGCGACGTGTAGGGTGCCGAGGATCTTTTCGTCCTGAATGTCGCGCCCGGAGACGGGCAGCTCCTGTGTGCCGAAGCCGAGCTCGCCCAGCTCCCCGGTAACGGGGTCGCTCTGGAGCTTGGCGTTGTGCGCGGCGATGGTCTGTGCATTGCCGCTCAGGAGGGTGGCCTCGACGACGCGCCCCCCGGTCACCCGCATGAGGCCGAGCGTGCCGTCCTCATACTTCATGGGGAACTCGCCCTCCGCCCCGGTGGGAACGAAGTAGATTTCCCCGGCGGGGAGGTTGGCGACATCCGGGCCGCCGCGACAGAGGCCGTGGCTCTTCTGCGCTTCCTGCCCGCCAAGCTCTAGGGTGAGGGTGTGGGACTTGCCGCCGATGGCGAAGTCGATCTCCACCTTATCCGCGCGCGTCATCCCCAGGCGGAGCTTCTCGGCGTTGGCGCTGACTTCGTTGTAATCCACCGCGAGCCCGGAGGAGAGGATTATCGGGTTGAGCCCATGGAGCGTCGCCCCACGGAAGCCGTACTGCTTGGCAAACGCGGTGAGCGGGGCGGTGGCCGAGTAGGTGGAGATGCAGAGGATGAGATCGTAGTTGGGGTAAATATCGCGCTCCAGCGAGAGCTCCCGGCCGTCCGGCGCGAACGCGGCGTCGGGGAGGTCGAGGTTGCTGCCGCCGGTGATCTCGTAGGCAAAAAGTTCCCCCCCTTTGAGGTTGAGCTCGGCGAGGCCGCCGTTGCGGAAGCCTTCGTAAAACACTTCGTAAGCGTGCCGCTGGATGGTGAGCGCCGGGTCGTTGAGGAAGGCAAAGTCCTTCACCGCGCGCGGGTCGGCGAGGTCGATGAGGATGCAGACGCGCTCGCCCCCTTTGGGCTCAAACACGGTGCGGAGGAGGCGGGCCAGGTTGAAGGGCGGGAAGGCGGGTTTGGTGGTTGCGTGCATAAGGAGAGATGAGGTTGAATAAGGACGTCGCTTCCGTGAACGAGACGCCTCTAATTCGAAACCCAAGACCCGGCTTTTGGAAGACCAAAAATCGGGAGTGGGATTTTCGCTGCCACGGCGCGGTGATGGGCATCCTCAACCTCACGGCGGACTCTTTCTCCGACGGGGGGGCTTACCTCGACCCGGAAGTGGCTCTGGCCCATGCGCTTGCCATGGAGGCGGAGGGGGCTCAAATTATCGACGTGGGGGGGGAATCGACCCGGCCCGGCGCGGCCCCCGTCTCCGAACGCGAAGAGCTGGCGCGGGTGCTCCCGGTGTTGGAGCGCTTGCAGGGGCGGCTCACGCAGGCGGTGGTTTCCATTGATACCTCCAAGGCCGCCGTGGCCCGCGCCGCTGTGGAGTACGGGGCGGAGATTATCAACGACGTCACCGCTTTGCAGGGAGACCCGGGCATGGCCCGCGTGGCGGCGGAGAGCGGGGCGGGTATCATCCTCATGCACATGCGGGGCGAGCCACGCACCATGCAGGCGGCCCCGGAGTATGGGGATGTCGTCTCCGAGGTTCGGGATTTCCTTTTACAACGCACCGCCGCCGCCCTACGCTCCGGCGTTTCTCCGGAAAAGATCGCGCTCGACCCGGGTATCGGCTTCGGAAAGACCGTGGAGCACAACCTCACCCTGCTGCGCCATTTAGACGCACTGGTGGCCGAGGGGTGGCCGGTGGTGCTGGGGGTCTCGCGCAAGTCGTTTTTGGGGAAGATCACCAACACCATGGCAATTGAAGACCGCTCCGGGCCCACCATGGCCCTGACCTGCCTCGGGCGTAACGCCGGGGTAGCCGTCGTGCGCGTACACGAGGTGCGGCCCAACGTGGAGGCGCTCCAGGTGGTGGATGCGGTATTGGCACGATGTTAGAGCGGCTCACCAACGGCAAGGTGCTGGAGCTGGCTGGGGCGGCGCTGGAGATCGGCATCCTCACCGTCGTCATCTACTACAGCTACCTTTACTTCCGCGGCACGCGCGGGGCGAAGGTGCTTACGGGGCTCGTCATCCTGCTGTTGACGATGACGCTGGTCTCCCAGCTTCTCCAGCTGCAGGTCATTTATTGGTTGATGCGCTCGTTTACGGCGTTTCTCGCCATTGCCCTCGTTGTCATCTTCCAGCCGGAGCTGCGGCGCGCGCTGGCGGCGCTGGGCAGCCAGCACATCTTCAGCGCCACCACGCACAGCCGCGTGATGATCGAGCTGCTGACTGATACGGCGTTTGATCTTTCCAACCGCCAGTTTGGCGCGCTTATCGCCATCGAGCGGGATACCAACATCCTCTCCTTTGCCGAGAGCGGGGTGACGATCGATTGCGAAGTCTCCCAGGAGCTGATCGTCACCATCTTCCACCCCAAGACCCCGCTGCACGACGGCGGGCTGGTGATTCGGAATGACCGCATCCAATCCGCCGCGTGCATCTTCCCTCTAAGCCAGCGGCATGATCTGGACCGCAACCTTGGCCTGCGCCACCGCGCGGCGCTTGGGATTACCGAAGAGAGCGACGCCGTGGCGATTGTGGTGAGCGAGGAGACGGGGTTTGTCTCCATCTGCCACCGGGGGCGCATCGAGCGCAATTTTGATCCTGACGGCTTCCGCCGCCGTTTAAACGAACTTCTTCTTAATAAACCGAATGAAGAACCTGATCCTCAACAACTGGGGGGCAAAGCTCGTCTCCCTGATGATCGCGACAACCCTCTGGTTTCTGGTCAAAAAGAACATCGAACCCATGTCGAGGAGCTATAACCCCACTTCTGCCCAGCCGTATGCCCGCCCAAACCGTTGATTCGCACCGCCCCCGCAAGATTTTTGGCACCGATGGGGTGCGAGGTGTAGCCAATGTGGAGCCGGTAACGGCGGAGACCGCGCTCAAGCTCGGGCGCGCTGCGGCCCATATCATCACCACGCTCGGCGGGCGGCCCCACCGCGACGGGGCGCGGCCCAAGATCGTGATTGGTAAAGACACGCGCCTTTCGGGCTACATGCTGGAGAACGCGCTGGTGGCGGGCATCACCTCGCTGGGGGTGGATGTGCTGGTCATCGGCCCGCTGCCCACGCCGGGGGTGGCGTATATTACCCGTTCGCTGCGGGCCGATGCGGGCATTGTGCTGAGCGCTTCGCACAACCCGTATGAGGATAACGGCATCAAGTTTTTCCGGCATGACGGGTACAAGCTCGATGACGCGATTGAGCAGCGGATTGAAGACCTCGTTTTCAGCGGCGAGATCGAGTCGATCCGCCCCACGGCAGATAACATCGGCCGGGCCACCCGTATTGATGACGCGCTGGGTCGCTACATCGAGTTTGCCAAAGCAAGCTTCCCCAAAGGGTTGACGTTGGATGGCTTCCGCATCGCGGTGGATTGTGCCAACGGCGCAGCATATAAATCGACCCCGTGCATCTTGCGCGAGCTGGGGGCCGAGCTGGTGGTGGCGCACAACGCCCCCAACGGCCTCAACATTAACGCCAACTGCGGCAGCACCCACCCGGAGGAGATCGCCCGGCTGGTGAAGGAGACCGGGGCCCCCATCGGCATCAGCCACGATGGCGATGCCGACCGCGTGCTGCTTTGCGATGAGAACGGCGAGGTGGTCGATGGCGACGAGATCATGGCCATCGCCGCGCTTGATTTGCTGCAACAAGGCCGCCTCACCCACAACACCCTCGTGGCAACGGTGATGAGCAACTTCGGCCTTGATGAAACGCTCAACAACGCGGGCGGGCGCGTCATCCGCACCAAGGTGGGGGACCGCTACGTCATCGCCGAGATGATGCGCGGCGGCTATAACGTCGGCGGCGAGCAGAGCGGCCACATGATTTTTGGGGATTTCTCGACCACGGGAGACGGCATCGTCTCCGCGCTCCAGATCCTGCGCATTATGGCTGAGACGGGCCGCCCCTTGAGCGAGCTCAAGCGTTGCCTGCGCAAGTACCCGCAAGCCCAGCGTAACCTGCGTGTGTGCGAGAAGCGCCCGCTGGAGGAGCTGCCGGAGGTGCTGGCGCTCGTCAAGGAGACGGAGAAGATGCTCGGCGGTGCAGGCCGCGTGCTGCTGCGCTACTCGGGCACGGAACCGAAGATCCGCCTCCTGATCGAAGGGCGTGAGGATGCCCTCATCCAAGCCCACGCCGACCGGATCGCCGGGGCGATTGTGGAGCGCATCGGGGCGTAGAGCTGCTATTTTGGCGATTGAGGAGAGTGAAGACGGGGAGTTCACCGGTCGCTACCGCTTTACCTGGCAGCGTAAAGAGTAGGCAGTGCCTCAAAGCGTCTGCCCGGGGGTGAAGCCGGGCATGAGCCGCACCTCCGGCCACGGAGGGCGCAGCGTCCCCGCCGCGAGCGCATGGAGGATACGGGCTGCCCGGCGCACGCGGGCTTCCGGCGTGCTCTCGTAGCGGGCGGGGGAGGGGAGCGCTGCTTGCAGGAAGGGCTCGCTATCCCGCGAGATCAGCGCGGCCTCTTGCGGCAAGCGGATGCCACGCCGCAGCAGGTGGGTGAGCAGCGTCAGGGTGAGCAAAGGGCGCAGGCTCAGGAAGCCCGGTTTGCCTCCGCTTTGGAGCGCCCGATCCAGCGTGGCGCACCCGGCGGTGGCGGAGGGCCAGCGGAGCACCATGGGAGGGGGCTCGCCTCGGTGAGCCAAATAAGCCGCCAGCCCGGCGTGGGTCGCCTCATCCCCCGGGAGCAAACGTGGTGGCTGGGCGAGGATGATGCGCCTGCACCCCGCCCGTAGAAGCTGGCCCGCTGCGTGCCACCCCACGGCCCGGTAGTCGAGATCGACCGACGGGAGCACTCCGGGCTCCGTGCCTGACCCAAGCACAAGGGTCGGCACCCCGCTCCGGGCAAACCACGCTTGTAGCTCCGGCGTGCTCCCCGCAAGCACCCAGCAGACCCCCGGCCTTGCCGCTACCAGCGCCGCCACCCGGCGTTGGGGCCGGGGCGAGGCGAGCCGGGCATCAGAGAGAACCTCCCACGCCACCTCGGGCCCGAGCGCTCGGCGAAGCTCGGCGAGCACGGGGTTCTCGGAGTGCGGGTGGGTCGGCACCGCTACCAGCGCACAGACGGCCCGCTGCCCCGTGGGGCGCGGGGCGTGGGGCTGCCGCAGCCGCGTACGGCTCCCTTTGCGCAAGGTAAGCCACCCTTCCTGCGCGAGCAGAGAGAGCGCCCGGCGCACGGTGGGGCGGCTTAGTCCGAAGTGGGCGGCCAGCACGTGCTCCCCCGGGAGCGGGTCAGGGAGGTGGCCCACTTGTAGCGCCTCGCGTAGGGCGTTGGCGGCCTGTTCTGCGGCGGTGCGGGGGTGGAACTCGGGTAGCTGCGGTGGCATCCTTGGCCAACATGGCAAATTTCTTTCCATGTTGAAACCGCTTTCTTCGCTGCCCGGGTGGTGGGAGATTGGGGTGTCGCTTCCACCCTCAACTCTGCGTATGAGTCTCCCCTACCACGACACCAAGCCGCAAGGTGCGGCAGATTTCTATTTTGCGATCAATGCCACCTTCCGTTTTTTGGAGGGGCGGCTGGGCCGGGCGGGGTGGGTGCGCTATTTGCAGGACATGGGGCGGGGCTATTTTGCTCCGGTAAATGATGCCTGGCGTGTGGGGGGGCTCCCTGCCGTTGCGGCGTATTGGCGCGCGTTCTTCGAGGCCGAGCCGGGCGGGGAGGTGGAGATCCACGAGCGCGAGGATGAGGTGGAGATCGAGGTGCGCCGTTGCCCGGCAATTGCCCACCTGCGCGTGGGCGGGCGGGAGATTGTCCCCTTTTACTGTACCCATTGCTACCACTTGGGTGAGGCGCGCGCCGCTGCTGCCGGGCTTACGATGCGGCTGGAGGGTGGGGCGGGCTCCTGCCGCCACCGCTACTTCAAACCGAGCGCTGGTGAGGCTCCGCAGCGGTTGGAAGCAATCCGGGAGGTGGCCTCATGCTAGGAACCTACGACTTCTGCGGTTATTATGAATGGACCTTCGATTGGCTGGAGCGCGAAGGAGGGCAGCAGCTATTGCTCGATTATTGGGTCGAGTCGATCTCCAACGATAGCCAACGCCACGCGCGGGAGTTGATCTTTCGCGATGGCTTTGCGGGGATGCTCGAATACTGGGGGCATACGCTTGCGGAGGAGTCGCCGGATTTGGGCTACACGATCACCCACCGGCCCGACGAGGTCGTCCGCTTTGATATGCAGGATTGCCCCTCCAAAGGGTTTCTCATCCGCAATGGGCTGGAGCAGCACCACGACTATTGCGACCACTGCGTGGGGTGGATCGGGCCGATGCTGGAGGACGCGGGCTTCACCCTCGACCACGCGCACAACCACCGGGCCCAATGCTGGTGGGAGATCCGCCGTGCCACCGACCTTACACCCGCCAGCGCGCCGGGCGAGCTTTACGCTCAGGATGCCCGGCTCCTGCCCGGGTGGAGCGCCGACGGGGCGACGATTGATACCTGGGTACGGAGTACCGACCCTCTGGGGAAGACCTCTCAATGATTGTCACCTTTGGAGATTCCACGACGGCTTCGCGAGAGGGCGTGTGGGTCTATACTGACCAACTGCGCGAGCGCCTGCCCCGGGAGGCATTTCATAACGCGGGGGTGCCGGGTAATACCACGGAGATGGCGCGTGTGCGGTTTGAGGCTGATGTCCTCGCGCATCGGCCTCGGAAGGTGGTTATCCAGTTTGGGATCAACGACTCTGCGGTGGATGTCTGGAAGGCACCTCCTGCCACGGAGCCGCGCGTGGCGCTTCCTCGTTACGGGGAGAACCTGCGCCACTTCGTCGCCGAAGTGCGCCGCGCCGGGGCGGAGCCGGTGTTGATGACTCCGAACCCCGTGCGGTGGACGGAGAAGCTGCGGGAGCTTTACGGCAAGCCGCCGTATGAGGTGGCGGCCCCGCTCGGCTTTGATTTTCTGCGCAGTCGATATGCCTGCGAAGTGCGCACCGTGGCCCGGGAGGAAGGGGTGCCGGTGGTTGATATTTGCGCCCTCTACACTGCGTGGGAAGCGGTGCACGGGAACGCTTGCCCTCGCCTGCTGCCCGATGGCATGCACCCCAGCACTGAAGGCCACACCCTTGTGGCCGATGCGCTCGCCCTGCGATTGGTTTGAAGCGTCGTAAGCCTCAAAAAGCCTTCAAGGAATCTTTAAAAAGAAAAAACTACCTTTTTTTCTTTAATTAGCGATTTGGGCATGCTAGCTTGCCCTCATATGAATGCCGGGAAGGTCTCTTCCAGTACGGTGCTTGCGGCAGTCGGCTTTGCCGCAGTAGGGTTATTTTCGTTTGGGTTAGCCTGCCTTGCGCTGCTTTTGAGGCCGGATGTTCTGGCGGGAGGGGAGGTCACCGGGGTCACTCGGTCGCTAACCCACCTGGCCACGTTGGGGTGGATCGGTTCGCTCCTTTTTGCCGGTGCCTATCTTGCCGGGCCGCAGCTCGCGGGGAGCTCGCTTTGGAGCGGGCGGCTTCCGTTGGTGCACTTCTTTCTCCACGTGGTGGGGATCGGGCTTTTGCTCGCCGGGTTTATCTTGAGCAACGGGCCGTGCATCACCGCAGGGGCGTGGCTGGTTTTTGCGGGGCTTTTGGCATTGGTGTATAACCTCTTTCGTACCGGCTCGAAGCGTTCGCTCTGGACCCCTGCGCACCTCGCCTTTCAAGCGGCAATGTTCTGGCTGGCGATGTCGGGCGCGGGGGCGTTGTACCTGCTGCGCATCCGCGCCATGGAGGTGCCGCCCATCCCGGTGGAGATGGTGATCGCCCTGCACGCGCACTTTGCCCTCTTTGGCTTCCTGAGCCAAGTCTTGCTGGGAGTCTCGCTGCGGGTGGTGCCCGAGCTTTTGCATGATAACCATGCCTCGCATGGGGGCTACCCGATGGCGTGGTTTGGCTGGGCATGCCTCAATGGCGGGTTGCTGGCGCTTTTCTCGATGGTGCTTACCGGCTCGCCGCAGCTCATGTTTGCGGCGGGGTTGGTGGTGGCGGTGGGAGTGGCTGCGTTTGCGGCGGCGATCGGGCGCACGCTCTGGCATGCGCGTTCGCGGGTAGGCTGGGGGATGCTTACGCATGCGACCGGGGTGGTGATGCTTGTGGCGATCACCGTGGGCGCGCTGGCCACCTTTCCGCAGGCTGGCGAGGGGATGCACCATTGGATGCGCACTTACATCTCGCTCTCGCTGCTGGGGCCATTTGCGCTGGCCGTCTTTGGCGCGGGCGAGCACTTGGCGCCACGGCTCATCTGGCGGTTGCGTTATGCCCCCTGGCAGAAGCACGCTGAAGTACCCCCCGCCTCGCGGCTGGGGCGTGCGGCGGCGGGTGGGCCGGTCTTTTTCTCGCTGGTGATGGCGTGGGTCTACCTCGTCATCGGGCAGCTCTGGCACCAGCCGGAGAGTATCCGGCTCGCAGCCATGTTGTTGCTCTTTGGGTTTGGGTGGTTTCTCACCGCCATCTCGCCCGCGCTGCTCTGCTTTATCTTTGGCGTTACCCCTCGCGATCTTGGGGGTGCCACCCCTCTCCCGGAGAACCCTGCAAAGCCATGAAACATCCTCATATTCTCACTCGCGTGGCCCTTGGCCTCGCTTTTGCCACGGTGCTGGCGGCCAGCCCTGCCTTCGCTTGCGACGCGTGCAATATCTCCTTCGGTAAAAAGCTTGAGAAGGCAGACAGCCTGATCGCGCGGGACTTCCTGGCCGCCGTGCGCAAGCAGGGTACGCTCCTTGATGGCAGCGGCCTCGGCTCGGGGGCTTACCAACCCAGCGTCGAACGCAAAGCCTCGGAGACCAAACCCTCGCCGATTCTCCTTGCGAGCCTCGATGGCGCGGTGCCCGAGCCAAGCCCGACTCCGGCCGCGACTCCGGCCGCGACTCCGGCCCCGGCCACCCCCGCCGCGTCCGGCGCTGCTTTGGTGCCGCAGTCGCTGCGCCGGTTTGGCGGCTCCTACGGCAACCCGTATGACCGCGTGCGCGAGGAGTGGAAGAAGGACGGGTTTATCGAAATCATCGAGCGCGACTACAACCTTCCCTTTCCCGCCACCTCGTACGTCCCGCAAGATACCAAGCCCGACAAGAGCTTCACCATCGAGCTCAATGAAGGGAAGACCTACATCGGCAACGGCGTCGTCTACGACGGCTTCCTGACCAACGGGCGCGTGCCCGGGCCGCTCCTTGTCGTGGACGAGGGGGATATTGTGGAGTTCATCGTCAAAAACAGTGGCACCGTGCCACATGGTGCTTCCGTCCACTCGGCTTACACGCAGACTTCGAAGTACCTCGGCAAGATCAACCCCGGGCAGACGGGGCGCGTCGTCTTCCGGGCCACGATCCCCGGTGTCTACATGTACCACTGCGCGCCGGGGGGGCACGCCATCCCGATGCACGTCCTCTTCGGGCAGTATGGGATGATGGTCGTCAACCCCAAGCGCGACCAGTACGAGCTGGAGAAGACGCTCGGCCGCAAGCCGGATGTGGAGATCTACCTCCTCCAGCACGAGTTCTACGCCAGCGGTAAAGAGGCCGTGGAGAACCAGCCGCTCTACACCACCTTCAATGGCAAGCTCTTCCGCTACGTGGAGGAGCCGATCAAAGCCCGCCCGGGGGATTTCGTGCGCATCCACTTCCTCAATGTCGGGCCGAACCTGATCTCGACGTTCCACATTGTCGGCATCATCTGGGACTTTGCCTACTGGCAGGGCCACCCGGGCATGGCCTTCCCCGGGGGGCAGAGCGTCCTGGCGGGGCCGACGGATTCGTGGGTGATCGACTTCCGCATCCCGCCGGATGAAGGGGCGTACACCATGCTCACCCACGCCGTGGGCTCGGCCTCGCGAGGCGCGATCGGCCTCATCGTCGCCGAGAAGGATGTGGAGCGCACCGCGCTGGTGACGCCCGATGGCCCATTGGCCACGCCGCAGGAGATGGCCGAGATTGAGAAGAAGGCGACGCGTACCATCTCGCCCTTCAAGCCGACGAGCTATGATGTGCCCGTCGTCTACCCGCCGGGCACGCCAGAGGTGGAGATCAAGATCATCGGCAACTCGTTTTCGCCGAAAGTCGTGCAGATCGCCCCGGGCACCAAGGTGAAGTGGACCAACGAGGATGTCTTTACCTACCTCTCGGGCGAGTTTGCGGGGGTTCATAATGCTTCGGGCACCGATGGCACCGAAGATGGCGAAGCCTTTACCACCCCGCTCCTCGCGCATGGCGAGAGCGCCACCCAGCTCTTCGAGAAGGAGGGGACGTTCAATTACATCTGCGTGCCGCACCCGTACATGCACGGCACCCTTATCGTCAAAGCGCCCGAGGCCGGGGCCGCCACGGTGGCGGCTACCGGGGGTGGGGGCGGCGCTTCACCGGGCTACCTGCTGCCGCTGGTGGTAGGGGCGTTTCTGGTGTCGTTGATTAGCCTTTTCTTGCGTTCGCGCCCGTCGGAAACTGCATGAAATGTTTATCTACGGAAAGATGGCGGCCAACGCCATTGCGGTGATGAGCTACCTCGCCAGCAACCCGGAGGCACAAGCCGGGTCTGGCGAGATCGCGCAGGCGCGCGGCATCTCCAAGGCATTGACGGCCAAGATCCTCACCAAGCTGGCCACGGCGGGCTATGTGGCGGGGCGGCCGGGCCCCGGGGGGGGCTACCGGCTGGCGCGTTCACCCGGGGAGATCAGCCTCGCGGATATTGTGCGGCAGTTTGAGCAATCGACCCTCCCTTCGCTCTGCCCGTTTGGGAAGAATTGGTGCGGGGTGAAAGACCCGTGCCCGCTGCACCACGCCATCGCCGCGCTGGTGGAGGAAAACCGCAAGTTTATCGAAACCACGCGGCTCTCGGTGTTTACGCCGAAATAGCGTGGGGTGCGACAGGAGCCAAAAGCTGTGGGGGTTCCCGTTGCTTCGCGGGCCGGTTTTCTGCCAGAGTGCCCGGCATGCCACTACACCAACGCCAGCATGGGGATGCATGGGTCGCCCAACCCGAGGGGAAGCTCGATGCGCACGGGGCGCAGGAACTCGGGCGCGTGCTCGGTTTTGGCGGCTCGGGGGCGCGGCACTTGGTGCTCGATCTCTCCGCTGTCCCCTACCTAAGCAGCGCTGCGCTACGCGGGTTTGTGCTTTTCCACCGTGAATGCACGGCGCGCGGCGGGCTCTTTGCGCTCGTAGGGGTACAGCCCTACTGCCGGGAAGTGTTGCGCGTGGGGGGGATGGAGACGCTCTTCGCCCTCCATGCCACGGTGGACGATGCGCTGGCGGCTATTGCCGCGGAAAGCCTCGTGCTGGCTACACCCATCGGCACGTTTGAGCCGTTTGCCGGAGCGGACGAGCCGGGCGGCATCAAAGTGCTCGGGCATATCGAAGACGTGCTGGCCTCGCGGGTGAGCACGGAGCATGTACGCTCGAAGACGTTCTCCGCCACGGAGTATTCGCTCGGGCTTGGGAGCATGGCTCCGAGCGTGGAAGACGCACTCCCCGTCATGGGCGAGATGATCACCATCGGCGGTACCATGGTCTGGCTGCCGACGGACGGGTACGATACGCCGGACTACCTTGTCCCCCACCACGATAGCGCTACGGTGACGATTCGCACCGGCTTCAATGCAGCCCTGCATGGGGCGTTTAACGAATACGTCCACTTCCGTGCCGCGAAGCCGGAGGGGGCCACGCTTTCGGAGATCTACCGCGCTCTCTTCGATCTCGCCGCCCGCCGCCGCCCGGACTACAAGGGGGCGCTCGGCGTCGCCATGCGGGCCGAGATGGCGGCAGTGCACGGGGCGGGGGTGGTGAAGGCTCCGATCTCCGCCAACGCACCGGCCAATGGCGAGTGGATCACCCACGAGTCGAACTTTGCGGAGTGGTTTGAATTCGATGCCGAGCCGCGGCTGCGCGGGGTGACGGGCCTCATCTCCGGCGCAGGGGTGGACCTTGGGGCGGATTTGAGCGTCTTCTCCCAAGCGCCGCTGGAGGCGACCTTCTACATCAACCCCGCCAATACCGGCGCGGGTGCCACCGAGCAGCTCCATAACCACGGCGTCTTCTTCAGCCCGCTCCCTTTTCCGGACCCGCCGCGCTCGCTGGAGGAGGAGATCGCCGCGGTGGTGCAAGCGGGGGACTTTGTGGATATGCGCCACTTGCTGGATAAGACGGCCATCACCCGCGCGCAGATCGGTGTTATCTACGTTCAGGATTTTTGGCCGGATCTTTGAGGTCGGGGCGGAGGTGGACTTCCGTGCAGATGGCGTTGACGTTGTTACCGCGCTGGCCGGTGGTGCCGCGCGTCCACGCCAAGGCGGGGCTGTCGCCGGGGCGGGCACCGGCCCAGTTCCACCCCTCCAGCGCGGGGAGCCAGTTGGCGGCGCTGGGGTCGGTGTCGGTGAGTTGTTGCACGTGGCCGGGGCCGCCCGCTTCGGGCAGGGCGAGGTGGTAGAGCTCGTGCCGTGGGTCGTGCCAAAGGGCGGGCTCGCTACCTACATGGGTACCGGTGACGAGGTGGACCACGCCGTCCTCCGAGCGCGTGAGGCTTGTCTCGCGGCTGCTGCTGAAGTTTAGCGAGCGGAAGGCGTCTGGCAGCGCCACTTCTTCCCACCCGGCTTCTTCCTGCCGCAGGAGCAGGCCGCCGCGATCGGGCGTGATAGCGAAGAACCACGTGCGGTTTTGCGCATCCACCACGTGGTTGCTGATGGAGAGCCCTCCTTGCGGGGTGTGGAGGATGGGGCGGAGCGCGCCGACCTCCAGCGGCAGGACGCAGCGGGCCCCTTCGTGGTACCAGGTGTGCCCGCCATCTTCGGAGGTAAGGTGGATGACGAAGCGCCCACGCGAATCTTTGGAGATGCCGGTGTCGGTATAGTGGAAGAGCACCAGCAGGTGGAGCGCGCCTCCGGGGCCGATGCTCAGGGATTGGTAGAAGTGGATGTAGCCGGGCTTGGGCGAGCGGGCCAGCACGGTCCACGGCTCCCACCCTTTGTCTACCGGTTTGCGGCGGTACCAGAGCTCCCAGCGCGTTTCCATTTTCCGGTGGACGAGGTGGAGCGTGCCTTCGGCATCGACGGTGAGGCTTGGGTACGTATCAAAGGGCCCCAGGGCGAGCGGGTCGCTCCAGCTTGCGGGGTCTTCCGGCGTATCGCTCCAGCGGTAGAGGAAGGGGTGGTGGTGCGCGCCGAGGATGGCGTGCAGCCGCCCGTGCGCATCCCCCGCAAGGGCGGGGCCGCAGTGGTTGTCGTAGACTCGACCAAGCGGTATGGTGCGCTCCAGCTCGCCGGTGCGGGCATCGCAAAGCCCTAGCTGCACCGTGGCCAGCGTGCCGGGCGAGGGCGGAGCATCGAGCCAGCCGACGCAAAGCTGCCCGCCGCGTCGGATGATCTTGTTGCTAGTGATATAGGCGGTGGCTCGGTCGGAGCCGTGGCGGGAGAGGCGGGTGCTCATGGCAGCGGGGCGATGCGGGAGAGGGAGATGCCTTCAAGCTGGACTTTCTCGCCCTCGGCGAGGCCGGTGATGTCGAGCTGCACCTCCATCTTGTCGGGGGTTGCGCCTTTGGGGAGCTCGAAGGGAAGCTCAAAGCTCACCCACTCGCCCTGACGGAGCGGGAGGACCCGCGCGGGGAGGGTGCGGCCCAAGCGGAAGTAGCCGCTGTCGCGCCACGCCATGCCAGAGGGGATGAAGCGGAACTGTACCCGTGCATTTCCTGTCGCGGAGAGGAGCTTGGCCCGGACCCCAAGAAGGTACTCGCCCGGTGTGGAGTCAAAGGTTTGCGAGACGGACCCTCGGGCAACCCCCTCTGCTTCGATGACGTTTCCCCCTTCCGCTCCAGCGCCCGGCACGATGCGGAAGGTGCCGCCGCTCGTCCGGTGGAGCCGTTGCGCCCAGTGGGAGAAGCCTTCGGCAAACCCGGGGTCGCGCAGGAGAGAAGGAGCTTGCCCTGCCTCGACGCGCAGGAGCTGCCCGGCGAGCGCCCCCTCGGGAGTCTTGGGGTTTGCGGCCAGCACTCGCAGCCGTGCGCGCACCGCCTCGCTGCGGGCGACCCACGGGCGCACCCCCCAAAAGAGCGAGCGCCCCCAATACGCCCCGACCAGCAGTGGGCGCGAATAGAAGTGGGGGATGAAGGGGCCGTCTTCGATCGTGAATTGGTTGAGCAAGCGCATCCGCTCGTGGTTCAGGGCCAGTACGGGGGCGGCGGCCTCCAGCCGGGCAAGTGCCTCGGCTTCGGTGGTTGGCGGGGTCGTCATTCCCTGCCATTCGGCCTGCCAGGTGGCTGCCGAGGCATGGTAGAAGCGCCACATTCGCCGCAACCGCTCGGCGCGCGTCTTCTCATCAGGAGTCGAAGCAAGGGCGCAGACTTCGTCGAGCAACTCGTCGGAGCGTTGCAGCAGCTCGGGAGGGATGGCGGAGAGGTAGGCGGGCTCGGAGAAGCGCATGTAGAGAGCCCCATCACCCCCTTCCTGAAGGTACCATTCGCTCTGGCGGATGGTCTCGGTCCAAAACTTCTCCCACTGGGCGTAGTGCTCGCGAAGCTTGGGGGCTGCAGCGGGGCCGACGGCGTTGCGGTACCAGTCGTCGAGGAGGGCGTCTACATCCTGGTTCGGGTTCCAGAGCAGCTTGGCAAGGATCCACGGCTTGGGGCCTTCTCCCGACCAGTTGGGCAGGTAGTCGCCGTGGTAGGAGCGCACCCCCTGCCCGGCACCCCAGGCGAGATACTCTTGCATCAGGTGTGGCCAGGTGCGCGGGACAAGGTAGCTGACGCCAAAAAGGTAGTCGTACCAGCCGAGCGTGGGAGCCATGGCGGCCCAGCGGCGCGTTAGCTCCTGGTCTCCCGCGCGCAGTGCGGGGTCGCTCCATTTCAGCCGCTCGTAGGTGATGTGCGGTACAAGCCGCTCGTGGACGGGCGTGTCGGGCGGGTTGAGCGTCTCGCGGTAGCCTTGGGTGCCGAACCATTTATCCGGATGGCGGCGCAGCACTCCGGCGACGACGGCGTTGGCCCACGGGAAGTAGTCGTTGGAAACATCGAGGAAGCCGAGCGTGTTGCGCTTTCCGGTGCGGCGGGCAAGCGAGGCGGGTGATTCATCGAAGAGGGCCGTATCATTCGTGGCAAGCGAGAAGCTGGTCTCTTCCGGCTTCTCGCGGAAGTGCCGGTCGATCTCCTCCACCGCCGCATCCACCAGCCCCGGTTCCGAGAAGTTGGGCTGCCATTGGTAGTTGGCATCGTTGGGCGGGATGAAGCGCCGCCCGCCAAGCATGGGGTAGAACTCCGGGTGCTCCTTGGCAAAGCGGCTGGGGGGGAAGAGTCGGTTGAGGTTGTGTGCGCGGTTGAGGCGGCCAAAGCGGATGCGGTTGAGCCGGGTCCACTCCACTTCATCGGTTTTGGTGACGCCGCCGCTGAAGGTGCGCGCGAGGTTGTAGACGGGGCTCTGGCGTACCGGCTCGGTGGGGATACTCAGCGTCGTATGGCTGGGGATGACTTCGCCCGCGCGACCCGGCATGAGCCACCGCACACCGAGGTAACGCTCCAGAAATTCGTAGACGCCATATTCCGTACCCCAAGGCCCGCCCCCGGCGATGATGAACTGGCCCCCGGGCCGCCCTTCGAGCAGGAAGCCCTCTTCATCCAACCCGATGGTGTCGGCGGGGTGCTGGCGCACGTAATCTGTCTGCCCGATGTGGATGGCGGGCCGCCCTTGGGCATCGGCCACGAGCTGCGGTGCGGTGCCGAAGGATTTGCCTAGCGTGCGGGCGAGGAAGGCAGCGGCATCGCGCACCGGCTTGGGGCTCTCCGGCGAGACGACGATGACGACTTTGGGGATGCCGTTTTCAACCAGCGCCAGCGGTTCGTCATGCGGTGGGCTTTGCTCGCGCTGCTGCTTCCAGAAGTAGGCGGCGATGGTTGAAAGAAGGAGGAGGAAGAGGAGGCGGGACCAGGTAGGCATGGGAAAAAGGAGGAAGAGGGCACACCCCGGGCATGGTTTGCCCGGGAGCGGGGTGGAGGGGGGGCTACTCGACAGGGGTGTCGCGGTCAAACAAGCTGAAGCGCGGCCCATCCGGCAGGATGTCATCCACGCGGACGGCTTCGATATGGCCGTCGAGAAAGACGAGGTTGGCCCGGCCGTTGCCGAACCAGTCGCGGGGGACGACCGTCCCCTTTTGATAGGAGGAGGAGAGGGAGTTTACGCCACTGGTATCGCCCACGGTGCCGACGTCGACATTGCAGAGCAGCACGAGCAGATCGGGGCGGCGCACGCTCAGTCGGTTGAGTGGTTCGGAGGCGGAGTGGATGAGGGACCCATCTTCCCCCCGCAGGGTGCTGCGATACTCGGTGCGCAAGTTGACCCCGTAGCTGCGAAACTTGAAGGCGCGCGTGGGCCCGAGCAGCTCTTCGCCACCGCGAGAGGGGTCTCCCGGAGAGATGTAGAGGGGGATCGTCTCCTTCCCGTTCATGGTGGAGCCGAGGTAGGGGCGTAAGACGCGGAACCACTCGGTATTGAGGCCGTAGCCGTAGCGGTCGCGCTTGTCGGTGCCGACGAGGACGAGGTTCTGGTGCTCTTGGCTAAACTGGCTTGCGACCACCCAAAGCTGGCGGAGTTGCCCGGCGTCGCCCACCATGGCGCTCTGCCGCCGTGCGCGAGCCGCTACGGGCAGAAGGAGCGCGGCCAATGCTGCGATGACCCCCAGCAGCACCAGTAGCTCGATGAAGGAGAAAGCGTGGGTGTGTGGGCGAAGAGCCTTCATGGGTGGTAGGCTCCTTCGTTGGTCCAGCGGAGAAACTCCCACTCGCTGACGCCTTGCACATTGGTGTTGAACTTGCCGATCACCAGCGCATTGCTTGTCACCCCGCCCCGGGAGTCCCACTCCACTTCTTTGCCTTCGGCTTTGGTGGGGGGGCGATCTGGCTGTTCGAGGATGTAGCGGTGGGCGATGCCGTTTTCCAGCACGATCCGGTAGGTGTAGGGTTCGCGGTTGCGAAAGGAGAAGCGGTAGACGCGCTGCCCGTCGAAGAGGGTGATGCTGGCGCCCACCATCTCGCGTTTTTCGCTAAGGTCGCGCGTGCTCATGCGGAACTCGATGGTACTCGGCTGGTTGCCGTGCCAGATGGCATTGGTATGCTTGCCATGTGGGCCATTGACGATCCAGCCGACGTAGGACTCATCTCCTGGGTCGATGACCAGGCGGTGATTCTCAATGCGTGAAGTCTCCGCCGTGCCACGCTGCACCCACGCCGAGTTGAGCGCTGAAGGGAGCTGGGTGAAGACAAACTCCTGTTGCCACGCCACAGGCTCTGCCGCGCGCAACGGGGCGAGGCAGGCAAGGGCGAGGATGGAGAGGCAAAAGCGTTTCATGTGCCGGGGGGCGGTGTGGATAGCTTACTTCATCGAAGCCAGATTTTTAAGCCCGAGTTTTGCGGCGGCGCAGCAGGGCAGCCAGCCCCACGAGCCCGGCCCATGCGGCGAGTTGGGGCTCGGGCACGGCGATGAGGGCGATGTCGTTGCCGCCGCCGAGAGAGAGCGTATCGAAATCGGCCTGGTAGGTAATGCTCCAGAGCTGTGCATTCCAGGAGAAGAGGCTCCCTTCGTGGAGCGCGGTGTCGGTGCCGTTGAGCTGGGTGAAGAAGCCGGAGACGGCGTCCCCCCCGTCATTGCTCAGAAGCCAGAAGGTGTCGCCCTCGACCGGCGCATCCAACCCGGAGCCGAGGGTGAGGCTGAGGTTCGCGCCGGAAAAGAGTGATACCCCGCCCGAAACGGCCACGCGGTCGGCCACGGCGCTGCCACCGCTCAGGCCCAGCTCCACGGCCAGCGTACCGGTGCTTTGCAGGGTGAGGCTGCCGGTGGCGAAGGTGCCGATGCTGTTGCCCGCCGCAAGTGTGCCTGCGACTTGCACGCTACCGGAGATGGAGCCACCGCCGCCCAGCGTGGCCCCGGAGGCCACGGTGACGCTGCCGCCGCCAGTGAGTGCGCCATCCACCTCCAGCCGCCCGGCCTCTACGGTGGTGGCACCGGTGTAGTCGCTCTGGCCTGTCAGAAGGAGGGCCCCTCCGCCGGTTTTGGTAAAGCCATTTCCCGTCGCCGCACCGGTAACCGTGCCCGAGAGGGTGAGGCGGCTGCCGGTTGCGACACCAATGGTGGGGGTCTCGGTAGTGCCCAGCTCTACCGTGCCGCTCCAGGTGTTTTCGCCATCCATACTTTGCAGGGAGCCGGCTTGCCCTTGGCCGCGCCCGGCGAGCGTGAGCGTCTTGCCCACAACGGTGATGTTGTTGGAAAGCTCCAACGTATTGGCGTCGTGGGTGGAGCCCGCGAGCAGCGTGACATTGGCCTCGCCCGTGCCGAAGGCATTGCCGTGGGTGATGCGCACGATCGTCTCGCTCTGGGCGTTGCGACCAAGCGTGGTGTCGCCCGTGTAGCTGTTGTTGCCCGAGACGATGAAGCGCTTCACGCGGTTGGCCCCGGAGACGCTGTTGTAGTACGTGACGCCCCGCGCCTGGCCTGGCGTTTCGGAGATCTGGCCGGTGAGCAGCGAATCGGCCGTGCCGGTGCCCTCTGCGGGGCCGACGCCGGAGACCGTGGCATCTCCCGCGTGGAGGATGAGGTTGCTGGCGTGCTCGCCCGCCTCGACGCGCCAGGCCGTATCCGCCCCGTTGATGCGGATCGTCCGCGATCCGAGCGCATTGGCGACGTAGGAGCGGATGGCCCCCTGCGTGAGCACCACTTCCCCCGTGAAGGTATGGTTGGCCCCGGTAATGGTCAGCAGGCCGGAGCCGGTCTTCTCAAACCCCTGGGTGCCTGCGAGGACGATGTTGGTATTGAGGTCGAGCCCGGCATCCGCCGTCCCCCCGATATTGAAGACCGGGGTGGAACTCCCCTGAAGGGTGAGAATGTTGGCCCCGGTGAGGATGATGCGGTTGGTCGTGCTGGTCACCCCGGTAACGGTGATGCCGCCGATGGTGCGTGCCGAGTTGAGGGTGGTTTGGATGGTGGAGCTATCCGCGGCTTCAAACGTGGCGATGTACCCGGCTCCGTTGGCTGGCTGGCTGCCGAGCCAGTTGCCACTGGAGGTCCAACTGCCCGAGGCTTTGGTTTTATCCCAAGTGCCGTCCAGCGCGAAGGCGCGAGGGGCCAGCGAAGAGGTGGCGGCGAGGAAGCTCAGGAGAAGGAGGGGGCGGATCGGGTACATGGCTTGAAGGGAGGGGATTCAAATACGTGCAAACAGTGACAAAACGTTAGGTCTAATCCCCTAATCCTGTCAACCCTCCTTTTTTACTCTGGTATTTACGGTAAAGATGGCGGTTTTGAGGAAGAAATCATTCGACGATAGGGTAACGTTAGGTCATCTTGCCTGCCGGAACTTGATGAAACCACCCTCTGCCAACCCGCCTGAGCCTTCGCAGCGCACCCGCGCGGTGCGGTTGCAGGATATTGCGAAGCTGGCGGGGGTGCATTTAACGACCGTTTCCTCCGTCCTCTCGCCCCGGGCCAAGAACCACACCCGGGTGGGCAAGGAGACGGCGGAGCGCATCCGCGCGCTGGCGCAGAAGCTCAACTACCGGCCCGACCACCATGCGCAAATGATGCGCCGCCGCCACACCGGCATTATCGCGCTCATGGAGTTTGGCCGCTCCGAGTTGCACTCGTTGCGGACGATCAGCCTTGCACACGCCGTGCAGAAGCAGGGGTACCGGCCCCTCATCGTCAACCCGCTTTGGTATGATGAAGAGCAGGAGCGTGGCTCGCTCCAGGCTGCGCTCGACTATGTGCTCAACTCCCGGCCGGAGGGGATCATCCTCATCACCCCGACGATCCGCCTTTCGCGGCGGCAGATCGTGGAGATGCAGGAGGCGGGGGTGCCGGTGGTGGTCTACAACGGCATCCACTTCCCCGGCGTGCCGCAGGTCCGCTCGGATGCGGAGATGGGCTTCCGCGAGATGACGCGCCACCTCATCGCCCAGGGGCACCGCGATCTGGCGCTGATGGTTTATTGGGGCACGGCCGGGCGGGATGAATCGACCTGTTGGCCCACGCTGGAACGCATCCGCGGGTTTACCGCTGCCATCGAAGAAGCCGGGGGCCATGTGCAGACCGCACCCGACGTGGCCGGCTTGCCGCGCCGCAAGGGGCTGGTGGGGAGCATCCTCCTGCCGGAAGAGACCAAGCCCGTTAATGCCGATATGCCCACCAGCTACCGGATGGTGCGGGCTTTTTTGCAAGCGGGCCGCCGGTTTGAGGCGCTCGTCTGCCCGAGCGACAGCTACGCGCGCGGGGCCTTGCGGGCGTGTTTTGAGGCGGGTATCTCCGTGCCGGGGCAGATGGCGATCACCGGGTTCGGGAACGAGGAGGAAGGGGTCTTCCTTTCCCCTTCATTGACGAGTATTGACGTCCGTCGTGAAGAGAGCGCCGACCGCGCCAATGAGGTGCTTTTGGAGATGATCCGCAATGAGCGCCCGCTCCATGACGGTTTTCTGCTCAAAACCGCGTGCGACCTCGTCGTTCGCGAATCGTGCGGCGCACATCCGCTCCAGCCGATTTTACCTGTTGAGTGAGGTTCCGCGTGAAAAACTGATCGTCTCGCGGCGCGCGCGGGTGTAGATTACCGGCCCCATGGAAGCCCCCGGCATCCCCCACAACGAGGCGCAACGCCTTTGTGCCCTTGCGGAAATCCAGCTCATGGATACCCCGCACGAAGACCGGTTTGACCGGATCACCCGGTTGGTCCGCGAGCTTTTTGATGTTCCCATCGCCTACATCGCCCTCGTCGGGGCGGATCGGCAGTGGTTTAAATCGGCCATCGGGCTGCCCGTGCCCGAGACCTCTCGGGAGATCTCGTTTTGCGGCCACACGGTCTTGCGTAATGATACCCTCATCATTCCCGACACCCTGGCCGACCCGCGCTTTGCGGATAACCCGCAGGTAACGGGCGAGCCGGGCATCCGCTTCTATGTCGGCCAGCCATTGCACGGGCCTGGTGGTTACCCGGTGGGCACGCTCTGCGTTGCCGACCGCAAGCCCGGCCAGCTTGCCCCCCAATGCCTCGCCTTGCTGCGCGACCTCGCGGCGCTTGCCGAGCGGGAGCTCAACCTTGCCGAGTCGCTGGAGCTCCAAGGGCGGCTGCAAACCGCCAAGGACGAGGCCGAGGAAGCCAGCCGCGCCAAGAGCGCCTTTCTCGCCAATATGAGCCACGAGCTGCGCACGCCGATGAACGCCATCATCGGCTATAGCGAAATGCTCATCGAAGAGGCCCCCCATATGGAGCCCGGCGAAAGTGTGGATGACCTTGAAAAGATCCGCTCCGCAGGGCGGCATTTGCTGGGGTTGATCAACGATATTCTGGACCTTTCCAAGATCGAGGCCGGGCGGATGACGCTGCACCTCGAGACCTTCCCGCTGGAGCGCGTGCTGCGCGAAGTGGTCGATACCGTGCGCCCGCTGGTGCAGAAAAACGGGAACGAGCTGGAGCTTCTCTTTACCCCCGGGCTCGGGCAGATGGTGGCCGATGAAACCAAGCTGAGGCAGACGTTGCTCAACCTCCTGAGCAATGCCGCGAAGTTTACCGAGCGTGGCAAGATCACCCTGCACGCCTCGCGCGAGGGGGAGGAAGTGGCGTTCGCTGTGAGCGACACGGGTATCGGGATGACGCCTGAGCAAATGGGGCGGCTCTTTAAAGAATTCAGCCAAGCCGAAGACTCCACCGCCAAACGCTACGGCGGCACCGGCCTGGGGCTCGCCATCAGCCGCCGCTTTTGCCGGATGATGGGGGGCGACATCACCGTCCAGAGCAAGCCGGGCTGCGGCACCACCTTTGCCGTAAGGCTGCCTGCCGTCGTCCTCGCCGAGGCGGCCCTATGAGTGGCAGCGCCTTTCCCGCCTTGGCCGAGCCCTCGCTGCGGGTGGAGGCGGCGCTCTTTTGCGGGCGGTGGCAGCGCGCTGCCTCTGGCGCAGAGCGCGAGGTGCGCAACCCCGCCACGGGGGAGCTGCTTGCCCGGGTGCCCTGCCTCTCGGCGGGGGAAGTGCGCGAGGCCATTGCCTTTGCACACGAAGCGTTTGCCCGCTGGCGAGCCACCCCCGCGCCGGAGCGGGCGCGCTTGCTTCACCGTTGGTTCACCCTGCTGGAGACGCACCGGGAAGATCTGGCCCGCATCCTTAGCGCCGAGCAGGGCAAGCCGCTGGCCGAGGCGCGCGGCGAGATTGGCTACGGGGCTTCCTACATCGAGTGGTTTGCCGAGGAGGCCCGGCGCGCCAATGGCGATATCCTCCCCGCGCCGGTGGCCAACCAGCGGCTTCTGGTGCTCAAGGAGCCGGTGGGGGTGTGCGCAGCCATTACCCCGTGGAATTTTCCCAACGCCATGCTGGCGCGCAAAGTCGCCCCGGCCTTGGCGGCGGGGTGCAGCATCGTCGTCAAACCCGCCTCGCAGACGCCGCTTTCCGCGCTGGCCCTCGCCCTGCTGGCCGAGCGCGCAGGCATCCCACCCGGCGTGGTGAGCGTAGTGCCTGGAGATGCCGGGGTGGTAGGGGGCGAGCTTTGCCGCAACCCGCTCGTGCGCAAGCTCACCTTCACCGGGTCCACAGAAGTCGGCAAAAAGCTGCTCGAGCAATGTGCGCCCACCGTTAAAAAAGTGACGCTGGAGCTGGGGGGCAATGCCCCCTTCCTCGTCTTTGAAGATGCCGACCTCGATGCCGCGGTGGAAGGGTGCCTTGTCTCAAAATTCCGCAACGCGGGGCAGACCTGCGTTTGTGCCAACCGCATTTTCGTTCACGAAAGCGTGCTCCCTGCGTTTGCTGAAAAGCTGTCGGCCGCGATGTCGCGGCTGGTGGTGGGCAACGGGTTTGAGGAGGGCGTCACCGTTGGCCCGCTGATCGATGCGCGGGCTGTGGAGCATCTGGAGGCCTTGGTGGCCGATGCCGTGGCCGGTGGGGCTCGGCTGCACTGCGGCGGCCGGCGGCACGCGCTGGGCGGGCATTTCTACGAGCCGACGCTGCTCTCCGGCTGCACGCAGGAGATGCGCCTTGCCAATGAGGAGATCTTTGGCCCGATCGCCCCGCTCTACGCCTTCCGCTCGGAGGAGGAGGTGCTCCGCGTTGCCAATGACACCCCGTATGGCCTGGCCGCTTACTTTTACAGCCGCGATATTGGCCGTATCTGGCGCGTGGCGGCGGGGCTGGAGAGTGGGATGGTCGGGATCAACACCGGCCTTCTTTCCAACGCCATGGCGCCATTTGGCGGGGTGAAGGAATCCGGCCTCGGGCGGGAGGGCTCGAAGTACGGGCTGGAGGAGTACCTGGTGACCAAGTACCTCTGCATGGCGTATTGACCCGGGCCTACCCCCGGGGAGCGGCGGTATGCCACGAGAAGCGGTAGCCGATCCCACGGATATTCTGGAGGGAGGAGCCCAGCGGGCCGAGCTTCTTGCGCAAGTGGCGCATGTGGGTATTGATGGTGCGGCGATCCGGCAACTTGCCAGAGTGGTGCGTAAGTGTTTCGACTAGCTCGCGCCGCTCCACCACCACCCCGGGGCGGCGCGCCAGCAGGTTAAGAAGGCGGAACTCAGTGCCCGTGAGGTGGACAGGCTGGCCATGGATGCAGACCTTGTGGGAGAGGGGGTCGAAGAGGAACTCTGCCGTGCGGATGATATTCGGCTTTGGGAGCGCATTGCTGCGGCGCAGCAGAGAGCGGACGCGGAGCCAGACTTCCCGCCCCGTCACCGGGGTGAGCACGCTGTCATCTGCCCCGAGCTCCAGCGAGACGATCCGCTCGTAGTCAGCCCCCTTGGCGATGATCAATACGGGGAGCGACTCCGTCTCCGCATCGGCGCGAATGCGTTTGAGGAGATCAAACCCCGAGCGGCCTACTCCAGAGACACACAACACGGCGACTTGCACGCTACCGCTTCGAAGCAAGGCCAGAGCGGAGGCGGAGTCACTAGCGATGCGGATATTCAGCGTCTCCGGGGGCCAGGCTTCCATGAGGGCTTCGCGCTCTTCATCGTCGGAACATCGCAGCAGTACCACGGGTAGATGCGGCGCGGCCACACGCCCGCCTTTGGATCTGGCTACGGGTCCGGCGGGTGAAAGGGCGCGGCGCGGTAGTTCGCTGCGCACGGCTGTGGGCTCTTTGGGTCGGTTCATGGTACCCCTTGGAAAGAGTGGGCGATGACGAGCCAGATCGTAGGCGAGCCGTACCGGAGGCTCAACGAATGCAGTGTTACATATCCGTGACGGCAAGGTGGATGTTGGGGCTCAAGCATGTGGCAAATGTGACGCAAGGGAGAGCGAGTCATCGCCGTGGAGCGCTGCTCTCGGGCTGTGAATCTGGAAGTCGTGCCGTGCTGGAAGGATTTTAGATAAAAGCTTTGAGGCGATCTGTGGCGGTTTTTTGAATGCCAATATTGCCCGTTGGGATGCCCCGTTTGGTGACGCACCAAAGTTACAATCACGACCTTGCCGCAGGCGCTCGAGTTGGCCAGAGGTCGTTTGTGTCGAAACCAAGCGGTCCGAAAGCCGGATCAAAAACGGCAATCGGGAGGCCGGCACAAACCAAAATCATTCAACCATGATCAAACTCAAAAAATACATCTCTACCGTGGTTGCGGGATTGGTGCTCACCTCCGGCGCCACCATGGCGCTGGCGCAGAGCGGCAACCCGTACCACAATCAGGGCGACCTGATCCTTGCGTTCCAGAACCCGGGTGGTGCCACTGGCGCCGACCAGGTGCTGCTGTTTTCGCTCGGGAGCGCTGCGGATCTCTACCGTGGCCAGACGAGCAACACGCTCAACATCGCCAACCTGGGCTCGCTGCTCACCGACACCTTCGGGGCGAATTGGTACGACAGCGGCACGCTCTATGTGAGTGCGGTGTCGGCCTGGAGCTCTTCGACTTCCGGCCCGTTGGGCAACCAGCAACTCAAGAATGACCCGGCTGGCACGGTATACGCCTCCCGGGGGCGTGACAGCATCACGGGGTTTGGCAGCGCAGGTTCCGTGGGTTGGTCCGGTTTGTCGCCGACCAACCTGGGTACCGCGAGCCAAGGCATTTTGCAGGTCGCTTCTGACCTTGAGACCAAAGGGTCAACGGCTGCTGTGGTTCTTTCTCTCAGTAACACCGCTTTCGACAACCAGAACCCTATCGCTCTCGGCAATCAGGGGACTGCGTATGGAACCTTCACCGGTGGTACCCAGTTCCAGTTTGGGGCTGGTTCGCTCGGTTCCTGGGCGGGGATCGACGTGGAAGGCGCGCTCGATCTCTTCCGGCTCCAGCCGAAGAACAACCTGTCCGGCCAGTATGGCTTTGGCGACCCCACGGGCGCTGCTGCTTACCTCGGCTCGTTGGTTATCGGTAAAGACGGTAGCATTTCCTATGCCGTTGTTCCCGAGCCCGGTTCCGTGCTTCTGGTCGGAGGTGTAGGGATGCTTTTCGCGCTCCGCCGCCGTTTCCAGAAAGCCAAAGCTGTAATCTGATCTCACTTCTCCAACTTCACATTTTTACCTCTCTAATATGAAAAAGAACTTCATCCTTGCCGCGAGCGTTGCCGCGTTCGCCTTCACCGCCACTCCTGTCTGGGCGGATGTTGAAATCCGTATCGTCGGCGCTTCGGCCTTCCGCCAAGCGACCCTCGACACCATCAAATCGCTCTTCGACAGCGAAGTCGCGCCAAACCCGAATCCCGCCTTGGCCAAGGGCTATAGCTACGCTCACGACAAGGCCCCGGGCGACTACAAGAGCTCCAAGCGTTCCGTCTGGCGTGGTAACTTCCCGGGGGTCGACGGGATCACCACCATTCGCTGCACCTTCACGGGTTCCGTCGAGGGCATTCGCGCTATTGCGGTGACGGATGGCACTTACGACGAGACCTTCCTCGCGAACTCCACCCTGGCCGTCAGTGGTGAAAACGCCAACGCCACGACCCAGACCGGTAAGCTCCCGGCGAAGTTCGCCTTCTCGGATGTCTACCAGACTTCCACCCCGATCGTGTCGCCCGTCCTTAACCCGGCGGACGCCCGTGTGGGTGTCGTCACCTTCACACCGCTTGCCAACGAAAGCGCTCCTGCCGGTCTCAATAACCTGACCTCGCAGCAGGCGCGGGCCCTCTTCACGGCCGGCCTCCAGCCGTTGAGCATCTTCACCGGCGTTAGCGGTGAAGTGGACGAAGATAACTACAACTACGTTGTAGCGATCGGCCGCAGCGACTCCTCCGGCACGCGTACGACCTTCCTGGCCGAGATCGGCTATGGGATCACGAACCTCGTGCAGCAGTACATCGCAACGGAGAACTCCGGTACCGACCAGGTCACGGACGTCCGTTTGACTTGGGCAAACGGGCCTTACAGCTCCACGGTTTGGGGTTATGACCTCGAGGGCAACGGTGGCTACGAGAGCGGTGGCGACCTTCGGGCCGCCTTTGGGCGCAAGACCGATTCGGTAACGCTTACGAGCGCTGATGGCACCCAGACCTTCCCGATCGGGAAGGCGTATCTGGTGACCTTCCTCTCCACTGGCGATGCTCGCAGCGCCATGAGCGGCGGGGCCAAACAGCTCGCCTTCAACGGGGTGAAGATCGACGCCTCGAACCTGCCTCTCAGTGCGGCAGATCAGGCCAAGGTAGTGAACGGTTCCTATACCGCTTGGGGTTATGAGCACCTCTACTACAATGGCAGCCTTTCGACCGACGAAGGGTCCGTGTACCAGGCGATCAAGGATTCCATTCCTAGCTATATCTCCACTTCTGGGAACGGAATTCCCTTCGATAGTATGGCGGTTTCCCGTGCAGACGACGGTGGGACGGTTGCTCCCATCTTCTAAGACACGATTCGTCGTGAAATCCTGAAACCCATCACTGGCTGGCGCTGGAATATCTGGCGCCAGCCCTTTTTTTGCATGACTTCAAAGAAATGGTACTTGGCAGGGGCGTGCGGGGTGTTGCTCATCGGGGCGGTTGCCTCCCAACTCGGCACCGGGCGTAGCGCAGGACCAGTCGAGAAGGGGCCTGTGGCGTTCGTTTCTCAACCAGATGTGGAGGTGGGAGGGGGGAGCGTACCGCCACGACCGCAGCGTTCCTCACCCTCTGCTGAGCAGCTGGCTCCGATGGCAGATATGGCTTTGGCGGAAGCCCCCGTGTCGGGGGTTGAGTTCAAACGCCCTGATCTGGTTTCGCTCCGAGAGGTGCCCCCTTTGCCGGTGAAGATGCAAGGCCGAGCCCACACTCAGAAGGCAACGGCGGTGCGTTCACAGCAAGCCTACCGGGCGTATGAGACGATTCGCCAAACCAGCACCGAGGGGGCCCGGCTTCCTGCTGCTTTGATGGATCGGTCTGGAAAGAAGCTTTCTCCCCAACAAGAAGTGGTGCTCCAGCAGATGGAGGAGGAGTTTGTAGCCGCCATCGGAGAAGTGGAGCTTCCTCAAGAGACTGGAGAAGCCGCTGCCGACACGGCCACCGCAGGGGCAAAGGCGCACCTGCGGGAAGTATGGGAGAAGGCCCGCGCCCGCGCGGATAACCGCTTTCGCCTCTTTTTTGGGGAAGACGCCTTTAACGCAATGAGCCTGCAATCGGCACAGGATGCAGTTGCCGAACGTCGGTAAGGAGTGGGCCCATTTGGTCAAGGGGAAGGCTCGGGCGACGCAAGGATGCAGCGCCCGAGCCTTCGACTATTTTGGAGTTTAACTTACCGCGACACTCTCTGTTGGAGGAG
>JBBCKB010000048.1:0-19653 GCA_037189965.1 Chthoniobacteraceae bacterium | reverse complement strand
CCGCCGAGTCTGCCCGCGTGCTGGCGGCCGAGCGCGCCTCGCGGGGCCGCGTGCGCGTGGCCTTCAACTACCGGTACAACCCGCTGCACGCGCGGCTCAAAGCCTTCTTCGACGAAGGGCGCCTGGGCCGGGTCGTGCAGGTCGATTTCCAGTACACCCTCGATACCCTCCACGGAGCCTCCTACTTCTACCGGTGGAACCGCGAGCGCCGCTTTTCGGGGAGCCTCGCCGTCCATAAATGCTGCCATTCGTTTGACCTCGTGCGGTGGATGCTTGGGCAGGAGCCGCAAGTCGTCACCGCGCTGGGCGGGCTCGATTATTACGGCCCCAAAAGCCCCCACCGCCCCGCGAGCCCCGAGGCCGCGTGCCCGTACTTCACCCGCTGGTTTGCCAATGGCGATGAAGCCTCGTTGGCCGATGACCACCCGATCTACCACCTCCAGGGCGACAAAGGGCTCCCCTTTCCCCACCAATACCCGGAGCGCCTCTCGCTTTACGACGCAGCGATCGATGTGGAGGACAACTACTCTGCTTTGATCGCGTTTGACGGTGGCACGCGGATGACCTTCTCCGTCAACTTCTCCGCTCCGTGGGAGGGGTACCGCATGGTGGCCAATGGCACCCACGGGCGGCTCGAGGTGGAGTGCTACCCCTCGCCCGGGCGTTGCCCTTTCCCCGCGCAGAGCCGCGCCACCTTTACCCCGCTTTTTGGTGGAGCCCCCGAGCCGCTGGAGTGGGAGAGCGCCGCCGGAGGCCACGGCGGGGCCGACCCCGAAATGCTCCGCCACCTCTTCCACTCGGAAGCGGAGGACCTGCCGACCGCGCGCGATGGGGCCATGGCCGTGGCCATGGGCGAGGCGATCTGGCGCTCGGCCCTCGCCGGGGGGCAGCCTCTCCCCTTGCGAAGCCTCCCCGGTGGGGAAGAGTTGGAGATGCCCCGCCCCAACCGCCAGCGCGCTTTCTCTTTGCTGGAGGCGCTTTTTGCCGTGGCCTTGCTCGCCGTGCTGGCGCTCCTGCTTGCCTCGGTGGTGCAAAATGCCCGCCAGCAGGCGCGCGCCACCGGGTGCCTCGCCCAGCTTCGCTCGCTCTGGGGCGCGGCGATGGAGTACGCGCAAGACCACAATGGGCGCTTCTCCAGCATCAACGTCGAAAAATCGCAGCGCGACCCAAAAAGCCCCGGCTTCCGGGAGTACCTTGGCTACACCGCCAACGTTTTTGAGAATACCCTCTACTCCTGCCCCGAAGCGCAGCGCAGCAAGTATGCGGCGGGGGGCAATATGTACCGCTCCTACAGCGTGGGCCGCTTCATGGTCTCCAACTGGGCCCCGGCAGACTCGGGGGCCACCGTGGTGAACGGCGCGATGGAGGTCTTGCGTCGTGTCCCGTACCCGCACGAGGCGCTCTACCTAGCCGATGGCGTGCCCAACACCGGCTCCACCCCCGCCTCGGGCGAGGGGATCAACTACTACACCAACCTCAACGCCTCCAACGTAGCAGACGCCTTGCCGCTGCATGGCGGGAGGCTCAACGCCGTCTACCTCGACGGCCACGCCTCCGCGCATCGCATCGCCGAACTTCAACGCCCCGCCGGCAATGTCCTTTGGGGCGGCACCGACCGTAACCCCACCGCAACCACTCCATGAACACCCCGTACCTCCTCCCCCGTTTGGCGCGCACCTTTGCGGGCAGCGCGCTCCTGTTCCTCACCGCCACCTCCGCCACGCTCGCCGCGCCGCTGTGGAAGATCGACCTAAGCGCCATGGAGGTAGACGAAAAAATCGCCGTAAGTAGCTACATCTCCGCACAGGTGAATGAAAACCCGCAGAGCGTGGGAGCTGGCAGTGTGACGATTGCCAACAACTACACGGTGGGCAGCGCCGTGCTATCGGGGCATTCGGTGGTGATCTCCAAGCCAACCCGCACCACATCCTCCGAGACCCGCTTTACCATGATTGGCAGCAGCGGCGACTACAGCACGACCACCAACTACGAGCTGCGGTTTGATGTCTTGTTGAGCAAATCGGCCTTCGACTCCGCCACCTCGCTCAACGTGCGGATGATCAATAACAACTCCTCCACCTCCGTGGGGGCGCTGGTCTTCCATGTGGACGGCAAGCTTTCGCTCAACTCGGCCTTCTCCACCAGCGGCTTCAGCACCGCCGATAATGTCTGGAGCTGGGGGGAAGTGCTCCACTTCAAGCTTCAGGTCGATGCAGATAACAAGCGCTTCAATGTCCTCCTCAACGACGCCCTCGTCGGCCACCTTGATCTCGACAACACCGGGGCCACCTACCCAAACCTCGGCGTCAGCCGCATCTGGTTTGGCTCCAATAGCGACAACTCGCTCTTTGCCGACGGCCTTGGCATCACCAACATCGAGACGTTTACCACCCTCTCGCCGATTCCCGAGCCTTCCAAAACCGCCCTGCTTCTCCTCGGGGGTGGCGTGGTCGCTCTGTTTGTTCGTGCCCGCCGCCGCCACTCTGCCATTTCCTAAATGAAGCCCGCCCCCTCCTTCCTGCTGGCCGGAGCGCTTCTGGCCGGGCTGGTTCCTTGTGCCATGCCGCTACAGGCCCAGCACCTCACGCGCGAGGAAGTCGCCCTCCCCGGGCTCGATACCCCCGCCCGGTTTGAGACGCGGCTCCTGCGCCTCGTCTCCCCCACCGGCGAGCCCGAGCGGTACGAACCGATGGAGGCCGACGCCAAGACCGTGGTGGAAGAGCCCGCCCCCGGCACGCGCATCTACCGCACCACGCTCACCAACCCGGGTACCGAGCCACTGCTCGCCAAGCTCACCGCGCGCGCCCAGATCCCGCAGGCGCAGTATGCTTGGTGGAATGGGTATGCCAACCAGATCTCGCAGCGGTTTGAGGGCGACTCGCTCTTGAGCATGTGGTTCCCCGCCAATGCCGCGCTCGGCGGCGGGCGCGCCTTTGTGCTCGGGCTTGATCCGGCCGAGGTCTACAGCCGAGTCGAGTCGCGCCACGACAAAGCGGGCCGCGCCTTGCTAATGGAGGTACCGCTCGTACTCGAGCCGGGGGCGAGCCGCACCGTCTCCTTCGTCGTCACCTCCTGCCCGGCGCGCTACGGCTACCGCGATGTCGTGCAGCACTACTACGACCTTTTTGCCAAGGCGTATGCTCCGGTAGAGGGGATCGACCCCGCCGTGCTCTCCACCCAATCGACTTACCTCTACTGGAAGCCTCAGAACTACGGGCAACCGCTCACGCCGGATATGATCCGCCGCTTCTCCGGCGGCGCAGGCGGGTGGGAGTGGTGCTACAAACCATTTGTACGCGGGGGAGACTGGGCCACCACGGATGAATGGTCGCTCGGCTACAAAGGGCAGACCAAAGAGTCGCTGGAAACCCACCGGCAGGAGACGCGCGCGCGTTTCGACGAGGCCACCCAGCTTGGCGTCGCCCCGATGTACTACCTCAATGTCTTCTGGTCCGAGCAATCGCTCATGCAAGAGCACTTCCCCGAGGTGCTCTTCAACCCCGAGACAGACTTGCGCTGCTGGGGCGGCACCGCCCTGCGCGGCCTCTACCCGTGGAAGAACCGGTATGCAGACCTCTTTACCAGCGGCATCCGGAAGATTGCGGAAGATTACCCGAGCAGCCGTGGCATCGCGTGGGACTCATGCTTCGGCCACAGCCGCATCCCCGGCACGGTGGCGGGGGTCAACGAAACGGTGGAGAAAAGCTACGACCGGGGCGAGCGCTTCGCCCTCACCGGTGTCGCCTACACGCATCTCCTTGATCTGAACCGCTCGCTAAGCTCCGGGGGCTTCCGCCGCGCCAATGCGGTAAACCTCAAGCTCGTGGCCCCGTACTACATCGGCCTGCGGAGCGACTCGGCCCTCTACGAAGGCACCCCGGTGGAAGATCCCAAGCGGCTCATCCGCTTCGAACTCTACCGCGCCCGGCTCGGCACGCCCAAGGCGCTCTCGTGGCACAAGGGGCTCATCCCCTCCAAGCTCAAGTGGATCCCGTGGGAGACGCTCACCACCGAGGAGGCGCTGGAGGCCTACCGGCAAGTGCATGAAGACGCCCTCTTTTTGAGCTACTACTGGGGCGGCCTCCCCAGCCCCGGCATGCCCACGCTCGGCATCCGCCGCACGTTTGAGGCCGTGCCGGAGCTGATCGGCCTCACCCGGCTCGGGTGGCAGCCTTCGCCTGGTGTGGATGCCGAAGCACCCTACCTCCTCGCCCGTTACGGCAGCGGCGCAGGGGCCGAGGTGGTCGTCATCAACCCCGAGTTCACCCCCGGCACCGCCGAGCTCTTCTTCCCCAAAGCCTACTGGGGCGGCAAGGTGCCTTACCTTGCGCGTAAGGACGGGCAGCCGCTGCGCCAGACGCTCACCCCCGAGGGCGTGCTCCTCTCGCTGGAGACTCCGCGCCGAAGCGTAACGCTGCTACGCGTGCTTGGCCTCGGCGAGCCCCCAACCGCCGAGGTGGCCTTGGCAACGGAGGCCACCCTCCCCGCCGGAGCCCCCGCGCAATGGCGGCTCAAAGCCGGAGGCGCGCTCCAGTGGCCCACGCACTTTGTGGCTCCCGCCGAGTATGGCAACGTCGCCGCTACCGCAGAGGGGCAGACGCTCACACTCAAAGCGCTGCCGCAGGTCGCCTCCGACCGGGATGCCGCCGCGCTGCGCGAGTGGTTTGGCGCAGCCCCGCGAGCCATTGTAGAGGGCGAGGCCGCTGCTGCGCGCTGGGTAAAAGGGTGGTTTGCCGCCCAGCCCGCCGCGCAGGATGCCGAGGCCCCTGCCGCGCGCAAGATCTCGCTCGTGGTGGAGCCCGGAGCCGCAGGCCCGCGCATTACCACCGAGGGCGAGGGGCTCACCCTCTCGGCCCCCAATGCCGAGGCGTTGCAAGCCGCCACGCACTTCTTCCTGCGGCAGATGGATCTGGCCTACCCGGCGTGCGGCCTCATCCCCCCGTATAAGGACGATGCCGAGCTGGCGCGGCTCCAGCTTCCCGGCACCGTGCTCGAGCCTGAGCCCAAGAGCGGCTACGTGCTTCGCCCCACGCTCGCCGAGCGGATGCGCAAAGCCTTCCCGCCGCTGGCAGAGCAGTAGCACGCCCCAGCCCAACGGCTCGTGTTACGATGTTGGATCGTTTGAAGGTTCGGTGCGAGGCTTGGAAATGGTAGGGCGTTTCTGTGAAACGCCATGGGGTTGGACTGCCGTCTCACAGAGACGGCCTACAATCCACGCTTCGTAAGCGTTCTGCCGGGATTAGCTTCTAGTGTCGTGTTAGCCTATTTCCTTTTCAAATTGCCGGGTGCTTTTCCGATTCTCCGGCGTTGCTCACAGCGGTCGGTATCTTCAGATACCGTCCTTGCTCGCGCCTTGGAGAATGCGAAAAATCACCGCGGACTTTTTCAAGGAACTAACCTAACACGACACTAGCAATCCACCCAGATCTGCCCGCCTTCCTCCCGCACAGGGTAGGTTTTGAGCCGGGGGCCGCCTTGGCAGAGCGAGTGGCCGGAGCCCAAGTCGAACTCCCAGTGGTGCCACGGGCAGCGGAGCGTCGGTTGCTCCGCCTTGGCATGGCCGGGGCCGCCGGGGGTTTCCACAAAGACCGGGTGGTCCACCTCGCCCAGGCAGACGGGCGCGCCCGCGTGCGGGCAGAAGTTGAGCACCGCGTAGAGCTGCCCGCCGTGGCGCAGGATTCCGATCTCGCGCTTGCCGTGGGGGAAGAGCTTGCGCCCCCCCTCGGGCACCTCGGCGGAAGGAAATATCGGTTGCCAGGCCATACTCAAGCAGGGGCCAGCGGTGGCAGGCGGAACCATTCGCACGCCGTATCATGGAGGATGCGGCGCTTGGTCGTCTCGCCGAGGATGCGGGGGAGCTTGGAGGGTTCATCAAAATCCCAGTGCGGGAAATCGCTCGCGTACATCACCGTGTGGTCGGCATCCACCATATTGAAGATCTGCTGGAGATGCTCGGCCGCCTGCGGCTCCTCGATCGGCTGTGTGGTAAGCCGCACATGGTCGCGCACGTACTCGCTCGGCATCCGTTTGAGGAAGGGGGCTTGCTGGCGCAGCCCCTTGTACTCGGCATCCATCCGCCAGAGCAGGTGCGGCAGCCACGCGATGCCCCCCTCCACCAGCATCACCCGCAGGCCGGGGAATTTCTCGAACACCCCGTTGAGGACGAGGCTCGCCGTCTGCGCCATGTAGAACTGCGGCAGGCAGACGTGGCTCTCCAGGTAAGTCGTGGCGTTCCCGGCGGGCGTCATCGCCGCATTGGCCACCGTCTGCCCCGTGGAGGGGTGGCAATGGATCGGCAGACCGTGCCGCTGGCATGCCTCATAAATGGGCCAGTAGTAGCGGTCGCCAAAGGGGATGCGGTTTGCCGTGGCAAAGAAGCTTACGGCAGCTACCTGCGGGGCTCCGGCCAGCCGCTCCACCTCGCGCGCCGCCGCCGCCGGGTCTTGCAGCGGCACCTTGATCGCCAGGCGAAAGCGCTCATCCTCCGGGAGCCATTTTTCCAGGTAGAAATCGTTGGCCGCGCGGCAGATCGCATTCACATAGTCCGGGTCGGGCATCCCGGCGATCGGCGCAAACGCCCCGGTGAGCAAGGCAAAGCGGTGGCCGTAGCGGTCGAGAAGCGCCTCGCGGAAGTAAGCGGGGTCGCCCAGGCGGGTGGCGTCGAGATCGCCCCGGTTGCCCCCCTCCTCGCCCCGGATACCGGAGAAAACGCTCCGGCGCGGCCCCCACTTGGCCACTTCCGAGCGGTACGGTTCCTCAAGGTAAGCCACCAGCTCCTCTTTGGAAGGATGCGGCTGGTGCACGTCGCAATCGATAATCGGGCAATCCACCATGGGCCAAGAAGCTACCACGCCGGAGAGACGCCTGCTTGCCGGGGTGTGACAGAGTAGCTTGCACAAATGTGATCTCGTACCAGCGGGGTTCTGGCCTCCCCTGGGTTCACCCAAACGCCTACCCCGGGCTTGCCTTTTAGCCCGGGTGGGCTTCATTCTCCATGAAGCCATGCCCACCCAACCGCGCCTCCGCCTGCCCCGGTGAATACCCCGGGTGCCTCTAGTGAGCGCCCCAAGTGGGCGCTGTTTCTGCTTAAAACGTGGCTTCGGCTGGCGGAGATCATCCGGCCCACGGAGACGCAAGTCACTCTTTTTTGGGCGGGCGTCATCGGGTTCTTCGGGGCGCTGGCGTGTGTGCTCTTCCGCTACGCCACCGAGGCGGTGCATGAGCTGATCACCGGGTTTCACCTCGGGCATGTGGCCACCATGCGCCAGCTCCCGGGGTGGCAACGGCTGCTCATTCCCGCCATCGGCGGGGTGATGGCCGGGTTCACCCTGCGGTATGCCTCGCGTTTCGTTTCTTCTTCACGCAAGAGCAGTACGGACTATATGGAGGCCATCGCGCTGGGCAACGGCGTGCTCTCGGCGCGGGTGAGCCTCGTGAAGTCGCTCTCGGCGCTCTTCTCCGTCTCCACGGGGGCCTCCATCGGGCGGGAGGGGCCGCTCGTGCAGCTTTCTTCGATGATCGCCTCGCTCATCGGGCGGGTGCGGCGCATCCCCACCGTGCACTTGCGGCTGTTGGTGGCATGCGGCGCGGCGGCGGGCATTGCCTCGGCGTATAATGCGCCGATCGCCGGGGCGCTTTTTGTGGCCGAGATCATTCTGCGCACGGTGGCGATGGAGAGCTTCGGGCCGCTGGTGTTTTCCTCCGTCGTCTCGACGTTGACGACGCGGCATTTTCTCGGCGTGGCTCCGCTTTATGAAGTGGCAACGCCGCCGCTGGGGTTGATCTCCGCGGGCGAAATGATCCCCTACCTCGCGCTAGGCGTCGTGGCTGGCGTGGCGGCCCCGGCGTTTCTGCGGCTCCTGCGGGTGAGCGAGCGGCTCTTCTCCAGCCTTCCGTGGCCGCTCTGGGCTCGGCTCGGGCTGGGTGGGGCGGTCGTCGGCCTGCTGGCGATCTTTTACCCCGAGGTGTGCGGGAATGGGTACAGCGTGGTAAACGCCGTGCTCCAGCAGCACTACGTCTGGGGGGCGCTGGCGGTGGTGCTAGTCTTCAAGGTCGTCGCCACGGCGGCTACGTTTGGCTCGGGGGCGGTGGGCGGTGTCTTTACCCCCACGCTCTTTATCGGCGCGTGCCTCGGGAGCCTGCTGGCCGGGGTGTTTGGCCCGTTTTGGGGGGAGGGGGGGCTCCCGGTTTCGGACTTCACGCTCGTGGGCATGGGAGCCTTCCTTGCCGCCACCACGCATGCGCCGCTCATGGCGATCATCATGCTCTTTGAGATGACGCTCGATTACCAGATGATCCTCCCGCTCATGATCGCGTGCGTCGTCGCCCACTACGTGAGCCGCTCGATCCAGCCGCAGTCGATCTACGCGCACGCCCTCAAAGAAAAGGGGGCGGGGCTCTTCCGCCGCCAGCTTGCGCAGATGCCGATCTCCGTCCTCATGCGGCGCAACCCCGTGCAGGTGCGCGAAGATGCCCCCTTCTCCGAAGTGGCCGAGCGGTTTGTGGCGCACCACTTCAACCACCTCTATGTCGTGGACGAGCAGGGGCGCTTCCGGGGCGTCGTTTCGCTGCACGACGTCAAAGGCCACCTCAATGATCCCCACCTCGCGCGGCTTCTCATTGCCCACGACCTCTTGCGCCCCGATTTCCCGCGCCTGCGCCCGGAGGGGAGCTTTATCGAAGCGCTCCAGGCCTTTACCGGCCACCCGGGCGAGCGCCTCCCCGTCGTCGCCGCCGGAGATGGCCGCCTGCTCGGCAGCGTCTCCAAAGGCGACTTGATGCTCGCCCTAGCCCAGACCGATGCCGAGGGAGACACCGCAAGAACGGGTGATTGACAAGCGGCATCTGCGCGGGGAGACTTCCCGCCCCTTTTCCATACCTATTTGAATGAGCCTCATCGTCCAGAAATACGGCGGCACTTCGGTGGGAGACCCCTCCCGCATCCTTAACGTTGCGCGTCGCGTTCTAGCCACCCAGCAGGAGGGCCACGGAGTCGTGGTCGTCGTCTCCGCCATGTCGGGGGTGACGGATAACCTCCTCAAACTCGCCCGTGAAGTCTGCCCCGGCACCACCCCGCCCGAGCGGGAGACGGATGTCCTCCTCGCCACCGGCGAGCAGACCACCATCGCCCTGCTTGCCATGGGGCTGCACGGCCTGGGGGCCAAAGCCGTCTCCCTCACCGGCAAGCAAGCGGGCATTCTTACCGACGAAGGCCACACCCGCGCCAAGATCCGCAACATCTCGCCCACCAAGATCCACCAGCTTCTGGAAGCGGGGAACATCGTCGTCGTCGCAGGCTTTCAGGGTGAAACGGCGGATGGCCACACCACCACGCTGGGCCGGGGCGGCTCAGACCTTACGGCCATCGCCATCGCCTCCGCCATCAAGGCCGATATTTGCCAGATCTACACCGACGTCGAGGGGGTCTTTACGTGTGACCCGCGCATCGTCAAAGACGCCCGCAAGCTCGAGGAGATTTCGTATGACGAAATGCTCGAAATGGCCAGCTCGGGCTCGAAGGTCATGCAATCCCGCTCGGTAGAGTTCGCCAAGAAGTATGGCGTTCCGTTTGAAGTCCGCAGTTCCTTTTCCAACCAACCCGGTACCATCGTTAAAGAAGAAACCATGAGCATGGAGCAAGTCGTCATCCGTGGCGTGTCTGTAGAACGCAATCAGGCCAAAGTCACCCTCGCCAAAGTCGCCGACACGCCGGGCATGGCCTCGCGGATTTTCAAGACCATCGCAGATGCGGGCATCGTGGTGGATATGATCGTGCAGACCGTCTCCATCAACGGTACGACGGATATCTCCTTCACGCTCAATAAGGATGACCTGCCCAAGGTCGAGAAAGTGCTCGCCACCGTGGTGGACGACCTTGGCTCGCGCCTGATCGCGCAGGATGGCATCGCCAAGCTCAGCGTCGTCGGTATCGGCATGCGCTCGCACGCCGGAGTGGCCGCGCGCGTTTTTGAAGCGCTCGGCGAAGGGAAGATCAACATCCAGATGATCTCCACCTCCGAGATCAAGATCGCCGTCATCATCAATGAGACGGAGGCTTCCGAGGCGGCCAATATCGTTCACACCACCTTCAACCTCAGCGGCAAGTAGGGGCACGCTACCCCGCGAGGGGTGGGAGCCGGTGGTCGAGCGCGTGCGTCTCGCCCCCCTGCGGGGCTACCCAGCGGAAGTGCCGCTCGATCGCCCCGGCTACAAACGCTTTGCCCTGCGCCACGGCATCCCCCAGGGGAAGCCCGGCGGCGAGCCCCGCGGCGATGGCGGCTGAGAAGGTGCACCCGGTGCCGTGCGTATCCACATCGGCCACGCGGGGGGCGCACCACTCCGTCATCTGGCCCTCGGGGGTAAAGAGGCAATCCAACGCTTCGCCGGGGAGATGCCCGCCTTTGAGGAGGAAGGCAACCCCGTAGCGTTCGCAAAGGGCGTGCCCGGCTTCCCGCATTGCTTCCGGGGTGGGGATGGGGCGGCCCAGGAGGGCGGCGGCTTCATCGAGGTTGGGGGTAACGAGGGTGGCCAGCGGGAAGATGTCCTCTTTATAAGCCGCCACGGCGTCGGGCTGCAGGAGCGGGTCTCCAGAAGAGGCGACCATCACCGGGTCGACCACCAGCGCCGGGCGCTCCGGGCCCGAGAGGGCGGGGCGCAGGGCCCCCAGAGTGGCCTCAATCGCTTCGCGAGAGTAGAGCATGCCGGTTTTGATGGCGCGCACCGGGTAGGCGGCAAGGCAGAGGCGCACCTGCTCGGCCACGACTTCCGGGGGCACGGGAGCGATGGCGCTCACTTTACCGGGCACTTCGGCGACGACGCAGGTGAGCGCCGTGAGCCCGTAGACGCCAAGGGCGGTGAAAGTCTTCAAATCGGCCTGGATGCCGGCTCCGGCGCTGTTGTCGGACCCCGCGATCGTCAGGGCCACGGGGCGGTTATTCATCATCCTGCGGAATCTCCATGGTAAACTTGGGGATGCGGGTGACCACCGCGCGCCCCCCCTCTGTCACGCCGATAAAGGCTCCCTCGGCCACGCTGTCGGCCGCGACGACGTGGAAGGAGTTGTACGAAAACTGCTCGCCCGGCTCCAGCCTGGGGAACTTGCCGACCACCCCTTCGCCTTCCACCACCACGCAGTGCCCCCCTTCTTCGGTAATGACCCACTTGCGCCCGCGAATGGTGACGACTTCGGTGGAGCGGTTCTCAATCGTCAGAAAATACGCGAAGGCGTGCGGCTTCTCGGGCGGGGCCTCGTGCCGGGGGCGGTACTCCACACGGTCAAGGTGGACGCGCAGGGTGCTTAATTCATGAAGCGGAGGCATCGGTGGTGTAAGAAGGCAAGGGGCGGATGAGGTTACCCGGCAGCGGGCGCACGCGCTCGACGATCTGGGGGCCAAGCGGCGTGCCGGTTTCGTACCCGGCAAAGACCATTTCGAGCTTGGCATCAAGATTGTCAATATAATGCAACGCATGGGCCTCCGGGGTTTTGGGAACGACGGGGGAGCCAAAATCGAGCTGCCCATGGTGCGCGGCGATGAGGTGCAGAAGATGGAGGCGCACCTCCTCCGAGGCCGGGTGGAGCGTGGCCCAGCTGCTGGAGGTCGGGCTCTTTAAAAGCTTGCGCCAGAGGGCATTCGCCAGCTCCACGCCGATGGTGATGTGCCCCACCAGCTCGCCGCGCTCATCATACGGGATGCCGAAGCCGAGCGGCTCGGGGCAGTTTTCCCAAAGCTTGCCCGAGTCGTGCAGCAGAGTGCCGGTGAGCAGGAGGTCGCGGTTGAGGGCGGGGTAGACGGTGCAAAGAGCGTCGGCGGCGCGCATCATGGCCGCCACGTGCTCGACGAGCCCCCCCCGGCGGGCGTGGTGGTAGGTGCGGGCGGCAGCGGCCCGGCGGAAGCGCTCGCCAAAATCGGCCAGAAACAGCTCGCAGAGGGCGTGTAAACGCGGGTCGGCCACCGAGGCGGCGAGGGTGCGTACACTCTCCCAATCGCGAGCCTGCTTTTCGCGCAGCTCGGGAGGGCCACCCAGCAGCGCTTCGACTTCGCCCGGCTCCAGCGGGCGGGCCGCCCAGCGCCGCCCTTCCAGCCCAAAGGCCGGGTGGAGGGAGAACTCCCCCTCGATTTCCAGAAAATCGCCCTCCGCCAGCGCCATGGAGAAGGCCGGGGCATCGCTCCATGCGCGGAGAGTGAAGGCCCCTTGCGCATCGGCCACGGCGATCTCGCGGTACGGCTTCCCCTCCCGCGTGACTTTCTCGGCCACGCCCTGCACCTGAAGGTGGAGCCGGGCCGAGCACGGCCCTTCCTGAGTGGCTTTGCGGAGGTTGGGGATGGTGAGCAGCTCCATTACCCCTTCGGGTTTACGCCGCCCGCTACCTCTTGGCGATCCTTAATATAGAAAGGGCTTCCAGAACTCCGGCGTGGTGACGTCGGAGAAGTTCTGGTAAGTCCCTTCATTGACACGCGGGGGGCGGCTCACCTCAAAGGGGCCGTAGGGGTTCCCCAAAATATCTGAGCCCGCCGTGGCGAGCCGCGACCCGGGTTTAATGTAACCTCGCAGGTCATCAAACGTGGCCGTATCTCCCGAATTTCGGTTATTTTCGAGGGCATACTGGCCGATCGCCTCTTCAATAACGCGCAGCTCATCGAGCGCCAGCGTCGCCTGCGCCCGCTTGCGCACCCGTTGATAGTTGGGCACGGCGATCGAGGCCAGCAGGGCGATGACGGCGACGACAATCATCAACTCCACGATGGTAAACCCGCGTTGGCTGTGGGAAGGACTCATGGGGAGGCGGGGGGCCGAAGGGGTGGGGCAGGCAGGAAAAAAATGTTGTTGAAGGAAAAACAACCTACCTGCGTCAAAGGATCGTAACCCATTTGCCAGCCGGGCGGCAAGAGCTGTTTTGGACCGCAACTTTTGTCGTCCGGCCTGGTTGGATTGGGTGCACCTACTTTTGATGAAGATTTTTCGTGATTCTCCGCTTGGCAGCCGGGTGGCATCCGGTGCAATCTCCCGCTCCTTTCTATGACACCGAGCCCGACGGTCCGCCGGACTGAGATAGACGGTTTGCGTGCCCTTGCCGCCCTCTGGGTAGTGGCCGACCACTTTGCCCTCTCGCAATTGGTGGGGATGCACTACGGCTTCCTGGCTGTCCGGCTCATGCTCATCCTCTCGGCGTACTTCGCCGCGCGCCAGCTTCGCATCTTCTGGAGCGAGGGGGAGGTCGCCTCCAGCCCGGCCAAAGCTTCGAAGCTCGTTCACTACTATACGAGCCGCGTCGTCCGCCTCGGCATCATGGCGTATGGGACGATCCTGCTCGCCGTCCTCCTGGATGTGGATGGAGCCCGGGGTACCTGGCGCTGGCACGCCGCGTTTGCCACTAATGAGTGGATTGTCCGCTATGGCGAGTGGCCGGGCGCGCTTTCGCACTTCTGGACGCTTGCCGTGCAGATGCAGTTTCTCCTCTTCCTGCCGGTCATCTTCCTCATCACCGGGCGGCGGGGGCTCAAGCTCGTGCTGGTGGCCGGAGTGCTGGCTGCGGTAGCCCACCGGGCGTGTACCCTTTATGGCGGCGTGGGAGATCTGGTGCGGTGGATGCCGCTCTCCAACTCGCTGGATGCGTTTTGCCTCGGCGTCGGCCTGGCATGGGTGGAGCGCGAGCGGCCCGCCCTCTTTGCGCGCCTCAAGAGTACCCCGGTGGCGCTTGCCGCAGTCGGCTGTTTGGTCGGTGTCCACTGGCTGCGGGGGAATGCTTACGACTCGTTGGCCGGTATTTTTACTGAAACGGGCGAGGCCCTTGCGCTCGTGCTCCTCTTTGGCGCGCTGGTGGGGGGGCGTACCTTTGGCCCGGTGGGGCGGGTCCTGGGCTCGTGGCCGCTGGTGCGGCTCGGCGGGGCGAGCCTCTCCCTCTACGCGCTGCACCCGATTGTGGAGCGGTTGCTTTACCGGGTTGTCACGCATCACGAATCGTGGGCCTGGTTTGCCACCACCCCGGGGTATGGCCTCTTGGCAGCAGCGCTCTCCGTAGCGGCGGCGGTCATTGGCTTCCGGCTGGTGGAGATCCCCTCGCGCAAGCTGGCGGCATGGGTGGAGCCGGGGTTGATCCGGCTCTTTACCAACCTCGCCGCCCAGGGCGAGCGCCATGCGGCTACCCTCTTCTGGCGGTTGCGCCATGCGGGCACCATCGGCCTGCTCGCGGTTCTCTTCTTTACCGCCACCGGCCCGCTGCGGTTGATGGCGCTCCCCGAACTGGATGCGGAGACCGAGTTGGTCCCCATCGCCGAGGGCGAAGCCCCCGAGGAAGAGGAGCCCTTTGCCCCGCCAGAGCCGCGCTACCCCTTCCATATTGACGACACCGAGCACCTCGACGTCGCGTAGAGCCTAAGCCCCAAGGAGCTGGCGAAACTCCGTGGGTGTCACCCCCTCATGCTGGCGGAAGAGGCGGCTGAAGTGAGCGTGCGACTGGAAGCCCGCCCCGAGCGCAATTTCCAAAAGCGGCGTCTCGCGGTCGGCCTCGGCCAGCAGGCGGCGGGCCAGCAACATCCGCCCCCGTAAGACGTGGCGCTGGTAAGTCACCCCGAAGTGCCGGTGAAAGAGGCGGCTTAAATGTTCCCGGCTGATGCCGAAGTGGGCCGCCACGGTCTTGGTCGTCAGGTCGGCATCGAGGTGGGCGGCCACGTGGGTGGCCACCGCCTCGGCCAGCCGGGCCGTGGCCGTCTGCTCCGGGGCAGGCTGCGAGGCCAGCCGCGCGACGAGGATGAGCAGCTCGCACACCTGCGCGAGCACCAGCTCCGAAGACCACGCCTGCGGGGCGTTCTCCTCGGCGGCGATCTGCGAGATCCGCTCGCGCACCTCGCGCGCCGCGCCGCCCCCGAGCTGGAGGCATTGCGCGCGGCGAAAAGGGGCGCTTCGCACCAGCGCCGCCAGCGGGGGGAACATCGGGTACGCACTGGCGGGCGCCACACAGAGGACGCTGCGCACATAGCGCCCCGGTGTCTCGGCCACGAGCTGGTGGATTTGGGGCTCGGGGATCAGGACGAGCGTGCCTGCCGAGAGTGGGTGCCGCCGCCGCCCCACGCGCAAGGTGCCGCGCCCTTGCAGAGTGAGGTTTAGCTCAAGCCCCGACTGGCAGTGGAGCCGGGTGCCGTTGGTCCGGTGCGCATCCACGGCGTAGACGCGCCGCGCTTCCAACAGGCGGGCCAGCGATTCAAACCAATGGGACCGAGGCATGGAGGGGAGGGTTGGGCCGGAGGGGGCGTTTCGTCAAGCCGGGGTTGGGGGTGGAGGTGAGCTCAAACGCCCGGCGCACACGGACCGCCTTGCCGATTGAACCCCATCCCTTACGACGTCACTTCACGGGACGCTCCGTGCTCCACCTCCTTGAGGCGTCATTTCTACGCGGAGGCGCGCACGGACCCGCTATGCCGCTGATCGCGGCATAGCGGTCCGTGTCGCCCGCGGGGTTGGGCCCCGTCGCGCAGTGGAGGCAGCCCTTCATTCTAGAGCTTTTACCCCGGTCGCTCCCGGCTCATGCACCCGCCCGGTGGGTCTTGACTTTTGGGCCTCTCTGGCAATCTATGGAGAGCGTGCCACCCGCCGTTGCCATGGCGGCCTCCCCCGGAGCCTCGACGCGAGGCCCGGGAGGTCGTAGCGCGGTTTTACCACTGAAACCACCCATCCACACGTCATCCATGAGCCAGCAGCCCGGCCCCATTCGCGCCTTTATCGAGCACCACTACCGCCACTTCAACGCCGCCTCCCTCAAAGACGCCGCGCGCGGCTACGAGCAGCACCTGCAAAGCGGCGGCCACATGATGCTCTCCATGGCCGGGGCCATGAGCACCGCCGAGATCGGCCTTTCCCTCGCGGAGATGATCCGGCAGGACAAAGTCCACCTCATCTGCTGTACCGGGGCGAACCTGGAGGAAGATGTCTTTAACCTCGTCGCGCACGATTTCTACGAGCGCGTGCCCAACTACCGGGAGCTTACCCCGCAGGATGAGGAGGCCCTCCTCGCCCGCCATATGAACCGGGTGACCGACACCTGCATCCCCGAAATGGAGGCGATGCGCCGCATGGAAGACGCCATGCTCGAAGTGTGGACGGCCGCCGACCAAAAGGGCGAGCGCTACTTCCCGTGGGAGTTCTTCTACCAGGTGCTCCGCAGCGGCAAATACCAGGAGCACTACCAGATCGACCCTAAAAACTCGTGGCTCCTCGCCGCCGCAGAGAAGAACCTCCCCATGATCGTCCCCGGGTGGGAAGACTCCACGCTCGGCAACATGTACGCCGCCGCCGTCATCCGTGGCGATGTGAAGAACGTTCACACCGTGCGCACCGGCATCGAAGCGATGACCTGGCTGGCCGATTTCTACACCGAGCGCACCAAGACCCACCCGCTCGGCATGTTCCAGATCGGCGGCGGCATCGCGGGCGATTTCCCGATCTGCGTCGTCCCGATGCTCCATCAGGACTTGGAGCGCACCCACATCCCCCTCTGGGCGTACTTCTGCCAGATCAGCGACTCCACCACCAGCTACGGCAGCTACTCGGGTGCCGTGCCCAACGAAAAGATCACCTGGGGCAAGCTCGGGGTGGAAACGCCCAAATACATCATCGAGAGTGACGCCACCATCGTCGCCCCGCTCGTCTTCGGCTATCTCCTCAACTGGTAAACACGACTCTTATGCCCTGGTTCTACAAAGAAGCTCCCCACATCTCCGATTCGGAAATCGAAGCCCTCTGCAAGCAGCTCCTTGAGGAGGCGCAGGCCCGCCTCGGCTGCCAGCTCAAGCGCGTCCTCCTGCTCCCGCCCGACCTCACGCGCGCCCACAGCGGCGCGGGGCGCATCACCGAGATCCTCTACAACCTCCTCCCGGCGGATTGCGACACCCACGTCATCCCCACGCTCGGCCAGCACGTCCCGCACACCGAGGCGGAGAACAAGTGGATGTTTGGCTCCATCCCCAACGAGCGCATCCACGAGCACGACTGGCGTAACGGCGTCACCCGCGTCGGCATCATCCCGGCAGAGGAAGTCAAAAAGAGCACCGGTGGCAAGGCCGACTGGCCGATCCCCGTGGATTTGAATTCCATGCTCATTGACGAGAAGTGGGATCTTATCATCAACGTCGGCCACGTCGTCCCGCACGAGGTGCTCGGCTTTGCCAACCACAATAAGAACTACTTTATCGGCCTTGGGGGTAAAGAGACGATCTGCGGCTCCCACATCGCCGCTGCCGTCTACGGCATCGAGAACAACCTCGGCAACCTCATCACCCCGCTGCGCGCCTGCTACAACTGGGCGGAAGAGAAGTTCCTCGGCCACCTGCCCGATGTCTATTTCCAGATCGTCATGCGGCGCGATGAGAACAACAAGCTCGTCACCAGCGGCATCTACGCGGGCGATGACTTGGAGACTTACCTGATGGCCGCCCGCGCCAGCCGCGAGCAGAACATCACCCTCTTCGACAAGCCGGTGAAGAAGATCGTCGCCGTTATGCAGGCTGACGAATTCCGCGCCACGTGGGTCGCCAACAAAGCCGTCTACCGTACCCGCATGGCCTTGGCCGACGGGGGCGAGCTGCTCATCATTGCCCCCGGGGTGGAGCGCTTTGGCGAGCAGCCCGATGTGGATGCCCTCATCCGCAAATACGGCTATTGCGATACCGAGACGGCCCTGCGCCTCTTCAAAGACAACGCCGATATGCAGGACCTTGCCCACGGCACCGCGCACCTCATGCACGGTACTTCGGAAGGCCGCTTCACCATCCGCTACGCGCCTGGCAAGCTCTCGCGCGAGGAGATCGAGGGGGTCCTCTACGCCTACGCGGATCTCGACGAAGTGCTCGCCCGGTACAACCCGGAGACGATGAAAGAAGGGTGGAACACGATGCCCGATGGCGAGGAAGTCTTCTTCATCAGCACCCCTTCGGCCGGGCTCTGGTCCACCCGAGAGAAGCTGCATAACCGCGAAGACAACCCCGCATGAGCGTCGATTTCTGGAGCGGGAAGCGGGTGCTCGTTACCGGCGGCGCGGGCCTCATCGGCAGCGCCACCGTCTGGGCGCTAAACCAGCGCGGGTGCGAGGAGATCGTCGTTTGCGACCTTCTTGGCACCTCCGAGAAATGGCGCAACCTCGTCCCGCTCCGCTTTGCGGATTATCTGGAGGGAGACGCCCTCCTCCCCCGGCTGGAGAGCGGGGCGCTGGGGAAGTTTGATGTCATCTTCCACCTCGGTGCCTGCTCCGCCACCACCGAGCGCGACAGCAGCTACCTGATGCGCAACAACTACGAGCTCACGCGCGACCTTGCCGCGTGGGCCTTGCGGCACAGTGCCCGCTTCGTCTACGCCAGCAGCGCCGCTACGTTTGGCGACGGGCTCAACGGCATGAACGACTGGCAGGATGCCGACTACCTGCACTCCCTGCGCCCGCTCAATGCGTATGGCTATTCGAAGCACCTCTTCGACCTGCACGCCCTGAGCACCGGGTGGTTGAGCCGCATCATCGGCTTGAAGTACTTCAACGTCTACGGGCCCAATGAAGACCACAAGGGCGACATGCGCAGCGTCGTCCACAAAGCCTTTGCCCAAGTGCGGGATGAAGGGGTCATCCGCCTCTTCAAAAGCTACCGGGATGATTACCCCGATGGCGGCCAGCAGCGCGATTTCCTCTACGTCAAAGATGCCGTAGCGATGACGCTCCACCTTGCCGAAACGGCGGATGCCTCGGGGTTGTACAACATCGGCAGCGGCGAGGCGCACACGTGGCTCGACCTGGCAAACGCCCTCTTTGCCGCGTTTGGCCGGGAGCCGAATGTCGAGTTCATCGAAATGCCCGAGAGCCTGCGCGCCAAGTACCAATACTTCACCCAGGCCGATACCACCAAGCTGCGTGCCTCCGGCTACAAGCGGCGGGCCACCCCACTCGGAGACGCCGTGGCAGACTACGTGCAGAACTACCTGATGCACGACCGGCGGTTGGGGGATGAATAAGGCCGCCATCGTCCAGAAAATCGTCGCCGCGCTGGAGGAAGAGCTGGGGCATTACGAGCAATCCGCCCGCTCCGCCCATGCCGAAGCGACGGACGAGCAGAGCCGCGCCGAGCACAAGTACGACACGCGCGGGCTAGAGGCCTCGTACCTGGCCCACGGCCAGTCGCGGCAGGCGCTGGAGGTTGTGCAGGCGTTGGAGGCCTTTGCCGCCTTGCCGCTACGCCTCTTTGCCGCTGGCGAAGGGGCGGACCTCGGCGCGCTGGTGGAAGTCGACGTGGGGGGAGCTTCCACATGGTACTTCCTTGGCCCCCGCGCGGGCGGCACGGAGGTGCGCCACTCGGGCAAAGAGATCACGGTCCTTACTCCGCAAGCCCCGCTCGGTGGCGCGTTGGTGGGCAAGCGGGTGGGCGAGCGCTTCACCCTCGCGCTGGGCCGCGAGCAGCGCCCCTGCCGGGTTGTGACGGTGCTTTGATAGGGTGCCAAAGCAGGCAATTGTAGGGCGTCTCTGTGAGACGCCGTGGGGTTGGGCTGCCGTCTCACCGAGACGGCCTACAATTTGCCAAACGTCGTTCGGGCGGGAAGAACTGTAGCAACAGTGTAGAAATCAATAGATTTTTGAAGGGGAGTTTTGAGTGAATGGATAGAAGAGGGCTATGCGCTCCCGAC
>JBBCKB010000047.1:0-38496 GCA_037189965.1 Chthoniobacteraceae bacterium | reverse complement strand
AACTCGATGGTTGCAAGCCCCTCTCCAACAAACGGTTACCGATATTTTCGGCAGCCGTTTGTTGTTTTTAACCCACCTCCCCTTACTCCGCTTCGGCCGTGTAGAGGGTGACGATGCCGCCGCTTAGGGGGCGGGAGTGGGGGGCGCGGAAGCCTGCGCCGTCCAACAGCGCTTCCATGGCTTTGCCGCTGGGGAAGGCTTCGATGGATTGGCCGAGGTACTCGTAGGCGGCGCGCTCGCCCGTCAGCGCTCCGGCGCGCCGGGGGAGGACGCGGTGCAAATACGGCCGGTAGGTGCTGGAGGGGTCAAGTGCTGGAGGGGTCAACGCTTGCAAGTGCTGGAGGGGTCAACGCTTGAAACTTGCTGTAGGTGCTGTCAAGTGCTGGAGGGGTCTCAAGTGCTGGAGGGGTCAACGCTTGAAACTTCTGGAGGGGTCACTGGAGGGGTCAACTGGAGGGGTCAACGCTTGAAACTTGATACAGAGCGAGGGAGATGAAACAACGCAATCACTAGTTTAGAAAAGAGAGGTCAAAACAATCATCTCAAGTTTCAAACATTGACCCCACAGAAGGGAATCTGTCGATGCAATCAACCCAGCAAAGACAGAAATCAAAATTTCTCTCATCATTTTCATCGCACCTCCATCCAGTATCCTTCTCGACTACACTTTAACATTGGTTGTCCTGCTAAATATACAACTGCACCGCCCGAATCATCCCATTCAATCCTTGCTGTTTTCGCTATAAAACTCGCACTTTGATATGTCTGAGCACTATAAAGAACTGAAGAGCCAAACATATAATACTCACATCGATACCGAGGAGCGTCGTCAGGAAGGAAAAAAAGTGGCGTAGCGAAAAACGGCGCACTTGATGGAAGTTCTCTAACAATTATTTTCGAATTTCGAAACACATCCCTCCTTTCACTAACTTGCAGTATAGAACCATTTCTCCATGTAAGCCAGACACCCACGTATCCCAAACATAACATAGCTATACCAAAAATCGCCAATTTACCTTTCGTTAAGCTCATGGAAATATTTTCTCATCATTTGATTTACGAGACGGGAGAGACGGGGTCAATGCTTGAAAATCGACATAGAGCGAGGGGGATGAAGCGGCGCAATGGCTAGCCTGGAAAAGGGAGGTCAAAATAATCATTTCAAACTTTAAGCGTCGGCCCCATCGACCTTATTGATTACAAACTAAATGGCTTCAGGAAAGAACTGAGTGCTGTTGTAATCAGGCACGACATTACAACCGCCGCTACCGCTCCAAAGAGCAGACGATGAGTGAATGAACTGCCTCTAAACGCATGGTAAAAAAACCAATAAGCAAAAAATGCACTTGTGGGGCTCAATAGAAGCACAGGAAATATCTCGTACCCCCAACTACTAAGGTGACCCCCAAAAACCACTGCCTTGACTACTCGTATAGACAAATAAAGCGAAGAAATGATGGAAATAGCACAAAAGACAAGCCACAAAATTATTCTCATAAAAATCATGGAAAGGTTACACTCAAATCGCCAGCTTGGTTGATCAATAGTAGACGGGGTCAATAGACGGGGTCAAGGGTCAATAGACGGGGTCAACGCTTGAAAACTGATACGGAGCGAGGGGGATGAAGCGGCGCAATGGCTAGCCTGGAAAAGGGAGGTCAGAACCATCATTTCAAGTTTCAAGCGTTGCCCCCGTTAAATGACCCCGTTAACCGTTAAGTGGCTTCTACATCTTCTCAAAAACCGCTATTCTTGCAACAGCCCGTCAAGGCTTAACCCCGCCTGACTTTTCTTTGGCGTATCTATCAACAGCATCTTTCGTATCGGACATTTCAAGCTCAGTTAAAAATTCTCCGGCCCACATGGCTAATTTCTGATCAGCTCCCTCTTGGTATGTTTTTAACGATTGGAGGACTTGATCACGAGGCAACAAAGCAAGCAATGGCACATAAACGAGCACTTCCTCTCCCTTCCATGATTTGGATTGCTCCATGACAATGGGAATTAGTGCCGAACCATGTTTTTCAGCAATAGCGCCGGAGACCAACCAATAGTCCCATGTAAATGACCCATCACCCTTCGCCCAAGCGGCTTCCAGTCTTGCTAGACCACCCTTAGACGCTTCATCCGAAGCAATAGAAAGAGCGGAAGCGCTAATGATTAAAGCGACAATACAAATGAGTTTCATATTTTACCGAACGTACAATAATCCGCCAGCGTGACGTTTCACAAGCTATTTTGAATATCGACTTTGCGGCTCGTCAAATCAAGAAAAGGGAAAAGGGGGCAACGCTTGAAACTTGACACAGAGCGAGGAGGATGAAGTGACGCAATCACTAGTCTAGAAAAGAGAGGTCAAAATAATAATTTCAAGTTTCAAGCGTTGACCACATCGACATCTCCGTCTCCGCCAACGGTCCCGCCGCTTTGCCTTGATTCCAATTCCGGGGTGAGCAAACTGCGGAGGTCGCCGTGTGCACCTTGTTTGCCGCTTTGCCTTGATTCCAATTCCGGGGTGAGCAAACTCAATTCGTTCAGAAGGCTTGCCACATCCCCGCTTTGCCTTGATTCCAATTCCGGGGTGAGCAAACTTCCAGAGCGCTCTGGTACTCGCTCAGGCAGCTTTGCCTTGATTCCAATTCCGGGGTGAGCAAACTCGATAGTTGCAAGCCCCTCTCCAACAAACGGTTACCGATATCCTCGGCAGCCGTTTGTTGTTTCTAGCCCGCCTCCCCTTACTCCGCTTCGGCGGTGTAGAGGGTGACGATGCCGCCGCTTAGGGGACGGGAGCGGGGGGCGCGGAAGCCTGCACCATCCAACAGCGCTTCCATGGCTTTGCCACTGGGGAAGGCTTCGATGGATTGGCCGAGGTACTCGTAGGCGGCGCGCTCGCCCGTCAGCGCTCCGGCTAGCCGGGGGAGGATGCGGTGCAGATACGGGCGGTAGGCCCAGCGCAGGGGGGCGGGCGGGAGGGAGAAATCGAGCACGAGCACGTGCCCGCCGGGGCGGAGGACGCGCCGCATCTCACAAAGCGCGCCGCCCCACGAGGCCATGTTGCGCAGGCCAAAGGCGACGGTGACGACATCAAAGCTCTCTGCCGCAAACGGCAGCGCCATGCCGTCTGCGGCGACGAGGTTGCGCACGCCTTTGCGGCGGGCTTCGCGCAGCATGGGCACACAGAAATCGGCCCCGACGATCTCGGCTCCGGGCAGGGCGGCTTGCAGGGCAAGGGCGACGTCGCCACTTCCCGTAGCGAGATCAAGCACGCGGCTGGGGGCCCACCCGCGCACGATGCGCACGAGGCGGCGGCGCCAAAGGTAGTCCAACCCGCCACTTAAGAGGTGGTTGGCGAGGTCGTACCGGGTGGCGATGGCTCCGAAGAGGCTCTGGACAAAGCGGGGTTCCTGCAAAACGGGGGCGACTATGCGCCAAAGCGGCCCCGGGCGGCAAGCCAATCAGGGCTTGATTCACCCCCCGCTCCTCTCTACTCTGTGCGGCCCTCTTTTATACCGACTTATGAGCACCCAGCCCTCTTCGCCCGCCACCGCGCAACCTGCCGCCCCCACCACGGGCGAGCTGCTCAGCGGGGCCGAGATCCTCGTCAAATGTCTCGAAAAAGAGGGCGTAGATACGATTTTCGCCTACCCGGGCGGGGCAAGCATGCCGATCCACCAGGCGCTCACGCGCTCCAAGCAGATCCGCACGCTGCTGCCCCGGCACGAGCAGGGGGGCGTTTTTGCCGCCGAAGGGTACGCGCGTGCCACGGGGCGGGCGGGCGTGGTGATGGCGACTTCCGGCCCGGGGGCGACGAACCTGATCACCGGGATTGCCGATGCCTTTCTGGACTCGGTGCCGCTCGTGGCGATCACCGGGCAGGTGCCGACGTGGATGATCGGCAAAGGGGCCTTCCAGGAGACGGACGTGTTCGGGATGTCGCTGCCGGTGGTCAAGCACAACTACCTGGTGCTCGATATTGCGGATATCCCCCGCATTGTGAAGGAGGCGTTCTTCATCGCGCAGACGGGGCGGCCCGGCCCGGTGCTGATCGACATGCCCAAGAACATCCAGGAAGGCAAAGGGGTGCCCACCTACCCGGAGACGATTTCGCTCGGCAACTACGACCCCGCACCCAAAGCGCCCGACGCGGCGCTGGATGAAGTGCTGGCCCTCCTCGCCAACGCCAAAGCGCCGATGATCTACTGCGGCGGCGGCATTATCTCCGGCGAAGCTTCGGCGGAGCTGATGGAGTTTGTAGAGCGCACGGGTATCCCCGTGGCCACGACGCTGATGGGCATCGGCTGCTTCCCGGAGACGCACCCGCTCTCGCTCAAGTGGCTGGGGATGCACGGCACGGTGTACGCGAATAACGCGGTGAACGAGGCCGACCTGCTGCTGGCCATCGGCGTCCGCTTTGACGACCGGGTGACGGGCAAGATCGAGAAATTCTGCGAACACGGGACGATTGTCCACATCGACATCGACAACTCGGAGCTCAACAAAAACAAAGTCGTGCGCCTGCCCGTGCAGGGGAATGTGAAGGACGCCCTCGCCCGGCTCAACGCGCGCCTGGAGAAAGCGGGCCGCGTGCGGCAGACCGCCCCGGATACGTACCCCGAGTGGTATGCGAAGATCGCCCAGTGGAAGGAGAACTTCCCCCTCAGCTTTAAGGATACGGAAGAAGTCATCCAGCCGCAGTATGTGATCCGCCTGCTCGATGAGCTGACGGAAGGCGGCGCGATCATCACCACCGGCGTGGGCCAGCACCAGATGTGGGCAGGCCAGCATTATGACTACCGGACGCCGCGCACCTTCATCACCTCCGCAGGGTTGGGGACGATGGGCTTTGGCTACCCGGCGGCGATCGGCGCGAAAGTCGCCTTCCCCGAGGTGGAGGTGGTCGATATTGATGGCGACGGCTCCTTCCTCATGAACGTGCAGGAGCTGGCCATGGCGCATGTGGAGGGGATCGCGGCGAAGGCGATCATCCTCAACAACCAGCACCTCGGCATGGTGGTGCAGTGGGAAGACCTCAAGTACGGCAGCAACCGCGCCCACACCTTCCTGGGCGACCCCAAAGATTTGCAGCGCATCTACCCGGACTACGTGACGCTCTGCGCCGGCTTCGGCGTGACGTGCGAGCGGGTGATCCACAAGGACGACCTGCGCGGGGCCATCCAGCGGATGCTCGACTCCAAGGAGCCGTATGTCCTCGACGTGATGGTGCCGTACACCGAGCACGTGCTGCCGATGATCCCGGGTGGGATGACGTATAAGGACGTGATCACCGACTCCGCCGGGGCGATGCCCAGCGCGGCGGATGGGGCGGCGCTCCCCTCGGCGTTGTAAGGCGTACGCTTTGCAAAAGCGGCGGATTGCGAGGCGAGAGAACGCCTTCTTAGAGCGTGTTCGCTTCAATCTGTCGCATGTTTTGCGGCGAGTTAAACCGGAAATGCTCTAACATTCCTACGTTAGGTCGTTTAAAGGGTCGATGCGAGGGCCGGAAATGGTAGGGCGTTTCTGTGAAACGCCATGGGGTTGGGCTGCCGTCTCACCGAGACGGCCTACACTTCACCCTTCGCGGGCATCCTCTCCGGGGGCAGCTTAACGTAGGAATACTAAAACTGCACGCCGAGCCCGCCGGAGACCATTTGGCTGCTTGTCGCGCCCCGGCCAAAATCGGCGTTGTAGTAGACCCAGCCGCTCCAGCGTGGGCCAAAGCGGGCGCTCACTCCTGCCCCGGCAAAGGCGCTATCGCGCCCGGGTGAAGAGGTGAGGTACGTGAAGCCCGGGCCACCATCGAGCACGGCGTTGAGCGTGCGCGCGTCGTTGAGGAACTCGTGCTGCCAGAGGAGCCGCAGCTCTGGGGTAAAGGAGACGCCCCCGCCCGCCTGCCACGTATAGGCTACCCGCGCGCCCAGGCTGCTGCGGAGGCTGCGGGCGCGCTGGTGGCCAAGCTGCAAGTCGAGGCTTTGCGCACCGGTTTCCCCCAAAGCCTCCACCCCCGCGCGGGTGTATTGGAGCGAGCCCACGGGGCCGAAGGTGAAGCCGCGCGCCTGCCAATCGTGCCCGAGGTCGAGCGCAGCGCTCCACTCCGCGCCATCGGGCCGGCTGCGGGCCGTGCGCTCCACGCTCCCGAAGGCGATGGGGCGGCGAATGTCGTACTCGCTCCGGCCGCCGCCAAGGGTGGCGTTTCCATAAAAGCCGCCGTGGTGAAAGGTGGCGTAAGCGCCAAAGAGGGCGCTCTTGCGGGCGTAGCGCCCGTTACTCAATGAACGCGAGCAGGCCGACTCATACCCCGTGTAAAAGCCGGTGGCCAGTGAGCCGCCCCACCGGTAGTCGGCCCCGACGAGAAAGCCGCCGCTCCGGGCGCGGTGGCTCGGGATCTCCGAGAGGCCCGGCACTTTGGCGAGCATGCCGTACCCTTGCGTCCAGACGCCCCAGCGGTTCTCCGGTGCGGGCACGAGCAGCGCGCTCGCTTCGCCATCGCCGCGCTCCAGCGTGGCCGGGGCGTCGAGGTTGATCGCCTGAAACCCGCTGGCCCCGGCGCGCACCGCCCCGAGCCGCTGCGAGAGCCGCTGGTGCCGGGCGTTGGCTTCCTCCAGCGTGGCCCGCAAGACGTACTCGTGGAAGGTGGGGGCGATCTGGTCAAACGCCGCCGGGTATTGCGCCTCAGAGAGGTGGTCGAGCGCGAGGCTTACGGTGAGGCGGTCGCCCCTCGTGGCGGGGATGAAGGCATCGAGCGCCTTGGCGGCCTGCTTCTGGTTGGGCGTCTTCGCCACTTGCGTGTAGCTCGCGGGGGCCACCAGGAGCGTGCCCACCGTCCCTCTCTGCTCCGTCAGGAAACGCCCCCGCAGCGAAGCGCGCGGCATCTCGATCTGCGCAAAGTCGCCCTCGATCTTCCTGGCCTGAAGGAAGGGCACCTTCTGCCCGTAGGCCAACCTGTGCGAGCCATACTCCACCACGGCCAGCGTGCCCGCCAGCGTGGCATTGCCGGTAACTACAAGGCGGTCGTACACCGTGGTGGAGGCGACTTCCACCTCCAGCGCGCCGCTCTGCGCATAGTCCCCCACAATCGTGAAGGTGCCGGGGCTGTTGCCCGGAGCGAGCGTTCCGGCATTGGCCACGCTCCCCACCACCGCGCCGCTGCCACCGAGCCACGCGCCGGGGGCGACCCACACGCCGCTGGCCGTTTCAAAAACTTCGTTGATCAAAAGCGCCCCGCTCTCCACCGCTGCCACCCCGCCGATGTGCGCGCGAGAGCCAAAGACGAGCGTGCCCGAGCCGCTCTGCGTGTAGCCTCCCGGCGTGGCCACGATGCCGCCGCCGAGCGCGGCGGTGCCCCCCGCGAGGTGGATGCTCCCGCTCGTGAGCGTGAGGGTGTTGGAGATGGCGACGCTGCCACCCGGCTCAAACACCAGGCTGGCGATGGTGTTGCTCTCCCCCTCGCGACCGGTGGAGACGGCCCCTTGCACGAGGAAGCGGGCATCCCGCGGCGTGCCCACGGGGGCGCTGTTCTGGATCACCGCGCCGCCCACTGGGCTGCCGTCGTAGACGTTGAGGAAGAGCCCCCCTTCGCTCAGGAGGAAGGAGCCCAGCGCGGGGTCGAAGCCGGTGTAGCTCAGGAGCGCCGTGTCCCACCCTTCGCCGACTCCGGTGATCAGCGGGTAGAGCCCGTTGCCCACCGGGCCCGCGCCAAAGACAAACCGCGTGGCCGCCAGCAACGCCGCTGCGCCGTCGGCGACGCCGATGTGGTCGCCCCCGAGCTGGAAGCGGAAGTCGCCCCCGCCGAGCACAAGCCCGCCAACGGTGATCTGCGCCGCCGCCTCGCCCCCTGGGCTGAAAACACCCCCCTCGTGAAGGTAAACGGCCGAGCCCGCGAGGCTGGCAGACTCCAGCCGCCCTGCGCGGATATGGGTGGCCCCGGTGTGCAGCGCATCGTTGACCAACACCAGCGCCCCTTCGCCCGCTTTGGTAAGGCCACCGCCGCCCGCCACGGTGCCCGAGAGGGTGAGCACCGTGCCGCCACCCACTTCGAAGCGGCCAAGGTACGTCAGCTCCACGGCCCGGGCGCTCTCGAAGCTTGCCGTGGTGTGCAGCGTGCCGCCCAGGAAGTGGAGCGCGCCCGAGGCCGCGCCCAATGCCGCATCGTGCGCGACTTGCACCGTGCCCCCGGCGATCGCCGTACCGCCACTGTAGGAATTGGAGCCCGAAAGCACCACCGCCCCCGAGCCCGTTTTGAGCAAGCCGCCACTTCCCGAAAGGGAGGTGCCGATCTCGGCGGAGAGGCCGCCATCCACCCGCACCTCGCCCTGCGCCCCGGTGAAGACCAGCTCGCCCCCGGAGAGGGTGTACCCATCGCTCTGAAACTGCAGCCCCTCCACAACGTGGCTGCCAACGATCTGCACCTCCCCCGCCGAGCCACTAAAGACGGCGCTCAGGCCTGCCCACGGGTGGTGGAGCGTGGCATCTTCATTCACCCAGTTGGCCGTGGCCGCATCCCACGTGCCGCTGCCGCCGTAGATCGTACCGTCCGCGCTGGCGTGCGCGCCGTTCCAGAATTGCAGGCCGGTGTAATCCGCAAGGAGCCGCACCTCGCCCGGCGCGGAAAGGTCGAGAGAGAAGGTATACCCTGCGGGGACGATGCCGAGCGTCAACGGGTGCGAAGCGCCCAGCGTGCCGTAGGTAAAGAGGGTGTAGACCCCGGTGGTGAAGCCCGACCCCACCTCCAGCCGCAAGATACCCGCAAGCCCCAGCTCGCCGGTGACGTTGACGAGATCATTACTCCCCCCGGGAGCGTTGGGCCCGTTCAGCTCAAAATCGAGGAAGGTGGCTGCATCGAGCGAAAGCGCCCCCACGGTGAAGGTCCCCGGCGAGCTACCGGGGGCGAGCGCCGCCCCAGCGTGCAGCACGGCGGCGCTCACAAAGCCGCTGCCACCCAGCGTTGCCCCGTTGTGGACCTCTACAGGAGAGGCAAGCGCGCCATCCACCACGAGCCGCCCCCCCGTCACTGTCGTCGGCCCGGTGTAAGTGTGCGTGCCGGAGAAGAGCGTCTCTCCGCCAAGGTGCGAAAGCGAGCCGGAGCCGGAGATAACGCCTCCGTAGCTCCACTGCCCGGTGTTGGCAATGGCGAGAACGCCGTGGTTGAGCACCTCCCCCACCAGGCGGCCATCGGCCACCGCGTTGCCGAGCTGCAAGGTGCCGGAAGCCACCGTCGCAGGCCCGGTAAAGGTATGCGCCCCATTGAGCACGAGCCGCCCTCCGCCGTTTTTGACGATCCCCCCGCTGCCGGAGATCCTGCCGGAGAAGGTGATATCCTGGTTGCCCGGGTGGTTGAGCGTGAGCGTGCCCGAGCCGAGCGCCACGTGCGCGGCGGCATTTCCATTGAGCACGCGCAGCGCGAGGTCCACCCCGTTTAAATCGAGCACGGGGGGCGCGGCGGCATCGCCGATCAACGAAATCGCGACATTGGCCCCGAGGCTTGCCGCTCCTTCCAGCCGCACCGCACCACCGGAGATGAGAAGATCGCTCAAAGAGCTGTTCCCCGAAAGCGTCGTCACCCCCGGGCCGGTCTTGGTGGCAAGCCCGGTGAGCTGCAAACTGCCACTGAAGGTGGTATCCGAGCCGTCGTTCCCCCACGTGAAGTAGCTAAATGTATTTACCCCACTCACGACTTGCCCCGCCCCGGAGAGCGACCCGAAGCTGACATTGTGCAGGGTAAAGGGAGCCCCCCACCGATTGAGCAAATGCAGCTCGCCCCCCACCCCAAGGTGCAACCGCCCTTCGGTGGCGATGGCGCCCGCCCCCAAATAGAGGATGCGCCCGCTTTCGATCTCGGTGGCCCCCGTGTGGGCCAGCTTCCCCTCCACCTCCAGATCGCCCCCACCTTGCAAGCGGAAGCTTCCGGGCCCGCTCAACTCGCCGCTGAAGACTTCGAAGCCCGCCTGATCAAGCGTAAGCGTGGCCGAGCCGAGGGCGAACGTTCCGTGCCCGGTCATCCTGGTCATCTCGGTATCGAAGCCGTTGAGATCGATCGTCGCAGTGCTGCCGACATCGTAGGCCACCCGGGGGAAAGCGTGCTCCGCCCCGGCGCGCAGCACGCCGTTGGAGACGAGGATGGCCCCTGCAAAATGATTGCTGGCGCTGAGGGTCAGCACGCCCATGCCGGTCTTGGCCAGCGAGCCGCCACCACCGACCGGGCTCCCCATCGCCACATCATACCCCCGGGTATCGACGGCCAGGTAGTGTGTGATCACCACCTCCCCGGGTTGGAAGCCACTCAGGAAGTGCTCCGTACTCTCGCTCGCGTAGAGAAAGGCTTCCCTGAAATCGACCGCCACCGGGCCCGTGCCACTGCCACGCACGATCGAGCCGACATCAAGGCTGCCGTAGTCTGAAATGGAGAGCGCCCCGCCGCCCCCTTCGCCGATGACCACACGCCGCACGCTGGCCGTGCCGGTGATCGCGAGGCCCGCGCTACCGCCCTCAGCGATCCCCACCCACACATCGTCTGCCGCGTGCGAGAGCCCGCCACTAATCCTCAGCCACCCGCCCTCCACCCGCGTGCCCCCGGTATGGGAAGCGGTGGAGGTGAGGACGAGATCCCCCGTGCCGCTTTTGACCAACCCATTGCTCCCGGTGATCGCGCCATTGAGCGTCGCCCCAGCCGCGTTCTCGACGCGGATCGTATTGGATGCTCCGCGAAACCGCAGCCGCGCATTGAGCGTAAAGGCTCCCGCCCCTTGCGCGACATGGATGCCAGTGCCCGCCTCGCCCTCAAGCGTTAGCTGGTAGTTCCCCCCCGGGTTGATCGTCACCGGCTGCGCGGCCTCTATATAAAGGCCCCGCACCGTCTGGTTGCCGCCCATGGTGTTGGTAAGGTTCCCCGCGCCGTTGGCCGCGAAGACGACGTTGACGGGCTCCTCCTCCCAAGCCGGGAAGCTGTTGGTGTAGAAATACCCTTCCTTGTCGAGGACCCAGTTGAGGTCATTCCACGAGGCGTTGCTATCTCCCATCCAGTAGAAGGCATCGGGCACGCCGAAGGTAAGCGAGAAGCCTTCATCGACCACGCCGCCGAAGTTGGTATCTCCATTATAAATGTAGAGCTTCCACTCGCCATTGGGGTTGGTTGCGTTGAAAACATCAAAGCTCTGCGCCCCTGTGGGGATGATGCCCAACTCCGGCAGCGAGAGCCCCTCCTCGCGGCCGTAGGGGCGGTAGAAGCCTCCACTGCTCATTCCGGAGCTTGCGCTCACCCCGGCGAGGTTGGTGAAGAAGACATTCTGGTCGTCCATGTCATTCCAAAGGGTGCGCCCGGTGATGCCGCTCATCAACGTCAGCTGCTCGCCCGTCGGGGCGACGAGGACGACCGCGAGGTCTGGCAGGTAGTCCTGACTCAACGCCCAAAGCCCCACGATATTGAGCCGGTAGCCCGCCGCCACGCCCGAGACCTCCAGCACCACGGGGTAGGGAGCCGCCTCGCCGAAGGGGGGGATCGGCACCGGGTCGAGGTAGTCGAACATCGTCTGGGCCGAGGCCACAGCCACCGAGGCCAGCAAGGCGAAGCCCGTGGCGCGGAAGGAGGAACGTGGGGAAGAGAGCAACATGGCGGGTTTTGCAAGAAAGGGGTGGCTTGCGATTCAGGCACGCCCGGGCGACAACACCGCCACCGGGCAACGACTTCCCCGAAGTTTAAGAAAACCAACCCACCACGCGTAACCCCCTGAACAGGGGGAAACGTGCGAAAGAAAACTCACCCCCGCAACCGCCATCCACACCATCCCAGCGCCGCCGCAGCCCACGCTGTGCAGATGAGCGCCAACCACGCCTGGGGGTGCGCCAGCCACCAACGCCCCAGCGGCGGCAGGGCCACCATCTCCAGCGGCACCTGCCCAAGCGCAAAGAGCGCGCCCACGCGGAAGGCCCCGAGCGGGTTGCCCATCAGCAGAAGGAGCCAGAGGCCCGGGGCCTCCCGGAAGTAACCGGCTTGCAACGCCACCAGCGCCAGGAGGTCCACCCCCGCGAGCAGGAAGACCCAGAGCGCCAACGCGCCGAGGTGCGCCTTCACGCGGTCGCTGGTGGCCAGCCCGCACGCCATCCCCAGCGCGAGGAAGACGCTGCCCACCGCCACTGCCCCGGCCAGCAACACGCGCAGCCTCCCCACCCCGCCCACCCCCAGCGCCCACGGCAGGAGGAGCAGCCCCGCGCAGAACGCCAGCGGCAATGCCAAAGCGAGCCACTTGCCCCACGCCAACGTAAAGCGCGGCACCGGCTGCGTGAGCAGAAACGGGCGCTCCTCCAGATCCGCCTGCACCGCCCCCACGCCGATGAGCAGTGCAAACAGCGGCACGAGATAGAGCACCGCCTGCAAAAGGAAGTAGGGCCCGCTCTCCGCCGGGTTGCCATCCAGCAACGGCAGGCAGCCGATGGCAAGCATGAGCCCGGCGAGCAGATGCACAAAGCGGTTGGCCAACGCAGCCCGCAGCTCGCGCCGCACCACTGCGCGCCACGGCTTCATGCGGCTCATAGCCCGAAGGCCCCCCGGAGGTGTGCGGGGTCCACCTCGCGCGCGCCACCGCCCGGGCAGAGCTGGAGCGCGCGGTCGGCCACCCCCTCCCACTCGGCAAGCAGGTGCGTGGCGACCAGAATGGTGCGCCCCCGCCGTGCCTCGGCCTGGAGGAGGTGCTTTAGGCGTTCGCGCCAGAGCGGGTCGAGGCTCAGGCCCGGCTCATCGAGCAGCAACACGGGGGCCTCTGGCGCGAGCAACACGGCGAGCCCGAGCCGCTGGCGCAAGCCGCCGGAGAGGGCATGCGTCTGCTTGCGGGCCTCGGCGCTCAGGCCCACAAGCTCCAGAAGCTCCGCCACGCGCGCGCGCCCGCCGCCACCGCGCAGGCCGAGGTAAAACGCCAGCACCGCTTCGCACGTGAGGCGCGGGTGAAAGGCGATCTGCTGCGGCAGGTACGCCAGCGCTCCGAGCGCCGCCATGCGCGCCGTTTGCAGCGAGTGGCCACCGATGCGCACCTCCCCCGAGTCGGGCCGCAGCAGCCCGCAGAGCAGCCGCAGCGTGGTGCTTTTTCCCACGCCGTTGGCCCCCACCAGCAACGCCAGCTCGCCCTGCCGCACCTCGAAGGAGAGCCGCTCCAGCACCGGGTGGCCCGGCGCGTACGCTTTGCAAAGAGCATGGGCCGCAATCATGGAGCAAACGCCAGCGGCGCGGGATCGGTGATCGCGGGCACCCGAGGGATCGCGCTGCTCTGCACCGCAAAGCGTACCAACCCAAGCGCGGGACTCCCGGAGAGCAACGCCACGGCGGGGAAAGGGCGGCGCAGCGGCCCGAGCAAGTCGGCCTCGCGGTGCGGCAGCTCGCCTTTTCCATCGCCATCGAGATCGACCTCGGGGCCGCCCCAGTCGTTGCCGACGCCACCCAGCGCCCACTCGTTTGTACCGAGCGTGCCGTCGATCTCCACCGGGTGGAGGTTCCCCGCAAAGCGGTTTCGCGAAAAGCGGTTGCTATCCGAGCTGCCCGAGAGGCGCGCGCCGACGTAGCTGTGCAGCACCCGGTTGCCGATGAAGGTGTTGCCGTTGCTCAAGTCCAGAAAGAGGCCCACGCTATTGTTGAAAAACGTATTCTCCTCCAGCCAAGAGCGGTCCACCCCGATCATGACGACCCCATAGGCGCGGTGGCCTACGTTGGAGGCAAAGGTGTTGCGCCGCACGACGAGGTTGCGCGAGTACATCATCACCGCCCCGGCATCGCTCTGGCCAAAGTGGTTGCTCTCGAAGGTATTATCGTCCGAGTACATGTAGTGGAGCGCAAAGCGCACGCGGGTGATCGTGTTGCCCCGCACGCGCGAGCCGTTGGTGAAGGAGAAGTAGATGCCATCGCGCGCGCCCGAAATGCGGTTGCCCGTAAGGGTAGCCTCGCGGCTGTTCCAGAGGTGGATGCCGTTGCCCCGCCGGTTGGGGTTGAGCGTGGTGTCGCAATTCTCCGCGCTGGAGCCGAAAGCGCTCGGCCCGGCGCCGACTTCCTCCTTACCGAGGATCTCGTTCTCCTCGATCCGGCAGCGATCCGCCTTTTTGACATAAACACCATGCAGGCTTTCGGTGATGCGGTTGCGGCGGATGCAGGCATCGGCCCCTTGCACGAAGATGGCCGCGTGGTCCTTACCCAAGTCGAGCCCCGAGCCCTCGATGGCCAGCCCCTCCACGGTGACGCCCGCCCCCGCGATGGTGATGACGTGCCCGCGCCCATCCCCCCGCACCACCGAGCCCGGCACGCCGCGCAGCGTTACCGCGCGGCGCAGCACCACCGGCCCTTGGTGAAGCCCCGCCGCCAGCTCCAGCACCGCCCCCGGCGCGGCGGCATCCACCCGCGCCTGAAGACTCGGGCTTGCCATCATGAGCAGGAGGGCGAGCAGCGGTGTCATAACGTCTCGCGGCGCGAACACCAGATTCCCATAAACAAGCAGAGCGCATAGAGCCCCAGGAAGAGCGAGCCGAGCTGCGGCAAGCTCGCCTGCCGGAAGTTGGCGATCTGCTGGGTGCCAAAGATCACCGGCATGAACGGCTCGATCGTCACCGCCGCCTTCGGGTCGAGCGTGTGCCCGTAGTCGTAGAGGCGGTAGACGAACGACGCCATGGAGAACGCACCGAAGTAGAGGTAGAGGGTGAAGAGATCGACCACGTAGCGCATCATCCCAAACACCAGCGCCCGCAAGGTGTAGAGGATAAAAAAGCCGAGCGCGAAGGGGATCCACTTCATCTCCAGAAAGTCGGCCTCCTCCAGCGGCTTCATGCCGATGTAGTGGTTGAGCTTGTTGATCTCGTGGAGATCCTGCCCCCGGTTCCCCGCGACGATGCGGTGGGTGTGGATATCGAGGTTGAGCCCCTCGGGGTATTGCGGCGCGGTGAGGTGGATCTGCCAGAGCGGGAAGAAGAACGCCGCCACCAGCGCCACTACCCCACCCAGCAGCCAGAGCCGCGAGGCCCCGTTGAGCGGCTGGGCGAGGAAGCGGAACTCGCGTTTGAGAATGCCGTTCATTCCTTGGCTAAGGGAACCTCCGCCGGTTTTACCGAAAGGTACCCCTGCATCTCCTGGTGGAGCGCTGAGCAGAAGTTCGTGCAGTAGAAGGGGAAGACGCCCGCCTTGGTGAGCTTCACCTCCACGGTGCGCGTCTCGCCCGGGTCGAGGATGACATTGAGGTTATGCTCCGCGAGGGCGAAGCCGTGGATCATGTCGCTCGTCTGCTCCACATTGGTGACGTGGATGGTGATGGTATCGCCCACGCGCGCCTCGATCTTGTCGGGCACGAAGCGGCTGCGCACGGCGATCACCTTCGCCTTTACGTCCGCATCTCCGGTGCGGGTGACAACGGCCTCGCCCATATCCCAGACCGCATCGGGGTGGGTGTTCTCCTCCTTGGGGTAAACCTCGATCGGGGCGATCGCATCGGCCTTGAGGATCTGCGCGAAGTGAGGCTCCGGTTCGGTAAACGTCTCGTAAGCCATCTTCATCGTCTGCCCGGAGATGTCGATGAGCTGGCTGCTCTCCGGCTGGCTCGGGCCGACAGAGATGTGCCGCCCCTTAGACATTTTGTTCATCGCCACCAGCCATTTGCCATACGGCGATTTGGTATCGCTGCCACCGATGACCAGGTGCCCGATCGCGTAGTGGACGGGGATCTTGTCGAGGACCACTTTGTTCAAGTCCGCCTTTTCCTCCGCCGTCCACGGTGGGAGCTTCCACTTGGCCACGGCGGAGTCGATATAGAGGGAGGTGTAGCCCGAGCCCTGCCCGTCAAACTGCGTGTGCAGTGGCCCGATGCCCACGGGCACCTCGCCCTCCACAATGGCGTCGTACTTGATGACGGGGATGCCGCGGAACTCGCCATCGAAGTTCTTCGCCTCGATCGCGGCGAGCACCTTCTCGAAGTCGAACACCGTCGTCACCGGCTGGAGCTTGCCGGAGGCACAGATCCAACGGCCGCTCGGGTCGGTATCAATGCCGTGGGGCGACTTGGCCACCGGCACGTAGTAGAGGATGCCGGGAGTCTTCACCGGATCGAGCATCGGCACGCCATCGACCAGCTCGCCCTTGCCCTCGGCAATCGCCTTCTCCGCCGCGCGCCAGTTGACAAAGGCGGCGTAGTCGCGGTCGGCCTGCGAGGCGTTCACTTCCATCAGTTCGTGGGCCATCTCGGTGTTGTAGCTCGTCCAGAACGCCCAGCCGCTGCTGGGCCCCTTGCCGGTGGAGCCGATGTCGTAGTTGATCGGCGGGGTCTTGATCTGCCAGCCGACCGACATCTTGCCGCTCTGTGGGTCGACCTTGATGCCGCTGACCATGCCGGTGTACTCCTTCTCGTAGTTGGCCAGATCGACATAGCGCCCCTTGGGCAGAGGCACCGAGAAGCGCGTGGCGACCAGGATGTACTCGGTATTCTCCGTCACAAACGAAGAGCCGTGGCTCCCCGAGGAGTTGGGGATGGGGCCTAGGATCTCCTTGGTCTTGAAGTCGCGCAGTGAAATGCGGGCGACACGGTTGTTGGCGTTATCATTGCAGAAAAGCCACTTGCCATCGTAGAGCCCGTTGGTCTGCGAGAGGCCGGGGTGGTGGACATCCCCCCACGTGTAGTCGCCAAGCAGGTGCTTGGTCTCGACATCAAACCCGTAGCCGGTGCCGGGGTACGGCGCAAAGACGGGGATCGTGGCGATATGCCGCATGGAAGGGAGCCCCGCGACGAAGATCTGCCCCGAGTGGCCGCCGGAGTAGAAGAGGTAGTATTCATCCTTCTGCCCGGGCGGCACATAGGTAGCCAAGGCGGAGTCTGTGGCTTCGGAGCCCGTGGGCCCCGCGTTCTCGCGCTTGCAGGCGGGGGCAAAGAGGAGCGCCCCCGCGAGCGCGGTGAAGAGGAGTGGAGTCGATCTCATGGCTAGTGATCCCTGGCTAGAGGACGATGCGGATCATCCCTTTCATCCCTAGTGCTGCGTGCGGGGTGCAGAGGAAATGATAGTCTCCCGGAGGATAGTGTTTGGTGAAAATAATCTCCGCCGCCTGCCCGGGGGCTTGCAGGAGCACGCCGGTGACAAGCCCATCCTTCTCCAGCAACGCGGTGGCGGTGCCGGGGATCTTCTGGTTGGCGAAATCGACATTGTGCGGCCCGCCATCCACCATGAGGAAGCGAACCTTGTCTCCCCGGCGGATGGTAAGCTGCTCGGGCTCGTAGAAGAACCCCTTTGCCGTGCCGCGCATTTTCACTTCATGGACTTCGCCGGTAAACGGCTCGGGCGTGGGCGCGGGCGTGGAGGCGGTGCCCTCCGGGGCCTTGCCGCACCCGGCGAGAAAGAGAAGACCCGCCGCGCCCAGCGCAAGCGGTAGGTGGTGGATGAAGGTCGGTTGGTTCATAGTTCGTAGAAGAGAATGCCGTGCGGTGAGCGGGGTGTCCTTGATGCGCATCAAGCTTTCCCCGATGGCACGGGCGCTTCGCTGTGGCAGACGTGCGGCAGGATCGCCAAACCCCACACCAGCGCCCCCACAAGCCAGAGCGCCGCCCCGGCGTGGATGGCGGCCGTGCGCCAGGGGAGCCAGAAGTCGCCCCCCACGCGCAACACCAGCCCGCCCAGAAAAAGAAATACCGCCACCGCCAGCACCGGGAGCCGCTTTGCGCAGCGCGCACCCAAGCCGCCATGCCCCAGCACCACTCGAGTGGCCACGGCGATGGTGATAACCGTAAACCCACCAATGAATAGCACGTGCAACCCCTCCACCCGGTGCAACGGCCACGCCACGGGGAAGAGGAGCCCGAGCCACAGCAACGCCGAGCCAAGCTGCATCGCCCACACGAGCGTCACCCACGGTGAGCGCGCCCGGTGCAGGCCGATGATCCAAACCAGGCAAAGCGCCGCCACCGCCGCGCGCCCCAGCGCCAGCGCGCGAGGAGCCGCCACCCACCCCTCGGCGAGGTAGAGCGCGAGCAACGCCGCACCCGATGCCGCCGCGCGGAACTTGCCCCCCCACCAGCCAAGATCCGGCACCCGGGGCGGGATCTGCAACAGCCGGGGGAAAAGGAAGCTCCCCACCCCGAGCACCAAGAAGAGCACCCAGACCTCATTGAGCAACACCGCGCCCAATACCGGCCACCGCCCCCCAAGCCACCCCGCCTCCCCCGCCAGCACGGCGGGCAGCCCCACCAGCGCGCATCCGAAGCCGAGCCCCGCGAGCAGAAACCCCGGCGCAGGCAGCCGCCCCGCGCGCACAAAGCCGCGCCCCAGCCGCGCGGCAAACCCTAGCAGGAGCAGGAGGAAGACCGCATCCCCCGCCACATGCCACCCCACCCCATGCGCCCCGAGCGCACCAAGGTAAAGTGCCACCGAGCCGCCCAGCTCTCGCGCGGAGAAGGTGCGCGAGCCGCTCAGTCGCGGCCCCGCCGTGCCGAGAAAGCCAAAGACGAAGCCACCCAGAAACCCCTCCACCATCCAGCGCGCATGCAGCACGCCCGGGTAGCCAATGCCTGCGCCGAGGTAAAAGAGCGGCCAAAGCAACACCCCGGCCACGCCCGCCAGCCACGCCAAAGGGAAGAAGAGACGGTACGGCTCATCACACGAAAGCTGGAGGTAGCGGCGCATTAGAAAGAGCTCTCCAACGCCTGCCAGACTTCCTCCACACTCCACCCATTGCCCCGCCAGAGCGCCTCCACCGTGCCATCGGGCGCGAGGAGCGCGGTGCAGAGGCCGTGCGTATAGGTGCCCCCTTCCTGCCGCACAAAGACGGAGAAGGCCTGCGTGAGCTTGGCCGTTTCGGCCTCGTCACCCCCGGCGTGTTGCCAGAGCGCGGGGTCTGCCCCCACGCCTGCGCCGTAGCGGGCGAGCGTCTGCGGGGTGTCCTCGGGGTCAAAGGAGATGCTCAAAAGCCGCACCTTCTCTGCCATACCGGGCGTCGCGCGGATGCGCTCCTGCAACGCGGCAAACTGGCTCGACATGAGCGGGCAGAAATTGGGCAACGGGCACCGGGTAAAGATAAAGGTGAGCAGCGTGCGCCGCCCCGCGAGCGTTTCCCGCGTGAGCGGCTGCCCCGCCGAATCCGTAAGGCGGAACTCCGGCACCCGCTCGCCCTCGCGCAAGCGCGGCTGGCGCTCGCCGGGCTCGGCCTGCTTCTGCGTGGGGAGGTTGAGCCCCTCGCGCCGGATGCCCCGCAGCCCGGTGATCCAGGCATCCCGCTCGCCCACGACGAACCGAAACGCCACGGCCTCGCCCACGACGATGCCGCCCAGCTCTCGCGGATCGCGCACGGTGAAGGGCATCGTCATCGCCGGCATAAAGCCGGGGATCTCCTCGTGCTCCACCATCACGCTCCGGGCGGCGGCATCCACCCCGTGGACGAGCCCACGCACTTCAAACGTGCGCTCGCCCTTTTTGTCGGCCTGCTCGGGCGCGCTCGGGCGGGAGCACCCCGCAGCCAGCAGCGCCAGAGCCCAGCATCCATTTCGCAGCCATTGCATCATGCCGCATGGTGAAGGCTCCTCCCGCGTGGTGCTTTGATGCGCGTCAAGGCGCGTGCCACTCTTTCCACTTCTCCACAAACCGCCGGGTAAAGCGTTCGCCCGCTTCCTCGGTGACATGGGTGCCATCGCGGTAGTCGGCCTCGTTCTGGGGGAGAAGCTCGTCTTGCCACACCAGCTTCACCCCGGGCCAGCGGGCACACGCCGTTTCCAGAAACGCCGCGTATTGCCGGCGGAAGGCGGGGTCGTCCCGCGCCTCCAGGGAAGGGCGGTAGCGACCCGCGATCACCACAAGCCGCTGCCCCTTGGCGGCCACGCGCTCCAGCATCCGTACAAAAGCGCGCTGCTGGAACTCCGAAAAATCGCCCCCCTGCAACGGCTTGCGCTCCCCGCCCCGCGCCCCCCCCGGCAGCGCGGGCGTACCGGTGAAGGCATTGATCCACGGCCCCCGGTACTGGAATAGCGGCATCGCCAACCCGAGCGCCGTGTAGCGTGCCACCCGGCCCGGCAGCTCGCGCCACACCCCAAGCCGGTGCAGCTCCGCAAGGTCGCTCGGGCGCAGCAGATCGCGCGCGGTCGTCAGCTCCCGGCTCGCGAAGCTCAAGGGCGAAGCGTAGTAGATAAACGCCTCGACCTCGCCGGGGCCGAACCGCTCCGTCACAAAAAAAACATCGGCCACCGTGCTGCCGGGGAAGTGGAGATCGACCATCCATGCCTCTCCGCCCAGCGCGGCGTTGAAGCTTTCCTCGCGAAACTGCGTGTTCGCCTGGCTGGAGCCGACCACCGCCAGCCGTGGCCGCTGCCGGATTTCCCCGAGCAACCGCTCCTTCGCGCGGAAGGCCGCCTGGTTCTCATGCCCCCGCGCCTGCAAGGCGAGCCAGAAGAGCGCCCGCTGGCCCGCCAGCCATGCCGCCGCGTTGCCCAGCACCACCAGCGCCACCGCCACCCATATCACACGGCCAAACGGCTCGTGCCGCCTTCCGAGCCCTTTGCCAAGCAGCCCCAAAGCTCCCCACACCGTGCCAAGCGCCAGCGCCCCGAGGGCCACCGCATCCCGCAGCCGCCCGCTGGCAAACGCGGCAGCATCAGGCACCTTACCCGCGCCGACCGCCGCAAGCACCCGGGGAAAGCGCCTCGCAAGCCACGCCCCAAGGTCATCCCCCCACCATGCCACCACCCCCCAAGCCGCCGCCACGAGCAACGCCCACCCCCAATAACGATACCGGGCCGCGCCCGCCTTGGCCGGGGTGCCGGGCGGCGGGAGCGTGGCGGGGGCGTTCATGGGCTGGGGCATCGGGAAGCTTAGAACTGGAAATAAATAAACTGCGCGCCTTCGTAGTTGCCCAACATCACCACCAGCGCAAGCCCCACGGCCAACCCGAGCGCCTGCCGCCGGGGAGACCAGTGCGAAAACCGCTCCAACGAGGCGTACCCCGCCTGCATGAGCAGCGCCAGCGCCCCGAGCACCAGCACCGGCCACGCCACCGGAGCCAGCGTGGCCGCAGGGGTGGCCATCGCGCGCAGGTAGTCCGCAATCAGAGCCCCTTGCCGGATCTCCGGGCCGCATGCCCCGGCCCGGAAGATGAGCCACCCGAGCGTCGTCAGCCCAAAGAACCCCGCCACCAGTGGCCACCGCAGCCACCCTTCCGCCGGAGCGCGCCACCCCGTCAGCTCGCGCCACACCCGCTGCACGCAAAGCAGCGCCCCGTGGTAGAGCCCCCAGAGCAGGTACGCCAACCCGGCCCCGTGCCACAAGCCGCCGAGCAGCATGGTGAGCATCAGGTTCCGGTAAGTCAGCCAGCGCCCGTTGCGGTTGCCCCCCAGCGGGATGTAGAGGTAATCCCGCAGCCACGTGGAGAGGCTGATGTGCCAATTCTGCCAGAACTGCGAAGGCCCGCTCACGAGGTAGGGCGCACGGAAATTCTCCACCAGCTCGAAGCCCATCGTCTTGGCCAGCCCGCGCGCCATATCGGAGTAGCCCGAGAAGTCGCCGTAAATCTGAAACGTAAACGCGAGGATATACCACCAGCTATTGGCGTCGGCCACCGGCGCGCCCTGGCTGGCAAACCCGGCATCTGCAATGCCCCCCAGCCCATCGGCGATGACGACCTTTTTGACCATCCCCAGCAAAAACAGCCACACCCCGTCGCGCACCTGCGCCGCCGTCACCCTCCTTGGCCGGGAGCATTGGGGCAGCAGGTACGAGGCCCGTACGATCGGCCCCGCCACCAGGTGCGGGAAGTAGCTCACAAAAAGCGCAAAATCGACAAAGCGCCGCGCCGCGGGGAGCTCGCGCCGGTACACGTCGATCGTGTAGCTCATCGAAAGGAAGGTATAAAACGAGATCCCCACCGGGAGGATCAGGTTCAGCGTCGGCCAATCCGGCTGTATGCCGACTTGCAGCAACGCCTCGCGCAAGCTCTGCGAAAAGAAGTTGAAGTACTTGAAAACCCCGAGCACCCCGAGGTTGGCCACCAGGCTCGTGATCAACAGGGCCCGGCGTGCACGGTCGCCCCGGCCGGGCGCATCCATCTTGAGCGCCAGCACATAGTCCACCGTTGTCGTCGCCAGCAAGAGGGCGGTGAAGCGCCAATCCCACCACCCATAAAAGAGATAGCTGGCGGCCAGCAACATTCCGTTCTGCGCCCGGAACCCAAGCCGGTAGTAGAGCGGAAAGACCACCGCGCAAAAGAGCAGAAACGTGAGAGAATTAAAGACCATGCCACCAAGCGGAGCACTGCATCCTCTAAACGCTGCCCGCCCGGGAGTAAACGCCCTTTTTTGACCTGCATCAAAGACAGCCCCTTCCTCCTCCTGCTAGCCTTGCCCCACGTTCATGAGCCGCCCCGCCTCCCACGATTTCCAAAAGCTCGACATCCGCCCCCTCCTGCGCCGGGGGGAGGAGCCATTCTCCGCCATCATGGCCCGCATCGAAGCGCTCACCCCCGAGCAAGGCCTGGAGCTGACGGCCCCCTTCATGCCCGCGCCCCTGGTCGAAATGCTCGGCAGCCAGGGGTTTGAGGCCGACATCGAACACTCCGAAGACGGGAACTGGGTTGTCTGGTTCTGGAAAAACCGCTAGCGTAGACCTTGCTTCATTGAACGCGCCGCCACACTCACCCACCCCACGGCCCGGCCTTCCTCGGGGGGAGAACTTCCGCCTCGCGGCGCTGACGTACTCGCTGCGCAGCGCCTCGATCTTCGCCGGGCTCGCCGAGGAGGACTTGCGCAAGATCGCCGCGTTCGCCATTCCCCGCACCATCGGCAAGGGGGAGTACCTTTTTCACAAACACGAGACGGCGGTCGGCTTCTACGTCGTGCGCAAGGGGATCATCAACGTCCACCGCGTCGCTTCCGACGGGCGCGAGCAAGTCATCCACCTCTTTCGCCCGGGCGAATCGCTCGCCGAAGCCGCCATCGTCAGCGGCACCGGCTACCCGGCCGATGCGCGCGCGGTGGAGGAGAGCGAAGTCATCCTCATCCCCAAGGCAGACTTCCTGCGCCGCTTGCAGGAAGACTCCGCGCTGGCGCTGCGGATGCTCGCCTCCATGAGCCAGCACCTGCGCGTGCTCGTCTCCTCCATCGAGAACCTCAAGCTCAAGGACGCTGAGACGCGCCTGCTCCACTGGCTGCTGGGCCGCTGCCCCACGCCACTGGAAGCGACCCCTTTCGAGATCGAGCTGGGGATGACCAAAGCCACCCTCGCCAGCGAGCTGACCACCCGGCAGGAGACCCTCTCGCGCCTCTTTGCCAAGCTGCGCGACGCCGGGCATCTGCAAGTGCGCCGGCGCGCGCTCGTCGTCAACAACCCGCAGGCCCTGCGCGCCCTCTTCGAAGCGTACCTGAGCGGCGCGCGCGGCTAGGGAGTGCGACGGTGAGAAGGTAAAGCGCCCTCGCGATCCAGAAACTGTAGGCCGTTTCTGTGAAACGGCGGTCCAGCCCCATGGCGTCTCATAGAGACGCCCTTGTCCTCTTTCTCACCGAACCGGCAAGTTCATCTCGTGATGGAGTCTCAGAAGCAAACCGCCCGGGCCTCCGGCGCGAGGAAGCCGCGCCCGAGCGCCGAGTAGACCTTCCCCTCCGTCTGCGGTGCATTCACACACGCGAGCAGGAGCGCGGCGAGGTCTCCCCGGCCAAGGTCGCCATGCACTGCCGGGTCTTCCACCAGCGCGCCGCCGCCGGGTTGCGGCGCATTGACCAGCCGCCCGGGCCGCAAGACCGTGTAACGCAACCCCGAAGCAGCGAGGTGCGCCTCCGCGCGCGTCTTCTCCGCGAGCACTTCGCCGATAGCCGCCAGCAGCAGCGCCGAGGCATGCGCGCGGCTCTCCCCCGCCCCGAGCGAAGAGACGAGTACAAACCGCCCGATACCCGCCGCCGCCACGCCATCCACCGCGTGCGCCGTGCCCAAAAAATCCGCGGAGGCCCCGGGCGGGCCGCCCCCCATCGTGCCGATCGCCGCCACGGCCCCCGCGCAGGCGCGGCAGACCGCCGCCACGCGCGCGGCATCCAGCGCATCACCCACGTGCTGGCGCACCCCCAGCGCCGCCAACGCGGGGGAGGGTGTGCGCACCAGCGCATCGACCTCCCACCCATGGGCGCGCGCCAGCCGGGCCGTCTCCAGCCCCGCGCCACGCGCCGCGCCAAAAAGGAGGAGCCGCCTCATCATCACGCCACCTCTACCTGGCGGTAACGCTCCTGCAACGCCTCGAAGCGGCGCACCTGCTCGGGGAGCAGCACATCTTCCTCGTCCCGCGTGACGAAGATCTTGAACATCGCCCCGCCCTCTTCGTTAAAAAACTGCACCGAGCATGTCTCCATCCCCATGAACGGGCGGCGCACGAGGCAGATCTCCGCGCACCGCTCGGCGCGGATGTGCCCTCGGATCGGGCTCCCATGGCCGAGGTTGAAGAAGCCCCGCCCGAAGCTCCCCGCCGGGAGCGGCGCAAGGCACTCGATAATCGCATCTGCCGTGTGGACGATGAGCAGAATATCCCCCCAGGTGGAGAGCTCCTCCATCACCTCCGCAAACTGGCCGCCCTCCACGCTCTGGCAACAGCTCTCGGGAAGGCAGGCTGTCACTTCGCGCGTCGTCAGCCCGCTTTGCGCGGCGATCATCTCCAGCACGCCGTCGGCACTCTCCTTGAAGCGGGTGCGCAAGGCTTCGAGGACGATCTCTTTTTCTTTAGGGTCGGTGGTCGGTTTCATAGAATGTGGCGAGGCGGCAACCGCCCGCAGGGGGATCGGCGAATCCACCACGTGGTGGAGCGCCGAGGCGAGGTTCGTATGCCAGAAGCGCCCCGCCTGTGTGAGCCGAAGCGCCCCGCCCTCGCGCCGCAGCAGGCCCGCTTCCTCCCACTGCGCGAGCAACGGCTCGGCCTTGGCCATGAACCCCGGCGCGCCCGCCTCCTCCACGGCGGCAGGCTCCAGCCTCCCCACCTCCAGCCCCCCGGTGATCGCCCCCTTCGCCCCATGCCCCGGCCCGGTGGCAAAGAGCCCGGCCAGCGGCTTCGCCCCGGTGGGCACGGTTTCGTAGTAACGGGCGAGGTCCGGCAAATTCAGATAGCTATACCCCGGCACCAGCCCCCCTGCGCCGGAGCCAAAGGCGAGGCAGGCCGCCCCGGCTTTGATGAGCTGGTTGTACCAGTTGCGCTCGCGCGTTTCGCGGGCGAAGTGCGCGCTCGTAAGCTGCCGCCACCCGGCCCGCTCCAGCGCGGCCACCCCGGCGGCGTAGTAGCCCGCCTGCCCGGCGATCACCGCCCCGGGCTCGATGGAGCCTTTGCGGATCGCCGCCGCCAACGGGCTGGAGGGGATCAGCGTCAGGCAATAAAGATCCACCCCATCGAGGCCCAGGTCGGTGGCAATGGCGAGGTCGGCCTCCCAGCTCTCGGGCGTCTGCCCGGGGAGGCCGTAGATGAGGTCGCACACCACGGTGGCGCGGTCGCGCGCGGCCAGGCGGCGCACGAAGTCGGCCACCACCTCGCCCGTCATCCGACGACCGAGGCGTTGGCGCACCGCCGTATCAAACGTCTGCACGCCGAGCGAGAAGCGGTTGGCCCCGGCTTCGAGGCAGGCTTCGATCTTCGCTTCCTCAAACCCGGTGGCGCGCGCTTCCACGGTGATCTCGCAATCCCCCGCCAGCGGCAGGCACCGGCGCACGGCCCGCACCAACCGCCCGAGATCCGGTGCATCAAGATCCGTTGGCGTGCCCCCGCCGAAGTAGACGGCGTGCACCGGCCCGCTCTGCACCAGCGCCGTCTGCGCCTCGCGCTCCAGCTCGGCGATGATCGTATCCACATACGCTGCGGAGCTATTGCGCCGCGTGGCGTTGCGGTAGAAGTTGCAGAAAAGGCAGTGGTTCGAACAGAACGGCACGTGGAAGTACGCCACCGCCTTGCCCCCCGTGCGCGGGGTGGCGCGCAGGCGCTCCCACGTCTCCCCCAGCTCCGCCTTGGCCACGGGCCGCTGCGAGAGCCATGGTACCAGCGGCCTGCGCCCTTCAAACGCGCCGCGCAGCGGGTCATCGCAAACGCGGGCGAAGAACGACTCGAGCGTGGGTGGAGCTGCGGGTGGCCCGGGGTGCATGGCGTTTCGGGTTACTGGCAGTGGCAATCTTCCACCGCACCGGCCACGCCGTGGCGCAGCTTGGTGATCTTGACCTGCACAAAGTCCGGCCCCTGCGGCAGGTACTCCCAGAGGAAGCATTCCGGCAGGAGCTGCTCAAACTGAATCCGCAGGGGCACCGGGTCATGGCCGTTGCGCAGCACAAAGTAGTCTCCCTCGTTCAAGGAGTGGAAGCGGTCAAAAATGCGCTGGTGGCGGTTGGAGTAGATGGGGCGGACATCAAAGATCTTCTCTTCGGGGATGGTGTCGGTGGTGCTCATAAAAACGTGGCGGCAGTCTGCCTTGCCGCGGCCCGCGCGGCTTTGATGCGCATCAAACATCGCGCCGTTTGGGCGGGAATGCCTCGCGCTCGCGCAAGCGGTGGCTGCGCAGCAGCTCAGCGAGGACGATCTGCTCCGCGTCGGTGCGCCCATTGCCCGCAAAAAGCTTGCGCCCGATATCGCGCAGCAGGCGGCGGAGCTGCCGGTGCTCCACGCGCATCACCGCCGCAAGCTCGCAGGCGGGCTCGCCCCCGGCGGGAAAGAGGTGGCGCTCCTCGTGGTCGATCTGCTCCTCCAACTCCGAGCAAAAAGCGGCAAAGAGCCGCCGCGCGGCGGTGAGGTCCGCCGCCTTGGCTTCCTCCACGCGGCGCAGGAGGTTGATGAGCCGGGCCGTCTCCCGGTCGGCAAAGGCGGGCATAATCGCAAAAGACTAGCGATGCACGCGCCGCCGGGCTTTGATGCAGGTCAAACCCCCGCGCACTTGGCCAGTACCGCGCGGATGCCCCGGTAGTGAGCCTCCGCGCAAGTGGCGATCATCCCGGGCGTGGTGCCGTCGTTGATGCACGCGCGGGTGGCGGGGTCGCCATCCCACTCCAGATCGAAGCAGGGGGCCCCGCCATTGAGGTAGAGCCAATGCGGCAGGCTACCCACGCTACAGGCGTACTTGAGCTGCGGCTCGCGCGCCTCCACGTAGTAGCCGAGCGTGTACGCCTCCAGCAACGGCAGCACGCGCGCACGGAAGGCCGCATCCTCCCTCGCCGCGCGCGAGGCCAGGAACACGGGCGAGCAGATCCCCGCCAGGCAATGCATGGAAAAGACCGCCTCGGGCCGGGTCTCCTCCATCACCCGCATCAGCGCCCGCGTCTCCCCCTCCGAAGCGGGGGCCGGGCCGCGATAGGTGACGGCATCCGGGTCTGAAGAAAGGAGCCCGTAGCTCGGGTCGGTCTCTTCCCAATCCGCCGGGAAGTTGCGGTTGAGGTCAACCCCGTTGGCATTGGTGCGTAGGTAGTGCGGGACGCCCGCCGCCTGCCGCTCGCGCTCGTCGGCATTGACAACCGGCACCGCCACCACGCCCACGCGCTCCAGCAGCGCGGCATCCTCCGCCACGAGCCGCTCCAGCACCGGCACGATCAGCTCCGGCCCGGCCTCTCCCGCGTGCACCGCGCCGACGAGCCCGATGCACCGCCCCGGGTTGCCCACGCGGAGCGCGGATAGGGGCGCACGCCGCGCCGTCTGCCCCGCCTCCCAAAGCGTGCCCCCGCGTGCGGCCAGCTCGCGCAGCCGCCGCTCCACCGTGGCCAGCGGCCACCAGACGAGCTCATCCCGCAGGCGCGCGGCCACCGGCCCGGCGGGGGGCGCGGGGTCATCCTTCAAAGCCGCCCAGTAAAGATAGGTCTGCCCGGGCTGCGCCGAACGGTCCTCGAAAACCACCTTGCGCCCGTTGCCGAGCGGGAGCGGGCCTTCGTAGAGCACCTCCGCCCCTTCGGGCGAAGCCCCGCCGAAGTATTCGTCATAATCTTCGTTAAACACAAACCCCGGGGCCGCCTTGCGCAGGATGCGCACGGCCACGCTCTCCTTGCCCGCGTGGCTACCAAACGCCGCCGCGCCGAGGTAGAAGAGGACCTCCATGCCCGCCCCTTCCCGGCGCACCTGCAGCTTCATCACGGCTTTGCGTTGCATCGCCATTACTCGTTCACCCCGAAGTCCTTGGCCCATGCCGGGTTTTTGCCGCCGTAGGGGTCAAGCCGGGTGGTGCCCGCGAGGTCGAGGCTCTCCACGTGCCCGTCGAGAAAGAGGACGTTGCAGCGCTCGCGATGGCGCAGGGCCAGCCGCGTCATCCGCATGGAGGGTTGCCAGGAAGTGGCGTTGAGCTGGAAGACAATGGCATCCATAAAGAGCGGCACCCGCGCCTCACTTCCCGCAAAGAAGGTGTAGTGGGAGACGTTGGCCGTCATCTTCCACGGCGTCGACTGGTAAAACGCGATCCCGTTGACGCCGTAGGAGACATACCGCGTCGCCACCGTGGCCAGGTACGCGGGGCTGCCGGTGCCCCCCGTCTTCCACGCCCCCTTCGCGGCTGTGGTGGCCGAGGGGCAGCAAAGCTCGCGGGCCTCCTCGATCATCCCATAACGATACAGGACCGTGGCGGGGGGGATGCCCCCCTCGCCCCCCTCGTCAACGGCGCGAAGATCCCACAACCGCTGGTTGCGCTCACCGCGAAAGAGCGTCATCACCACCGAAAGGTGGCGGAGCTGCGCCACGCACGCCGCGGTGCGGCTCGCCTCGACCTGCTGGTTGATCACCGGCAGGGCCAATGCGGCGAGCAGCAAGCCCACGCCGATGATGATCATCAGCTCCGTGAGGCTAAACCCGGCATTGCGCGCTCTCATGGCGGGGTCAATCCTTACGCCGCAGCCGCAACAATGCAACCCCTCCGGCCAACCCGAGCAACACGAGGCTGCCCGGCTCGGGCACGGCGGTCACCATGTCGTAGTACGTCACATGGTTCGCGGAGGGGGAGACCAGCCACGTGCCGACGATGGCGTTGACCGACCAGCTCGTGGGCAGAAGGACGTTGCTGACCACCGCCACATCATTGAGCAAAATGGAGTAGCGCCCGGCGTCAAAGTCGAAGTCAGCGGAGATCGTGTTCCACACATCGAAATTCATAGCGGCCTGGGTATAGCTGGTCGTGCCCCCTCCAGCCCCGTTATCGAGCGTATAATAGATCCGCTCATCAGCGGTCACGAGGTTGCCATGCCGGGCCCAAAGTTGGACATAACGGATCGCGTTGGTTTCCGTATCCCACAGACCGATGTAAACCCACGCGGCGTTGGCGAGGCTGGCCCACGTTGCCCCCGGGCTGATGAAGGAGAAGCTGTATTCGCTGAGCTGGTCTGCCTTCGGAGCCCAGTTGGTATTCGTGGCCGTTACCGTGGAGGCGGCTCCGCTGGTGTAGATGGAGTAGCTGCCCCCCAGGGCGGGCTCGGTCGTCCCGTTGGAAACGCGGATGCGGTTGTCTACGGAGAACGTCCACCCGGCCGTGTTGGTGCGGCTGCTGGGGGTGAAGCCCTCCGCCACCTCAAAGCTGGTGAGGACGGCGGCCTGGCTGGTGAGCGCCCCGCCCAGCAGGCAGGTCGCGGCGAGGAGGTTCGTTAGGAGATGAGGTTTCATATGGGTTACGGTTTTTGGGGGTTGAGGATGAAAACGGCGGCGTCTCCCGGCGCGAGGCGGGCTTGCAACGGTTCTCCAGCGGGTTGCGTGCGCTGGCTGTAGAACTCGGTGGCCACGCGCTCGGGCTGGGGAGAGGGGATGGTGAAGCTCTTTTCTTTCGCACCCGGGTTCATGACACACACGAGCGTGGCGGCCTCCCCCTTGAGCATCGCCACCTCGGCCTCGGGCTGCCCCGCCACCGGCTCGGGGGGGCGCGGGCCGAAGAGCGGCTCATGCTCCGCCACCAGCCGCGAGATCTCGGCGGCGGCAAGCCACGAGCGCCCATCCATATTCTGCGCGTGGTAGATGAGCGCCCCGCCCGTGGCGTCGAGGAAGCGGCGCAACAGGTTCGCCTTGGTAACCGGGCGCGGCGGGCGGTTGAAGTCGGACCGCTGGTTGGAAAGGTACGGCGTGACCAGCTCCCCATAAAGCGCGGGGATGCCCTGCAACACCTCGCGCGCGTGGGCCAGCGCCTCGGGCGGGCGGCCGTAGCCCATCCCCACGCGGTCGGCGGCCTGCTCCTGGCCGACGTAGCGCCAGTCCACGCCGTAGCGGGTGGCGTTATCCGGCGTCGGGTAGCCGCTGTAGACCTCAAATCGGACCTTCCCAGGGAAGGTGGCCACGCTCTCCTTCATGAGGCGGAAGATTTTGGCCACCCGCCGCGCCATAAAGTCGGCCCACGCCGCCCCATGCTCGCTGCGGATGTTCTCCGCCGTCAGCGCCACGCCCTCGCCCAGCCCCGCCGCGTTGCGGAAGGCCGCCAGGCACCGCTCGCAGTAGCACGAGTGCGGGCCCACAAAGGGCGGGTACTCGTAGTCGTAGTTGACGACATTGACCCGCCGCTTCTCCCACCACTCCCGCAGGAGCGGCTCGCCCGCCTGCTTCCACCCGCTCTCCAGCAGCACGCTCGTACACATTAACGTCTCATCCGCCTTGCCATCGCCGCCCACTAGGCGCGCCTCCTTGTGCTCGCGCAGCCACGGCGCGAGGTTAATCGAGTACGATTTGAAATTGACCAGCAACCCCGACTCCAGCCCGAAGCGCTGCCCCTCTGCCGAGCCGATCCACTCCGTAAACCCGGTGGCGCGCGTCGTCTCGGCCAGCGCTTCGAGGAAGGCGGGGCTATCCGCATTGGGCGTGGAGCCCGCCCAGAGCTGGAAGGCAAGCCGCTTGGGCTGCCGCCCCCGCAACGCGGGCAGGAGCCGCAGGGAAACCTCCTGCGCCAGCTCGGACACCGTCCCCTCATTGGCCCGGCTGTAGTAGCGCATCGGGTAAGCCGCCTCGTCGGCATCGGCCCCGGTGCGGCGCAGGCCGACATCGAAGTAAGCCAGCACCGGCGGCTGCCCCTCGGGGCGCGCGGAGATCGGCTCGCTCGCCTCAATGCGGTAGCGGTGCTCGCCCTCGGGGTGGAGGGCAAACTGCGGTTTGCCTTTGATCGAGCGCCCGTAGTACCCCGTGGCCGCCGCCGCCTCCACCGGGGCGGGCAGCTCCAGCCACATCTGCCAGCCGCGTAGCACCCGGCCCTCCACGCCGAAGGCCGTAAACGTCACCGGTTGCAGCCCGCCCGCCGCCACGTAGAACGCGGGCTTGGGCGCGGGGAAAATGCGCGTCTCGCGCAGGAGTACCGTGTGGCGGAAGGTGGCGGGGCCCTCGGCCACGACTTCGCCCCCCTCCTCCTCGCGAGCCGTGGGCCACGCGGCGTCATCCACCGAAGCCCGCGACGCCCCGGGCGAAGCGGGCCGCGTCTTCCAGCGCAACGGCGCGGGGCCAAAAAGCTCCGAGGCCAGCCGCAGCCGGGCCCGCCCGCTCTGCGCCTCCAGGGCGATCACGTTCGCCCCCGAGCGCAGGGGGATACGCACCTTCTCATCCTCCGCCCGCTCGCCGGAAGCCACCTCCGCGTCATTGACGCGCAAGCGCCACGCGCCCGCCGTGGAGAGGTGCAGCTCAAGGTTGGAAATCGCCACCTCCACCGCCACCTCGGCCGATTGGTAGAGCGTCTCCAGCGTGCCCGCATCGCGCACGGCCCATGCAAACTGCGCCCCCGCGCCCACGGGGCCGACTTCAAACGCGTGCTCCACCACCGAGCCCCGCCCGGCAGTGGCCGAGAGCATCTCGCGCGTGCGCGCCGTGCGCTGGCCCGGAGCCTGGAGCTTCGTGCTCACCAAAAGCGGCACCACCTCGCGCCCTGCCGCCGCCACCTTGAGGCGGAGCCGGTTGGCTCCCGACTCCAGATCCCGCACGGGCGCCTGCGGGGCCACACCCGCCACCGGCTCGCCAAAGCTCAGCTCTCCCCAGACGACGGGGCTGTGGATCCCCCCGTGCGAAGGGTTCCACGCGCCGGACTCGCGCCGCGCCACCGCGTTGCGGCCCAGCACGGCCTGCCATTGCTCCCCCGGCGCGGGGGCCTTGGCCTCCAGCGCTTTCCACGGGATCGCCATCTCCACCGCCCACGCGCCTTCTTCCCTCACGACGGCGCTGCGCACCCCCTCGGGGTTCCAGGCCAGGTCCCGCGTGGCCCACGGGTTCTCGGTCTTGGCGCGGGCGTCGGCTACGGTGCCAAGGGTGTTGAGGTTCCATTCGTAAACCTGCTCGCCCCGCCGCAGCAGGAGGATAAAGCAATCATCCGCGATGACCTTGCCGTCGTGCTCCTTCGCGTTGGCGTGGATCTCGTGGAGCTGCTGGCTCGCGGTGATGAGGAGCGACTCCTCCAACCGCGCGAAAACATACAGGCACGCCTCATCCCACGCGAGCCGCACGGCGCTTGCCTCCTGCATCGGTCGGGAGGAATCGGGGGCGATCAAGTCCGCCACCTCGATGGCCTGCGCCCACACGGCGTCGGCCCCGCGGCCATCGATCACCGGGGCCTCTGCCGCCCGCACCACGCGGGCTTGCGGTGCTTGCGGCTCCGCCGCCACCCCGGCGCCGGACCACCCCACCCCCGCAGCCGCCAAAAGTATACGCAGCGCCTTCATTTAACCAGGTCGAGGCTCTCCGTCCCCAAGCCCGCTTCCGTGGTGATGACGACGGCGTCGAGCACCGCCGGGCGCGCCGCGTCGGCCCCCGGCCAGAGGTCGAAGCTGATCTGCTCGCCCACTTCCCCCGGCGTCAACCCCTCAAAGGCGATCCACTGCCACGCCTGGGACTCGGGCACCACCTCGCGCACGGCCTGCCGCGACCCGCCATGGCGCGTGCAAAGCTGCAAGCGGTCCGTGGCCGAGCCCGCGCGGTAGCGGGCATACACCACCACCGGGCGGCTCGTCTGCGGGAAGGGCAGCTCGGTGGAGACCAGCGACCGCTTGATCACCAGGCCCGTGGCCCCATCTTCCTCGCCCACGACGCTTTCATTGGGCGCGTGGTCCTCCATCTCCACGCGCTGGGGGCGCACCTCAAGATCCGGCAAATTCACGGGAGCCGAGAGCGTCGCCTTGAGGTCGGCCAGCTCGAAGAACGAGCCCGGCGGCGGCACCACATCCTTGGGCATGGAGACGCAGTAGAAAACCGGCCGGTTCTCCCCCTCGCGCAGGGTCTTGGCCACCCGCAGCTCCTGCCAGTCGGAGGAGAGCGTCTGCGGCGGCAGCCGCACCCACCCGTTGGCGGCCTGCACCATCAACCCCACCGTGCCCGAGCCGCGAATACGCCCGTGCACCGTGAGCACCCGACCGCCCTCCACCGTCCCCAAAGCCATGCGCACCCCTTCCAACACCTTCTCGCCCGGCTGCTCCACCCGGAGGTAACGCGAGCCCGCTTCCTCCCGGCCTTCCACCTGCTCACCCCCCCGGTAGGCCACGGCCTCACCCTCCCCGAAAGAAGCCACCCAAAAGGGCTCCTCCTCCGCAAACAAGGGATGCACGAGAACCAGAAGGCAACAGAGAAGAGAGGGGAGTTTCATCACAGAAAACAGAAGTTTGTTGAAAGAGCATTAGATTAAAAACCACCATTGTCAACAATCTTTGACCCATTTTCCACCATAAACTCACAGCACACCAAGCCACCAATCCCGCATCAAGCCGGTGACTTGAGCCACATATTTACCCGTCTCTTTGAGAACTGTGTCAAAAGTTTATTGAATTTCTCTTGAACCTCCTCAGCGCATACCGCATCTTCCCCCCCATGCAAGTTTACAAGGAAAGCCGACGCCCCTCCGAACGCGCCGAACAGTTCCTTATCGATTACATCTCCCAGAGCGACCACCTCCCCGGCGACCGCCTCCCCAGCCCCCGGCAGATCGCCGCCGAGTTGGGCATCGGCGAGAGCACCGTGCGCAGCGTGGTGCGCAAGTGGCTGAGGCAAGGCAAGCTCCGCTCCCGGCAAGGCAGCGGCATCTTCATCTGCAAGAGCGAGGCCCCGCCCCAGCGCCACCTGCGGATCGGGGGCAACGTCCGGAACTACCAGCACACCCACCCATCTTGGGGCGGCATGATCCACCTGCACGCGCTGGAGGCCGTCATGGAGCTGGGGCCGCGCGGCTCCTTCACCTCGCTCTACTCCGCGCAGGAAGTGGTGAACGACCTCTCCGACGAAGAGGTCGTCTCCCGGTGCCAGAACCTCGACGGGGCGATCCTCTACCAATCCTCCCCCCACGTGGCGGCCATTGCCGCGCATTGCCGCAAGCACCGCAAGCCGTGCGTCTACCTCAACCCGCCGCAGGACGATGCCGTGGCCAACTTCGTCGCTTTGGAAACGGTAACGGCCTTCTACCGCGCCTCCCGAGCGCTGCGCGAAAGCGGGCGCAAACGATTCGCGCTCCTGATCAACCCATCGCTGGACCGCGCCGTCACCAGCCGCCAGCGGCTCTCCGGCGTCGCCAACGGCATCGGCGAAGCGCTGGGTGAAGCGGTGGAGCTGCGCGTCATCACCTGCACGGGCTTCAACCTCGAAGATGGCCACCACGCCATCGAGCCGCTTTTAAAGAAGGGTGCCTACCGGCCCGACGCCATCCTCTGCGCGGGCGATGGGCTCGCCCTCGGCGCGCTCGGCGCGCTCCAAGCCGCCGGATTGAAGGCGGGGGGGGAGGTCAGCCTCATCTCCGGCGCGGGGTTTGACCCCCAGATCCGCGAACGGCAGGTCACCACCCTTCTGCAACCGCTCAACGGCATCGCCCGCAACCTCGTCTCCATGTTGCTGGAGATGATTGAAAAGCACGTCGTCGAGCTGCCCGCGCGCATCCTCCCCGTCGGCCTCGCCACCGGGGCCACCACCACCGACGAAGAAAACCGGCGTATGGAAGCACTCTTCACCTCCTGAAACTCCCGGCTTGCACCTGAGCAATAGCGGGTTACCCTCGCCCGCAAAATTCATTTTGCCTGCGACCACTCTCTCCCGCACGTCGGTGTGGCGCGATTACGCGCTGCTCCTCCTCATCTCCTTCTTCGCATTCTGGTTCCTGCTCGGCAAAATCGGGCTGATCGACCCGGATGAGCCCTTCTATGCCATGACCGCCCGCGAGATGGTCGAGAGTGGCGATTGGCTCACCCCGCAGATCTTCGGCAAGCCGCAGTTCGAGAAGCCGATCTTCTACTACTGGCTCGCGGCGGGCTCCTTCGCCATTTTTGGCGAGAGCGAGTTTACCGGGCGGCTCCCCACCGCCATCGCCGCGACGGTGATGGTGCTGCTCACCTACTGGATCGGGAGGCGGCTCTTTAACCGACAAACCGGGTTTATCGCCGGGCTCTACATGGCCACCGGGCTGGAGCTTTGCATCATGGGGAGGTTGATGCTCACCGACATCCCGATGACGATCTTCGTCTCCGCCTCGCTCTTCTGCTACTGGCTGGCCCTGGAGGAGCCCAACAAGCGGGATAAATGGATCTTCTGGCACCTGGTATTTGCCGGGCTCGCGGTACTCACCAAAGGCCCCATCGGCTCGCTGGCCACCCTCATGGCGACGATCTCGTTTACCATCTTTGCCAAGAAACCGTTCCTCCTACGCCCCAGCAAGGGCCTCTGGTGGGGGTTGCTGGCTTACGCGATCATCGTCGTCCCGTGGTACACGCTCATGATCGTGAAGTACAAGTGGGCGTTTGTGGATGAGTTCTTCATCCGCGATAACTTCCTGCGCTTCATCCGCGCGGAGCACCCCGCCAATAATAACCCGTGGTACTACCCGGGGGTCTTCTTTGTCGGCTCCATCCCGTGGCTACCGGGGTTTGTCCTGGCCGTGCGCGACCTTTTCCAGAACGTCCGCACCGACCTGCCGCGCCTCTTTGTAAAGACGTGGTTCCTCTCCAACTTCCTCTTCCTCACGGCGGCGGCCTCGAAGCTCCCCTCCTACGGCTTCTACCTCTTTGTGCCTGCGGCCTTGATGATCGCCTACGGCGTAAACCGCCTCATCACCCAAGGCTTCCGCAGCAATGGCGAGAAGTGGACGCTCATCGGCGCAGCCGCGCTACAGGCCGTGGCGGCGGTGGTGGCACCGTTTGTGGAGATTGTCGCTCAGTTCAAAGGAGCCGTCTGGCTCTTCGCGGTAGGGCTCTTTGTGGTCCTCATCGCCCTCTGGATGCAGAAGTGGCGCCTCTGGCTTGGGGCCACGGCCGTCTCGGCAATCCTCTTTGTCGTCGGCGCGCTCACCCTGAGCTACCAGCCCGCCGAAGAGATGCTCTCCATCCGGCCGATTACCGAGCACATCAAAGAAGTGCGCAAACCGGGTGAGCCGCTCATGGCCGGCAAGTTTGCCATCCGCGGTGTCTGGTTCTACCTCAAAGAGCCCGTCACGGTGATCGCACAGAACGAGCGCCCCTTCTGGGCAGACCACCCGCTGGAGATCATCCCCGGCAAAAAGCAGCTTGAGAAGTACCTCCGCGCCCATAACGACTCGGCCCTCGTCGTCATGCGCCCGCCAGAGTGGGATAAGTACCACAACTTCAAAGCCTTCCAGCAGACCGAACCTCACCGCTGGTACGGCAAGAACCTCTTCATCCGCGGCCAGCTCGAGCCCAAGAAGCCGAAGGCCCCCAAGACCCAAGCTACTCCGGATGCCCCGGCAGCCCCTGCCGCTCCGGCGATGGAAGCGCCCGAAGCTACGGAAGCGCCTTGATGAGCACATCCTCCGTCTGGTGGAGCGCCGGCCACGGCTCCACCACCGGGGTGATGTGGTGCCAATAGCCGTCGCGCTCGCGCGCGGCTTGGCCGGGGTTGGCCCGCTGGAGCGCGTCGATCAGCGGCGATTCGCTGATCATCACCAACCGCGTGTACCCGAGCTCGCGGAGCTTCCGGAGCGTCTCCGGGTTCTCCAGCAAACGGGTATTCCAGATCGAAAGCCCCTCGCGCCCCGCCCGGGAAAGCACCTCGCCGCCCCACCCGCCGCCTTGGACCAACAGGCGATCCCCCGGCCCCGAGTGCGCCCGCACCACCTCGGCCACGCGGTGGAAGTAGCGGTCGTGGTAGACCTGCACCTCCATCCCCAATAGCCCCTGCACCAGCGAAGCCCCGAGCAGCCCCCCAACCGCCAGGGTGGCCAGCGGGCGGCGTAACGCGGCCACCTGCGCCTCCAGCCCCGCCATCCCCGCGCCCAGTAGCAACGCGGTAGCAGGCAGGAGCATGAGAAAGTAATGGTTGTGGTGGAGGACGAGGTGGGCAAACACCAGCGTCACCCCCAGCACGCCCCAGGCGAGGTTGCGCGCCACCGGCACCCTGCGCACCCACCCATACAGCGCCAGCCCGGCCAGGAATAAGCTACCGAAAACCGCCACACCCCCTCGCCACCCGGCCCGAGCCCACGTGGCAGGCGAGAGGCGGTAGGCCCAATCTCCAAAGTACCAGTACCACATCCCCGGGTCGGAGATTCGCAGATCGAGCATCGGCAAGGTCGCCCGCTCCAGCATCGCGTTCGTCACTCCCGTCCACACGGCAAAGGCGGCCACCGCCACAAGCCCAACGCCCGCCAGCGCCCCCCACCGACGCCCGGAGCCCCGGTTGCTTTGCCAAAGCGTCAGCACCGATGCCAGCGCTGCCGCCATGAAGAAGGGGACCTTCATCACCGCCGCCAACACCCCAAAACAAGCCGCCGCACCCCACCTTGCCACCGTGGGCCGGGCGATGAGCCGATCTGCCGCATCCCAAAACCAGAGCATCAGCGCCAGGGCCCACCCATCCACCGAAGCCACCCCGGCGTAGAAGAACCCCAATGGCGAGGCGAGGTAGAAAACCAGGCTCCACGCCGCCGCACGCGGCTCAAGGTGGCGGCGAGCCATCTGCCAAAGCGGCCAGAGCCCCGAGGCAAAGCCGAGCAAAGAAACCACATTGCCCCACCCCCACCATGGGCCCAAAAGCTTCATCACCCCACCCGCGGCCGCCTGCCAGAGCGGCAGCTCCTGCGCGGTGGGCGTGCCCGTGGCGTTAAAGCCGATGATGCGCGTCTGTTCCAGCGAGATCTCGCTCTGCGCATAGTGGAGCGCCGCCCCTAAGTGAATATCGCGGAAGGCCCCCACCCCCCGCCACGCCATGGCCAGGTGGTAGCCCACCGCCAAGAGAAAGAACCCGGCAGCCAACACCCAAACCCACCGTTGCAACCCGGCATTCGAAGGAACAGCCATTTAGCTCTTTTGGGAAAAAACCATCGGGAACACAAGCCCCGACACCCTGCCCCCCTTCCCCCTGGCCGACCGACTTCCGGCTTGTATCCCTCTTCGCGAACCGCTTCCGTACCCGATGATGCAGCGCAACACGTTAGAGGCGGCCTTCCGCCGCGGGCTACCGTGGGGGCTCCTTGGGTTATTGCTCCTCACCTGCCTTGATATTCTCGACCGCTACCTCTGGCTCGACCCGTGGAACTTCGGAGACTGGCTCATCAACTACGCTGGCGGCTTCACCCGCCGGGGCTTGAGCGGAGAGATCGCCCTCTGGCTCTCCGCCTCTACAGGCTTGGACCCCGGAGCCTTCATCGCACTAGCGCAGATCGTCTCCTACGCGCTTTT
>JBBCKB010000046.1:0-15422 GCA_037189965.1 Chthoniobacteraceae bacterium | reverse complement strand
AGAATGAGGCCAGCTTCAGCCTCGTGGAGGTCTGCCTCGCACCGCTCGACCGCTCCCCCGCGCTGGAGCGGCTGGCTTCGGGGTTGGCCCGCCGTCTGTAAGCGGGGGTGTCGGCTTCTTGCGCACCGCCCATGCCCGGGGCGAAAAGCCGGTGCGCTGTTTGAAGAAGTGGTTGAAGTACGATGTGGAGGCAAGCCCCACGCTCTCGGCCACGGCCTGCACCGTGTACCCGGCCCAGAGCAGCTCGCGCGCCTTCTCCAGCCGCGCAGCATTCACATACTCCCCCGGGGTGGAGCCGAGGTGGCGCACAAAAAGCCGGTGGAAAAAGAACGGGCTGTACCCCGCCACCCGTGCCAGCGAGCGGAGCGAAAGATCCTCCTCCAAATGCTGGTGGATATACTCCTCCACCGAGGCGATGACTTGCGCATGCGGCTCCCCCTGGCCGGTTTGCGCCGGGGCGGAGCCTAGGATCTCCAGCAACAGCGCCGTGGCCTGCGCGCGCAGCAGCTCCCACCCGAAGCCCTTGCCCCCGTGGGCTACGCAATGGTCCCACGCATCCATGAGCGTGCGCACCGCATCCCCCGTGCGCACGTGCGGGGCGATTTCTTGGAAGTACCGCCCCCGGGCGTCGCAGGAGTTGCTGTTGCAAGTGAGGCTCTCACGGTTGGAGAGGTGGAGCCAGAGGCAGTGGAAGCTCCGCTTGTGCGGAGCGCTATGGAGGTCTCGCGCTTCGTGGCGGTCAAACAACATGACGACGCCCGGCTGCCGCAGGTAGACTTTCTGGTTTAGCGCATGCGGTGCCTCCCCCCGGAAGGTGAGCATGATCTCGCGGTGCGGCGGGGTATACAGGTTCCCCTTCACCTTCATCCAAGCCTCGTGGCGTGGGTGGCGGGCCGCTTTGGAGTTCAGGAAAGAAGCCACCCAGCGCCACTCCCCCGGAGGCGGGAAGCCAGGGGGCAGGAATCGGTTAAAATCAAACGAAGGCATGGGATTGGGGCGGCGGGCCCGAGCGTCGCGGCAGCGCCTCTGGGCGAGCATCCTTTTCTTCCGCAAACCGTACACTCCTTCCCGGGCAAGATAAAGCACTCCGCAGACAAGATTCGGGCTGGCGCTCCCCCCTCCCGCGCGGGCATCCTCAGGGCTCCATGGCCCTACCCTCCTTCCCCGACTTGCAGGAGCGCACCCTCCTGCTCACCGGCATCACCAGCGGCATTGGCCGCGCCCTCCTCCCCCTGCTCCTGCGCCAGGGGTTGCGCATCGTGGCAGTGAGCCTTGGCCGCCCGGAGATGGAGGCCGCCGCCCACGAAGCCTGTGCAGTGGCCGGGGTGGAGCCCGGGCAGATCTCCTTTTTCGAGTGCGACCTTGCCGACCCGCAAGCCGTGGCCGCCTGTGGCGAAGCGATTGCAGGCTCGGTGGAGCAGCTCGACTTCATCGTCCACAACGCGGGGATCGACCCTCGCCACCGGTTTGAGAAAGAAGGCGATGCGTTTTGGGAGCGCGTCTTTCAGGTGAACTTCTTTGCCGCCGTGGCGCTCACGCGGCGGCTCCTGCCGCTGGTGCGCCAGAGCCCACAGGGGCGCATCGTCTTCACCGGCTCCGTGCTCGACCCGCTGGGGGGAGCCTGCGTAACCGCCTATGCCGCCTCCAAAGGGGCGCTGGCCACGCTCACCCGCTCGCTCGCCCACGAGCTCAAAGGCTCGGGAGTGACCGTAAACGCCATCCTGCCCGGGGCGATCACCGTCGAGAAGGAGGGGGGCAACCGCGCGAGCGACGAACGCATCATCCATTGGCAGAGCATCCCCCGGCGGCTCACTCCGCACGATCTCTTTGGGCCGCTCGCCCTTTTCTTAAGCGAGGCGGGCGGCGGCATCACCGGGCAGACGTTGGCGGTGGATGGCGGCATCCTCCACCCGTTGGCCGACCCGGCCCTGCAAGGCGGCAAGCTCGCGCCGTAGCGTTTCGCGTTTGCATTCGGGCGCGCGGCCTTTTACCTCTGGGGCCTTCCCCGACATGAAATCGCTGCTCCTCCTCCGCCTCGCCGTGGCCGCATGCTGGCTCTACCAAGGGTTGTACCTCAAGCTCATCGCGCGGGATGCACTCACGCTCCACACCATGGCCTCGTGGCGGGGCGCGCTTTCGCCCACGGCGCTCACGCTCGTGGGGGTGGCCGAGACGCTGCTGGGGCTGGCCGTCCTGATTGGCCTTTGGATGCGCCCGCTCGCGCTCGTGCAGTTGGTCTTGCTGCTTGGGTTGGATGCCATGGCCATCGCCGCCGGAGCGGGCCAGCCGGTGGCGTTGCTGGTGGGGCACCTGCCGTTTCTGGCGTGCTTGGGGATGCTCGCACTCCACGGCCCGGGGCGCTGGCACGTGTAGCGTAAACTTACCCGCCCAGGACGACGGAGCCCTCTGCCACCACCTGCCCGGCCACCGTGGCGCTTACGGCAAACTGCGCGAGGCCACCGGCTTCGCCCATCTTGCGGGCATCCAGCGCGATCTCCTCTCCCGGCCTTGCGGCGTGGGGGAACTTCATCCCCCGGATCGCCGCCAGCCGCAAGCCGGGGCGCGAGGCGGCAATCCCCGCGATCTGCGCCAGCGCTTCGGTAAGGATCACCCCCGGCACCAGCGGATCTCCGGGGAAGTGCCCGGCAAAAAACGGCGTCTCCGGGGCAAACACTTTTACCCCCCGGGCATGTGCCCCCGGCTCCAGCGCCAGCACGCGGTCTACAAACACAAACGGCTCCCGATGGGGAAGCCCGCACTCCAGCGGGTCCATATCAATTGGAGCCCGCAGGAGGCGCGGAGACAAAGTAGGCAAACCGCCATGACCCATTGACGAGCCGCAACCCGGCCCGGTAGCCGCTGTAGTCTGGGTCTGCCGCTACGGCCGCTGGCGCTACCATGTAGCTGCCGCTGGGCACAAACTTCTGTCGCAGCGTTTGCTCCAGCTCGGGCCAGAGGCGGTGGTTATCCCAATAGTCAAACACCCCGGGCCCTTCCCCGCCGGGGGCCCAGCTATAGCCAAAGTTCATCGACATCATTGAGGCCAGCGCCCGCTTATCCCGCGCGCGCACCGCCTTGCGCAACCGGGAGACAAACCCCTGGAAGGAAACATCCCCACTCTGGTCGGCGAGGCTCCCCTCCGGCTTCTGAATCTGTTCGTCCTTCTTTTTATCAAGCGTTTTGCACCCTGCGAGCGACACCGCCAGCAAGAGGGAGAGCAACAGAGGGGTTGTGGTTCTCATTATGCTGCCAAGTGTAAGCAGGTTGCGGCCCATCTTTCCACGAAAACCGCCCTCCAATCTTACGGAGTGCCCAAAGCCCCCCTCCGTGCCAGCTCCTGCGCAAGCCGGGGGTGGCCCATCTTCGTAGCCCAGGCAAGCGGGGTTGCCCAGGGTTGCGCCTCCGGCTCGTTCACCGGAGCCCCGCGCTCAACCAGCAAGAGGGCAAGCTCCAGCCGCCCCCAACGACAGGCCCACCCCAGCGGTGTGGAGTGGAGGAGTTGATCCCGCGCGGAAAACCCGGCTCCGGCCTCCAAAGCGATGCGCGCAAATTCAAGACGCTCCTCCTCTTTCATCACTTGCACTCCCCACACCTCGCCCTTGGCTGCGATCTGGTGCAGAAGCGTCGCCCCAAACCGCCCCACCCGGTTCGGGTCTGCCCCGGAAGCCAGGAGGAGCCGGAGGCACTCCGGGTAAGTGCTACGATCCAACCCCGCTGGCTGGGGTGTGAGGGGGGAGTGATTCCACAGCCGCAACGGCTCCAATAGAGGCCACTGCGGATCGGCGGGAGGCCAACTCAACCGGGAGAGACACATCTGCACAATCTCCGGTGAGCCCCCGCAGGCTGCTGCCCGAAGCAACTCCGCCACTACTTCTTCGGAGGGCTCGGCAGCCAATAGCTGGCGAGCCCCTTCCACCTCGCGGTGGGCTCCCAGCGTGGAGGCCGAGGGCACGGCTCCGTGGTGCTTCAAGAGCGCCTTCATTCCTTCGTCCCGCATTCGGTAGGCGGCGTCCAGCGGGCTGCCGCTTGCATAGACACAGGCGTTCGGGTCGGCACCGCGCTCGATCAAAAGCCGGGCGCTTACAAGATCTCCAGCGGTCGCCGCCATCGAAAGAGGACCCCCGCGACTCTGCACGCCCTCCTCCAGATGCGCCAAGGGCTGGGGTTCATCCGCGTCCAAACCGAGATCGAGCAGGCTCCGCAACGCTTCATGCTGCCCGTAAAGAACAGCGGCGGCCAGGACACCGCAGCTTTGCCCCCATACGTGCTCGCTTGTGAGGGAAGCGGGGCGGCGGTGGTGCCAAGCGCGCAAGGCCTCCACATCTCCCAATGCGGCAGCTACCAGCGGGGTACACTCCGCTCCATGCGCCCGCATCTCCGCCGCAAGGGCCGGAAACCGTGCCACACACTGCACCCGTTGATCGTACGGAACCGCAAGGATCGCCCGCTCCAACGGCGTCTGGCCGTGGTCGTTGAGGGCCAGAGGGTCTGCCCCGTGGGATAAGAGCCACTCGACCACCTCCTGCAAGCCGACCTCGCAAGCGAGGTGAAGTGCGGTATCCCCCTGCAAACCCCGCAGGTGGAGGCGTGCAGGTTCGGCTTCGAGAAGCCGCATGGCTTCCGCGGTATCTCTTGCGCGAATCGCTTCAAAAAGATGGGAGCCTGGCCCCGTGCGTTGCCGGGTGGCTTCGAAGGTCTCAATCGCCCCGACAATCTCCTCATACCCGCGCTCCTTGGCGATCTGGTAAGGAGTGGTAGCATCCCGGTTCGGGTAGATCCCCTTGTGAGCATTTGCACCGTATTGGAGGAGGAGGCGCACCATCGCTTCATCCCGCCGGAATACGGCAAAATGGAGGGCCCGGTGTTCGTTATTTTCCGCAAGGTCGAGATGGACCAACCCCGGTGCCTGTTTGAGCAGGCGGGCCGCCACCTCAGGCTTTCCCGCTTCGATAGCGGCCACCAGCCGGCGAAGGTTCACCGCCTCGACTTCAGCCCGAAGCTTTGCCCAACTGGCGAAGCCGTAGTGGCGAGCCAGGAGGCGTTGGGCATCGGCCAGTTGCAGGGCTTCAGGCAAAGCTCCACGGTCGTATTTGGCAAAAAGCCCGAGGGCGGCGGGAGCCCCGGCCTTCAAGGCTTTGAGCAGATCTTTGGCTTGCCGCTTGAGCTGGCCAAGATGGGGAAATTCCACCTTCCGTAAAGGAAGGCAATAAGCAGGTACGATGGACATGACGATCTCCGTTAAAGCCTGCTGTCCGCGTCATCAGGCAAGACCATCACATCAACTCAAACGTTGAGCGGGTGGTTTTAGGTGGGCAGGTGGACTCTGTCCTTTCCGCGGACCGGCTGCGCCCTGTAACGCATCCGCATGAAACGCTTTGGCGCAAAGGAAGGTCAAGCAGAGTTTACTCCACCACCCGCAAGCCCGGCTCAAGCTGCTCTTTGAGCAATGCGCTCATGGCCGCCGGGTCTTCCAGCGCGCCGAGGGCGCTTACGCGCGGAAGCAGGTGCAGGCTCGCCTGCCGCCCGAGCGCGAGGAGCCGGTGCCCTTCCTCCACAGGGGGGTGCCCGGCCTCGCTCCCCCAAATGAGGGTAACCGGCTGGGCAACCGTGGGCATGCGCTCCTCAAGATCGACCGCCAGGCGGTTGCGGTGGTAGCTGCGGATGGCATACTCGGCCCCGCTCTGCTGGGCGCAGGTGGTAAAGACATCGAGCGCTTCTTCGCTCACGCGCGAGGCATCGGCAAAGCCACCGATGGCCAGCCAGTTGCGCACGGCGTTGCGGGTGGATTGGTAGTTGCGGTACAAAAACCGCTGGAGCAGCCCCCACCGCGCGGCCAGCCGCGTGCCTCGCCGCAGCCGGGCGAGCCCGAGGTTATTCCCCCCCGTGGGCATGTAGAGGATGAGGCGGGAAACCAAGTCCGGGTGCTGGCTCGCGAGCTGGAGGGCAAACCCAGCCCCAAGCCCGCTGGCAACGACGATGGGCCCCTCCCCCCAACACGTGGCGCGGATAAAGTCGGCCAGCATCTTCACATAATCTGCCGCCGTGGCACCGATGGCAGGCCGCTGCGACTCGCCAAAGCCGACAAGATCCGGCGCGAGCACGCGGAATTGCCCGGTAAACTCCGGGTAGACCTTGGACCACTCGTACGAAGAGCCCCCAAGACAAACGCTGTGGATAAACAGAAGCGGCTGCCCCCTGCCCGCCTCGTGGTAGATGACGTGCCCCATGCTGGTGTGCTGCACGCGGGTGGTAAAAACCGGGGGCGAGATCGTATCCGGCAGCGGCGCTTTGCCCGCGGGGCGCAGGGCGTACTTGAGCGCGAGAAAGACTGCGCCGACCAACCCGGCCCCAAGGCCCACGCCGACGAGTTTCTTGTTATCGCGCATGAGGGCAAGTATAGCGCGCCGGTCAATCCTCGCTCTCGAGCCCGCGCACGAGGCACTCCTGCAAGAAACCGTAGAGATGGATCTGGAAGAGGGCCAGGTCTCTCCCCTCCTCTACCAGGTGGGCGACCGGGCGCTCCATATCGGCCTCGGTGATCTCGTGGCGCGCGGCAAGGACAAGGCGCGCCTGGTTGAGCGCGCTTAGCCAAGCCTCCACATGCGCGGGGGCGATGGCAAGGGTGCCCCCTTCGTCCAACTGCTTCAAATCGGTCTCTACGACGTTGGAGGCATCTCGAAACACTTCCTCCAGCCCGGGGCGGACATACTCGGCCCATTCTTCCACGAGGGTTTCGTCGGCAGCGGGGTCCGGGTAGAGGCGGCGGCGGGCGGCGGAGTTATCTCCCGGGTCTGCCGCGCCGGGGATGGCCTGGAGCAGAAGGTCGAGCGGGGGCTCGATCTCGCCCAGGGTAAAGGAGCCGTCTTCGTTTCGGGTGACTTGCAAGGCGTACGGAAAGGAAAGGGTTAGGAAGTGCGCTCCAGCGTGGCGAGGAGGAGGTAGCTCTGGAGCTGCTGGACGTAAAGCTCGGCTTTTTCGCGTGGGCCACTCCAGAGGATGGAGCGCCCCTTCTGGTGGACTTCCAGCATATGCTGGGTGGCCTTCTCGGTGGAGAAACCAAAGACGCGCTTGAAGACGAGGGTGACGTAGCTCATCAGGTTCACCGGGTCGTTGTGGACAACGACTTGCCACGGCACATCAAGCGCCACGGCTTCGCGGGTCTGGGTGAGCGTTTCGGTCATGGCTTGTTTTTCACGCTTCGCACGCAATCGTCAAGGATACGCTCTTGCGCCTTGTGCATCCGCCGGGCATCGGCTTGGGCTTCATCTTCATGCCCGGAGAGGTGCAGGAGGCCGTGGACGATGTAGCGCCCCAGCTCTTCGGGGAGTGGGCGGCCGTAGTGCAGGGCGTTGGCACGAGCCGTCTCGGCGGAGATGACGATCTCCCCATGGGCAAAGGTGATGACATCGGTCGCCCCGGGGATGTCCATGAAGTCGCGGTGGACGGCGGCAATGGCCGCATCGGAAAGGAAGGTGACTTCCACCTCCTCCAGCGTGGGGAGCGGGGCATCCGCCGTTGCCATCGGCTCACGCAGGGCGCACTCCAGCGCGGCGTGGGCAAGCTCGCGCAGCCACGCAAGGGGGAGCGGCACTTTGCGCTGGCGGTTGTGGAGGGTGATTTCCATGAGGCAGACGCGTTCGCTTCCGGCCCGGTTTTCACACGGGCAGCGAAACGGACCCAGTCGATGCGACTACGCAGCCGAGACGGGCGATGAAGGCGATGAGGGCGACTCAGGGGTGCCGCCGTTTTCCTTATCTTCCACCGTCTGCTTCGGGTAGGCCACGCGGCTGTGCAGCATGCTCAACACGGTGGATTTGAAGCTCGCGCCGATTTGTTTGATCTCCCGGAGCGTGAGCCCGCAATCATCCAGATGCCCGTCGGCAATACGCGGGGCGATGATGTCGTGGATCATCTGGTCCACCCGCTGCGGCGTCACCTTATCCAAGCTGCGCGAGGCGCTCTCCACGCAGTCGGCAAGCGAGATGATGGCGCACTCCTTGGTCTGCGGGATCGGGCCGGGGTAGCGGAAGCTCTCTTTGCGAACTTCGGGGATGTCTTCCTCCCGGATGTTCATGATCTTGCCGCCCGCGCGGGCATCTTCCTGCTGCTGAAGAGCGCGCTTGTAGAAGTACCAGACGAGCGAGGTACCATGGTGCTGCTGGATGACGTCGATAATCTGCTTCTTGAGCTTGTACTTGAGCCCAAGGTCGACCCCTTCCTTTACATGGGCGATGATGATGAGCGCGCTCATGGTGGGCGCGAGGTCGTCATGCGGGTTGTGGGCTTCGCTGGAGATGTTTTCGGTAAAGTAGTCGGGCTTTACGAGCTTGCCGATGTCGTGGAAATAAGCGCACACGCGCGCCATGGTGGCGTTGGCCCCGATGGACTCTGCGGCCGCCTCCGCAAGGTTGGCGACGACAAGGCTATGGTGGTAGGTGCCGGGGGCCTCGATCGTCATCCGCTTGAGGAGCGGGTGGTTCAAGTCTGCGGCTTCCAGCCACGAGATGTCGGTGGTGATGCGGAAGGTATTCTCCAGCAATGGCAGCGCCCCGCTTACAAGGATGGCGGTGATGACACCGCAGCCAATGGTGGCCACGCTTTCCATAAAGACGTTGCCCCAGTTGATACCGCCGAAGATTTCCGGGACGATCGGCCCGATCCACCCAAACATGAGCGCGAGCACCCACGTGGCCAGCCCGACAAAGAAACCGGCGCGCAGAAGGCGGCTGCGCTGCCGCACTTGCAGGGTGACAAACACGGCCACAAACCCGCTGATCAGGCTGATAACGATAAGAAACGCGGGCGTGATCTCCCGACGCGCGACGATGGAGCCCCAAAGGCTGACGAAAATGGCGGCAAAGATGCCATGGTTTTTACCCAGCAATACGGAGAGCACCAACGGCGCAAACGCATACGGGATAATGAGCGGCCCATAAGCCCGGGGGATGGTGCCGTTGGCTACCAGAAGGAGCGCCAGTTTAATAACGGCCAAGTGCGCCAGGCAGACGCCAAAGACGAGCGCCACACGGGAGTTGCGCGCATACGTCTCCGGATGGTTGATCCAGAGCTGCGCCAGCGCGGTCAGGAAGATGAGCAGCGAGGTGAAGAACGTCTCCGTCTGCTGCGGGTGCTTGCCGTTGTAGATGAGGAAGCCAAGCCCGACGACAAAGGCGAGAAAGATGAGGAGCTTGACGCCGAGGCCGCTCTCCATCTCTTCGAGGACTTCGTTGCTCGTGCGGCGGCGGCGGGTCTTCTGGGAGGCCAGCCCTTTTTTGACAAGACGATGGCGTTCGAAAAAACGGAACATGGCTTCTTATTCGCCCAACCGGGAGGCAACCTCTCCGGAGCGGTGGCGTTTGTAGGCTCCGACAATGTGGCGCACGAGCTCGTGCCGGACGACGTCGCGCTCTTCAAACTGGCAGAAGGCGATATTGGGCACGTCCTTGAGGGCCTGGAGGCTCTCGATGAGGCCGGAGCGTTTGTTATTGGGAAGGTCGATCTGGGTCGTATCTCCCGTGATGACGCATTTGGATTCCACCCCCAACCGCGTGAGAAACATGAGCATCTGCTCGGTGGTGGTGTTCTGCGCTTCGTCGAGGATGATGAAGGCATTATTAAGCGTGCGCCCGCGCATATAGGCGAGCGGGGCGATCTCGATGATGTTGCGCTCCACATACCGCTCGCGCTCATCGTCCTCCAGCATGTCCTGCAAGGCGTCGTAAAGAGGGCGCAGGTACGGGGCGATCTTCTCTTTCAAATCCCCAGGGAGAAAGCCGAGCGCTTCGCCCGCCTCCACCGCAGGCCGGGTGAGGATAATACGGTTGACCTGCTCTTTCTTGAGCGCCACGAGCGCCGCCGCCATGGCGAGGTAGGTCTTGCCGGTACCAGCGGGGCCGATGCCGAAAACGAGGTCGTGCTCCAAGATGGCGCGCACGTAGCTGCGCTGGCTCGCCGTTTTGGGGAGGATGGGCGAGCGCCGGGGAGAGGTGTGCATCCGCGTATCAAGGAGGTCGTGCAAATTCTCGGCGGCCTCGGGCTCAAGCACGGCGCGGATGGCGTATTGGAACTCATGCCGACGGATCGGCATGCCCCCTGCCCTTGCGGTTTCAAGCTCTTCAAAGACTTTGCTCGCTCGGGCGATGGCCGCAGCCTCGCCTTCGATTTTCACCCACCCTTCCCGGGTGGTAACGCGGACGCAGAGCGCCTCCTCAAGGTGCTTGAGAAGCTTGAGGTCGCCCGCATACAACGCCTGCACGGCCCGGGCGTTTTCAAACTGCAAGGTTACGCTTTCCGACATGTGTATCCTCTAGAGGTTACCGGCCCAGACCTCCGTGTCAAACCCGAGTTACGAGCCGATTCTCAATCTTGAGAATTCCAGACCACGAAGGTGCCTTCAAAAGAGACGGCGGTTTCGCCCGCGTCGTTGTCCATGGTGGCGGTAATATTGAGGTAGCCTTTCCCCTTCTGCTCGAGGTCGGCGTAAAACTTGGCCATCTCTTCGGGGGGCGGGCGGTGGCCGATGGCGCGCAAATCTCCGGTGATGGGGCGGCGAAAAGCGATGCGGCTTTCTTTGATGACGAGGCTCTTGGGCGAGTCTTTCGTCTCCATCCAGACGATGCCATAGGCGGCAAAGGTGGCCAGCGCGTTCAAAGCCCCCCCAAAGGCGGTGCCATGGTGGTTGTGGTTGAGCGCCAACGGGGCCTTGATGACGAGCTGCCCGCCAGTGTACTCCTCCAACCGGATATCCATAAACCGCGCGAGCGGGAAATGCTCGCGCAGGTACTCTTCGGCTTCCTGAAGCGTCATAAAGAGCCTTAGCGGAACCCGTAGGCGAGCGCCCAGTGGGTGCGCTCTTCGGGCGAGCGGAGGATCTCGACGATCAGGTAGTAAGACCCCGTGGCCTTGGGCACCACGCGGGCGGCGGCCATGTGGGGCTTGTTATTCCAGCTCTCGACTTCGACGAGCTTGCCTTCCGAATCGTAAACGTGGACGGAGATGCGGGCGCTCTCCGTGTCCGTACCCATCCAGAACCAATATTCGTTCCCCTTGAAGAGCTGGTGGACGATGGCTTTGCGCTGTTTAAAAGGCAAGTCGCCGCCCCAATAATCTTCGCGGACGGTAAACCCTTCCTTCACATACGGGGTGGCGGCCTCCAGCGCGAAGGAGAGAGCGTCATCAATAGTAGCCCGGGCGGCCCCCAGAGGGAGGAAGACCAGCAAGGCAAGGAGGAGAGAAGCGGTCGTTTTCACGGGAGAAGCAAGTGGGGCTTTTAAGAGTCGTGCGTGGAGATCGCCTTGACCAGCTCCGCCGTGATGGCATGGACCTGGTTGACTTTCTGTTCCGAAATCTGCCCCGGCTCGTTGACGAGCGTGCGCAGCTCCGGCAGGCGGGTGCGGACTTTTTTGACCAGCGGGTTGCGCTTGAGGCGCGGCCCCATGGAGTCCAGGCGAGTCTGGAAGTACTCCACCAAGGCGGGCTGGTGCAGGAGCTCGGCACCATCGGCCGAGAAATTTTTCTGCACGACCTGCGTGAGCGCCTCAGTGCCCCGCAGCCAGCCACCCAAGCTCACAAGCTGGGCGAGCTGCTCGTCTTTAAGCTCGATCATCGCCTGCTTTACGTCTTGCGAGGCGCCATCCAGCTCCACGCGGATGCGTGGCCAATCTTTCTTATCCGCTGCTTCGATAATGCTGCTCGTGCGGGCGATGACGGATTTGCGCACGCCAATGGCCCCTGCCAGCGTAAGCACCTGACGCCCGATTTTTTTGACTTCCTCTGGCTCCTGCGCCTCGACGGCAATGAACCCCTCGGCGATCACACTCCCAAGCAGGAGCGCCACCTGCGGGCGCTCGCCAAGGCTTGGGTCTTTAAGCGTGCGCAAGACGGCGTGCCAATTGGGCGAGCCGAGCTTGTCGAGCACGGCGAAGACTTCCGTCGGCACGGGGACGACGACATCTTCGACCATGCGCGCGGGGAGCGCGCTGACATCAATCTGCTGCGGCGGCTGGTCTTCGGTGGCGGCGAAGGTGGGGGCCGCAAAGCTCAAAAGCGCGCAAAGGCCCACGCCCACGGCACGCACGGTCCCCCGAAGGCCGGGGCGTCGCTGGTGAAGGAGGTGCTTCATTGGGTGAAAGAAGGGGTTAAAGTCGGCAATGCAGGAGGGAGGAAACGCCTGCTACGGGCTCAACAAAAGCCGTTCTTTGCCCTTCGCGCAACCTTTATCCGCACCTTACGCTGCTACCGGGGAAGGTGCGTGGTAGGCCCGAAAGACGTTGGGGCCACGGGCCGCGCGCTCCAGTACGACGGCCTCCACCGTAGCGCTTTGCACCGCTTTCTCCCGGTGGGCCGCTACGGCGGCGGCATCGGGGAGCCCCTCGCCCTCGTGCCGCCCGCCCAAAAGGAGGTGGCCAGTGCACCAGGCATCGAGCGCTACGGTGTACGCTTCCTCGAAGGAATGGCTCTCAAACTCCGCCCGGTGCTCGCGCAGGTAGGTCTCCATCCCTGAGGCCGCGCGTTCCTGCCCGGCGAGTACGGAGAAGGGCTCGCCCACCGCTACCCCGCCGCCGTTGGTCTGGAAGGAGCCGTCAAACCCCAGGCGCACGAGCAGATCCCCCTCCCCCGGGCGGCCCAGCTCGGCCAGCAGAAGCCGGGCGAGGTAGGGCGGGCCGTAGACATGCTCAAAGGCATCTTTGAGCGCGGGGCTCAGCGAATAGTGGACCAGCCGCCGCAGCGAGACATCGTGCGGCGAGCGGCGGAACCCCTCGGCGCTGGCGACCTCGATCGCCATCAGCCGCAGGCGCTCCACATCCCCCGGGTGGCCGATCGCCCCGAGAGCGATGCGGTCGTAGACTTCGAAGAGCTTCTGCCGGTCGCGACTCACGGTAAGGAGGAGGACTCCCTCCGCGCAGCTCACGCAGACAATCGGGCTGCCCGGGGCAATCTGGTGTTCGATGTATTCGCGGCGGTTCTGGATCGCCTCGACCCAACGGTATGGTTCTTCAATCATTCCAGTTCGGCAAATTTCGGGGTGTGTTTGGGTAGCGACACCAGCTCGCGCTGGTAGGCTTTGGAGAGGAGCCGGTCGGGCAGGGTGAAGATGCCCGAGTCGTTGATGATCTTGATGAGCGGAAAGACGCGCCCGTGGCGGTCCACGCCGCCGGTGGCGGTATCGCTCTCGGCGGCGGTCTCCAGCGCGCGCAGGGCGAGCAGGAGGGCGTCTTCCTCGTTCATCCGCGCTAGTGGGCGGGGCCCAAAGGTATTCGCATAGTGGAGCACCGCGCGCACCGCAGGCGAGCCTGAGCCGGAGACGGCGTACTCCGCCGCCTCAAACTCCGCCCCCATGACATCGTAGAAATAGAGGCGCGGCACCCCCAAGAGCACATCCCACGCGGCAAAGAGCGGCACCACCGTCCCCACGCCTTGCATGACGAGGGGCAGATTCTCCCGCAGCAGGCTGGAAAGCGCCCGCACCTTCCCCTCCAGGCTCATCTCCTGAAGCTGGGTGCGGCGGTAGAACTGGAAGGAGTGCCCCAGCATCCGCGCCATCTCCCAAGCTGTGGCGGGTACCCCGGCGATGGCCATGAGGGAGTGGGGGTCAATCTCCAGCACCTTGTCGGCACGGTCGTAAACGACCGTGTGGCCGGCGGTGGCGCGGCGGTCTCCCGCCACGAGCACGCCGGTTTTGAACTTGAAGGCGAGGATCGTCGTCGCCTCCGTCTGCGGCGGGGGAGTCGCCCCCCCGGGTAGGGCGGCAACAGCGGGGCGCGCCCCTTCACGCTCCAGAAGAGCGGCAAAATCTCCGGTGGAAGCCATGGTAGAGTTCACTGGCCGGTGCGCTGCCGGTAGCGGCGGGATTGGTCGGGGTCCACCCGGCGCATCCGTTTCAGGAGGTCGCGAGTGTCCGGTTTCGAGACATCGGGGGCGCGGGGGCCGCCGGAATCTCCCTCTTTGGGCCCCCAGGGGGCCGGGGGCGCGGTGCGTTGGGTTTGTTCAGGCATGGAAAAAAACGCGGTTATTTTTCAGTGAGCCCGCCTTGGGCGAAAGCTTGCCTAAAAAGAGCGGGCGTGAGAGAAGATGGCGCATGCACCGTAGGTTTCGTTTCTGCGCCCTTGCCGCGCTTATCAGCGCCCTCCATTTCCCGGTGGCCACCGCCTCCGCGCAAACGGAGCCGGAGGCGCAGGAAGCAGCCCTGCCGATGCCCACCCCGGGCAAGCACCGCCTCAAGGCAAGCCCGCTGGAAGTGCTCCAACACCTCGCAGAGCACCAGGCCAAAGAAAGCGCCGCGCACGGCAAACAGCTCGATGCGCTGGAGACCGAAACCGCCGCCCAAAGCACCCGCATGGCCGAGCTTTCCACCAAGGTCGATGGGCTGCGCGAGGAAAACGCCGTTTTACGCCAGAAGCTTCAGCAGGCCATCGAGCTTCTGGAGACGCTCCAGCGCACCGCCGTTGCCACCCCTCGGGTGGAAACACGCCGCGCCGAGCTTGCCCCCCCGCCTGCCGCCGAGGCCGCTGCCCCACCCGCCGCGGAGCCCGCCGAGCCGGAGCCAGCCCCCCACACCGGCCCCACCCACACCGTGGCCCGGGGCGAGAACCTGACCTCCATCGCCCGGCAGCATGGAACAACCGTTGCGGAACTCGTAAAACTCAACCAGATTAAAGATGAACGGAGGCTGCAGATCGGCCAAACGCTGAAGATCCCCGCCGCTTCCCCTACCCCCTAGAAATACAATGGACGACACCCAGAAATGGTATGTGATGAAGCAGGCCGACGGCTCCATCTTCGGCCCGATCGGTTTTGACGTACTGCGCCAGTGGGCTGTGGATGCCTACATCGGCCCGCAAGACAAAGTCTCCAACGACTCGGCCACGTGGATCAAAGCCCCCATGGTACCCGAGCTCCAGATGGACTACCTGCTCGAGCTCTCCACCGACTCGTACTACGGCCCCACCACCGTCGGTGCCGTGCGCGAGTTTCTCGCCAGCGGCGAGATCCACGACCAGACTCCGGTGACCAACTGCAAAACCGGCGACACCCGCCCTCTTTGCGAGTTTGATATTTTTCGCCTCCCCGCGCAGCCCGACCAGGGCGGCCCCAGCGTTCGCGAGAACCTGCAAGCCCGCATTCGCGAGCTGGAGGAAGCGCTTGTCGAAGAGCGGCGGCTGCGCCAGGTCTCAGAAAACCTGCGCGCCCGGGCCGAGGCCCGCCTTCAGGAACTCGAGGGCGAGCTCCCCTGATGCCGCAGACGGGGTGGCTTCGGAAAAATCCGTGCTGACAATCGTGCCTCGCAGGCGCTACTCTTGGCTCCCTCTTTGTTTGACTGAACTGTAATGCGCCTCGCCCTGCTTTCCACCGTGTTGCTTGCCCTCTCCGCCTCGGCTCTTGCCGAGCCGGAGAGCACGCCGCCGCCGGTCGTCATCCCCCCC
>JBBCKB010000045.1:0-12087 GCA_037189965.1 Chthoniobacteraceae bacterium | reverse complement strand
TTCATTTTGTAACGAAAACGAAACCGCTCCCTACTCCGCGCGCTTGGCAGGCTTACCGCTCTGCCGGGCGGGGCGGGTAGTCGCTCCGCAACACCAGGCCGATCTGGGCAAGGCTCTCGTGCAGAAGTTGCCACTGGCCTTCGCCAAATTGCTGGTCGGCCTCCTCGATGAGCAAGCGCCCCTTGGCCATCTCGCCATTGGCCAGCGCGATAGCGGCCTCCGAGTAGAAGAGGAGCGCCGTCGGCTGGTCAGCCTTGAGCTTCTTGCGCCACTCCAGCGCCTCTTTCTGGTCCTTGAGCGCAAGAGACATCAGGATGAGCTTGAACTTCACAAACTCCGACTCGGGGAACTTGACGAGCAACGCCTCAAACGCAGCCTTTGCATCCGCATAGCGCCGCTCCATGGCCAGCAGCTCCGCGAGGTTAAATTGCGGCACAAAGCTATCGGGGGCCTGATCCACCAGCTTCTGGTAGATCACCCGGGCTTCGGCGATCTGCCCTGTCTCGGCCAGCAACGCCGCGCGCGAGGAGATCACCTCCGGGGCATCAGGCATCACCGCTTCCGCCTCCTTGAGCGCCTCTGCCGCCCGAGCAAAGCGCCGTTGGGAAAAGAGCGTCGCAAAACGCCCTAGCGATTCGCGAGCCTTGAGCACCTCTGGCGAAGGCGTCGGCGCGGCTTCCGGAGCTACCGCAGGCGCGGCGGCTTCAGGCACGGCAGCCGGTTCGGTAGCCGCGGCCTCTGGAGCCGGTGCAACGTCCTGCGCCGAGGCAACCGAAACGTGGAACACCGCCGCCACCGCCACGCTAAGCGCGGCGCGGCCAGCCCACCCGGAGGAAAAAGGAGTCAAGGGAAACACGCTCCAACGTGCCTGAACTGAGCCTCTAGGTCAACGGCCCATTGCATGCCCTTCGATGCGGGTTCAGAACCAGACGGCGAATCGGGAAGGAAAACGTACCCGATGCCAGGAAATGGAAAGAGGTCAGGTCCAAAGAAAAAGACCGCCTTCGTGACTGACGTTATTTGATAAACTCCCTCAAAATTCGTTTTGTCTCCGCATCGATACGGGACGCCTCAAGGAGATCCAGATAAATCCCTCCCTCCCGAACATAGGGATTATTAAGGGGAACCATCTTAACGCTGTTAATCAACGACCTCTTCTGCAACTCAAGCTCGCGTTGTTCGGTAAAGACTTTCGACTTCAATCGATTGGCAGCAATGGCGGCTTCATATTCCGCACGGAGAGCCGGGTCCTTTATTTCAGAAGGAAGAACACCTCCATCCACGCCAGAACCTTTAGGAGGCCTGACCCGAAGCACCGGCGGGTTTGAGTGATCCAAACCCTTGATCTCCAAAGATGCAGCAACCTCAATACACTGAAACAGCAATTTTAACTTGGCTTCGGAAGCAGGCACTTTCTGGATCAAGGAGGAAATTGCAATAAATTCGGACACCCTCTTTTCGCGAGGCACCTTATCTAGCTCAGATAGCTTAACCTGTAGGTCAGCTACATCAGCAGAGTCCTCGGACGTTAAGGCCTCGGCCCCAGTTTGGTTTCCAAACAGCACCGCCACCAAAATAGATAAGATGAAAATTTTCATATCGCTTCAAATATTGATATAAAGAATCCGATCAATACATTTTATCTGGGAAAAGAAGAGCGTCTTCCTTTTTGCTTCCACAGAATGCCAGATTCAAAAGCGTTAGAATACAAACAAAGGGCTTCATACCGGGGGGCAGGTCAGGGTGGCAGCAGGGGCGGGCTTTCGCCAGCAAATCCGTAAATCGCTGCGGTGTGGACGGCCCATTCTTTGCCGCCCTCTTCAGCCTTTTGCCCACCCGGCGAGTGGGGTGTGCTGCGCCACTGGCTCCTATGCCGCGCTGCGATTCCCATTACCACACGCCCTCGCTTCTTTTTCCATGAAAACGCTCCTCTTCCTTCTCCTGCTCCCCACGCTGGCATTGGCGGCTCCGCCCGCTCCGGCAGGCTTTATCACCGTGAAAGACCCGGGCAACCCGCCCGACCGCAACGGCCTCGGCGCCGTCGCCGCGCCCTACCGAATCAGTAAAGAGCGCGTTACCCAAGCCGAATATGCCGCCTTCCTCAACGCCACCGACCCTACGGGGAAAAACGAGCTGCGCCTCTACAACCCCGAGATGGCGGCCACCAAAGGCGGCATCCTCCTTTCGCCCGATGCCCCTGAAGGGAGCAAGTACGCCCCTCGCGATGCCACCGAGGGGGGAACCTCTCCGGTCCTCCTCGTCAACTGGAGCCAAGCCGCCCGCTATGTAAACTGGCTTTGCAACGGCGCAACCCCCGGAGCCCCAACCGAAACCGGGGCCTACGACCTCACCGCCTCCAACGGAGCCCGCACCGCGCGCACCCCTGGCTGCGCGTATTGGATTCCCGACGAAAACGAGTGGTACAAAGCCGCCTTCTACCGCCCCGGGGCCGATGGCAAAGCCGCCTATGCGAAGGAAACGGAGTGGAAGGAGTCGCTCTCGGCAGACCGGCGGCTCGTCACCGAAATCACCAGCCCCACCTCGGCTGCCAACCCGCTAGACCCGGAGGCCGCTCCACCCGAGGCTGTTGCCGAGCAACTTGAGGGAGAGGCCCCCCTCCGCTTCAGCGCCGACCTCCCGCCCGATGCCGAGAACGAGAGCGCCCTGCAAGGCTTCCGCATCGCCACCACCCTTCCTGAAGAAGAACCCGCCGATGGCAAAGCCGTCCTCTCCCCCGTCGCGGAGGGCAAGGAGACCGCGCCGCTCGAGCCCGTTGCCGAGGGCCCGGGAGGATCGAGCTTTGGCGGGCCGGGGTACCTTGGGCCGGGGTTCAGTAACGCTCCTGTGAACTGGTTCCAGCCCATCATCGTCACCGATGATGATGACGACGACGACGACGATGCCCCCTCCTCCTAGCGCGGCCACGGCTCCGAGCACCGCACCTGCCCGCCGTGCCGCCCCACCGGAAGCCCCTCTCCAATGGGTCGCCGCCACGCTCTTGGGCCTGGCGCTCCTTACGGCCCAATGGTGGCAGGGAAGCGCCCTGCGCCCGACCCCGGCCTACCCGGCATGGATGCTCCTTTGCGGCCTTGGGGTCGTGGCGCTGCCGCGTTTGGCAAAGCCACGCCCGGTGGTGCTCGACCTCCCCGCGTTTGCCTGCGGCCTCCTCTTCCTTGCGTGGCTACTCATTGCCAGCCACCTTAGCCCCGATGCGTCGGCCCGGGGCAACTATACCCGGCTCGGCCTCAGCGTCGCCGTTGCTTATCTGGCCACGGCCACCCTCATCACCGCGCCGCGCCCCCGCCGTCTTCTGCTGCTCTTGCTGATCGCCGGGGCTTTGGTCCAGGCGGCTGCCGCGCTCGCGCAAAACCATGGTTTCCTTGATTTCCCTCCCCAAGGGTGGCTCTCGGAGCGCCTACATATCTGGTATGCGGATACGTTCGCCAAACGCGGCAGCGGCACCTACCTCAATGCCAACCACCTCTGCTGGCTCCTCAACGCCACGGGGCTGGCCGCCCTCTGCTTCGCCTTTCTGGGCCGCTGCGCCTTACCCTGGAAGCTTGCCTGCCTGCTGGCCGGAAGCGGGCTGCTCTTTGGCGCTCTCCAAACGACAAGCCGCGGGGGGCTCCTTGCACTCGCGGCGGCGTTTACCGCGCTTGCCCTGCTTGGCCTCTGCGCGGTCGATTTTGCCCGGCGCTACCAAAAAGTCCTCCTCTTGCTCTGCCTGCTTGCCGCCACGCTCTTGCCCGCCACCGCCCTGCTGCGGGTGGCCCGGGTGGATGAGCGCATCTCCACCCGGTGGGAAGGGCTTCTTTTCGACAACTACCGCCTCACCCTCTGGGAAAGCGCCTTCACCCACATCGCCACCCACCCCCTCCTCGGCAGCGGCCCCGGCTCTTTTGAGTGGCACGCCCGCCAAGAGCGCAGCCGGCATGGGAAAGCGCAAGATTACTTCGCTCATAACGACTGGCTGCAAACCGCCGGGGACCTCGGCATCCCGGCAGCGCTCCTCCTGCTCTCGGCCACCACCCTCCACTTGCGGGCCGCACGCCGTCACTACTTCGCAACCCTCCCCCGACTGCGCACGGCTCGCCTTCCCCAAAGCAATACGGCGGCCACCGCCTTGGCTGCGTTTACCATGGGGGCCGCTTTCGCCATCCACTCGTATTTCGATTTCAACCTGCACCTCCCCTCCAACGCGCTTCTTGCCGGGGCGGTGGCGGGGCTGATGGTTTCGCGCGAGGGGGGCTCCCATGCTCTGCCCCCGCGCCGCTTCCCTCTACTCCTGCTCATCGCCAGTGCCGTGCTGCTGGCTATGGCTCTCTGGAGTGGCCGGGCCGAGCTGGCTTGGCTTAAGGCGGAAAACCAAAGCCTCCGAGGGAGCCCGCACGCGGCTTACCTGACGGCCCGCGAAGCCCTTGCGCGGTGCGGGCCCCACCCCGGCCTTGCATTTCTCGTGGGCGAGCGTCTCCTCCAGCGCGCCCGCCAAACCGCCCACCCCGGCGATCGTGCCCTCCTCCTCCACGAGGCGGATGCCGCATTCCGCACCACACTACCGCTGGCCCCATGGCACTACCGGCTCCGCCTTCGTGTGGCCGAGACGAGCCTTGCCCTTGGCCAGACGCTCACTGCCCTCAACGCCGCGCAACGGGCGATTGCCCTCTGCCCCCTGCGCCCCGAAGGCTACCTGGCCGCGGGGCTCGCCCACGAACAAGCGGGCAATATGGAGCAAGCCCGCGCTCACTACCTCCAGGCCCGCGGGCTCTGGCGCGGCAAGCCTCACCCCACGCTCCAGGAACGCTTACGCAAAAAGCCTCCTTCACCCAAACGGGCGAAGGAGGCTGGGAAATAAACGCGAGGCGCTTTGCTGCTATTTGGCGGCCTTGGCCGTCCCTTCCGGAGCGTGGATGCGCTCGGAAAGCTCCGCCACGGCGTCTGCCGTGCGCGGGCCAAAGCCGAGGAGGTAAAGGTCATCCATCACGATCACCCGGTTGGCCTTGCCAGCGGGGGTGAGCTCGATGCCCGGCAGTGCCTTGGCCACGCCTCCCTCACCAAAAGCGGCAAACGTACGCGAGGTGGTAAGCACCACGTCCGGGTTGAAGGTCGCCAATGCTTCGCCGGAAACGGGCTTGTACCCCTCCATCTCGGCAGCGGCATTGATGCCCCCGGCGAGCGCGATCATCGCATCCGCAGCACTGCCACGGCCCGAGATGAGTGGGCTACCCGCCCCACGGCTCAAGACGAAGAGGACGCGCGGGCGTTCCTGCGGCACCTTGAGCGCGGCAATCTGCGCATCAATCTTCGCCACCAACGCCGCGGCCTCGGCGTCTTTGCCAAGCGCCTTGCCGATCTTGAGCGTACGCTCCTTTACGGCTTCAAGCGTGTTCCCCTCTTCCAGACGAAAAAGCGGGATGTTCATCTTCTCCAGTTGCTCGATGGCGGTCGGCGGGCCGGAGGCCCCGGCGAGGAAGACGACATCGGGCTTGAGCGAGACGACCCCCTCGGCCGCCAGCATCCGCTGGTAGCCGCACTGGGGCAGCTTGGTGGCGGCCTCCGGGTAGATGGAGCTGGTATCGACCCCCACGACGCGGTCTCCCGCGCCGAGGGCGAAGATCGTCTCCGTCACCGCGCCGCCCACGGAGACGATCCGTTGCGGGTTGGCGGGGACCTCTGCCGCGTGGCTGCCAAGGCCTAGCCCGGCTACGGCCAGCACGGTTAAAAAGATACGCTTCATGGGTGGCATCACAGGCGGGGCAGTTCGTGAGCGATGGCGCGCCATGCCTCGTCCTCCAGCTCGCCCGGTTTGCGCTTGCCGAAGAAGAGGGCAATGTTTTCGCCGTCTTTGTCGTAAAGCTCCAGCGCGGTGACGACACCCTCCGCCGTCTCCTTACGCACCACCCAGGCATTCGCCACGGCGGTGTTGCGCAGGTGGAGGTTAAATTCGTCATCCAGCACGTTGAGCCACTCGGGGCCAAACCACTTGATGTTCTGCACCGGGCCGGTGTGGATCTGGATGCACCCTTCGCTGCCGACAAAGCACATGATCGGCGTGCCGCGCTCGGCTGCCGTCTTGAGCATGATCTCGGTGGACTCGGGCTTCACCTTCCACGCATACCCCTCCGGGGCGAGGCGCAGCGCCTGCTCGCGGGTGAGCCCGTAGCGGCGCATGAGGATGAAGAACTGGTGCGTATCCTTGAGGTTGAGCCACTCCTGGCGGAACGCCTCGACATCCACTTCAGAGTCGGGCTTCTCCGGCGGCTTGGGCGCGGCCGGGGCGGCGGGAACAGCGGCATTCTGGTCGGCAGCGAGGAATTTCTCCACCAGCTCGTTGTAGGCGGCGAGGTCGCTCTCGGGCTGGAGGTAGATCTTCTGGACAGCGGTGCCCGTGCCGTCAAAGAAGTGGAAGCTCTGGCGGGTGCCTTCCTTGGTCTCGTCGGTCACGGCGAAGCCGGTGACCCAGGAGCCCATGAACAAACGCAGATCGATATCCGGGCCGACGACCTGCCCCATCCCCGCGCCGTGGCCGAAGAAGGCGATCTCGCGGTAGATGCCGTAACGCTCGTGGACGGCGTTTTCGTTGCGGGTCAAACACATGACGCGCCCGAGCCGGGGGAACTCTTTGATGAGGTCCTTCCAATCGCCCTCAAGGCGCTTGGCGCCGTTACCCACGCGGGTGGCCAGCAGCTCGGCTTCACTGACGCCAAGGCGCTCGGCGGCATCGCGGATGCGCAGCTTCGGCTCGGCCTCAAGAAGAGCGGCCCATTTCCCGGCAAGATCGTTTTCGGTGGTGGTATTCATAAAATGCGTGACCCGTTTTGGGGTATTTCCTCCTCATCCCCCGCCGCACTCACGGGCGAAGGAAAAGGAGCAGAATTAAAAATCAATCGCCCCTCTAATACAAGGAGACACCCGAGGATTGCAATCCCAAGCAAATGAACCACAACCCCGAGCAAGCACCCTTACTTTTTGCCCTTTTTGACACCGTATTGGCTCGGCGAGACGCCATGCCGCTCCACGAAGGCTTTGTGGAAGGCGCTCAGGCTGGAGTAGCCTACGGCCATGGCGGCATCGGTAACGCTCATGCCGCCATCGGTCATCAGCTCGGCGGCTTTCTCCACTCGCTGGAGGCGCAGGAATTTGGGGAGGGAAAGCCCGGTCTCTTCCACAAAAAGGCGTGAGAGGTAGAAGGGGCTGCAATTGACCTCCTTGGCCAGCATGTCGAGGCTGGGCGGGTTCTCAAAATCGCGCTGGAGGAGGTAGCGCACGCGGTCTACCCGTTCGCGGTTGATCCGTTTATGCCGTTCGCAGAAAAGCTCTTCGGGGGTATCCTGCCGGAAGACGGTCAGTGCCAGCACTTCGAGGATCTTGCTCTGGTACCAGGTGCCCATGGCCTGCTGCGGCACGGGAGGCGCAAGCAAGCTCTGGCGGATGGAAAGGAGCGCCGCCGGGAGGTTGCTGATCTGGATCCAGGGGTCAAACTGGGCTGGGTTTTCCAGAAACCGGCGCACGCCGGGAATCAGCGCCTGCTGCACATTTTCCAAGTTGCGCCGCAGGTAATCGACGGAAAACTCCAGGGTGACAAACCGGTGCATCGAGTCTGCCTCGCGGGTGGCGGGCAGCACGGAGTCGCGCGCGGTGTAGAGCGCCACCTGCTCCGGCCCAAGCTTGTACGGCTTGGACCCGACGCCAAGCTGCGCGAGCCCGGTGTAGTTAAGGCAAATCTCCAGGCTGCTCTGGTGGAAGCTCTGCGACCAATCCATCGGCACATCCACCCGGAAGTCGTGCCACTCCACGCTCACCCCCTCTTTGGCAAAGCCGCCATAGAGCGGACGCCAGACCCCCTCCACCTGTTCCCATACGGCAGGTTCGAGTTCGCTAGTCTGTTTTGTGCCGTTGCGGCTGGCCATAAAAAGTCGGTTTCTCGGGAATCATGGAGCAAAACTCCCAGACTGCCAGCGTATACAAGCCCCCAGGGGCAGGCTTGCTTCAAATTGCCGATCGCACGCTGCGGATTGTGTTACGGCAATCCCGCGCACGACCATCGCAAACCAGCGGGGGCGCGCAACGCTCCGGGAGGGTAACCTGCGCCCAACCTCAGTGCAAATGCTATGAACCAGAATATCGTCGTCCTCTACGCATCCATGACGGGCAACTCCCAGGAGTGCGCCCAGAAGCTCGCCAAGCGTCTCCAGCGCGATGGCCATGCCGCCACCGCGATCGACCTCGCCACCTACGTGGCCAGCAACATCCTCAACGAGCAGACTGCCTTTATCTGCATGAGCACGTGGGGCGAAGGCGAGCCGCCCGATGATGCTTCCGATTTTGTCGAGTTCCTCCGCTTTCTGGAAGCGGGCACGCTCACCCACCTGCGCTACTCCGTCCTCGCGCTGGGAGACTCGGGCTATTTTGATTTCTGCCAGGCGGGCAAAGATGTCGACGCCCTTCTGGAGTACCTTGGGGCGCACCGCATCGTCCCCCGGGTTGATTGCGATGTCTACTACGACGAGCCGTGCACCCAATGGGCTGAGCAAGTGGCCGCCGCCCTTGCCTTCGCCGCCCCGCAGGCGCAGGCCGCGGCTTAAAAAATTTGGTTGAGACAAGGCACCGGCGCGGGAATTTTGCTCATGACCGCGCCGGTGCTCTTTTTTGGCCCTCTACAAGAGTAAAACAGAATTTACAGAATGGGCATGATGGACAGGATTTTTTTGCTCCATCCCTCTTCGCGATAGCGTCTTGGAGTGCGGCGGCCCTCCGCCGCTTTGGCGTATCCCCTACCGATAAGCCAAGTAGCGCCGTCCGGCAAAGCGGCGCAGAAGCGCCGCACTCCAAGACGCTGCCGCGCGGCTCGATGCATCGTTTGCTCTCACATCTCCTTCGGCTCTTCCCCGATGGGGGGTGGGGTCGCGCGCTTGCCGTCTGCTCCGGGGGCGAGGGCGAGGCGCCACTCCAGGTCGCCCAAGGCCCGCTGGGCAAAGGCCCGGTAGTCGGCATCGGGATTCTCCCCGAGCTTGTGCAGCGCGGTGCGCGTCCGCTCGGCCGCTTCGCGGGCGGCTTTGAGGAACGCTTCGTCAAACGCGGAGGCCGGCAGGTTCTCCAAAGCAGCCGCCTCTGCGGGCCGCTGGAAGCCGGCCAGCGCGCTCACCGTTTGCGCCCCTTTTTGCCGGGCGAGATCCATCAGCTCCTTTTCGAAGCGGACCGCGTCATCCACCAACAGCCGCGCGTAGGAGCGCACCGGTTCGCTCCCCCCTTTGCGGATGCCGAGAAAGCCGAGCGCCAGTTGCCCCACATTCCACTCCGACATAGCGGCCACCGCCACCTCCGGGCGCTCCGGCTCCGGCGTGGCGGCCAGCCCCGGCCCAAACCAGAAACAAAGGACCGCCAGTAGAGAGGTAAAGCTCGCATTCATGGGCAGCAAACGTTTCGGCCCCTCGGCCCGGTTTGGCCTTCTTCCCCTCGCTCCATGCTTGACACTCCCCTCCCCAACCGGAAGCCTTCCCGTTTTTGCAAGCACCCCATGAACCGCGCCCGCTTTCAGCAGATCGCCGCCCGTTTTCCCTCCCTCAAGCTTCTTGTCGTGGGAGATCTTATCCTCGATGAATTCATCTGGGGCCGCGTGCGCCGCATCTCTCCGGAAGCGCCGGTGCCGGTAGTGGAGGTCGACCGCGAGACTTACTACCCCGGCGGCGCGGCCAACGTCGCCCGCAACCTGCGCGGCTTTGCCGAAACCATCCACCTCCTCGGCCAGATTGGCGTGGGGCGCAATGCCGACCAGCTCAAAGCGATCCTCAATACCGAAGGCATCCTCCCGGATTGCCTGGTGGAAGACCCGGCTTACCACACCATTGTCAAAACGCGCATCATCGCCCAGCACCAGCAGGTCGTCCGCGTAGACCGCGAGCGCAAGACCCCGCTCACCCCGCTCCAGCTCCAGCAGGTGCTCGACCGGGTGGAGCCGCTCATCCCGGAGATTGACGGCATCATCCTGGAAGATTACGCCAAGGGCCTCTTTACCCAAGAGCTGGTGGATGCCATCGTCTCCCGCGCGCGGGCGGCGGGCAAGATCATCACCGTAGATCCCAACCCCCGCAACGAGCTGCGCTGGCGGGAGATCACCTCCATCAAACCCAACCGCAAGGAAGCCTTCCGCGCGGCGGGCCTTTCCGACGCCGACCCGGTGGAGCCCCCCACCCAGGACACCGCGCTGCTCGAAGTAGGGCGCATCCTGCTCGAGAAATGGGGCGCGCAGAGCCTCCTCGTTACATTGGGAGAACAGGGCATCATGCTCTTCGAGCGCGAGCAGGCCCCTTTCCACATCCCCACCCGGGCGCAGGAAGTCTTTGACGTTTCGGGCGCGGGAGATACCACCATCGCCCTCTTTACCCTTGCCCTGTGCGCCGGGGCAACCCAGCGCGAGGCAGCGGAGATCGCCAACCGCGCCAGCGGCATCGTGGTCGGCAAGCTGGGCACCGCCACCGTCTCCCACGCGGAGCTGTTGGCTTCGTTTGACGAAGCATGAGCCGCCCCGCCGTCTTTCTGGACCGCGATGGCACGGCGATGGAGGAAGTCCACTACTGTGCGGACCCCGCGCTGGTGCGCCTCATCCCCGGAGCGGCGGGAGCCATCCGCCGCCTGCGTGCGGCGGGCTACCTGGCCGTGCTGATTACAAATCAGAGCGGCATCGGGCGCGGGCTCATCTCTCCCTCCCAATATGAGGCGGTACACGCCGAGTTCCTACGCCAGCTCGCCGCCGAAGGTGCCGCGCTCGATGGCGCTTACTACTGCGCGGATGTCTCCCCCTCCCCCCGGCGCAAACCGGCCCCCGGCATGGTGCTCGAAGCCACCGCCGAGCTGGGGGTAGACCTCGCACGCTCCTGGTTCGTTGGCGACAAAGCAGCGGATATCGGCTGCGGCCAGGCCGCAGGGGTGCGCACCCTTTTGGTGCAAACCGGCTACGGCAAGGGCGAGAGTACCACACCCGATTTTGTTGTCGCAGATCTCCCTGCCGCCGCAGAAATCATCTTGCAATCCGGCAACTCGGTGCTTAGCTCGTAGCCAGTTCTTTTGCAGTGCTCAATGGCTGGTGCCATTTTCACCAGCCAGCGGGGGACCCAACTCTGCCTTCCGGCCCAGCCGGTCGGCACCGGGGCGAACGGTACCACACCGGGGGTATTTAATGACTCCAGCCCGACAGCTAACCTCGTCAGCGTTACATTAAGCAGGCAAGGGATTCTCTCGCGCAGCGCCTCCCCCTCTTCCCCCGAAGGCATTTCGCACCCCCGTCTCTCCCACATCCTGCCGGGTTTGGCCGCTCACCGTTGTTTTGAAACGGCCGCAAAACTTGGCACCTACATGCACCCACAGCCTAATGCCCTTTCCGAAGGGCATCGCCCACGCAATGTCGATTGGAAACGCGCCGCCGCCCTTCTTTACGGAGATTGGGGCACCAGCAAAGCGTATGTCATCGGCCTTGCCTTCGCCGCCGCGCAGTTTGCCGCGCTGCCGCTCATCCTCGCCGTTTGCGCCGTTACCGGCCTGGTCGCCTTCAACTACGCGCGCCTCTGCCACCACTTCCCCGATGGGGGCGGCGTCTACTCCGCCGCGCGCGTCCACGGGCGGCTGTTGGCCGTCATCGGCGCGTTGCTCCTCATTGCGGACCTCACCGTCACCGCAGCCCTCAGCGGCTGGGCGGGCCTGAGCTACCTGACCGCCAGCGGCGGGGCCATCCCGGCCATCGGGTTTCTCAAAGACCACATCACCGGCGCCACCATCTGCGTTCTTCTCTTCATGGGGTGGCTCAACTGGCATGGCCCCCGGCACAGCGGCAACCTTGCTGCCGCCCTTACCGTGCCGGTGCTGCTCGCCGTGGCCACGCTCGCGGTGCTGAGCCTGCCGCACCTCACCCTCCGCTTTCTGGAGCGGCCGCACGATAGCCCGGCCCACCTTTGGGGGCAGTTTGTCGCCATCATCCTTGCCCTAAGCGGCGTGGAGGCGATCGCCAACCTCACCGGCGTCATGAAGGAAGATCCCGGCTCCCCCGCGCATGCCCCAAGCGTGCGCCAAACCGCCTCGCGCGCCATCTGGCCCGTA
>JBBCKB010000044.1:0-24601 GCA_037189965.1 Chthoniobacteraceae bacterium | reverse complement strand
GACTTCGGCGCAAAGCGCCTCCAGCTCCGGGCGGGAGAGGCGCTCCAGCTCCAGCGCGTAGAGGAGGTTGCCGAGGGTTTCGGCCAAGGCGCTGGCGCGCCGGGCGTAGAAGGCGTGGAGTTCGTTCTGATCCATGGGGGGTGGCTTCCGGTAGGGTGTGGCGGCAAAACAAAACGGCCACCCTGATTTCTCAGAGTGACCGGGGAGTTAAGAAGCCGCCGAAAGACAGCCACGACGACCTTTAAGCCGTCGCACCAAGTGCGGCGGCTCTGGACATGCGTCGCCGTCTCCCCGGTCCTTTCGTTTTTGAAGGGACGAGAAGACGGCGTTTTCACGGATGACACCGAACCGCTTTCGGCGGGGTTCTTATGCCCCGGCTGGCTATTGCCAGCGCCTCTAACGTCTCGCCAACGGCCCCGGAAGGCAAGGGCAAAGGCAGTGGGAGTCTGCAAAGCGGGGGGTCTATTAAGCGTTGGTAGTCCAACCCCACGGCGTCTCACAGAGACGCCCTACAGTTCTCCCCGCCCGAGCGTCGTTTGACGAATTGTAGGCCGTCTCGGTGAGACGGCAGTCCAACCCCACGGCGTCTCGCAGAGACGCCCTACCTCTGGCCGTGGTGCATTGCCATCGGGAGCCGGAGCATGGGCGTGCCCGCAAGTGATGGCAAACCTCGGCGCACCATCGGCAGGCTTGCCACGGGGCGGCTCTTCTGGTGAGCTTGGAGGCCAAGCCATGTCGCGCCTTGTTCTCCTCCTCGTCCTGATTGTCGGCTACCTCTACTGGAGTGGCTTCTTCACCCCGAAGCCGCCGCCCGAACCGGAGGTGATCTCATGGGTCACGCCGCGCGATATCCGTACCACCAACGGGCAACTCTATGAGAATGCGACGATCCGCGGGGTGATGCCCGATGGCGGGTTGGTGATCAACCACCGGGGCAATACGATCAAAATCGCCGGAAACCTTGTGCCGGCAGATACGATGAAGGAGGTCGAGCGCGCCAAGCCGACGCCTTCGCCCAACGCCACGCCCAGGAAGAGGCAGGCGACTTCGCTCGACCGCCCGGTGCGCGATAAGTAAGCCCACCCTCTCTGCCTAAAGCGGGCCTTCCACCACGGTGAGGCCCGAGCCTGCCAGCGGGAGGTGCAGCGTGGTGCCGCCCCCTTCGCGGGTGGCCCCGACTTCCACCTCGCACCACCCTTGCGCGGTAAACTGGCGCGCGGCTTGCGGGGTGTAGCCCACGCCTTCCACGCGAATTTCCAGCTCCTTCTTATCCAGGCGCAAGTGGGCGATGCCGACGCGCAGCTGCCCCCCGGCGACGGCGGCAAGGCCCGCGACGGAGTCGGGCGCGCCCCCCTCCAACGCCACGCGCTCGTGGTCGAGGAAGGTGGCAAACGCCTCCAACCCCGCGTACTTGGGGTGGGGCCGCCCGTGCTGGTTGAAGAGGCCCAGCGCGCCGGTGTTGATGGCGGTGTAGAGGTGCGCGAGGTCGAGCGGGGCGGCCTGCAAACGCGCCAGCGCGCCGAAGACGTAGGAGGCGCCTTCCACGCCGGTCATCACCTCGTAGATATGGTCGAGCCGGTCGCAATCGCGGGCGGCCCGGGCGTCGAACCATGTGTACACGCCGCGCTCGTCTTCCACGCGGGGCATGTAGTTCCACTCGGTGAGGTGGCTTTCGGCGTGGCCGAGGCCGTTGGTATCCAGACAATCGCGGACCATTTGAGCGCTGGAGACGAGGTCTTCCCACGAAGCCCCGTACTGGTGCCAGGAGAGGGAGTCGATGGGCCCGGCGTTGACAACATCCTCCACATGCCGCCACGGGTTGTCCTCGCGGTAGAGCGGGTGGCCGGGGGGGAAGATGAAGTCGGGCCGCCCGTACCCGGCGAGGCCGATGTGCCACTTGGGGTTGTGCGCCTTCATGGCGGTGCTCACGGCGCGGTAGAGGGTGTAGAATTGCTCGACCGTGCCGGTCCAGCACGGGCGTTCGAGCGGGGGCTTCACCCACCCATTCTGCGGCTCGTTCCAGAATTGCCAGTGGGGCATCTCCCACTCGAAGCCCTCAGCCCACCCTTCGGTGTAGTGGCGGGCGATATTCACACACACCCGCGCGAGGATCTCGGGCTTCCAACGCTCGGCGACGACGTACGTCTTGCGCGGCAAGTGGCGGCCCTCGATCGTTTCGCCCAGCCGGTAGTAGACGGTGCACCCGGCGTTGCGGATGGTAGCGAGGTAGTCGTCGGTGAGGCGGAAGGAGTAGTTGCGCGGGTCTTCCGGGTCGGCCTCGGGGTTGGGGAAGACGTAGTGCAAGTCGACGACATCGCGCGCGCTGCTGGGCGTATCGTGCGTGCGCACGGAGGGGATACGCGCCTTGCGAAAGTACGGCGTGTGGTCGTAGGCGTAGTTGCGATCGACGGGGCCGAGGTTCACTCCGTTGATGGCACGCACGGGGCCGACTTTCTGGTAAGGATGAAGTGTGAACATAAGGATCATTCCGCGTCTTCGCCGGAGGCCGAGGCGGCTTGCGAGGCTTTCTGCGGGGTGAGGCGTTTGAGGGCCGTCTCGCCCCAGTAGCCGTTTTCTTCGTTGGTGAGCCAGCCGAGGTCGGAGATGAGCTCGCGCTCGTGCGCGCGACGGAAGGCTTGCAGCGCGGTGGTGGCCTCTTTGAGAGAGGCGCGGTCGGCCGGGGCGTGCGTCTCGGCAAAGCGCTGGAGGGTGGCGAGCGTGGCGAGCGTTTTCTCCATATGCTCGAAGCCGAGCTCCAGCACGCGCACGCGGGCGGCGGCGGCGGGGTCATTGGCAGCGGCAGCCACGGCGGCGGCGAGGAGAGGTTTACCCTCGGCGACGACTTCGGGCTTGAAGGGCGGCGCGGCGACGAGCAGGCGGCCCACGCGGGAGGTCCCATACTTTTCCCAGCGCTCGCGCAAGGTTTCGCTTTCGGCGGTGGCTTCCGCCCGGGTGCGGCGCTCGGCAACCTTCTTCCAGTGGGCGAAGTAGGCCGCTACTTCTTTCTGCGCGGGGCCAAACCCGGCGTAGAACTCGGCCTCCACCGCCTCGGGGTCGGCCCCCGGCTCGGCGTGGATGCGGGCGATGAGGTAGAGCGTGGGCCCTTGCACGCCCCACTGGCCGGTGAGGGTGTCGAGGTCCGTACCCTCCAGCCCATTTGCGGCGGCGTGGTTGAAGGCACGGGCAAACCAGTGCCCGTAGAAGACGGGCAGGTTGTGGCCGTTGCAGGTGCTGTTGGGGCGGATGCGGAGAGTCGCCCCCGTGGCGGCCCACTCATCCCAAAGGCGGTTGATCGCGTCGGTATCCTCGGCGAGCCACGTCAGGTACGGCCAGCCGACGATGCCGACGTGGATGTGCTCGTTAAGCTTCGTCTCTTTGGGTGGTTGGCTCCAGTTGAGGTAGCCGATGACGTTGATGCTGGCATCTGGCCGCCACGCCTGCGCGGCTTTGAGGCCCGCGAGCCAGAACTTGGCGTACCGGTCGGTGAGCGAGGGGTTGCGCGGGTCGCGCGTGGAGAGGGCTTGCCACATCTCGACGGTGCTCTTGGGGTGCACCTCGCCGCGCCAGTACGGGCTTTCCTTAAAGCCGGGGTCTGCCGCATCCCACGCGCGGCAGCGGGTGCAGAAGCAGTAGGCGGGGATGTCGTTTTCGCTAAAGGCGACGATGGAGGTGTTGGAGCGGGTGGCGCGGTTTTTGAGCGTCTCCTTCCAATACTTCACATAGAGCCCGGGCAGCTCGGGGGAGCTTACGCAGGTGGAGACGCGGTTCCACCCGTGGCGTTTGAAGTCGAGTTCGTTATCACGGTAGTAGACGCCGCGCTTGCCATCGGGCGTCATGGCCACGATGTCGCGGTGGCGGTGGTACTCTTTCTTGCCGATGAGCCCTTCAAACGAACTCGTCGGCGCGAGCCGCCGGAAGCGGTGGCGCAGGAGCCAGAGCCGCTCGTTATCGAGAAACTCGCGGCGCGCTTCGGGCGTGTGCCACCCGGTTTTGCTAAGGGTAAGAACGTGCTCGGAACGCCAGAGGGTGTTGATGAAGCGTGGCTCGCCGCTCCGGTCGTAGCTCTCTACGGAGAGCGTGGGGCGGGGGGGGACGATTTCGCCCGTGGGGCCGGGCCAGATCCAGCGCACGCCAAGCTCCTTCTCCAAAAAGTCGTAGACGGCGAAGAGGGTGCCGGTGGGGGTGGAATCCCAAGGGCCCTTTTCGCCATAGGCAGGCACGGCACCGGGGCCATCGACCCCGTAGAAGTGGAGCTTGCCGCCGACAAGCTTGCCGGCCCACGGGTAGTTCTCCTTGCCCAAGGCAAACGGCTCGGGCTGCGGCAGCCGCACCCCCAGCTCGCGGAAGGCGCGCGTCTGCCCGACCTGGATGGTCGGCTCCGGGCGGCCCATGCTCTGGTGGTCGGCGAGGATCGGCAGCTCGGCCCCGGTGGCGAGCTTGATGTGGTGGCGCAGCTCTTCTGCGGCGAAGGTTTCGGCGGGTTTCGGGTGGTCGGGGAGAATGATGATGGCCTTGGGAGCCCCGTCTTCAACCAACGTGAAGGCGGGGGCCAGGGCAGGCAGGAGGAGGGCGCAAAGCGCTACGAGGGAACGAAACATGGCGAAGAAACGAAGGGGCCAGCCCCCCCCTTACGGGAGGGTTCTGGCGGGACGCCCGAAGAGGAAGACCCATTTGTCATCCTCCCGGAGCAGTTGGGGGTTGTTCTTGAAGTCGGGGTCTTTGAGCTTCTCGATGTGGCCGTCCATAAAGAGGACGTTGGCGTGCCCCTCGTGGCGGAACTCCAGGAAGTTGGCCCCGAGGTTGTTGGGGTTGATGGCACCGCCAATGCCGTCGGCAAAGTACGCCGTACGCCCCGGCCCGCCGAGCAGGGTGAAGGCTTCGCCCTTGGTGAAGACGCCGTACTTGGCGCTCGTCTGGTCGGACTCGGAGTACCCTTGCCCCATCTTGAGGAAGCGTTGGAAGGGGTGCTTGGCCGAGTTGTCGCCATCGTTGTTCCACCCGCAGATGCGGTTGGTCACAAAGAGGGTGGTGCGTTCGTTGGGGCAGTAGTAGGGGGAGTCTTTCCACTTCTTGGTGTCGCGGATGCGCTCGATATCGTACGGCTCGGTAAACCCGAGATACGGGTAGAGGATGGCGTACCAGAAGCCGCTCCCCTTGTACCGGTTGGTGACGAAGGGGCGGTTGAGCGCGTAAGGCACGACGGCGTTGCTGTTATCTGCCCCAAAGAGTGCCGCAGCCTGCCCGAGCTGGCGCAGGCTGTTGGCGCAGCGAAACGCCTCCGACTGCCGCCGCGCCTTCCCAATCACCGGGAAGGCGAGCAGCAGGAGCACCGCCAACAAGGCGATGACGATGAGCAGCTCCGTAACGGTGAAGCCGCTTGAGGGGCGGGTCGGTTTCATTGTTTGGGGAAGGATGCAGGTGCCGCTAGCGCCGCCGACGGCGTGCCGCCAGGAGAGCGGCGACCCCGCCCCCCGCAAGCAAGAGCAGCGAGGAAGGCTCGGGAATGGCGGTAACGGTGGCCCACCCGGTGGTGGTAAGCTGGCTCAGATCCCACTGGAGATCAAACCCTCCCCACGTGTCGGGCAGGTCGAAGGCCGAAAAGTTATTCGTAAAACCTCCCGAAGAAGCAAAGAGCTGGTATTCCGCTGTCTCCCCCTCGGCGAGCAGGAAGCTGTCGGTGAGGGTGAGGCGCAGGGTGCCATCGAGCGTCAGGAGGCCGCCCCCGCTGAGGGTGATACCGGTGTAGGTGACGCCGCGCTCGGCATCGGTGCCCAGCGCCATCTCCAGCGTGGCGGTGGAGGTAAGCGTCACACTATCGCGGAAGCGCAGCGTGCCGTAGAGCGGGGCGGGCCGCCCGTAGTCGTAATCCCCCGGCTTGAGGGTGCCGGAGACGACGGTGGCGCCATTCACCCACCCAAGCCCCGCGAGCGTGCCGCCTTCGTTGACGGTGACGGCGCCGTTGCCGGTGGAGGAGTACTCATCAAACGCCCGATGGTTGGCCAACAGCACGGCTCCGTTGTGGATGGTGGTGCCGCGACTGTAATTGCTGGCGGCATTATTGAAGACGGTGACGCCGGAGAGAACGTTGACGGCGATGGCGGCCCGCAGCTCGATGCCGTTGCTCGTCGCAGTATCGACAAACTCGTAGCGGGAGGAGGTATGGTTGAAGTTGAGGGTGTTGGTATTGGTGGCTCCGTAGCCGTTCATCCTCGTCACGCCGGAGATCGTCCCCGCCCCTTGCGCCAATGTCTCGCCGCCGATGTTGAGCGTTGCGGTGACGCCGGTGTATTGGGTGCCTGCGTTGATGGCTCCGAAGTTAATATTGCCGCTGGCGGCCGCGGTGTAGCTGCCGCCGTTTTTGAGCGTTACCGTGGCGGTGGCGTTGTTGGAGCGGCCAAGCGTGAGGACATGCGAGGCTTTGAAAGCACCGCCATCTGCGGTGACGGTGGCCGTGCCCCCGCTGACCCCGAGGCGGAGCTGGGTGGAGGTGCCGTCGTTGCCCAAGTGCTCGAAGACGCCGCCGCTCTTGATAATAACCGTGCCCGCGCCCGCCGAGCTGCCGACGTTGAAAATGCCCCCGGAAAGGGCCGAAAGCGTGCCGCTAACTTCCACCGTGCTGCCCGCGCGGATGCTGGAGCTTGCCCCCCCGGAGCCGACCCGCAGGTAGCCCGTGCTGTCGATGATAAGGTGGCCCTGGGTCACCCCGTCGGTATTGCCGACGCCAAATGTGGCGATGTACCCCTGGTTGCCGGTAAGGGTGGTGGTGCCCCCCGTCGTGAGGTGGGCTCCGTCTGCACCGACCGCACTGGGGCGGACACCGCCAATCCACGCGGCGGGGTCGCTCCAAAGCCCAACGGTGCCGGTGGCCCACGTTCGCTCGGCGGCAAAGAGGGCGGTGGGGGAGAGGAGGAGGGCGCTAAGGGCCGTCAGGGGGAGGAGGTGTTTCTGGCTCATGAGGTTAATAGGGGGTTGGGTTGGGTGGACTGGCGGACCACCAGTCGGCAGGGAAATTCGCGCTCGCGCGGGTGGCCCCGCTCGGCCGGGTTTTCGATCAGCTCGACCACGCGCTCGACCGCCCATTGGGTGGTCTCCTGCGAGGGCTGGGCGATGCTGGTGAGCGGGGTGCCGCAGTAGCGGGCGTAGGGGGCGTCATCCATGCCCGAGATGCGCACCCGCCCGGGCACGTCGATGCCGTGGCGGAAGCACGCCGAGAAGACGCCGCACGCCATCTGGTCGTTGGAGCAGAGGATGGAGTCGCCCAGCGGCTCTCCGGCGCGGATGCGGGCGGCGGTGTCTTCAAACCCGAAGTCGAAGGAGTCGGCCTCGTTGTTCTCGTTGCAAATGAGCCGCACGACCCCCTCCGGGCCGGTGCCGCGCTTGCGGGTGCGCGAGGCTGCGGGGAGCCCCAGTAGCCGCTCGGCATCGGGCGAGTAGCGCAGGGTGCCGCCCGCTTCGCGGATGGCCCGGGCAAACCCATCGGCCCGCTGCTGCAAGGGCCGGAGCGAGACGCCGAGCTTGCGCGAGCGGGTGCTGATGGTCAGGAGCAGCTCCAGCTGGCGGCTGCCTTGGGCAAGGTGGTGGGCCGCCATGTCGGCGTAGGCGGCTTCGACGTTGGCGGTGACTTGGTCGATCGCGCCGCCCACGGTGCTGCTCAGGGCGACGGCGGGGAGCGAGCGCTCTTTGAGGAAAGCCTCCCAGCTCCCCTCGGGGTCGCGCATGATGTTGCAGAAGATGACCCCCTCGACCGCCTGGTCGATCAGGTAGTTCTGCACGGCTTTGGTGTCGATGGCGAGGCCGTCGTCGGTAAACCAGCTCAGATCCACGGCGATGAGCTGGTACCCGGCGCGGATCGCTCCTTTGACCAGGTGCATCACCCGTTCCTGCGGGGCGTGGTAGCCACTCATCATGAAAACAGCCCCGATCGTGTGGCTGCGCCCTTTGCGCAGGATGCGGGCAAAGCGCTGCGAACGGTAGCCGAGCTCCTGCGCCTTGGCGTGGACGCGCTCCACCGTCTCGGCGGGGATGCGGTGCGGCTTCCCCTCCGAATTGAGCGCATAGGCCACGGCGGCCTGCGAGATGCCCAGCGCCCGCGCGATGTCTTTCTGCGTGGGGCCAAACTGCGCTTTTTTGGTTGTCGGGGTGTTTGACATGCGGGCAAAGCTAGCGGGTCGCGGTGACAGTGGCACTCCCATCCGCAGAGAGGGCCCATTTCAGCGGGGCCCCCTTCCACTCCTTGGGAAACTCGGTAGTGGCGAAGCGGCCCGCCACGGCGCGGGCGGTAAAGAGCGGCAGTGTGGCGCTCTGCCCGGGCGCCAGCGCAAACGGCTCGCGCAGCTCCACGGCGAGGGTGCCTGCTTGGTTGAGGCGGCTCTCCACCTTGAGCGTGGCCACGGCATCCGCCCCGGCGACGGTGATGAGGAGCACCCCTTCGGGGCGAAGCTCCACCTCGTCGCGAAGCGTCAGCGGGGCAACCCGGGGGGCGTCGGCGGCGGCATCGCCCGGCTTGAGCGTACCCGAAACGACCACCCGCCCGCGCACGACACCGGTGCCGCCGAGGGTGCCCCCGGCTTCGATGGCGACTTCGCCCCCGCCATCTCCCGTGGCGCTGGTGAGGCTTTCGGGGGCGGCTTCGGTGTTGGCCAGCAGGGTGGCCCCGGTGGCGATGGTGGTGCCTCCGGAGTAGCTATTAGCCCCCTCCAGCACGGTGCCGCCGCTTTGCACGCGCACCGACAACGGGCCCGCCAGCCGCACCGGCTCGTCGGAGACACTCTGCCGCAAGGCAAAGCGTGGGCTGGAGTGGTTGAAAATGACGCGGTTGGTATTGGTGTGTTCGGTATCCTGGTGGCCGCTGATAAAATCGATATTCTCCAACAGGCCCGGGGGTTCCGGCTCAGCCTCGCCCCCAAAGATCACTTCTGCGGTGCAGCGCCGGAAGGCCCACGATTCCTTCCCCTCAAACTCACTGCCCGAGAGCCCAAGGCTCCCCGCGTTGCGGGAAACGACGGCCCCGCCGTTCTTGAGCACGAGGCGGGCCTGCGTATCGTCCGCCGCGCCGATGCGCACCGCGCCTGCCACCCGGAGGTTGCCGCCATCGACCACCACGAGCGGCTGCGTCTTGGCGATACCGACGCGGAAGCCGCTGACCCCCCCTTTCTCCACCACCAGCGGGAGGCGCAGCGTGCCGCCGCTCTCGATCCGCAAGGTGCCCGAGCCGACCATAAGCGCGGCCGAGGGGGAGCTGACCTGCCCCTGCACCACGATGCTGCCACCGCCGAGGTTGGAGGTGGCGACAAATGCGAGCCGCCCCTGCGGCTCCACGCGCAGGGTGGAGCCATCCGTCACCCGCACGCGGAGGACGGTGCCGCCCGGGCCATCGAGCGTGGCGGTGCCGCCGTTGGAGAGACGCGCCGTTGTCGCCTTGCCCGGCTTGCCGTCCGACCAGTTGGCGGCATCGACCCAGCGGCCCTCCTGCGCCTGCCAGAGCGTCTCCGTCTCTGCCACCGGCTCCTCCTGCGCAAAAGCAGCCCCGGCCCCCAGTAGCAAAGCCCCCGCCAGCAACGGGCGCACGGAAAGAATGCTGCAGAGGGGGGCGGAGCAGGGGTGCATGGTGCAGTATGCTTATTCGTATAAGCCCCCGCTGTCAAACGGTTTTTTGGGGTTGAACATCGCGCCGGGAAGATGCCATGGTCTAAAGCCATCGACTCCCCCCTCTCCATCTCCCTTGCAGACCACCTCACCCCCGAGGAGCGCGACCAGATCCTCCAGACGGTGGAGATGTTTGAAACTATCACCGCCGCCAACCCGGAGGACTACCAGTCTCTGGAGATCCTCAAAGAAGCGTACTGGAAGATCGGGCGGCAGGAAGACGGTTTGACGACTTCGCGCAAGCTCGCCGAAGTCTACATGAAGCTGGGGCAATACTCCTCGGCGCTCATGGAGTACCAGGAGGTCCTCCAGCAACAGCCCGATGCGGAAGATGTCCGCTCCGCGCTGGCCGAGCTGGAGGGGCGCTTCGGCAGCAAGCGCGAGCCGAGCAAGGGAACCGCCATCGCGCTCGATTTCGGGATCGAGGAGACCGAAGCTGCCGCCCCCCCGCTGGCGCTCGCCTCGGAAGCCGGGCACGCACCCGCCACGGCGGAAGAGCCGAGCCTCATCGCCACCCCGCAAACGCAGATGCCGCAGCACATGCCGGTGCGCGGGCAGAGCCACCTCACGCTGGAGCACGATGGCAACGAGCCGCTGGCGAAGTTCCTCATCCAGCACCGCTTGCTCACGCACGAAGTCGTCGATGCGGCGATGGAGAAAGTGCGCACCTTCAACGCCGCCCCCGGGGTGAAGGAAGGCGAACGGATCGCCACCTCCCTTTTATACGAGATCGGCAAAACCGGCGCGGACCTTGAGGCGCTTCTCTCCGGCATTATCGACCGCACCAAATTTGCCTACGCCCCGCTGGAGAACTACGATGTCGACCGGCAGATCGTCCGCATGCTGCCGGAGAACCTCACGCTCGGGCGGCTCATCGTTCCTTTCGACATCGTCAGCCGCACCATGATGGTCGCCGTGGACAACCCGTTTGACGCCGGGGCCCGCGCCGCCGTGCAGCAGATGGTCGATTACCATATCCAGTGGCACCTTGCTTTGCCGCATGTGATCGTAAAGATCCTGCGCGGCGTCTACCGGATCGCTGAGTAACCTTCCTTCCCCGCCATGGCCAAATCATTTGGTGAACGGATCGCCGACATCCTCATTGAGGACGGCCTCCTGCTTCCCTCGCAGTTTGAGGAAATCCTCGCCATCCACCGCGAGAAGGGGGGGCGCATCGTGCGGCTCCTCACCGAGAAAGGGTATGTGACGGACCAGGACATGGTCATCTCCATGGGGCGGTGTCTGGATGTCCCGCCGATCAACCTCTCCAAAGTGCGCATCCCCGAGCAGGTGGCCTCGCTGGTGCCCAAGGAGATGGCGCGCAACTACCAGCTCACCCCCATCTGCAAACTGGGCAACAAGCTCTTTGTCGCGATGGCGGACCCGATGAACGTCCTCGCTTTGGACGATCTGCGCCAGCGCACCAAGCTCGAGATCGTCCCGATGATCACCACGGAGAAGGCCGTCACCGAGGCGCTCTCGGGGGTGAACTCCGGGGGCGTCACCATGGAGCAGGTGATGAAGGAGGCCGCTGCCGAAGCCGCCGCCGCCGCACAGGAAGAAGGGGCTGCCCCGCCCAAAGAGAGCATCTCCAACCTGAACCTCGACGAGCGCGGGCAGGAGGATGACGGGCCGGTCGTCAAGATCGTCAACATGATCCTCGTGCAGGCGCTCAAGGAGAAAGCGAGCGATATCCACATCGAGCCGTTTGAGAAGGGCATCAAGCTCCGCTACCGGATTGACGGCAACCTCGTGGAAGCCAGCTCGCCGCCCAAGGCGCTCCAGCTCCCGATGGCCTCGCGCATCAAGATTCTCGCCGGGCTCGACATCGCCGAGCGCCGCCTGCCGCAGGACGGGCGCTTCCGCATCCACGTCTCCGGCAAGGAGATCGATCTGCGGATCTCCATGCTCCCCACCGTGCATGGAGAGAAGATCGTCATCCGTATTCTCGACAAAAGCGCCCTCTCCGGCTCCATCCAGATGCTCGGGTTGGATGAAGGCACCTTCGATGTCTTCAAGCGCGCCATTGATGCGCCGCATGGGATGATCCTCGTCACCGGCCCCACCGGCTCGGGCAAGACGACCACGCTTTACTCCGTGCTCCAGGAGCTCAATAACCCGGAGTACAACATCGTCACCGTTGAAGACCCGGTGGAGTACCAGCTCCTCGGCGTCAACCAGGTCGCCGTGAAGACGGAGGTGGGCCTCACCTTTGCCGCCGCGCTCCGCTCCATTTTGCGGCAAGATCCGGATATCGTCATGATCGGTGAGATCCGCGACCAGGAGACGGCGGACATCGCCGTCAAAGCCGCGCTCACCGGCCACCAGGTCTTGAGCACCCTGCACACCAACGACGCAGCGGGAGCCATCAGCCGCCTCGACGACATGGGCATCGAGCCGTTCCTCATCGCCTCCTCCGTCCTGCTCACCTGCGCGCAGCGTCTGGTGCGGCGCATCTGCTCGAACTGCAAAGAAGAATTTACCCCCGAGGGCGACATCATGCGGGACTTGGGGATCGAAGAAATGGTCGGCGAAACCTTCTACCGCGGCGCGGGGTGCGACCGGTGCAAAGGCCGCGGCTACGGAGGCCGCGCCGCCTTGCTGGAGGTGCTGCCCGTGTCCGAAGCGATCCGGCGGCTCATCATCAAGCGCGCCTCGGCCTCTGTCATCAAAAACCAGGCCGTGCAGGAGGGGATGAAGACCCTGCGTATGGCCGGGGTGGATAAAGCGCGCGAGGGGATCACCACGTTGGAGGAGGTCTTCCGGATCACCTCGGAGGATCACTAGCGCGGTATGGAGCGCAAGCTTCTCGCGGCGGCGGCTTGCTTCGGCTATTTCTTCCTTGTCGGGCTGGGGCTTTGGGTGGCCTCACCGTGGATCACCGCTGCGTTTGAGCCTGGGGATGCGCCGTACGCTTTTGAAGCTTGGTGGCTAATCGGCTTCGCCCTGCTGGGTGGCGCGCTGCTCCCGAAAAGCATCGCACGCTATGCCGTCGGGCTCGTATGGCTCCCATGCGTCATCGGGCAGTTTATGGGGATGATGAACCAGCCCAAAGTGGATCATGGCTGGTGGCAACTCTGGCTGGTCTCCCTATCGGCAAAGAGTATTTACGCCGTCATTGGCTTCTTTGGCGGCATGGCACTCGGCCAGATCGTGCGGATGCTGCGAGAGCGCCGCCGTTAAAGACGGCCATAATCCCCGTTCCGCCTTTCAGGGCACCCCCGTCGCCGGGCGGTAGTGGCCCGTGATTTTGTATTGAAAAAGAATGTCTTCCTCCTGCGCTCCCCGACCGATGTTGTGGATCCCAAGTGGGATGCGCTCTGCGGTTTTGCGGTCGGAAATGATAAAGATATGCGGAAGCTTCCCGCCCACGAGACACGTCACCAAATCCCCCGGAAGGTAGTCGTCCGGGTTGGTTGAAACCGGCACCTCAAAGCCGCGACGTTTGAAAAAAACCATCAGGTTCGGTACCCGCCGGTGGTCGATGTTTTTATCCGGCTTTGAAAGATTCCACCGACGGGGGTATTTCCCGAAATGCGCGGCCATGTCTTCATGGACTTCCTTCTGAAGGTCGATGGAAACTCCCCGCAAGGCCCGGATGATGACGTCGCTACAGACGCCGGTTTCCATCGGCACATCTCCCCCGGGATAGGCCAGCACCCGATATTCGGGGTCGTACCCCACCGTCACGCCCACTTGGCTGCGAGCCAAGGCAACGAGTTGCCGGGGATCAAACCGCCATGGAGCCGCATCGCAAAACGAAGAAACGCACAGGAGAACCAGCGCGAACAGACCGAACAACGGCAAACGTCGGAAAGGCAACGCCCGGAGGCTATCAATGAGAAGACGGCGAAGGCAAGAGTGGATGCGGGATGGCGGACGCTTCATCCAGGCGGACGACGCGGCCCTCGGCCTCGGACTGCTCGGCGGCAAAGCAGAGGCGCATGGTCTCAAACGCATCCCGCGCCGACACTTCCGGCGCGGCCCCCCGGGCCACCAGCTCGGCGACCCGCAGGTTCTGGCCATGGGTGTTGTGGATCCAAAGCGCATCCTCCTCGGGCGGGTAGGTCCGTGTTTCCACAATGCGGCTCTCCAGCCCGGTGGGGCCGTCGGTAAACTCCCAGCGACGCACCCGGCGGCGGAAGACATCCGTCTCGATCGCCCCGCGCGTGCCGCAGATATGGTGCTGGAGGAAGTGGCCATCGTCACTCTGCTTGGCAAGCACCTCGACAAGCGGGTCGCGGTGGAGCGACTCGGCAACATACATGATGAAATTGAGCGTCCCCACCCCACCCCCGGCGAAGCGGATAAGCATCTGGTGGTTATCCTCGTGGCGAAAGTACGGCACCACGCGGGGCGCAGCCACCGAGTAGACCGACTCGGGCTCCCGCCCAAACCACCACCGCTGGAGGTCGAGGTAGTGCGAGAGTTTCTCGCCGATGAGAAACGACCCGCCGCCTTCGCTGCGCCACGTCTTCTTCTTGTGGAACTCGCAGCAGTAGTACCGGCACTGGATATTGACCGGCTCGCCTACCAACCCCGCCTCCAGCCACTCCTTGGCCTGCTGGTAGAGGCGCGAGTAGCGCAGCTCGAAGCCGACTTGGAGGAACCCGCCCGTCTCCCGCTCGGCATCGACCAGCAGGCGAGCCTCCGCGAGCGTCTGGCCCATCGGCTTCTCGCACAGCACCGCCTTGCCCGCGCGGAGCGCCGCGAGCGCCAGCGGCACGTGCGCCTCATTCGGAGTGGCGATGCTCACGAGGCGGATCGCCGGGTTGCGCCATATTTCCTCCAGCGAAGCCACCGGGGCCACGCCCAGCTCGGCTGCACGCTGGCGAAGCCGACCGGCCTCCGGTTCGTGACCGTGGACTTTGGCGACATAGGGCGACTCGCAGGCCGCCTGCACATGGGTGGCCCCCATCCGGCCGAGGCCGAGAACCGCCACCTCAATCGGCTCCCCGGAAAGGGATGAAAAAGCTTTTGACATTGATTATGTCTTTATAATAACATGATCACGTTGCAATGAAAAAACCGCTTGATCGAGAAAAGGCAGCGAGCCGAGGCCCGCTTTATCTGCAAGTAGAGGAAGCGCTCCGTAGGGAGATCTCCGGCATGGCCCCGGGAGACCGGCTGCCGCCCGAGCGCCTTCTGGCCGGGCAATACGAGGTCAGCCTTATCACCGTTCGCGAGGCGATCCGCATCCTCGCCGCCGAGGGGCGCGTCGAGCGGGTGCAGGGGAAGGGGACGTTTGTCTCGCAGCCTAAACGCACGGCCCTGCAGGGTATCGCACTCCTCATCCACCACGATATTCTCCACCCGCAAGCCTCGCCATTTTACCTGACGCTCGCGCAGGAGATTCGCACGCTCCTCGATGCCGAGGGGCTGCGGTCGCGCCTCTACATCAGCCACCGCGCGCCGGGGCAGGACCAGGCCGATTTTCATTGCCCCGAGTTTTTCGAAGACCTTGAGGCGGGGCGCATCAAAGGCGTCATCGGGGTGTTGCTCGCGGGGCGCGCCCCATGGGTGGAGGAGTTGCAGGCGCGCGGCATCCCCCTTGTGGGGTATGGGGCCAGCAAGCGGTTCGGGGCGATGGGGAGCTTGCGCTCGTACTTTGCCTCGGCCATCGCGGAGCTGGCTGGCCGGGGGCGGCGGCGCATCGCGCTGCTGGCATGGGGTGGCTTCGATAACGACCGCTCGCAGCAGGCCAGCCTCTTTTGCGAAACGTTGCAGGAAGCCGGCTTGCCTGTGGTGGAGGGGTGGATTCGCGATGACATCTACCCCGCGCTCGATGGTGCCGGCTGGGGCGGCCTGCGCGAAATCTGGAGCGCCAGCCCGGAGCGCCCCGATGGGGTAATCCTTGCGGACGACTTCTTCATGCGGGGGCTGACGACCGCCGTCGCTGAGATGGGCCTGCGCGTGCCCGAGCAGCTCGAAGTGGCCGTAAACCTCGTGAGCTGGCCCGCCGGGATGCAGCCCTTCCCGATCCTCGCGTGGCGGCCCGACTTTGCCCGGATCTCCCGGGCCATTGTCGATGCGGAGATGCAGATGCTCCGGGGCGAAACGCCGGACCCCGCTATGAAGCGCATCCCCACGATCCGCGCACCCGAGCTGGATGCACCGGGCCTCTCCGGCCCTCTGCCGACCCACGCCTTTCTCCAAATCTGAACCTCACCATTCCTATGATCCAACACCTCGTTCCCTCCCTCGGCTTTGCCCTATTGGCCATGGCCTCCACCGTCTCCGCTGGCGTCGTCGTGACGACCGCTGCGACGGCTCCCGACCAGAACGTCTTCGCAACGATTGCCCCCTCTGCGGCCAGCAACACGCAGTGGCGCAACACCAATACGAGCCGCCGCGACCTCGGGCAGACTTTCTATGTGGCTCACGACACGGCGCTTAAAAGCGTGACCTTCCGGCTGGCTCTCGTCGGCGAAGGGGCGCCGGGAGCCAATGTAACGCTGAACATCTACCGGTTTGCCGATAAGGACAGCTTCACCCCCCTTGGCCCGGCCCTGCATACGGCGAGCGGGGTGCTCCCGGAAACGTTGACGGTGGATACCTTTCTGACCTTCACGCTGGATGATGCCGCCAACCTCACCAACGGCAACTACTACGGCATCGTGCTGACCTTCCCCGACCAGATCTACCGCCAGCAGCTCAGCTTCTACTCCGGCAACCCAAGCACCGCCGGGGCTGACTACGGCAACACCGTTTACTACGAGGGGTTGCACACCGACTCCGCCTATGCGTGGGTAGATGGCGTCAACGCTCTTGCCATGTACGCCACGGCGGTGCCCGAGCCCTCGCTGGCCGGGCTCCTGATCCTCGGGGCTCCCCTCGTGATCCTGGGCCGCGCCGCTTACACCAAACACCGCAACCGGTAACGCCCCATGCCTTCTGCCTTCGCAACGCTCCGCCGGTGGGCGCGCGCGATGCCGCTGCTGCTCCTGCTTACGGGGGGCATGGTGGCTCATGGCGCGCCGCAACCGGCCATCCTCAACGTCCGCGACTTCGGGGCCGTGGGCGATGGCAAAAGCGATGATACCCGCGCCATCCAAGCCGCCATCTTACAAGCCGAAGCCCGCCGGGCCACGGTAAGCAAGATCGGCTCGTACAAAAAGATGGGGACGAGCTTCAAGGGCGGCCCCCACCCGGAAGTCGTTTTCCCGGAGGGCGAGTACCTTGTGAGCGAAACGCTCGTCTGCGAGGTCAACAGCGTCTTGCGGGGGGAGGGAAAGGCGCGCATCCGCCAGCGCCACCCGGAGAAGGATATTCTCTACTTCCACGATATGATACGCGCGCAAGTAGAGGGGCTTTCCTTCGAAGGCGGGGCCACGCAGCTCCGGTTCTGGACGAATAACCGGGGGGGTGCGAACATCTCCGTGAGCCGTTGCGAGTTTCTCAACGCCCACCGGAATGCCGTGGAGTGCCTCTCGCTTGCCGAGTACTTCCCCAAGCCGGGCGAAGGGTGGGCCAAGGCCAAAGTCTGGAGCCCGTACCTGCTGGAGCGCGCCGTCGACGGGTGGCCCACCCTCCTACGCAACGACAAGGAGGGGCTCACGGAATGGTTCAACTCCACCCGGCTCGTCATCGAAGACTGCCGGTTTGAGAACTGCCGCCGCGTGGCCGATCTTCAGTGCGATAATGCCATCATCACCCATTGCGAAGTGGTCACGCACCCGGACGCCGAGGGCCCCGTCTTCCGGCTCGCGGGCAAGGCGCACCTTTCGCACCTCAAAGGGGTGGCGAAGGTAAACCCCGAGAAGCACCAATACTGGGTCGAGGGGGGTGGCATCCTTTCCTTCCGTCACCTTGTGCTTGATGCGCAAGGGCCGCACGGCCTTTGCCTCTACCGGTCGCAAAAGCGCAAGAACATCTCCGTCTCGGTGGGCCACTCGACCGTGGTGGTCGACCAGTGCCAGCTCAAGAGCGCGGGCTCGCGGGAAGGGGCCTTTGTCTGGCTGGCCAGAGATGCGCAGCCGAGCATCGTCTCCATCACCGGGAACCGGGAGCTCTCGGGAGAAAAAGTCCAGGCACTGGTTTGGGAGCGGGCCCCCTCGCTCGCCTCCCTTGGCCGCATGGCCGATGCCAGCCTCGCCAAGGCCCCGGTGGAGCGGCAGTTCATGCTTTGCGTGGCCGGGAATGCCGCGCCTGTGGAGGAAACACTGCCCGACGCTGTGGCCCCGCTGCGCCAGCCGTATGTGCCCCAAGAGGCACTGAGGGAGACCGAAGTCGCCCCCCTCGCGTGGCGGAGCGGCGAGCTGGAGGCGTCATTCACACAAGTGCTGCGGGCCACGGACCACGGGGTCCGCATCGCCCCGGAGGAAGACCAGACGGCGGCGCTCCAGAGCGTGCTCGACCTTGCCGGGAGCAAGGGCGACTGCGTGGTCCTCCTCCCCGGCACGGCCTTCCTCCTCTCGGAGACGCTCCGGCTGCCGCCCAAGGTGGCGATCAAAGGCTCGGGCCTGACGGTCTTGGTGCAGGCAGACGAGGGCAAAGACCATTTCCACGCGCCCGATGCGCGGCGGGTGCTTCTGAACGGGCTTCTACTGGCGGGGGGCCGACGCGGCCTCTCGGCCCAGACGCCTGCGGGCGAGGCCAGCCGCGTGGCCGTCTCCAACTCCGCCTTCTATGACAACAAGGGCGCGGCGGTGCATGTCTGGGCCGAAGGCGAAGGAGCCAACCGGACGGAAGTGTTGCTGGATAACAGCAGCATCAAGAAATCATACCAGGGGGTGGTGACCAACGCTTCGCGGGCCGAGGTGCGCAACAGCGGGGCAAGCAACCACCCGAGCCTCGACCACAAGGCCTTCTTCGAAAACCACGGCGGGCAGATGCGGATCGAAGCCACCCTGACGAACCCGTATGTCTGGCAGGGGGCGGTGGCCCGCAAGAAGTCGCCCCACATCCCCAAAGATTGGGCATTGAGCAACCAGCTCCGGTGGGTGGATAACTGGGGCCGCCTCCTTGTGGAAGATGTCCGCTTTGGCGGGGAGGATGAGGGGATCTGCAATATCTACAACCGCTCGAAGGAGGGGGTCCTGCGCATTGATGGCGGGTTTACCCGGTTTTTCAATGATGCCGGTAAAAAAGTCGTCCTCTTCCTGGAGGAGCCGAGCCGCGCGGTGGTGCTCACCCGGATCTCCGGGTTGCCCTGGGCACACAAGGAAGGGGCTCTTTTGGAAGAAGCCAAACCGGGAGCCAGCCGCATCTACCAGAGCTGCGTGATGCCGCCCCAGAACTAAGCACAATGTTGCAACCCTTCGAGATACGGCGAGTGGCGGAGCGGGCCGGGTTTACCGTGCAGGAGCTGCTCGCTGCGGTGGCGCTCCTTGCGGTGCTGGCGGTGGCCGCCATCCCCCTCTTAAAAGGGGCGGCGGAGCGGGCTGCCGAAGTGCGCTGCGCTTCGCACCTGCGGTCGTGGGGGCAGCTCATCTCGCTCTACGCTGCGGAGCACCACGACACGTTTCCAATGGCGTTTGTCGATGCCGAAGAGGGGGGGCAGATCTCGTGGAACCACATCCGGGCCCCGCTCGCCCGGCTCTATGTCTCGGGGGCGGAGCTGCGGCAATGGCGCAAGGGGGCCGACATCAACGGCTGCCCGCAGCAACCCCCGACGGCCTATGGCAGCGCGGCTTCGGGCTACACGTTGCGGTACTACAGCTTCGCCATTAATGGGCACCTGAGCTTTGAGTCGCTCACCGGAGGCCCCTTCAAGCGCACTGGCGTCACGCACCCTGCGCGGACGCTGCTGCTCGCCGACGCCTCCGTGGAGGGGGGGCCGCGCTGTGTCTTTACCGTCGGCAAGCTCAACAACTACCAATACACCACGAGCCTCGGCAAGCGGCACCGGGGGGGCTTCAACGCCCTGTTTGCCGATGGCCACGTCGAGAAGCTCACCGAGACCACGCCCGACGAGATTCGCCCCTAAACCCGGCTTTCACTGGAAACACGGGCCGCCTCACGCTACGGTGGGGGTGATCCCATGTCTTTAGAGCTCCATTGCCACACCCTTTTCTCCGTGGATGGCCGCGGCACCCCGGAGGCGCTGGTGGAGAGCGCCGCGCACAACGGCGTCTCCCTCCTCGCGGTGACGGACCATAACAACACCGCCTCCTACCCGCGCGTGGCCGCCCGAGCCACCGAGCTGGGCCTGGAGACACTCTGCGGTATTGAGCTGGATGCCTTCTGGGGCGGCGAGACGCTCCACTTCCTCGGTCTCGGGGTAGACCCCACGCACCCCGCCCTGCGCGCCTTGAGCGAGCGGCACCTCGCCCGCTACGCCCGGCTGGGGGCCGCCGTGAGCGCCGGGATGAATGCGCGCGGCTTCCCCCCGCCCGGCCCCGAGGGGCTCTCCGAGCGCTACCCGACCCACCCCGCGCCCGTCTTCAACCCATGGTATTTGCGGGATTACTTTCGCGAAAACCCGGCCGCCAAGGCCGCCTTCTACCCCGCCCTCAAGCAAGCGGTGGAGGGCGAGCCCGAGAGCTGGGCCTCCTTCCCCGAAGTGCGCGATGCCGTGCGCGCGGCGGGCGGGCTGCTCCTGCTCGCGCATGTGGCCCGCTTCCGCCCCGGCCACGCGGAAGGGCAGGCGGGCCTCATCAAAGACCTGTTGGAAATCGGGATGGATGGCTTCGAGCTTTACCACCCGAGCAACACGGCAGACCCCGCCTTCCCCGAGCTTCGGGCGCTGGCGGAGCGGCTCGGCTGCCCCGTGAGCGGCGGGAGCGACTCGCACGCCCCGGGCGATAGCGTCGGCAGCAGCGCCGCGCCCGAAGCGCTTGCCGGCCCGCTGTTGGCCGCCCTCCGACAGCGGGGGTATGAGGTAAAAACTCCGGAGTAACCGATGGCGCTACCGCTCCCTTTGACTCATCCTCTTCTTTTCCTTCGTAACCTTTCATAACTCTGGCGTCATGCCCTCTCCTCCAACGGCGTAGCTTGCCAAGCGGGCCGTTTCCGCATAAACATGCCCCTTTTTCCAATGCAACCAATCGGCATCGGCATCGCAGGCTTTGGCACCGTGGGCGCGGGGGTTTACAAACACCTCTGTGGCAATGGGCGCCTCATGGCGGAGCGGCTCGGCGGCCGGGAGCTGGTGGTGCGCCGCATCGCCCTGCGCGACGCCGCGCGGCCCCGCCCCATCACCCCCCCGCAGGAACTCGTCACCACCCGGTGGGAAGATCTCATTGAAGACCCGCAGGTGCAGATCATCGTGGAGCTGATGGGCGGCATTGAGGCTCCCTTCAAGCTCGTCATGGCGGCGATCGAGCGGGGCAAAATCGTCGTCACCGGCAACAAGGCGCTGCTGGCCGAGCATGGTGAAGCGATCTTTGCCGCCGCGCAGCAGCACCGGGTGCCGATCTTTTATGAAGCGGCGGTGGCCGGGGGCATCCCGATCATCAAATCGATCCGCGAAGCGTTTGTGGCCAACCACATCCGCTCGATGCACGGCATCATCAACGGCACGTGCAACTACATCCTCACCCGGATGACAGAGGCGGGCCTGAGCTTTGAGGCCGCCCTCCAGGAAGCGCAGGAGGCCGGGTACGCCGAGGCGGACCCGACGCTCGACATCAACGGGTGGGATGCCGCGCACAAAGCCGTCATCCTCGCCTCGCTGGCGTACGGCTTCTGGGTCGATACGGGGCACATCTTTGTCGAAGGCATCGAAAACGTCACCGCCACCGACATCCGCCTCGCGGCGAAGATGGGGTACAAGATCAAGCTCCTCGGCATCGTAAAGGCAGACGCCGAGCGCGCCGTGGAAGTGCGGGTCCACCCCACCCTCATCCCCGAAACGCACGTGCTTGCCTCCGTCAACGGCTCCTTCAACGCCGTGGCCGTGCAGGGCGACATCGTGGGGGAAACCCTTTTCTACGGGCGCGGCGCGGGGCAAGACCCGACTGCCTCCGCCGTCCTGAGCGACCTGGCGGAAGCCGCCGTGGCCCTCGACATCCCACGCGCCCACTTCGGCTTTACCCCGCACGGGCTCTATGGCGCGTGCAAACCGGTGGAGGAAGTCGTCTCCGCCTACTACCTGCGCCTCGCGGTGATCGACCAGCCAGGCGTGCTCGCCCGCATCGCGGGGGTGATGGCCGATTTCGACATCGGCATCTCCTCCGTCTTCCAGCCCGAGGCGCACGAGGGCGAGGCGATCTCGCTCGTCCTCATGCTCCATGATGCCACCTTGCGCCAGATGCAGGCCGCGCTGGCCAAGCTCGGCACGCTCGAGTGCATCAAAGAAACCCCCCGGATGCTCCGGGTAGAGACTTTTTCATGACCACCGCCGCCGCTGCCGCCGCGTACCCCACCCCGCTGCACGATCGCGGGCTCATCACCCGGTACCGGGAGTTCCTGCCCGTTACCGATGCCACCCCCGTTATCTCGCTCAACGAAGGCTCCACGCCGCTCATCCACTCCCCACGGCTGAGCGCGCTGGTGGGGCGCGATTGCGACGTTTTCATCAAGTACGAAGGGCTCAATCCCACCGGCTCCTTTAAGGACCGGGGGATGACGGTGGCCCTCTCCAAAGCCGTCGAGGCCGGGGCGCGCGCCGTCATTTGCGCCTCCACGGGCAACACCTCTGCCGCCGCCGCCGCGTATGCCGCGCGCGCGGGGATCGCGTGCGTCGTCCTGCTCCCGGCGGGCAAGATCGCCATGGGCAAACTCGCGCAAGCCTTCATGTACGGCGCGCGCGTGATCGCCATTGAGGGGAACTTTGATGATGCGCTGCGGCTCGTCCGCGAGATCGGGGAGACCGAGCCGATCGCCATTGTCAACTCCATCAACCCCGACCGCCTGCAAGGCCAGAAGACGGCCGCCTTCGAAGTCATCGAGACGCTCGGCAACGCGCCCGACGCCCACTTCATGCCCGTGGGCAACGCGGGCAACATCAGCGCGTACTGGATGGGGTACCGCGAGTTCCACGCTCTGGGCCGCGCCACCCGGTTGCCGCGCATGGTCGGCTACCAAGCCGCCGGGGCCGCGCCGCTTTACCATGGCCGCGTGATCGAAAACCCGGAGACGGTGGCCACCGCCATCCGCATTGGCAACCCCGCCAGCCGCGACCTGGCCGCCGCCGCCATGCGCGACTCCGGGGGCGCGGTCGATATCGTGCCGGACGAAGAGATCCTCGCTGCGCAAGCGTGGCTCGCCAGCAAGGAGGGGATCTTTGTAGAGCCCGCCAGCGCCGCCTCCGTAGCCGGGCTGCTCAAGTGCGTGGCCGGGCGGGGCGCGTTTGATCTTTCGCTCATCCCCGGAGGGGGCACGCTCGTCTGCACCGTCACGGGGAACGGGCTCAAGGACCCCGAAGTCGCCCGCGAGCAGATGGGGGCCGTCCTCCCCGCTCCCGCGCAGAAAGAGGCGATTGTGCGGCTCCTCGCGCTCGATTAGAAAGAAAACCATGCCGCTTCTCGACGTCCGCAACCTCGCCATCCGGTTCGACACCGGGGAGACCTCCGTGGAGGCCGTCAAAGGCGTCTCCTTCACGGTGGAGAAGGGCGAGGCGCTTGCCGTCGTCGGCGAGAGCGGCTCGGGCAAAAGCGTCACCGCCCTTGCCCTCACCCGGCTCCTGCCCGAGCCGCCCGCCCGGTACGCGGGGGGGGAGATTTTGTTGGACGGCGCCAACGTTCTGGAAATGAACCCCGTGCAGCTCCGCGCCATCCGCGGCAAGCGCATCGCCTACATCTTCCAGGAGCCCGCCACCTCGCTCAACCCCGTCTTCACCATCCGCAACCAGATCGCCGAGGCCCTGCGGCTCCACCGCCCGGAGGTGAGCGATGTGGATGCCGAGGTGGCCAAGTGGCTGGGGCGAGTCGGCATCGTCAACCCCGAGCAGCGAATGCGCGACTACCCGCACCAGCTCTCCGGCGGCATGCAGCAGCGCGTGATGATCGCCATGGCCCTCTCCTGCCAGCCCGACCTGCTCGTGGCGGATGAGCCGACCACCGCGCTGGATGTCACCATCCAAGCCCAGATCATGGAGCTGCTCCGCGAGCTTAAGGAGCAGCTTGGCATGAGCCTCATCCTCATCACCCACAACTTTGGCATCATCGGCAAAGTGGCGGACAACGTCGCCGTCATGTTTCGCGGGCGCATCGTCGAGCATGGGCCGGTGGCGGAGGTCCTTCACCGCCCGCAGCACCCGTACACCCGGGCGCTCATCGGCTGCATCCCCCGGCTTGGCGAGCGCAAGCGGCGGCTTACCACCATCGACCACGCCGCGCTGGAGCACGAATCGTGAGCAGCAGCAGCACCGGCAGCATCCCCGAGGGGTATAGCATCAACCAGGTCGTCCCGTGGGGGCGCGGGTATGAGGAGTACACCCGCTACTTTGCCCTTGGCCCGGAGGATGAGCCGCGCCGCATTCTCGACTGCGGCGGCGGCCCAAGCGACTTCACCGCAGAGCGCCACCTACGCGGCCTGCCCGGCTGCGCCGCCGACCCGCTCTACCACTTTCCGGCCGAAGAGATCCGCCGCCGCATCGCCGAGACCTACCCGATGGTCATGGAGCAGGCACACCGCTACCAGAGCGCCTTTGTGTGGGAGGAGTTTGCCGACGTCGAAGACCTCGGCCGCCGCCGCATGACCACCATGGAGCGGTTTCTGGAAGACTTCGGCACGGGCAAAACCGCCGGGCGCTACCAGGCCGAGAGCCTCCCGCGCCTTCCGTATGAGGACACCTCTTTCGACCTCGCCCTCTGTTCCCACTACCTCTTTCTCTATAGTGAACAGGTCGATCTGGAGACCCACTGGGTAAGCATCCGCGAGATGCTCCGCGTTGCCCCCGAGGCCCGGTTATTCCCGCTGATCACCCTGCGCGGAGAACGCTCCCCGTATGTGGAGGAGATCCTCCGGCGCGCGGCTGCTTGCGGTTGGCGGGCGGAAGTCGAGCGCGTCGGGTATGAATTCCAGCGCGGTGGAAATGAGATGCTGCGCATCCTGCGTTAAGCCCGCGTGG
>JBBCKB010000043.1:0-45846 GCA_037189965.1 Chthoniobacteraceae bacterium | reverse complement strand
CCTTGGTATTACGACGTTAAGCTGATCCCGACAGGACGCCCGCGAAGCGTGAATTGTAGGCCGTCTCTGTGAGACGGCGGTCCAACCCCATGGCGTTTCACAGAAACGCCCTACAGTTGCCCTCTTTCGCATCGAACCTTCAAACGATCGAACGCAGTAACAATTAGAGCCCCACGGGGGCGCTGCGCACTTTATCCTGCCACCGGGTGAGCAGGTGGACGACGACATTGGTGCCAAACTGGTAGGAGGCGAGCACCGAGGCGGGGGTGATGTTGCGGATGTAGGTGTTGCGCCACTCCCAAAGGAGGGGGTTGGTGGCGACAAACTGCCCTTTTTCGTCGCGGCCGACTTCAAACTCATCTTTCTCGTTGAGGCCAAACTGCCACATGTCGCCGTAGTCGTTGGCGGTGTAGAGGATGGCGATCTCCCCCGCGTAGGTGAGGGCGTAGGCGGGCTCCTGGTAGAAGTTCACACCCGAAGGGGTGCTTCTCACGTGCTCAAAATACGGGGCCCGTGGGTAGAGGGGGTGGTTGGGAGGGAGGGCCTGCCACGTTTTGTCGGCATCGGGGATGATGCGGCGCATCTCACGGCGGAAGGCGATGTCAAAGCGGGAGCGGCGGCCCGGCAGGGAGCTGTCTCCCCAGATGGCGCCCCCGAGCAGGATGTACTTGCGCAGGTTCTCGACCTCGCGGTCGCTCAAGACAAAGTCGCGGTGGCCGGTGAAGAAGATGAAGGGCGGGTTTTTAGAGAAGATCTCGTCGCTGGAAAGGTCCAGAGGGATGGCGTTGGGGTGCGCCTTGATCCGGCTGCGCGACTTCTTGTTCATGAAGTAGAGCAGGTTGGGGAGGCTGCCGGTGACGATTTGGCCGTCTTTGATGCGATTGGTGGAGGCCCAGTCTCCCCCCCGGGTGCGGTCGCGAGGGTCGCCATATTTGGCAAGGTAGGCGGTGAACTCGAAGTCCATGTCGCGCGGGTTGGAGCCGTGTTGTTTGCGCGTCCACCCGCCGGTGAAGCTTGCAATGGCCCGCGCTTGCTCGGGGCTCAGCCCGCTAAAGGAGGGAGGCGCTGCCGGGGGCGGGGCGATCTGCGCGAGGTCCGCCGCTGCCGGCCCTGGGGGCTGCGGCATGGAAAACCCCCGCTCCGAGGGGAGGGGGGTGGTGATGATCTCGATCGTCGGGGTGCTCTGGAGGGTGGCTGGCTGGATGTCGAACACGGCGGGCTGCTCGATCGGCATGGCATCGGCGGGGCGCTCGATGGTCTCATGGTCTGCAACAAGGCCGCCTTCCTGCCCCGGGACGGAGAAGTCGGGTGGGTCGGCCTGCTGGGTGAAAAGCACCGTCCCCCCAAAGGCGAGGATAAAGATCAGGTGCAGTAGTGCGGAAAGGGTGAGGAACCGCGAGGAAAAGAGTCTCTTTTGAAACTCCACAAAGGCATTGCGCTTGCGGGGGGAGGTAGACACAACAACTTAAGGGGGGGTTAAAGGTCCGCGTTCATTTTACAAAATGTAAACGGTTTTGCCAACCCTTTTGAGCGCGGTGGGAGGGGAGCCGTGCCATGTCTCGCGGAGGTACCTTGGCAAATGTCCGCGCCACACGCGCGCGATTGACTTTGGTGCGCCGATCCTTATTTTCTGTCTGGAGTGAAACATCTGCCGAGGGCGTTGCGTAAGGCCCTGCCCATCCCGAAGGAAATCAAGGCCACGTTTGAGTTGATCAACGCTCCCCTTTACAGCGTTGAAGAGCGCATCCGTGCGCAAGCCCGTGAGTTTGACCCCGCGGTGGAAGGCTACGTCGCCTACGCCTGCGAGAGCAGCGGCAAGCGGCTCCGGCCTGCACTCGCCCTGCTCGCCGGAGGGGCGACAGGCAACATCGGCCAGCAACAGATTGATCTGGCGGTGATTTTGGAGCTCATCCACGCCGCCACGCTCGTGCATGACGACATTATGGACGGCGCGGAGATCCGCCGCGGCGCGCCCACGGCCAATGCCAAGTGGGGCAATGCCCTCAGCGTCTTGCTGGGAGACTGCATGTTTGCCCATGCGCTCAAGCTTTCGACGAACTTTACCAACACCGAGATCAGCCGCCGCATCGCCAACGCGGCTTCGGATGTCTGCTCCGGCGAGATCATCCAGACCCAGCGCCGGTTTGATCTCAAGCTGAGCCTGCCAGACTACTACAAAATCATCGAAATGAAGACGGCCGCCCTCTTTGGCGCGGCCACGGAGCTGGGGGCGCTGCTCAATGAGCCCTCGCCCGAGATCATCGGCGCCATGAAGAGCTTCGGCCTCAAGCTCGGCATCGCCTACCAGATTTACGATGATTGCCTCGATATCGCGGGCGACGAAGCGGTAGCCGGCAAGACCCTGGGGTCCGACTTGCGCAAGGGCAAGCTCACCCTCCCCGTGCTCCACCTCCTGCAAAACAGCAGCGCGGCAGACCGCGCCCGGTGGAATGAGGTGATCCTTTCGGGCGAGGGGATTGAGGGGCTCGTCGCCGCCGTGCGGGAGCGCGGCTCGCTGCACAATGCCATTGAGACGGCGCGCACTTTTCTTCGCGAAGGGCGCGAGGCGATCGAGATCGTCCCCGCCAACCGCTACCGCCAAGGGCTGCAAGACCTTTGCCTTTCGGTGGACCGGCTGCTGCGGCAGTTTGCCTAAAAGACGGCCGGTCTTCCGGTTGTAAATGTTGACATTTTTATTCGGGAATGTTGACAATTTTGCACAATCGATGAAGAGCGAACCCTCCTCTGTTGGCCCCCGTCTACCGGTTTGGGATTTTCGGGGCGAGTGCCTCCTTCTGAGTGGGGGGGCGCATGGTATCGGGGCTGGGGTGGTGCGCCACTTTGCGCGGTGCGGGGCCGAGGTGCTCTTTGCCGATGTGGATACCGTCGGTGCGGGCCAGCTTGTCGAGGCTTTGGCGGCAGAGGGCCACCCGGTGCATTTTCTTGAGGCCGACTTTACCTCCCCCGAAGCATGGGCGCAGATGCGCGCCGAGGCCGAGCGGCTTGGCCTGCGGCCCAGCGTCGTCATGGCCAACGTCGGCATTGGCCACAACGAGCCGCTGGGGGAGACCCGCGTGGAAACTTACGACCGCCTGCTGGCGGGCAACCTCCGCTCTGCGTGGCTGGCCGCGCGCGAGCTGGCTGGGCCGTTGCGCGAGCGGGGCGGGGGCTCGCTGCTGCTTGTAGGCTCGGTGATGGCGCAGTTTGGCACCCCCGGGCACGTCCTCTATGGCGCGGCCAAAGCGGGGTTGATCGGGCTGACGACCTCTCTGGCCGTCGAGCTGGCTCCGGAGATCCGGGTGAACCTGATTGTCCCGGGTTTTATCCTCAACGGCCCGCCCGGCCCATTGAGCGAAGTCGTCCCGCGGGATGCGTGGTGGGCCTTCCACGAGCGCTTCGGCGCGGAGGTGGCCCGCGCCGACCCACCGCTCCAGCCGCTCCCGGTCTGGGGCGCGCCGGAGGATATCGCGCAGGCCGCCAGCTACCTGCATACGGCCCGCTACGTTACCGGTACGGCCCTGCGGGTGGATGGGGGGCTCCTCTGCCAAACGCCGATCCGCCCCACCAGTGAGAATGCACCGTGGGAGTGGACAGACGCCATGCGCGCCTGGCTGCGCGAGCGCGGCCTGCCCGAGCCTCCATAGGCCCGGGGGGTGCGACAACACACCGCACCCCGGGGCTCAAGAGCGGTTTTGCTTCGGGGGGCAAACCGTGAGAGGCTTGGCCCCAACGCTCCATGCAACCCGCCCGCCCCTTTCATGCCTGCCTCGCGTGATGCTTTCTCCCGAGGGAATACCCTCGGCTGGCTCCTGCGGCTGCGGTGGACGGCGGTGGCCGGGCAGACGGTGACCATCCTGCTCGCGGCGTGGGTGCTCCACATCCCCCTGCCGCTCCAGCCGCTGCTGGTCATCCTTCTCATTCTGGCGCTCTCCAACGGGTTGCTCCACGAGTTCCCCGCCAACCGTGCCCGGCGCGAGAGCGCAAACCTCTTTGGTGCCGTGCTGGCGTTGGATACGCTGCTCCTCACCGCCATGCTTTACTGGACAGGCGGGGCCCACAACCCGTTCACCTCCTTTTACCTCGTCCATATCGCATTGGCGGCGATGTTGCTGCAAACCGGGCGGCTCTGGGCGCTGGTGGGGCTTAGCGTCGGGTGCTTTCTCTTTCTCTTCTACTACTACCACCCGCTCAACTGCGTGGCCCACGGTGGCAGCGGCGAGCATGGCGACCATGGCGGCATGCCGTTTGACCTCCACTTGCGGGGTATGGGCGTCGCCTACCTCGTCACCAGCGCGTGCATCGCCTACTTTGTGGCGCGGATGAAGGAGGCGCTGCGGCATCAGGAGGAAGAGCTGGCCCAAGCCCGGGTGGCCTCTGCGCGGCACGAGCAGTTTGCCTCGCTGGCCACTCTCTCGGCCGGGGTGGCGCACGAGCTCGGTTCGCCGTTGGGGAGCATCGCCGTCATCGCCCGCGAGCTGGAGCGCGAGCTGGAGGCCGCCCCGCCCGGGGGCGAAGCACTGGCCGATGCCCGCCTCATCCGCGCCGAAGTGGAGCGGTGCCGCGCCATTCTCGACCGGCTCAACGCCCGCTCCACCCGGGGCGTGGGGAACGCGGCGGAGCGCTTCGATGCGGCGGCGCTGGAAGAGCGCCTGCGCGCCGCGCTCGGCCCCGTGGCCGCCCGGCTGGAGGTGGCGGCTCCGCCGGGATGCACCTTTTACCTGCCGCTGGAGCCGCTCACTCAGGCGCTTGGGGTGCTCGTGCAAAACGCCGCCGATGCCGACTCCGGGGTGCTCCGGCTGGAGCTGGCGGTGGAGGAAGGGCGCGCCCGCTTCACCGTGTGCGACCACGGGCCGGGCCTGAGCCCCGCCGCCTCCGCGCGCGCCGGGGAGCCGTTTTTCACCACCAAAGCGCCCGGGCGCGGCATGGGGCTGGGGCTCTTTCTGGTGCGCACGCTTGCCTCTCGGCTCGGGGGCGAGCTCGCCTTGCAGCCCAACCCGGGGGGCGGCACGCGGGCCACTCTCCTCCTGCCGCTGCCTGCGGAGGAGGGCGAGCTATGAGCCCCCCCTTCCAGCGCCTGCTCTTGGTGGATGACGACGCCTCCCTTCGCGAGCACCTTGCCAACGCCCTGCGCCGCCGGGGCCTCACCGTGGAGACCGCGCCCGATACCCCCGCCGCACTGGAGCTGGCCGCCCGTACCCCGCCGCCCGATGCCGTCGTGCTCGACCTTGCCATGCCCGGGCCCGATGGGCTTGAAGCCCTGCGCGCGCTCCGTGGGCTCGCCCCGGAGGCCCGCTGCCTCATTCTCACCGGGTATGGGAGCATCGCCACCGCGCTGGAGGCTGTCCGCCTCGGCGCGTGGGATTACCTGACCAAACCGGCCGATGCCGACCAGATCCTCCACGCGCTTTCGCGCGACCCCGCCGCCCCGGCAGACGAAGCGCACCCCCCGCTGGAGCCCCCCTCTCTGGAGCGGCTGGAGTGGGAGCACATCCAGCGCGTCCTTACCGAGTGCGGGGGCAATATCAGCCAGGCCGCGCGGCTCCTTGGGCTGCACCGGCGCTCCCTCCAGCGCAAGCTCGGCAAATACCCGCCCGCCCGGTGAAGATCAAAACAGATCGTTGCCAGCGCGCGCCGGTCTGCTAATAAAGAAGCGAAAATGATCCCCAACCTGCCCGCTTTGGCGGGGCTGGAGCCCTACCTTTCCAAGCTGGCCTCCATCCCCCCCTTTGCCCCGGAAGAAGCCCCTCTCTTTGAGGCCGCCGCTGCCGGGTGCCCAGACGCGTGTGAACGGGTCTTTCTCGGGCATTTGCACCGGGTCGTCAAAATCGCCTGCCAATACAGCGGCTACGGGCTGCCGCTGGCAGACCTCGTTTCCGAGGGGAACCTGGGCCTCCTGCGCGCTTCGGAGTTGTACAACCCGGCACTGGGGGTGGAGTTTGGCACCTACGCGGGGGTGTGGATCAAGCAGCGCATCCACCGCGCCATCACCGCGCAGGGGCGGGCGGTGCGCATCCCTGTCTGGCGTTCCCAACGTTTGCGTCGTCTGGACCGCCTGCACGCCGAGCTTAATGCCGAGCTGGGGGGTGAAGAAAACCTCTCCGAGCTGGCCGACCGGCTTGGGCTGGAGGAGGAGCGCCTCGCCGAGATCGAGGCCGACCGCGTGCGCGTCGCCTCTCTGGATGCCGACCCCGAAGCCGCCGCCCGCGTGGCCGCGTGGGAAGATACCAGCACCCTCTCCCCGGGAGAACACCTCTCGCGCCGCGAATTGCAGGAAGAGATCGCCGCCTGTCTCCATGGACTCGACGATACGGAGCTGCAAGTCGTCACCCTCAAGTTCGGGTTGCTCGATGATGAGCCCGAGTCGTACCGCGAGATGGCCCCGCGCTTTGGCAAAAGCCGCGAATGGATCCGCCGGGTGGGCGAGAAGGCGCTCGCCAAAGTCGCGCACTCCCTGGAGAGCGTGGGCAACCTCCCTCGCGCCATCGTCCGCGCCCGCAAAGAGAAAGCGCAGGCCCGGCTCGTCGCGCTCGCCCGCCAGAAAGCTGCGCTGGGGGCGCGGTTGTCACTTTTTCAAACCGTGCTAATGGAAAGAGCAGACCTGTTTATTCCATGATGCTCTTCGCCATTTGCCTCTTTGTCGGAACGATGCTCCTCTCCCTGGTGGCCGCCGCCCGGGTGAAGTCGGTGTACGCCCGCTATAGCAATCTCCCCGCCGCCTCGGGGGAGACGGGGGCCGAAGTCGCCGCGCAGATTCTGGACCGCGCGGGCATCCATAACGTCGAGATTTTGGAGCACGACGAGCTGCTGGGCGACCATTACGACCCGATCAACAAGCGGCTCGTCCTTTCCACCCAGAACTTCCATGGCACCTCGTGTGCCGCGCTCGGGGTGGCCGCGCACGAGTGCGGGCATGCCATTCAGGACAAAATCGCCTTTGCCCCGCTGCGCTGGCGCATGGCGGCGGTGGGCGTCACCACTTATGCCAACCACGTCATCCTCTGGCTGCCGCTGATCGGCATCTTTACCGGGTTGATGACTCCGCGCACCTGGGGCCCGCTCATGGCGTGCGCATGGGGTGTTGTCATGCTGTTTAACTTGATTACCCTGCCCGTGGAGTTTGATGCTTCGCGGCGGGCCAAGGACATTTTGGCCGGGATGGGCCACGTGGCCACGGAGGACCAGATGGGTGCCGTGCGTAAAGTGCTCGATGCCGCTGCATGGACCTACGTGGCCGCGTTTATTACTTCGCTGGCGTATATGCTCTGGCATCTGCTGCCGCTACTGCTGGGAGGGCGGAGGGAGGACTAAAGTTGCCTCCGCCTTTGAGTACCCCTCTTCTTCCAGCCCTTCTCTCCCGTCACGGGTCGGCTCTCCCGGCCCGGTGCCCCGTGCTGCCCCGGAATAATCTGCTCGATTTCCGGCGCGGGCCTTTGTCAAAATACCCCCTTTACCTCCATGGAAAGGGGGGTTTCACCGCTAATTTATGATGAACGAACCACTGCTGGCGTGGGGAGGGTTTACCCTCTTCATCGTCGCCATGCTTGCGCTTGACCTGGGTGTTTTCCAGCGCAAGTCCCACGTAATTTCCATGAAGGAGGCGCTGACCTGGTTCGGCGTCTGGACCGGCCTGGCCCTTATCTTCAATGTCGGCATCGTCCTCTTCCACAGCCGAGGCGGCGAGGCGGGCATGGAGTTTCTGACCGGTTACCTGGTCGAAAAATCGCTCAGCATCGACAACATCTTTGTCTTTCTGCTGATCTTTAACTACTTCCGGGTACCAGCCGCCTTCCACCACAAGGTGCTCTTCTGGGGCATTATCGGCGCGATCATCCTGCGCGTCGTCTTCATCGTCGCCGGGTTGGCGCTCCTGGAGCGCTTCCACTGGATTATCTACGTCTTCGGTACCTTCCTCGTCTTTACCGGCATCTCCATGATGCGCAAGCGGGACGACTCCAGCAAGGTGGACCCCGGGAACAACTGGCTCGTCCGCAACTTCCGGCGCTTCTTCCCGGTGACGGACCGGTACGACGGGGCCAACTTCTTTACCCGGATCGACGGCAAGCTCATCGCCACGCCGCTCTTCCTCGTCCTGCTCGCGGTCGAGTCTTCCGACATCATCTTCGCCGTCGACTCGATCCCCGCGATTTTCGCCATCACGCACGATCCGTTTATCGTCTACACCTCCAACATCTTTGCGATGCTCGGGCTGCGGGCGCTTTACTTCGCCGTCTCCGGGTTCATGCGGATGTTCCACTTCCTGCACTACGGGTTTGCCTCCATTATTCTGATCCTCGGCATCAAGATGTTGCTGGCCGACATCTACAAAGTGCCGGTCGATATGTCGCTGGCGCTGATTCTGGTGCTGCTGCTCATCTGCGTCATCATCTCGTTGCTGCGCCCGCGGCAGGATGACCTCAAAATGATGTTCGAGCGCCCTGAGAAGCTCGGCCTCATCCCCTTCCGCCGCCTCTTGCTCATCGAGAACATCATGGACTTGGGCGAGATCTCCGTGCGCGACTCGATGCGCCACCGCAGCGGCGTGCGCTCCATCCGCCTCGACGTACCGTGGGGCGATAACCTCGATATGCTCCGGCAGACCCGCTTCTCCCGCTACCCGCTGGTGGAAGATGGCGACTCCAAGCCGATCGGTGTCCTGCACCTGAAGGATTTGATGCTCTTTAACGGCCGCCACGCCCCTGATACCGAAGGGCTTCGGCAGCTCGCACGCCCCATTCAGGAGATGAATGAAGACCTGCCGCTGGATGATGCGCTCACCCGCTTCCAACGGGCGTGCCACCACCTGGCCATCGTCGTCAACACCGACGGACAGTGGACGGGCCTCATCACCCTCGAAGACGTGCTCGAAGAGCTGGTCGGCAAGATTGGCGATGAGTTCGACACCGTGCGCACGGGCCAGACCGTCTCGCTCTCCGATGCCATGACGCCGGGGCGCGTCCTCTTCAAGCTCCAGGCCAGTTCGCTCCCGCAGGCGGTGCGCGAGATCATCGCCCGCGTCCCAGCAGACGAGCTGCCGCAGGACAAGGAGACGATCATCGAGCACGTCCTCGCCCGCGAGGCGACGATGAACACCTACCTTGGCCAAGGGCTCGCCATCCCGCACTGCCGTCTGGACGGCATCGAGCAGCCGGTGCTCATCTTCGCGCGGTCGGATGACGGCATCCCCGTCGAGAACAGCAACGAGCGGATCGAGCTGGTCTTCCTCCTGCTCACCCCCGGCGGCATGGCCCGGCTCCAGCCAAGGTTGCTGGCCGACATCGTCGGTCTGATCGAGAGCGAGTACCTCACCGAGCGGCTCAAGAAGGCTGATGAGCCGGAGGAAGTCATCGAAGCCGTCCGCGAAGGGCAGCAGGTCGTGTTGGACTAGTATTACGACGTTCAGCTCATCCTGGCAGAACGCCTGCGAAGCGTGAATGGTAGGCCGTCTCTGTGAGACGGCAGCCCAACCCCATGGCGTTTCACAGAAACGCCCTACAATTTCCAACCCTCGCGCCGAACCTTCAAACAAACTAACGTCGTAATATTAGAGGCCATGAACACCCGCTCTCTCAACACCTTGGGTAACTTCATCTTCCTGAGCCGCTGGCTTCAGGCCCCGCTCTACGTGGGCCTGATCGTGGCGCAGGCCGTCTACGTCTACCACTTCATCATCGAGCTGGCGCACCTCGTTACCCATGCCAACCGCATCACGGAAAAGGAGATCATGCTCACCGTGCTGGGGTTGATCGACGTGGTCATGATCGCCAACCTCTTGATCATGGTCATCGTTGGCGGGTATGAGACGTTTGTCTCCCGGCTCCGGCTTGATGGCCACCCGGACCAGCCGGAGTGGCTTTCGCACGTCAATGCCGGGGTGCTCAAAGTAAAGCTGGCGACGGCGCTCATCGGCATCTCTTCGATCCACCTGCTCAAGACGTTTATCGAAGTCGGCTCCAAGCCGGTGCCGGACAATACGGTGCTTTGGCAGGTCGTGCTGCATATGACGTTTGTCATCTCCGCCTTGCTATTGGCGGTGACGGATAAGATCTCCACCCAAGCCGCACATGCCGCCCGCGGGCGGCATTGAGCGGGATAGCCGCTCAACCCTCTACGCCTCTTGCGTCCACCCCTGCTGCTCGAGGGAGTGGATGAAGGCGAGGATGTCTTCAAACGCTTCCTTCTGCTGGCGGCGGCTCAAGGAGTAGAAGAAGCCGTGCTCGGTGTTCGGGTAGATTTTGTATTCCGCCCGGGCTCCGCAGGCGGCGGCTTTGCGGATGAACTCTTCCGTCAGCTCTAGCGGGAACATGTGCTCGTTCTGCGCGTGGAGTGCAAAGACGGGCGGCATCTCCGGCCGCACGAGGCGGTTGGGCGAGGCGCGCCGGTACGGCTCCGGGTCGGCGGCGTACGGCGTACCAATGATCGACACCATATTCTCCCAGATCGCGGGGAAAATATCGGGCCAAGGCTCGAAGGTGAAGGGGGCGGCCTGCACGCAGACTCCCGCCACGCGCGCGGCGGGCGGCTCCTCCAAGCCAACCATGAGCGCCAAATGCGCTCCCGCGCTGGAGCCGATGAGGACGACGCGCTCGGACCGTCCGCGCCGGTGCAAGTCGTCTGCATAGAAACGGAGCGCCTCGCGGACGTCGGCGATCTGTCCGAAAAGATCGACCCCGCCGCCAAGCCGGTAATCGGTGCTGGCGACTTCAAAGCCGAGGGATCGGAAGGCGAGGGCGATCGTGTGGAAATCGGCCCGTGCTCCGGCGCGCCAGCCACCGCCGTGGACAAAGAAGAGCGCCACGGGCTGCTCGGGCAGGCCCGGCTCGGGCTCAAGGATGTCGAGGATGCGCCCCCGGACGATGGGTTGGTCGAGGTAGACGCTGCGGTATTCGAGATGGCTCATGATGGGAGAGAAGGGCCGGTATCCTACGGGAAGCTGCCGATCTGGCCAACCGTCAATCCGCCATCGACGACGAGCGTCTGCCCGTAGATGTAGCGGGCGGCATCGCTGAGAAGGAAGACGGTGGCTCCGGCACAATCGTCGGAAGTACCGAGGCGGCGGGCGAGGATCTTCTTTTCGTAGTGGCGCACTTTCTCGGGCTGCGTGGTGATCCACCCCGAAGTGAGCGGCGTGACGATGAGCCCCGGGGCCACGGCGTTCACGCGGATGCCATGCGGCGCGAGCGCCATCGCCGCCGAGCGGGTGAGCATGACGAGCGCGCCCTTGGAAGTATCGTAAGCCGTGGAGCCCTCCTCGGCGTGGAAGCCGTTGGTGGAGCTGATGAGGACCACCGAGCCGCCGCGACCGCGTGCGATCAACTCTTTGGCGAAGCGCTGGATGAGGAAGTAGACTTGCTCGACATTGAGGCGCATCGTCTTTTCGAAGCGCTCGCGGTCCATCTCCAGAAACTCGGTATCGAAGAAGCTGCCCGCGTTGCACACCAGCAGGTCGAGCCCGGGCTCGGCTTCGAAGGCTTGGGAGACGAGCGTCTCCACCCCGGCGGGATCCGAAAGGTCGGCGAGGATGACGCGCTCCTGCCCGGGCTCGGGGCGGCGGCCATGGCGCAGGAGGGCGGCACCCGACTCGGCAATGCCATCGGCAATGGCCGCGCCGATGCCGCGCGTGGAGCCGGTAACGAGGGCGGCGTGGCCCTTGAGGGAAAACGATTTCATATAGGGGGATTGTTTCATCTTTCGAAATGGAAATTTCAATGAGAAAGCGTTACCGTCTGCGGCGTGTCCGCCTCAAGTGTAGAGAAAGCGTTCCTTTTGCTGGAGTTTCTGGCTGGGGCGGAGCGTCCCGTTTCGCTCAATGAGGTGACGGAAGGGGCGCGCCTTTCCAAGCCGACGGCGTGCCGCTTGCTGCGCTCGTTGCAGAACCTTGGCTACGTGGCGCGGCCCGCAGGGAGCCGCGACTATTTGTTGGGGCCGAGGGTGGCCCGGCTTGGCTCTCCGGCAGATCCGTACGCGGCGCTCAAGGCAGCGGCGCGCCCGCTCATGCGGCGGCTGCACGAGGAGCTTAACGAGACGGTAAACCTCGGGGTGCTGGAGGGGGCGCAGGTCGTCTACGTCGATTTTTTGGAGACGACGCGCCCGCTCCGCTACATTGTGACGCCCGGCGAGAGCGATCCTTACTGGTGCACGGCGCTGGGGCGGGCGGTGGCGGCGCGGATGCCCCCGCGGGAGCTCAAGGCACTGCTGGCGGTCACGGAGCTGCGGCGTTCCGGCCCGGTGGGGACGCAGGCGGTGCTCCTGCGCCTGCTGGAGGAGGCACGCCACAATGGCGTGGCCGAGGAGCGTGAGGAGGCGGCCGAGGGGGTTTCGTGCCTCGCGGTGGATTTGGGGTTTTGCGGTTGGCCTGCGGCGGCGCTCTCGGTAGCGGTACCGCTCCAGCGGCTTACGCCGAGGCGGCGCGAGGCGATCATCCGCGCGCTCAAGGCGCTGGAGTAGGCATGGCGCTCTGCGGCTTGGCTGGTGGGTGAAGCTTTTTGGGTCGGGCGCGCTTCCTGCGTACGAAAGCGGCGGAGGGCCGCCACACTCCAAGACGCTGGCGCGTTTCGTGGAGTCCACTTGCTTCGCGGCAGCGTCTTGGAGCGCGGTCGCCCTCGACCGCTTCGGCGTTTGGCCCCACTTTTCCCCCTCCCGTAAAATGCAGAAACCGCCCCCGGTTGCCCGGGAGCGGTTTCTGGTAAATTTCTTTTGTAGCTGAGTCCTAGGAGCCGCTGGTTGCGGCCAGCGGGTTCACGGGGGTCTGCCCGGTCACCAGCCAGTTGGTGGCGACGGCAAAGATATCACCCTCGGCGGCACCACCGATCGGGCCTACGACCTTCTTGTTGTCGGAGGGTTTGATGCGCTCCACCTTGCCGCTGCCATCGACACGGACAACGATGGCGGCTTTCGCCTTCCAAACGCCGCCGGGGGCCGTTTCATCTTCGCTGTATTCACCCACCGTGGAGCTGAAGCCGTCTGCAATGATCGGGAGGGCGGGCTTGGAGGTGTCGGAAAGCTTGCGAACGTAGGCCCAGTGGTTCTCACCGCCAGCCAAGGCGCTGCCGCTTGCCGTGTTTTCGTCCGGAGCTTTCTTGTTGCACCAGCCAGACTTGGCGAGCCAGAAGATGGCCTCGCTCTGGATGTAATCCGGCACGAGCCAGCGGAAGGCGGCGTTGGCATCCGCGATGTCGCCGGTGCCTTCGGAGCCGTCAGCCGCTTTAGGCACGCTGGGGAATGCCCCGTCGTTGTCGCCCGCAAACATTTTCAGGCCGAGGTAGATTTGCTTGCCATTGCTCAGCGCTTTGGTCTGCTGACCGCGCTCGACAACGCCGTTGAAGGCCGGGAGCGCGATGCCCGCCAGAATGGCGATGATCGAGATCACGACCAGAAGTTCGATGAGCGTAAAGCCCTGAGGGACGGAACGGATAGTGCGTTTCATAGGGGATGGGAACTAAAACTTCTGCAGGTTACTCCTGTAATGGCGTTTCGCAACGACTTTTTTTGCTAATTTTTTGACCCGTATCCTACCGGGTTTCAGGGGTTTCCGAAGGCAAGAGGTGGGTGTGTAGCTTGAAGCCGAGGACGGCCAGCGGCGGGAGCCGCAGGGTGAGGGTGTGGCTGCGCCCCTGCCAGGAAGAGGGCTCGGCGCGCTGGCCCCCGAGGTTGCCGACGTTGGCCCCGCCGTAGAGGGCGGCATCGGTGTTGAGGATTTCCTCATACCACCCCTCGGCGGGGACGCCGACGCGGTAGGCTTCGCGGACGATAGGGGTGGCGTTGACGATGAAGACGAGTACGGAGCCATCCATCCCCCGGCGCAGGAAGGCGACGATGGAGTTGTCGGCATCATGAAAGTCAATCCACTCAAACCCTTCGGGCGAGTCATCAAAGCTCCAGAGGGCGGGTTCGTGTTTGTAGACCCAGTTCAGATGCTGGACGAGGCGGCGCAGGCCGGCGTGGTCAGGCTCATTGAGGAGGTGCCAGTCCAGGCTCCGTTCGTGGCTCCACTCGGCCCATTGGCCAAACTCGCCGCCCTGGAAGAGGAGCTTCTTGCCTGGGTGCGCGTACATCCAGGCGTAGAAGAGGCGCAGGTTGGCAAATTGTTGCCACCGGTCGCCCGGCATTTTGGAGAGAAGGCTCTGCTTGCCGTGGACGACTTCGTCATGGCTCAAGACGAGGATGAAGTGCTCATGAAAAGCGTAGATGAGCGAGAAGGTGATCTCCCCCTGGTGGTAGCGCCGGTGGATCGCTTCGCGCGCCATGTAGACGAGAAAATCGTGCATCCACCCCATGTTCCACTTGAAGCCGAAGCCGAGCCCGCCCAGGTACGTGGGCCGCGAGACGCCGGGCCACGCGGTCGATTCCTCCGCGATCGTCATCACCCCAGGGTGGCGGCTGTAGCAGACTTCGTTGAACTCTTTGAGAAAGGCGATGGCCTCAAGGTTCTCGCGGCCGCCATGGGCGTTGGGAACCCATTCGCCCGGCTGGCGCGAGTAGTCGAGATAGAGCATGGACGCGACGGCATCCACACGCAGCCCGTCGATATGGTACTCGGCAAGCCAGAAGAGGGCGTTGGCGATGAGGAAGTTGCGCACTTCGTTTCGCCCGTAGTTGAAGATGAGGGTGCCCCAGTCGGCATGTTCGCCCTGGCGCGGGTCCGCGTGTTCGTAGAGGTCGCTGCCGTCAAACTCCGCGAGGCCGTGGGCGTCTTTGGGGAAGTGGCCGGGCACCCAGTCGAGGATGACGCCGATGCCGCGCTGGTGGCAGCGGTCGATGAAGTAGCGGAATTCATCCGGATTTCCAAAGCGGCTGGTGGGGGCGAAGTAGCCGGTGATCTGGTAGCCCCACGAGCCGTCAAACGGGTGCTCGGCTACGGGCATCAGCTCGATATGGGTGTACCCCATTTCGCAGACGTAATCGAGCAGGCGCTCGGCCAGCTCCCGGTAGGAGAGGGGGCGGTTCCCCTCCTCGGGCACGCGCATCCACGAGCCGAGGTGGACTTCATAGATGCTCACCGGGCTCTTGTGCCACGGGTGGCGGGCGCGCTCACCCATCCAAGCCCCATCGGCCCATCGGTAGCGGTGCAGGTCGTGGACGATGGAGGCCGTTTGCAACCCGTGCTGGCCGTAGAAGGCGTAGGGGTCGCTTTTGAGGACGACCTCTCCCCGGCAGCCGCGCACTTCAAATTTATAGTGCGCTCCTTCTTCCACCCCGGGGATAAAGATCTCCCACACGCCCGCGCCGGGGTGCTTGCGCATCGGGTGGGTGCGGCCGTCCCACCCGTTCCAATCCCCCACCACGGAGATGCGCTGCGCATTCGGCGCCCAGAGCGCGAAGTGGCAGCCTCGCACACCTTCATGCGTGGTGAGGTGGGCGCCGAGTTTTTCGTAGACTTGCCAGTGGCGGCCTTCGGCAAAGAGGTGCAAGTCGAGCTCGCCCAGGAGGGGGCCATGGGCGTAGGCATCTGCCGTTTCGTATGAGGCTGCGCCCCCGTGGGGGGTGATGCGCAGGCGGTAGGCGGGGCGCTCCTCGGGGCCATCGGGCGGCGGGGGGAGGTGGGCTTCGAAGTAGCCTGCGGCATCCCACCGCGCGGCCTCCACCGGTGCGCCTTCGCCCTCGGGGAGCACGGCCACCGCTTCCGCCCCCGGCTGCAGCGTGCGCACCACCCAGCCGCCATCGGGCGCGGGGTGCGGCCCAAGGATGGCGAACGGGTCTCCATGCCGGGCTGCGAGGAGGCTTTGCAGGGCGTCGGGGTGCAAGGTGGGCGTGTTCATGGTGGAAGGAGCGGACGCGGGGTGACCAAAGGCGGCGAGGCGGTTTTGTGGGGATGATGCCTTCCTTGCGCCCCCTCCGGCGAGGCGAAAAAAGGGGGCATTGCGTGGGGGGGCAAAGGGGTGTTACCCTTTGGGGTATGAAATGGCTCCTTCTGCTGGGGATCGGGGTGTTGGTGTGGGTCCTCTTTTTGCGCCCGCGCGAGACGCCGCCCCAAGGGCAGCCTGCCCCCACGCCCGAGCGGGTGGCCAACCCGTATAAGCAATCGCTAGACCGCGCCCGGGAAGTGGCAGATCAAGTAAGCCGCCGGGGCCAGGAAGCCGTGCCGCCGGAGCCGTAAGGAATTTCGTGGAAACGGGCACGAATTTGCTTGCCTGTGGGGAAAAACCTACCCATATTCCCGCCCCTCTTCACCAGAGAAGACCCTATCGTCCAGTGGCCTAGGACACCGCCCTTTCACGGCGGTAACACGGGTTCGAATCCCGTTAGGGTCGCCACTCACTTCGAGTGGCGGCTTCTTCTCCGAGCGAGCCAAGTGGCCTTCACCCCAGCCCGAAGAGTGAATCGACGAGGTTTCGCACCCAGCGGCCCGTTTTTCGAAGTAGGGAGCCTTCCCCATTCCGCAGATCGCGAATGAAGAGTACGGTGTAGTAGACGCAAAGCCCCAGGAAAAGCAGGGCGGTAACGATCAGGAGCATGGCGCGTTACAACACATAGTCGTGGACTTGCCCTTCCAGAAGGATCGGGGTGCGCTCCTCGGGCTGGCGGAGGATTCTTGCCATTAGTAGCTGCACGGCGCGCCGGGCGATCTCGGCCATCGGGTATTCATACTTGATGACCGGCACCCCGAAGTGATGCTCCACGCCTTCGTTGGTGAGCGTCATGACTTTGAGTTCTTTGGGGATCTCCACCTGCTCGGCGAGTAGTGCCAGGGCCACGCCGCGCATTAGAATGTCGTCGTCTACGAGCAGGCAATCTGCCCGGCGCGAGGGGGGGAGCTGCCGGTTCTGGTGGATAAACCACCGTACCTGCTCGCGTACGGCGACTTCCGGTGGCAGCTCCGGGTCCTGGTCGTTGACTTCAAGCACCCCGACGCAGTGCAGGGTCGAGGCGGCCATCGCATTCCAGAAGTGGTTGGTGGAGCTGGAGTCTGGCGATGTCCCCGTGACTTTCGTGATCCAGAGCAGCCGCCGCCCGCCCCGCTCCTTGAGCGTGGCCATGGAGGTCTCCATAAACCGGCGTTGGCAGAGAGAGATGTCGCCCCCCATGTGCGGGGCTTTGATCGAGACTTGCGGCCGGGAAAACACGCGCGATAGCTCCCAGAGACGGCGAAATACCGCAGAGGACTCCACAATCCCCGCAGGTTCGTAGCGCGCCATGTCATCCATCAGCCGAGAAAGGGCTTGCTGGCGCTCTTTGCCGGTCAACCCCTGGAGCTTGGAGAGGTGGTCGTGCGTGTGGGCTACGCAGCCTGCGTTGGCCAGCTCCGACTCGAGGTAGCTTGTGAGCCGCCGGTCATGATAATGCGGCTCCTTTTTCAGGTCCGCACCGACGAGCAGGTAGATATGCAGGGGCGAGCGCTCGGTCTGCCGCACGATCGTCCCCACCCGGGGCCGCCGCTCCAGATACCCGAGCGTGGAGAGCCGCGCCAGCGCGTGCTGCACTGAGTTGACCCCGATCTGAAACCGCTGCGCCAGCTCCGCCGCCCCCGGCAGCCGGGTGCCTTCGGCAAACCGGCCTGCGCGGATTTCCTCCAAAATCAACCGCTCCGCTCGTTGCGACGGATTGCTCGTCTCAGAATTCATCGGGGTAAAATAGAAGGTGGGGCCCATGGCTCAATTGTAAAAGCCGGTTCTTTTAAGCGACAGGAGAGGTGATATTTTGAAGAAAATCATCGATACGCCCAAGATATGCATTTAATATGGCATATTCAATCATATTAATAGGATATTTTCCGTTGACAAGGGGGGATTCCAGTGTTCCAGTAGCGCGTATGGAATCGCCTTACTCCCCCTCACGTCGTCGGTTGGCTCTCCTTCTCGTCTCCTGCCTCTCGGCCGCCGCCCTTTCCCCCGCGCAGGCACAAACCGCTTGGCGCGATACCTCCGGAGATCATCTTTGGACCAACGCGGCCAACTGGAGTAACGGCCAGCCCGCGACCGGAATCTCCGTCGATTTTGACGGGCAGGGGAGCGAGATCCTCCTCTCCAGCAACCTTTCTGCCGCCTATGGCTTTTTGAACTTCACGGCGTCCAACCACAGCTACACGCTTCGCTCCAACACCCCCGGCACCGTTCGCCAGCTTTTTGCGCCCGCTGGCGGCGGCTCCTTCCGGGCGGCTTATGAGGCTTCCAATAGCAGCCTCACGATCCAGGACGTCAACATTTCCGCCAATGCGGGCTCCAACTTTGCTTCCAACGGGAGCGGAAACTTGCTCACCCTCACCGGGACGGGTACCCGCCTCGCGGTGGCGTACAACGCGGGCTTTAATATGGGTGCCGGCAGCGGCAGCATTGCCGCCAATAGTGGGAATAGCATCAGCGTTGAGAATGGGGCGGCCTTGTTTGCGGGGGTGATGAATATTGGCAGCAAAGGGGCGAATAATAGCGTGACGGTAACGGGCACGGGCTCCAGCCTTACCATCACGGGGCTCGCCGGGCAGGCCAACTTCCACCTCAATATCGGTAACGCCAGTGCCGAGGCTACAAACCGCCTCCTCTTGCTCAATGGCGCCAATGCCACCGTCAACTATTGGAACGTCAATGTCATCGGAGGGAGCCTCGTCGTCGGTAAAGGCTCCAGCTTGACTCAGGCTCATGCCACCCGGACTGACCAGATGCTCAACATCTACAACCGGGGCACCCTCTATGGCGCGGGAACGATTACGACCGACATCCTCGCCGCCACGGGCGCAGGGGCTACCGTGCACATTGGGGAGACAGCTAGCGACTACGGCCTGCTCACCTTCATTGCCAATGGCGCAAATAGCGAGGCAAGCCCCGGGGTCTTTAATGGCGAGTGGCGGAATACCAATATCGAGCTGAATCTCCAGATCGGCAACGTAACCACCACCGATGGCAGCGAGCGCGGTCTCACTTACGACTTTCTCGACCTCAGCGGCACGTTTGCCTTCGGAGGTAGCATCCTCATTGATTTGAGCGATGCTTTCCTGGCCCCCGAAGCCGAGCTTCAGCTGATCAACTGGGACGCCACGAGTGGCAATCTTGCCGACCTCAACGTTAGCTTTCTCGACGGCTCCCCTTATTATTCCTACGAGATCCGCGAGAGCGGGCTCTTCCTCACGGCGGTGCCCGAGCCGGGGAGTATGGTGCTGGGGGCTCTTGGCTGCCTCGCGGTCCTTGCGGGTGCGCGCCGCATGCGGCGGTAATCTCCCTTCCCTTGTTCCTCGAGCATGAACGCCCTCCGCCAGAACCAAAGGTCTGCCTTTAGCGTGATCGAGGCTCTCATCGTGATCGCTTTGCTAGTCATTTTGGCGGCCATCCTCTTCCCCGGTGTCCAGCGAGCCCGCTACGAGATGCGCCGCAGCCAGAGTATTAGCAATTTGAGAAATATCGGCTCCGCCCTCTTTAGCTTCTGCAACGACCATAACGGGAAACTGCCGGAGGGTGCGTTTCGGCCCAAGCTGCGCGGCGTGCAGGCGCGCTACTGGTACAGCGCGTTGGATTTCTACATGGGCGGCAAAGACTACGAGCCCACCCAAGGCCGCCTCACCCAACGGCCGGCCTGGCAGAACGACCCACTGAAAGTCTACCCCACCCCGGTGATGGACGGAGTCTACTCCGTCAATGTCGGCTACGGGTGGAACCATGCCCACTTCGGCTACACGCCAGATTGGTACCCCGAGCGGCTTGGCTGGGGGAGCCGCCTTTCGGAAGTCGAAGTGCCTTCACAAACCATCATCGTCGGCAGCAATACCGATAGCGTTGAGACGAGCATTGGGATTGCAAATGTCATGATCTACGCCGCAAGCAGCGCCGCCCAGCGGTATAAGGGCGGCGGCCTCTACCTTCTGATGGATGGGCATGTCGCTACCTATACTCCCGAGGAAATCCTCGCCAACAACAACTACCTTTTCAAAAAGCGCAAATCCACCACCCCATGAGCTTCCTCCCCAAAACCTTCCTTGGCCTTTTAGTCGCTCTCTTTCCCCTCTCTACCATGCACGCTGAAGGGACTGCCGAGCTGTTTAACCCCGACTTCGAGCAGGATACCGACAACGTCGGCTACCCCGATGGGTGGAAGACCGGCAAAGAGGTCGAGATCACCCTCACCCGCGAGGGGACTTCCAGCGGCACGCGCGCGCTCGTCATTTCCAGCGGGTACGCCGCTGTGTTTCAGGATCTCGAGATCACCGGCCTTGCCGGGCGGCGCGTGGTGCTTCAGGTGGATGCCCGCAGCCCGGATGGTGCGGCCCTTGGCGTTCGCGTGGGCTACTACGTTCTCGATGAAGTGGGAGGTAAGAAATGGGTCGATGGGGCGATGATCTGGAACAAAGAGCTCGACGCCGAGTACCAGACGCTTTCGGCCCACCGCATCATCCCCGAAAATGCGCTCGATGGGCGTTTCTGGATCTGCCTCTATCGCTCCAAGAGCGAGGGCACCGTCGTTGTCGATAACATCCGGCTCGATTTTCTAAGCGACTCGGCCGCTCTGGATACCCGGCAATCCGTCGTGCTCCAACGCGAGCACGGCTACTTCCTCGATAAGCTCCGCAAGGCCACTGCACAAAAGCCGGGGGAGGCAGAGTGGGTGGCTTTGGAGAAAGAGGCCAACGCACTTCGCGACCAAACGCTTCGTGCCGGGAATGCCGAGGAAGCTTTTGAAAAGAGCCTCGCCGCTTTTCGCGAGCTTAATGCGCGCCTTCAGAAGACGCTTTACGGGGGCCACCCCATTGTGGCGCGCTGGGTGGATGGGTATGAACGCCTGGAGCCTACCGCCTTGCCGGAAACGGGTGCTGCCGGGCGCGCCACACTCCACTCCCTTAGTGGCGAGCATGCTGCCCTCGGCGTGGAGCTGGCGAACCCCTCCCTCACCGCCCAGACTTACCAGATCCGCCTTGAGGGGCCGGTGGCCGCAGCGGTGGAGCCTGCCTTGCGGCGTCATGTTCTCGTCGAGACTTGGTACACCAAGGGCGCTACGCTGATTGCCGACCCCCTTACGCTTCTTCCTCGCGAGGGCGGGCAGTGGAAGATCACCCTGCAACCGGGCGAAGTCACCCGCCTGCACGTGAGCCTCAAGCAACAGCCCCGGAAGGATGCCTCGGAGCTTGAGGGCACCCTCACCGTGCAAAACGGCGAGGCCCGGCAAGTGCTGCCCTTTCTCCTCAAGGCCTCTCCGCATTCGCTACCCAGGAAGCCGCAGCTTGCCCACTACCAGTTTCTCTACACCCAGCTCAACGTCGTCAACCGCTTCACCGAAGAGGCCCGGGAAGACCTTGCCTCCCACGGGGTGAGCGATATCGAGTGGCCCTTCAAGCCGAGCGCTACCTTCACCCCCGAGGGCGACCTTGTTAACGTCTCGCTCGGGGCCACGCCGCAGTGCGCGCATACCCGGTGGCTCAATGGCTTTAAAGACTCCGACATCCGCTTCAACCTCTTTTGGATGAAGGACCTCAAAATGGCTGATGGCAAGGAGCTGGAGCGCTACAGCGCCCCTTGGCTGCGCGCCTGGCAGCAGCTCGTCACCGCGTACCTCGACTATGCGGAGACTCTCGGCATCCCGCGCTCGCGCTTCACGATCCTTCCGATGGATGAGATCCACTCCAAGCGCTACGAAAATTCGCCGGATGAAAATATTGCCACCTTCAACAAGCTCTCTGAAGCCACCCGCGAGGGCGAGCCCCAGCTCCCTCGCTACCTTACCATTGGCAACTATGCTTTCCCTGCCGATGTTGAAGCTTTTACGCCGCATATTGATGTCGCCATCTCCCACTGGCCCCGCCCGCTCAAGCTTTCGCGCAACGCCCCTGCCGACTACCCCGCACGGGAAGATTACTTCGCCAAGAGCCACCCGATCCTTCAGTCGGCGGTTAAGAACAACGGCTTGAAGTATTGGACTTACCGCGTCCAGAGCGGCCGCAGCGATGCGATCCTCGCCTTCTCCCGTGCCTACCCGTTGCTTGCTGTCGCCCATGGCTATACTGGCTTTGGCTACTGGGCCTACAATGTCAGCAGCGGGAGTACCTGGAACGATACCGACGGCAAGATTCTCGACTACTGCCTCGTCTATGATGGCGGGGAAGAGCATCCGCTTAACCAGAAGTATAACGTGACCGGCGAATCGATCGTCCCCTCCATCCGCTGGGAAGCCATCCGGGCTGCCTATCAGGATGGGCAGATCCTTCTGCACCTGCTCGACCGCGCGCGGGGAGATTCCTGCCCGCCGGCGCTGCGTAAGGAGATCGAGACGTTGCAGCAACGCCTTCTCGCCATCGGTGGGGAACATGGCTACGGAGGCCCGCAGCTCACGGCTGAAGCGGTACAGGAAATATCGGGCGAACTTCGGGAATGCTATGTTCGTTCGGTAAATCACTAGTCTTATCATGCATCTCCCCATCGTTCTCCTGCTTCTTGGCGCGGTCGCGAGCCCTGCATGGGCCCAGCCCGCCTTGCCGACTCCGCCGAGCTTGCCCAAGCGTGTTTACGCTTTGTCGGGGCAGCCGTGCATCATCCGGTTTGATTCCATTATCTACGCACCGCAACCGGGGAGCCTCCTTTTCGATGTCGAGAGTGGCCCCGGTGCGCAGCAGGTTGGGCGGTGGATCTGGTATGTCAAAGCGACGGATACCCCCGCACCGCTGGAGATCGGGGTCTACTCCGCCCAGTTTGAGAAGCTTGCCACCTTGCGCTCGGAGTTGATCAAGTGCGACCCCGCTGCGATCACCCCACCGCGGCGCGTCCGCTGGCTCCCCGTGGGCGATAGCCTCACCTTGCCGGGGCACTACCTAACCCAGACGCTGGCTTACTTCCAGGCGCACCTCCCCGGTGTTACCCTTGAAACGGTCGGTACCACCCACCCCAAAGATCAACCCACCCCTCCGCACGAAGGGCGAGGGGGGTGGAGCTGGCTGCGCTACCAACGAGATGCCCAGAGCCCCTTTGTCTTTGCCTCGGGCAACGGCTCGCAGATCGACTTTGGCCGTTACCTCAAGGAGAGGCTCAATGGCGAGGTGCCCGATATCATCACCTTCTTTCTCGGAGCTAACGATGTCTACGGCATCGCCGCAGCGTACACGCCCGAGAAGCTAGCCGCCTTGCAAGAGCGTGCCCAAAACGTGGTGGCGCATATCCGGCAGGCCGCCCCCAAGAGCGCGATCGGCATCGTGATCCCGCCGCCCCCTTCCGACCAAAATGCCTTTGGCAATAACTACCCGGTCGGCGTTACGGAGTGGCAATACCGCCGCGCCATGCAGCACTACAGCGCTGCGTTGATCGCTGCCTTCGATGGCCAGTGGGAGCAGAACCTCTATATCATCCCCGCGCACCTGGGGTTTGACCCTGCAAGCGCTTACCCGATGGCGGGCAACCGCGCGCAGAATGCGCTCCACCCCACGGCAAAAGGGTTCGAGCCGGTGAGCGAGGCGATCAGCGCGTGGATCGTCCACCTCCTGAGCTCCGGGGCTCTGGCCCCGCAGTAGTAAAGTAGGCTAAACGCGCGCTCTCTACCCGGGGAAGCGTTTTGCAAGCTTGGCGGCCCAAAGGAAGTTGCGCCCGATGTGGTAGCAGCATTTGCGGTTGGAGCCTTTGGCGTGGTTGATGGGGCGGCCCGTGCGGTCGAGGTAGCCAATCCATTCGCCCCCGTGGTCGGGGTCGGCAAAGTGGGTGAAGCTGTAGTCGTGCAGGAGTTGGTATTTCTCCCAATACCACGGGTCTTTGGTCTCCCAATAGGCGAGCAGGAGGCCGTAGAGCCCTTCGGCATGTTGCCACCAGAGCTTGGAGTCGGCGAGAAGGGCGTCGGTCCCCCAGATGGGGCGGCCTTCGGCGTCGGTGTCGTTGAAGAGGCCGCCAAACTCCTTGTCCCACCCGAGCTCGAAGCCCCAGCGGATGAGGTTGAGGCCAAACTCACGCACCTCTGGGTCGGGGTGTTGCCAATGCTCGTGGATGAGGAAGATGCCCCCTTCGATCATATGCCCGGGGTTGACGCGGCGGCCGAGCGATTCATCCAGCTCGGCCCCTTCCCACGTGGTGTACTCCAGCAGAAGCTGCCGCTCGGGGCGGTAGTGGCAGCGGCGCATGATGTCGATACACTCCCGAATGCGCTTGCGGTCTTGCGGCTCTTCGCGAAAGGCGCGCAAGGTCTGGATGACGTTGATGGTGATCATGCTATTGCCGTGCTGGCGCAGCGGCGGGCCGAGGCGGACGGGGGAGCCATACGGGTCGTTGAGCGCCCGCCACGCGCGCTCGAAGAGGTCGCGGGCTTCGTTGTGGAGCGCTTCGTCGCCCGTGGCGCGGGCGATCTCGCTCATGGCGATGAGGGTGGAAAGCTCGGCGTGGTAGATCCATGGCTCGCGCATCGGCTCGCCGTGTTGGGTCAGAGCGTAGTAGATGCGCCCATCTTTGCGGAAACCGTGTTTGCGCACAAACTCGACGCCCCGGCGCGAAAACTCCAGCCATTGCGGGTTGCGCTCGAGCTCATTGTAGGCCCAGGCAAAGGTCCACGAGATGCGCCCTTGCATGAGGATATCGACTTTGTTGGGGTCGTAGACGGTGCCGTCGCGCTCCAGGCAGCTGAAGTAGCCGCCTCCTTCGTGGTCTGCGGCGTGGCGTAGCCAGAAGGGGAAGATCTGGGTGCGAAGCTGGTCTTCGTAGAAGGCGGAGAGGTCGTGAGGCTGGAGCATGCGGGCTAGTAGACTAGCCCTTTTGGGGGTACAAGCTCAAGCGGGATCGAGCAGCGGGCTTCTACGTCGTGGCCCAGCCTTCCGCTTCCGAGAGGGGGCGGAAGGAGGCGAGGTCTTTTGGGGAAAGCGGGGGCACGCCGTCGGTGACTTCAAAGAGCCAGCGGAGGGTGAGGCTTTTGCGCGGGGTGGGGTAGCGAAGCGTTTTGACGAGGGAGAGCTGCCCGCGCGAGCCTCGTAGGCGCTGGAGTTCGCACGGCTCCAGCGGGGCCTCGAGGCAGGTGAGGGTGAGGGCGGTGCGCCCCACGAGCAGGGTAGCGTTGCCGCCCGCGACTTGCCAAAAGGCAGCGGGGTGGCCGTGCCAATGATAGTCGACCTGGTGGATCGGCTCGCCCCGGAAGTGGTCGCTCACGAGCAGTCGCCCCGCGCGGTCTTGGAGGACTTCGCGGCGGAGGCTCCCCTTCCACCCGGGGTAGCACGGCCCGAGCGCAAGGCGCACCCCGGCGCCGGCTGGGGTGGTTTTGCGGGCGTATGGCCGTTGCGCCGGGCGTTGGGTGGCGGCTGCGCCGTTGATGACGGGTTGGTTGTGTGCAGAGGGGGCGAGCGTGAAGGCTTGCTCCGCCGTGGGGAGGTATTGGCGGTAGCCGGGGTCGCTAAGAAGCCACTCTCCTGCGGCTCCGATGACGAGGCTGCCCATGTCGGGCTGCATGTGGCCCATGGCCGAGTGGCTCCACGAGAGGGCGGCCTTTACGCCCCGGGCCTGGAGGACGAGGGCATAGTGCGCATCCTGCAAAGGCGCGGCTTTTTTGGGAAGGGTGCCGGGGCTGGCCGGGAGGTGCGGGAGGGCGTCTGTACGCAGGCGCGCGAGGCTCGTGGGCAAGGGGGGTTTGCGTTTCCGAAGCCGCAGGTATTTGGCGACAAAGGAGTGTTGGAAAGGCATCTCATACGGTTCCACATCGCCGATGGCGGCGACGTTTTCAGGGCACCCGGGCGCGCCGAGAAGCTGCGCTTCCTCCACGATCTGCACGAGCCTTGGGTGGGCGAGGAAACGGCGGCGCAGGGCGGGGGCGCGGGTGGCGGCCCAGTCTACGATAAAGTCTGCCGTGTAGCCGTCGTAAGAGACGCCTTCGACATGGCCGCGCAGGCCCCAGCCGAGCCAAAGCTCGGCAAGGAGCTGGGCGTGGGCTTCGATCTCCCCCGCCAGCGGGTGGCCGCAGGCGGTGGCGGCTTGCGAGAGGCCAAGTGCGCCGATGGTGGGGATGTTGGGTAGGCGGAACCCTTGCTCCAGCAAGGCTTCGAGGGAGCCTGCGGGGGTGTCGCGCTTGAGGGGCCAGCCGTCTTCAACGAGCTGCCAAAGCCCGGCCTGCACGCGCTTGCGCAGGGTGGGGGTGGGCCAGCGCCATTGCAACGCGGTGGTGAGGATGCGCGCAAGGTGGCCGGTCTGGAGATTGGGCGTGTAAGGGTTGCGCAGGCTCGCGGTGGCGAGCAGATCGCGGTGGGCGGCAGCTTGCTCCTTGGGGGCCCGGCCCAGCTCGGCGGTGTGGCCGAGGGCAAGGAGGCGCTCTTCCAAGGCCCAGAGGTACCATGTTTTAAATGGATAGTCTGTGAAGCCGCGCACGGTGCTTGCGGCTTCGGGGAGGCGCTCCGGCGGCAGGGGGAAGAAGAGCTTTTGGCGGATGCGGTAGTAGTCGACTTCCAACCAATCGCGGGTGAGATAGTGGGCAGCGCGGCGCAAGAGTTCCCGCCGCGCGGAGGGAGAAGGCTGAGACATTCTGGGGGCTAGATTAAAAACAAGGCCCCCTTCAATGTCGAGCGATGACTATGAATAGATTGCGGCCATCTCTTCGCCAATGATGGCTAGCCCCTGCTCGACAACGGGGTCTTCCATCGCATAGCTAATGCGCAGGCATTCGTGCCGGTGTGGCCACTCCGCTTCCTGTGGCCCGAGGCCGAAGAAGAACGGCTCCCCCGGGACGACGACGACCTTGCGCGCTTTGAGCCGCTCGTAAACCTCGCGTGAGGAGATCGGGCACCCCCGCAGCCAGAGCCAGAGAAAGAGCGCGCCACCGCTCTCGTGCAAGGCGTAGCCGGTGTGGCGGGGGAACACGGCGTCGGCCACCGCAAGGGCGTGGTCGCGCTTGCGCAGGTAGTAGGGGCGCACGACTTCGCGGCTCAGGCGCAAAAGCTCGCCGCTCTCCACCAGCGGGCGCACAAGGGCCTGGCCAAGGTTGTTGTTGGCGAGGCCCATTACGGCTGTCATCGAAGCCACGGCGCTGGCGATGGTGGGCGGGGCGACAACGATGGCGGTGCGTGTGCCCGGCAAGCCAAGCTTGGAGAGGCTTAAAACGAGGATGTGGTGCGCATCCCAGGCAGGGCGCACCTCATCAAAAATAATGGAGGGGAAGGGGTGGCCGTATGCGTTATCGACGATGAGGGGGATGCCGCGCGCCTTGGCTAGCGCGGAGAGGCGGGCCATCTCGCCGTCATCAAGAACGTTGCCGGTCGGGTTGGTGGGCCGCGAGACGCAGATGGCGGCGAGCGGGGTGTCGGTCTCGAGCTGGTCGAAATCGACCCGGTACTTAAAGCGGTGCGGCCCCGTTTCCTCGATGCGCGGGCGGCAGGCATGGAAGAGCTCGCGGCCAAACCCCTGGTTGGCGTAGCCAATGTACTCGGGCACCACTGGCAGGAGGATCTTGCGCTCCTCGCCCGAGGGGGTGCGGCCCGCAAGGAGGTTGAAGAGGCAGTAAAACGCGGTCTGCCCGCCGTTGGTAATGGCGAGGTGCTCCGGGCCAATGGGCCAGCCGTACTCGCGCCGTAGCAGGGCGGCCAGCGCGCTCAGGAAGCGGGCATTCCCCCGGGGTGGGTCATAGACGCCGAGGAGCTGGCGCAGCGCGCCGGGGGTCTGCGTGATCTCGTGCATGCGGGCGGCCCACGCCTGCTCCATTTCGGGGATGTGGGCCGGGTTGCCGCCGCCAAGCATGAGCATTTCGCCGCCCCCTTCGGCAAGGGCGTTGCCGAGGTCGTCCATCAAGCTCTCGATCCCGCTTTTGGCGGCGACGTGGGCGCCCAGTTCGGAAAACGGAGTGGCTTGGGGGCTTGGGGAAGGTTGCAGGCTCATCGAAAGCAGGGTGCTGGGCAGCGTACGCAAACCGCCCCGCTTCGCAAGCGGAACTGCGCCTCTGGCCGGATTCGAAGCAAGGGGGGCGGTTTTGGAGTTGACATTTCAGGCTCCATGTGGCAGTGATTAGAGGGAAGATTTAAACATTTAAATAGCCCGTTGAGATTTCACCCCATTCATCCGTGAGCCGAAAACAGAATGTCAGCATTGTGGATGTGGCTAGAGAAGTGGGGTGTACGCCCGCCTCTGTATCGCTGGTTCTAAACAACAGCCACCTTCCTTCGCAACGGATGCGGGAGCGGGTGCGCGAGGCGTGTGCCCGGCTGGGCTATGTGCCCAACCGGCTGGCCCAGTCTCTCAAACGCGGGCGCACTTATGTGCTCGGGGTGGTGCTGCCGTACTGTGCAGATTCCTACCTCGCCTCGCTGCTCGATGCCATTGGCGAAGAGGCCGGAGAATGTGGCTACCAGCTGGAGGTCCATTTTCACCGGTGGTCCACCGTCGAGGAAGACCGCATCCTGCGGTACCTGGGCGAGTCGCGCGTAGAGGGGGTGATTCTTTGCGGAGCGCGGGTTTCGTATGCCGGGGTGGATGCCGTGAAGCAGCTCGATTCCCAGGGCATCCCCATTGTTTCGTTGGGCCGGTTTTTGAGCCCGGAGTTTGCCTGCTCTGTCCTCGTGGACCGCAAGGGGGGGGCTTACAAGCTCGGCGTGCACCTCGGGCAGATGGGCCACCGGCGGGTCGATTATTTTGAGCCCGTGCTCAACGAAGAAGAGTCAAGCACACTCGCCTTTCAGATGGATCATGTCGTCACCCCCATGCAAAAGGGGATCTGCGAGGCGTTGCCCGATGCCAAGGTGCGCTTTGTGGAGACTCCGGCCGAGTACGTCCTCTCCCGCAAAGAGATTACGAGCCACGGCGTCTCCGTTGCGACGGTGGATGAAGCGGTGGACGCCGCGTTGGAAGCCTACCTCGACCAGAAATCGGACGCCACCGCCGTGGTCATGCAAAACAGCTTCCAGACCGGCAAGCTTCTCGCCGCCATGCGGCGCAGGGGCATTCGCTGCCCGGAGGATATTTCGGTGGCCAATGTTTATTGCGATGAACGCTCCGGTGGGCTCGGCGCCATCCCGCTGACTTGTGCGGAGTTTTCCAGCGGGGTGCGCGCGCGCAAGGCCGTCATGGCTGTCCTTTCGGGGCAGAGCGCCAAAGGGAGCAGCCGGGTCATCTCGGTGCCCATGCGGGTGGTGGTGCGCGACTCTGTGCGCGCCCTTGCTCCGGAGCCCGCGCCGCCACGTGGAAAAAAAGCCCCTGCGCGGCGAGGCCGCGCTGCCTCCGTTTCGTGAGGTGTGGAATGTTGCCCCACGGGCTAAAACTGAAGCCTCACGGGGAAAATGGAGCGAACTTTTTCTTGAAATTTTAAAGGTTAAAAAGCAATCTCTCTTCTTCCTCCCTCCATGCCTGATACTGCCTCTCCCCTGCTCATCGCTCATCTCGATCTCAAGGGCGTCACGCTCACCTCTCCGCTCCTGCTCGAGCGGGTAAAGCGGCTTGCCGGGTATGGCTACAACGCGCTCCTGGTGGAGTATGAAGATTGCTTTCCCTATAAGTCTGCGGCGCTGGCGGCCGGGCCGGAGGAGGTGTGGACGTCCGCTTACCATGCCGAGTTTCTCGCAACGGCCCGCGAGGCAGGGGTGGAGATCATCCCGCTCCAGCAGACGCTTGGGCATCTGGAGTATGCGCTGCGGTGGGATGCCTATGCCGCTTACCGGATGCCGGTTGGTTTCCCCAGCACGCTCCATATCGGCTCCGCTGCGGCGAAGGCGTGGCTCAAGGGGCTGTTGGAGGAGATGATCGTTGCGCACCCCGAGGCACGGTACGTGCATTTGGGGATGGATGAGGCTCGCTCCCTCTCTGCCTACGCCAAAGAAGTGGGGTGTGCCCCCCTGGGGCTCTTCCTCGATTATCTGGAGGAGCTGTGCGCCCTCTGCGAAGCGCATGGGAAGACGCCCGTCATCTGGAGCGACATGCTCGAAGACCACCTCTCTGCCGAGAGCTTGCCTCGCATCTGCGCCTTTCGCGACCGCGTTGTCCTCGCTTGTTGGGATTATGCCGCCAACGCGCGCCCACTCTCCCGCGTGCGTTTTGGTGGGTGGCGGGTGAGCCGCCACTGGCAGCAGAACCCGGAGAAGGAGGGCGCGCCCCAAGTCGGTGCCGGAGTCGCATGGGTGGAGGATTGGGATGAGCCTGTCGCCCGGCTCGCCGCGCCGTACAAAGTTTCCGAAGCGGAGTTTGCGCCCCTCTTCCAAGCTGCGGCATGGAAAGACCTTGGCTTCCGCGTCTGGGGCGCGGGGGCGGCCTCCGCCAGCGAAGATGGGCCGCTTTTGCCCCTTTACCCCAAGCGGATGGCCAACCTCCGGCAGTGGCGGCACGCCGTGAGCGAGTGGCGGCTGGAAGGGCTCATTGTCACCGCATGGGCAAGGGCGCAAACGTGTTCGCCGCCCGGGATTCTGCCCGAACTGCTGGACCCGCTCTTCCGCTACGGCGCGCAGGAACGTCGCGGCGGCTTGGAAGGGTACGAACCGTTCTTCCTCCGGCTGGGCCGGTGCCGCGAGGGGTGGCGTATCGAGCCCGAGCTACTCGCCGAGCTGGAGCAACTCCCTGCCGACGGGCTCGATGCCGCGCCGCGCGAGCTGTTGGCCGCCGTGTTGCAAACCAAGGCGGCACGTTGGCGGGTCGATATGGCCACCTACCAGGCCTCGCGTTACTTGTGCGGAGACCGGCTCCCCGCCGTGGAGTGGGAGGCGCGGCTTGCTGACCTCCGCGCCGCCCGCGAAGGGCTTGCCGCCCAGCGCGCCACGGTGGAGGCCGTGCTCGCGCCGCGCCACCGGCCCGCCGCGCTGGCCGAGTGGCTGGAGCTGGTCTTCGACCTCCCGCTGGAAGAGGTGGATGCGCTTTGCGAGCGCATCACCCACAAGCGCGAGCGCACGGCTGCCCGGTTTTCAGGCAAGGGGGTAGGGGTATGAAGCGGGCGTTGCTTTTCCTTTTGGTCGCGGCCTCCCGCGTGGTTGCCGACCCCGGGTGCGATGCGGATATGGACTATGATAACGCCCGGATGCGTGACGCCCGCCCCGCCCCATGGAGCGCCCCCGCCGGCGAGCGTGTGGTGTTGGAGAACGAGCACGCCCGCGTCTCCATCTGGCCGGAGGCCGGGGGCGCAGTCACCGAATACCTCCACAAACCGACGGGCACGAACTTCGTCGCCGGAGAAGTCAGCCCCGGCACCAGCCGCTATGGGTGGAAAGACATCACCCAACTCAGCCCGCAAGACGCGATCAAAGATTGGCTCGGGAGCCGGCCTCACGAGTTCCGCCGAGTCGAGACGGCGGGCGGGCCGGGTATCGAGCTGGGGTGCCGGTTTGGGGATTTGGAGTCGAGGCGCGTCCTCGTGCTCGACCCCGCGAGCGGGAAGCTCAGCGTCACCATCCGCCTGCGCAACATCGGCAAAACGCCGCGCCGCCTCTTCCCGCGGTGGCACCCGTACACCATGGTGGGCGATCCGTATGGCGAGTCGTCGATGATTTTTGTGCCTGATGCGAGGGAGAACCTGAGGCAGATCAAAGTCGGCATCGGGTGGGACAACTCCTTTATCGAGCCCCGGGGCTATGCCGCCGCCGTAAACTGGAAAACCGGCGAGGGCCTCTGGCTGACTTACGACCCCGCGCGCGTGCCGCTCCTGACAACCTGGACCGACTACGCCTTCAACCGTCGCCACCCGATGCGCGGTGCCTTTACCCTTGAGCCGTGGATGACCCCCGTGCTCGGCAAGCCGGGCGAAGCGGTTGAGATCACCTACGTCTACACCCCTTTTACCCGCGAGACACCGTCCTCCGCCCTGCCGCTCGATGAGCTGCCCGCCGACTCGCATGCCCCGGCTCGACGTTTTGCGCAGCGGGTGCTGCCGAATGCGGCGCAGCTTGCCGCGCACACCATGGTGCCCAAGGCAGACGCCGCCGCCGCCGTAAAGGAGAACCGCTTCCACTACTCCCACCGGCGGCGCGACCGCATGGCCCTGCGGGAGTGGGGTTTTGCAGATGCGCTCTTTTCCGCCCCTGGCGTGCAGAGCCTCGGGGTGCGGGCGCGGCTCTTTGCCGAGCGCTTCCCCGGAGGGGAGCAGCCCGTGGAGCTTCGCTACCGCTTCTTTGTGGAAACGCCGGAGGGGAGCCCCGTTTTAGAAAAGGTGGAGACGCTTCGGCTGGCGCCCGGCGCGCCTGCCACGGACCTTCGTCGCGACTGGGAGCTGGGTGAAGTGGCTGATGGCACCTACCTCGTTGGCATCGAGATTTTTGAGAAGGAAGAGCGCATCCATCGCGTGGTGGAAAAGCGGCGGCTCGTCGGCCAGCGCGTCGCGAAGCTGGAGCAAGCGCCGCCCGAGCCCACGCCAGAGCGTGCGTTTGTAAAGGCGCTGCGGGAGGCCCCCTTCCGCGCGGAGAAGGCGGGGGCGCTTGCCATCCCCATCGGGGTGGAGGAAGGGGGTGGCGTGGCGCGGAGCAGCTGGCCGGTCTACGCCGGCGTCCCCTTTGGCAAAGGGATGGTGCGGCCCGATGCCCCCTTGCGCCTGCGCGATGCCAAGGGGCGCGACGTGCCGTTCCAACGCCGCGTGAGCGGACTTTGGGAAGATGGGAGCGCGCGCTGGCTCCTGCTCGACTTTGCGGCAGACCTCCCGGCCGATGGCATTGCCTTCTTTACGCTGGAGAACGGAGAGCCCGAGCCAGCTACCGCCGCCCTCTTGCTCCGCGAGACGGGGGAGGGGGGGATCGATGCCGACACCGGTACCGCCCGGTGGAGCTGGCGAGAGGGGGGCTTGTTGGGGCCGGTGGACCCCGCCGGGCTTTGGTGGAGCGCGGCCGATGGCACGCGCTATGAATTCCAACTCCGGGGCGAGGGTGCGGGCCTGGAGATCGAGCAGAACGGCCCGCAGCGCGCCGTCGTGCGGGCACGTGGCTGGTACTATGCCGAGGGGCAGGAGAAGCCGATCGCCCGGGGGACGCTCCGCTTCCTCCTCGATAAAGGGCAGGCTGCGCTACGGCTTGAGCACAACGTCCTCTTTGCCGGAGACGCCTGGCGGCAGCAGCTTGGCAGCTACGGCATCATCTTCCCCCTGCCCGGTGGCGTGGTGGGGCCGGTGCAGACCGTGGTGGATGGAAAGGTGCTTGCGTTGGATAAGCCGTTCACCCTCCTGCAATCGGAGGCCGACCATTGCGTCATCAACGGCAAACCCTCCGGCCAGCGGGCCGAGGGGATCTTCCGCATCGTGGGGGAGGGGGGCCGCTCGCGGACCCTCATGCAGCGCAACTTCTGGCGACTCGCCCCCAAGGAGGTGAAGCTCGGGCCGGTAAGTGGCGGCGAGGGGCTTGCCTTCTTCGCGTGGCCCGAGTCGCCGGGGGGGATGAGCTTCCTGCCTCGGGAAGATGGGTGGCTGCCCTCCAGCTCTTCGGCGGAAGCGGTTGCAACCGGCATGAGCCGCACGCTGGAGTACGTTATCACCGATGCCCCGGTGGCAGACCCGGTGGCCTTTGCCCGGCAGGTGGATGAGCCGGTGCTCGCGCTGGTGCCGCCACGCTACCTCGCGCAGACGGGGGCCATGCGGCACCTCACCCCGGCAGACCCACAGAAGTACCCCGCATTGGAGCAAGCCTTCTCGCAGGCGTGGGATACGGTGTTGCTCGGGCAGGAGCTTTGGGGGTGGTACGGCCATTGGACTTACGGCTCCCTCCCCAACCTCTGGCGTCCGCAGGAGCGGCGCTGGGCGGACTTTGGGCGCTACGCCTACATTCTCAACGAGCTCGACCTCGTGCAGACCCCGTGGCTGGCGTGGATGCGCACGGGAGACCGTCGCTACCACCGGTTTGCCGAAGCCGCCACCCGGCAGCTCATGGAGGTGAGCACCATCCAATGGAGCGACCTCTGGCCCGAGTGGCAGGGGCTTAGCCGTCGGCACCACGAGTGTGTCTGGCTCAGCTCGGGGGATTATGGGCACTCCATGCTCGACCCCTTTCTGGAAATGTACCGGATGACCGGGCACACCCCCGCGTGGGAGGCCACGCTGGCCATGGCCGACGCCATGGCACGCCAGACCTCGCCCGACCAAGGGTGGCGCTACCTCTCCAACCCGCTCGCGGGGCTCGCCCGCATGTCGCTGGAGACGCAGGAGCCGCGCTACCGCGAGCAGGCCGACCGTATTTGGAACGACCTCTGCGCGCCCGACCGCAATACGTGGTGGAAGTACGACCATGGCGACCGCGCGTTGATCTACTATTCCCAGCTCAACCCCGAGGCCGATGCGCTCTGGAAAGAGTGGGCGTTGAAAGTACCCGAGCGCGCTGTGGGGATGGATATTATGACCGCCCTCTTCCTCCGCACCGGAGAGGGCCCCTATGCCGAGGCGGTGCGAGCCCAGTTTCGCAAAGGGCTGGCCGAGCGGAAGAAGAACGCCACAGATCCGCTGCGCAAGGGCCTGGGCCCGCTGACGCAGTACGACTTCGTGTGGCTGCGCTGGCTCTGCTACTCCGGCGCGGTGCTCGAGGGGCTCGGCACGGAGTAGCGGCCTTTGCGGAAGCGCGGGCTACCGGAGCTGGTCGGCATGCTCCACCACTTTGCGCCAGGCGGTGGCGTACCGGCGGATCTCCTCTTCGCGGTCGTGTTTGAACCACGGGAGGCCCAGCGCCCGGTGCGCCACCGCTTCGGTCACAGGGAGCGAGCCCGGGCCTTGCCGCACGTCGCCCTCGCTAAAGGCGATGCGGGTCGGCTTGCCGTCGCCAAAGACATCGGCCGAGTTGAAAGCCGGGTGCAGGTGCAGCGGGGTATTGACCCCGCGTCCCGAGCGGCCGCCCTCGGCATTCACGGCTTCGACAAACCGCTCTACCGGCAGGCCGCCGAGCTCTTCGGGCAGGTAGTGGCCCACGGGGTTGTACCAGCCGCCCATGGTGGAGCCGCTGGTGGCCTCGGGGCGGTGCGGGCGCAGGCCGGGCACGCCGTCGAGAAGATCCCAGAAGCGGTTGAGCGCGGCTTGGATCTGCGCGATCCGCGCCGGGTAGTGGCGCAGCTGTACGCGGCCCATGGCCGAGCAGGTTTGGTTGATGCGCCCTTTGAGCGCCCCGAGCGGGAGGACAAAACCATCTTTAGCCACACACACTTCGCGTAGCGGCCCTTGTACATCCGTCGCAATGCGCTCGTAGTGGCAGAAGGCCACGGCGCGCTCGTAGATCTCGCGGCTTTGGGTCGAGAGCATCCCCCCCTCGCCGACGGCGAAGCTTTTACCCGCCATCATCGACATCGCGGAGACGTCGCCCAGCGAGCCACAGAGCCGCCCTTTGTAGAGCGTGCCATGGGCGTGGGAGACATCCTCGATCACCCGCAAGTTGTGCTCCTTGGCAAGGGCGAGGATGGCGTCCATATCGCACGGGTGGCCGCAGTAGTGGACGACCATGATGGCGCGCGTGCGCGGGGTGATCTTGCGGGCGATGTCTGCCGGGTCGATGCAGAGCGTCTGCGCATCCACATCCGCAAAGACGGGCGTGGCCCCCAGCAGGTGTGCCTGCATTGCCGAGGCCCAGTAGGTGAGGCTTGGCACGATCATCTCATCTCCCCGGCCCAGCCCCACGCCATACATGGCGGAGAGAAGCGCGTTGGTGCCGTTGCAGTGGGCGAGGTTGTGCTCCGTACCCAGCCATGCGCCCCACTCGGCCTCAAACTCGCGGGTCAGGCCGATGGAGGACATGCTCCCCGCTTCCAGTACGGCGCAGACGGCGGCTTTGTCTTCTTCGGTAACGATAGGCCAGTGGAAGAGCGCCTTGGTGGCGGCGGGATCTTGCGGAACTTCGGGGGCACCGCCCAGCAGGGCGAGCTTTGGCGAGGAAGAGAGAGTGGGCATGGTGGGTAAGAGGAGGTTGCGGAGCAGAAATGTAATGTGCAGGGATGGAAATGTCACGTCAAAATAAAGACTTTATTTGTATTACATAAGATACAAATAAATGGAAAGCGTGTCTGCGTCGTTGTGGGAGGGATTGTAGGGCGTCTCTGTGAGACGCCTTGGGGTTGGGCCGCCGTTTCACAGAAATGAGCCAAACGAAGCTTGCAAGGGGGAGGGTTGATCGGGCGTTCCCACGAGACGCTGGGGGCTTTGGGTGCCCTTGCTCCATTCAAACGCCATGATTCTTTTTTCCGCTTGACGAAATTATATAGAACTGAATATTGTCTGAATATTCTGTTGAATAAGTCATGAGCAAAACCACCAAAACTTCCCGGATCGTGGAGAACCTCGGCGAGCGCCTGCGTGGGGGGGAATGGGTGGCGCAGACGGCGCTCCCTTCGGTGGCGGCCTTGTCGGAAGAGTACGCCGTCTCCCCCGGCACGGTGGCGCTGGCGCTCAAGAGCCTGGAGCGCGACGGGCTGGTGCGGGTGCTCCCACGCCAAGGGGTGCTGGCCACCGAGCGGGCCGGTGCAGGGGCTGCCGCCAATGGCAGCAAGTGCCCGACGATCGGCCTCTACGGCGGGTATGCTCAAGTCAACCAAGGGTACATGGGTATCTTGACCCAGAATATCCTGACTGCCGCGCACGCTGCGGGTGGGGCGTTGATGATGCTGCCGCGTTTGCCGGGGGGGGAGCTTCTCACCCCGGAGCATTGCCGTGCGCACGGGGTGCAGGGCGTCATTTTCCTGGGGGGGCAGTTTTACGAAAGCATCGAGGCGCTTACGAACGCGGGCTTTCCCGCCATCACCGCCAACATGCCGACGGGGTGCACGGGCATCAATTTCTACAGCTACGATAATTGTGCGCCGGTGGTGGAGAGCTTTTCTCGCTTCACCGCGCTGGGCCACCGGCGCATCGGCGTCATCTCTTATGAAAGCTCCACCCCGGGCTTGGTGGAGGCGGCGAAGCCGTTTGTCCTCCAGCGGTTGAGTGATGAAGGGCTTGTCTACAACCTCAACCCGTATTGGCGCAATGTGGGGGATCTTCTTCAGACCGAGATGGATGTCCCCGTTGTCGAAGCGTTGGAGCACCTCTTTGCCCTGCCCGAGCCGCCTACGGCGCTCCTTTGCCGCAGCTCCGCAGCGCAGCACATCCTCGCATGGGCGGCAAAGCGCGGCTTGCGCGTGCCGGAGGATTTTTCGCTCGTAGCGCTTGGCTACCCGGAGGGCGAAGCTCTCTCCAGTGGCTACCAGCTCCAGCACAGCTTCCTCGGCCGCAAGCTGGTGGAGAGCCTCCACGAGCTGATCCGCAACCCGTTCCTGAGCATTCAGAAAACCGTCCTCCTTCCTTTTGTAGACAAAGGCACCGTTGCCCCAGCCCCCCAAACCGCAGCCATTCCCTAATCTCGAACCATGACCACCCTCCCACTTCCCTCCTTCCAGCCTGCCCTTCGCAAAGGGCGCGGCATCGTGCTCGCCCTTGGCCTTGCCTGCATGGGCGCTTCCGCCGCCAGTGCTGCGCCGATTGTGGCCAACTTTACGGATGGCAACAGCTCCTCGCAGGTCGATGCGTATACCGGCGTAGCGGGCGATGGCTGGGCCACGGCGTGGGGTACCGCGCGCAATACGGAGAACTCTTCGCAGACCATTACGGTTACTGATTCCAACCCCTTTCCAGATGGGGGTAACCGCCTCAGTGTATCGCTAACGAGCACGCATAGCGCGGCGCGAGGGTTAACCGTTGCGCGTCGCTATGATGGCGTAAACCTAGCCAAAGCGCAGACGATCTCGTTCGACTTCCGTCTCGATTCCACCCCCGCCGAGACGCGGCGTTTCTATTTTTTTGACTCAACGCTTTCTGATCCCACGCTCTCGGGTGAAGCGGCCACCAACACTTGGTCCATTCGGGTCAATGCCAATGGTCGCGTCCTTCTTGGAAATGGGAGAAGTGGCGCAAACGCTGTCTTCTACACCGTGCCCTCCGGGGACATTACGCTTTCGGCAGGAACACCGTACCGGTTTACCATCGAGGTTTCCCCAGCGGCAGTGGCTGCGGAGTCTTCCTACACGGTGCGTATTGAAAACCTGACGAACCCTGTTGATGTTTATCAATCGGCAGCGCTCGCGTTCATTGGTAGCCACACTGCCACTGGGGGGAATCTCAATTTTTATAGCTCTTTGGAGGCCGTTTCGTCGTCGACGACCTTGACCTACTCGCTTGATAACATCTCCGTAGTCCCCGAGACCTCTACGGTGGCGCTGGCCTCGGCCGGGCTTGTCTCGCTCGGGCTGGCCCGCTTGCTGCGCCCGCGCCGGGTGGAGGTGGCGCGGTAACGCTTCATTGCCTTTTTGCAATGACTTCCCCCCGGAAGAGTGGCGGCTTTAGCCTGTTCTCCCTGATCGTCGGGATCGCCGTGGTGGCTGCGTTGGCGATGCTGGGGCTGGGGGTGTTTTCGCATGCGCAGCAGCAGGCAAAGGGCGTCACGTGCACCAGCAACTTGCGGCAGGTGGGCGTGGCGCTGCATAGCTACCTTGCCGACCACAACGGGCGCTACCCGCCCAGCCGCTCCAACCCGGCTTACCAGACGGAGGATAATGGGTTTGCCGGAGTCCACTGGCAGGATGCGCTGAAAGTTTACCTCCACCCGTACTCCGGCAGCCCGGTGACGAGCACGATGGCGGGCCCGCTCTGGTGCCCGGCAGACCTCGCGCGGCGCGATGGGCTTGCGCAGCACTCCTACGGGGTAAATACCTACATCGGTGGGTTGGAACCGCTCGAGAAGCAGAACATCCGCGTTGAGCCCAACCCCGGCCAGCGCCTCTACCTTGTGGAAGCCACGCGCAATACCCGCTCCACCTGCAACTTCTCCCACAACACGTGGCCCTTCAATAACGGCGACCCAAGCAAGCCGGATACCGATGTTCATGTCGATTTCCGCCACAACGGTGTGGCCAACGGGCTTTTCCTCGATGGCCGGGTGTCTGCTCTCAAAGTCCAGAACCTCCGGGGGCAGAACCCGAGCAAGCCGATTGTTGCTCCATGATCGCGAGAGCGTCTTGGACTGCTTTGCCGGGTGGCGCTTCAACGCACGCCGGTGGGGGAACACAAATTTTTCGTTGGAGAATGGCTCACGTAAGGCCATGACGAACGAACCTTTTTGGAGAACAAGGCTCAGAGTCTCGCGCTCTAACCCCAAGGCGGACACGGAGGTCCGCCCTCCACGGAGCTGCCGCTCCGCCTTGGCGCGGAAGCGCCTTGGAGGGACGACCTCCGTGTCGTCCTCTGCGGTTGACGCCGTAGAACCTCTTCCTGTGAACCCCCCTTGCTTCCTATGACTCCACTTCGCATTGCTGCCCTTCTTTTCCCCCTCTGCCTCCACGCCGCCGAGCTGCCGCCCCGCATCGCGGGCGACTTCGCCTCGGGCAAGCCGGAGCTGGAGGTGGCCCCGCAGGAGAAACGGCTCGGGCGCTCGACCTCGTTGGGGGTGGATGACCGCAAGCACCCGTATAGCGCCCATGGCAAGCGGCTCTCTCTCCTCTCGCTGGTGGAGCAGGATGCCAAAGGTGCGCAGCTTACCCCGCGCACGGGGCTTTCCACCGGGGCCCTGGGGGCTTTGAACCCCCGCTCCGGTACGGTGGCGGGGTGGTTTCGCCTTGGGGGCGAGCCGGGGCCGCTGCTTTCGGGGCGGGGGCACTTTATGGCCAGCTACCCGGGTACGGCATTCTGGGAGCTGGGGCTTTCCGAGAGTGGCCAGCTCACCTTGCAAACCGCCGCCGGGCGCTGCGAGGTGGAGGAGGTGCCTTGGGATGGGTGGGTACACATTGCCGCAGTGTGGGATGCCGACCACGGCGTGCGCCTTTACGTAGATGGCAAGCCCGCTGCCTCGCAGTGGGCCGAGGCGACCCCCGCCGCCGACTCCGGGTTGCTCTACGATTCGCGCCGGGAAGACCCACGCTTTACGCGCTTCATCTTTAGCCGGGGCACCGGCGACCGCGCGATGGTGAAGCTCCCGCACCAGTGGGAGGGCGACTCCGTGGCGCTGGAGGAAGCGGGCAGCGAGCCTTCGCAACTCGTCCTCATCAACCAAAGTGGCCAGCGCATGCAGATGCGCAGCGGTCGCTTCCCCGCGCCGCCCCCGGGCCGCTATGAACTGGCGGTGGAGGCCGAAGGGGGCCGCTGGCAGCCGCGCCTGAGCCTCCACCTCTCCAGCGGCGGCACCCGCTACCTTGGGCTTTCGCAGGGGAGTATGCAGTTTGAAGTACGCCCCGAAGAGACAGAGGCGATGCTTTCGCTCGACCTCAACTTCTCCGCCCCCGGGCGCTACAAGGTGGGCGGCTTTGCCGTGGTGCCTGCCTCCGGGGAGCGGGGTGTGGTGGCTGCGACCTCCGGGCAGCCGGTGGAGCGGCTTGTTATCCACCCGCGCGCAGAGGGGGCGCTTACCGCGCTACGTGTTTACGATGCCCCGCTTTCTCCCGCCGGGGTGCAGGCGCTTTATGAGGGGCGCGCACCGCAGGTTGCAGAGGTCGAGCCGGCCCGCACCGAGCCCGAGGCCCGGCTTACCGCGCTGGGCTGGGCGCAGCCACCCGCAGCTACCCTGCCTGTGGCGCACGCGGGGCGCACGCTCCGCTTCCGGCAAGCGCCCGTTCTGGAGGCGCAGGAGGGCAAGCGCGCTGCCGGGTGGCTGGCTGTGAGCGGCTTCCCTGGCGAAAATTTCCCCTGGGGCTACCACGGCTACAAGCAGGGGGTACCCACCGAGCTGCACTTGCAACTTGGCCTCGCGCCAAATTGGATGACGGGCAGCGCCACCGGCTTCCAAGGCACCGTGCGCGAGGGCGAGGCTGCTGCCGCGCCGCTGGTGGAGAGCGCCCCGTGGTTCCAACGCCCGCTGGCGGGCGGGAGCGCGGAGCTGACCCTCCGGCAGGAGGCGGGCACGCTTTCGCGGCTGGAGTTTTACCACGTCGGCGAGGAGGCCGGGCCGCTGCCCGAGGGGGGGCGTGCCTATCCGCTGCGGCTCGCGGCGGAGCTGCCGCTTGGGGGCGAGAAAGCGTTGGAGATGATCTCCACCTACCCGGGTGCCGACCGCCTTACCTTCACCCCCTACCAGCGCGAGAGCCGGGCCAAGGAGGCGACCGCGCTCCCCGCATTGGCCACGTGGCACCTCGCCACCGCCCCGGCTACGAAGGAGGAGACGCTCGGTGGCCTTGCCCTGCGGCTGCGCCTTGCGCCGCAGGCCGAGCCGGGGCGCGCGCTCATCGTCGTGCATGATCCTTACACCCCCTTCCGCGAGCTGGCGCGTGTGGAGTGCGTGCTCGCCCCCTCGCCCACGGGGGAGTACACGGTGCGGCTCGATTTGCGCGAGAGCCTCCTCCTCCCGGGCCTCAACCTTTGGGTGAGCGTGACGCTGGAGCGCGAGAGCGCTTTGCGGATCGGCAACCACGGCTCCGAGTTGGTCGTCTACCCCGCAGCCGATGCTGCCCTTGCCGCCGAGCGGTGGAAGGCGTGGGAAGCCCGCTCCGTGCGCGACCGCATCGAGCGCTTGAGCGAGCCGCGCCCGTGGAAGAACGTGAGCGCCGACCCCGAGACAAGCTGGTGGCTCGCTCTGGCCGCGCCCGTCTACGGGCAGATCGATTCCGCGTTGCTGCGGCTGATGGCTCGCTTCCCCAAAGAACACACCTTTCGCGCGTGGTACGCTTTTACCCACCCCGATGCCCCGGCTTCGTTGGAGGAGATCGCCCTGCCGCAAGTGGGCAAGCACCCGGAGTGGGCCGTGCTCACGCGCGAGTGCCTGAGGCAGTACCAGGCGTTTCTCGACTTCTGGATCGATGAGCGGCAGATCGCCAACGGCGAGTTTGGCCACTTCTATGGGGACGATACTGACCTCGTGCAGGATTGGCTCGATATGACCCTCATCTCCGACCCGCGCGGCAAGGTCGCCGGTTCGCTCGACCTCCTTGCCCACAATGTCGCCACCACCTTTACCCTGCTCGGCGGGCGCGAGGGGCCGGGCAGCGAGCGCCGCGTGGCGGGGCAACCGATCATTGTCGATGGCCTCAATGTGCGGTGGACGGATGCGCTCCACGCCTATGAAGACGGCCTCAACGTGCAGCCGCCCGATTTTCTCGCCCACTATGGTAGCGCGGTGCGCTTCGAGCGCCTGCTTGCCACCGCCTCGCGGTACGACGGCTTTATCCTCACCCCAGAGAAGGAGGGGCAGCGGCGCTTCGCTTCGGAAGGCGAGGGCACGGCATTTGTAAACACCAAGTACCTTGCGGGCTCGGCAGCCGACAAATACTGGCCGCTGATGCTGCATGCGGGCCTCACCGTCGCGTGGTATAATGACGACCCGGCCTTGTGGAAGCTGCTGGAGGAGGTGGGCCGCGGCGAGCTGGCCGGGCCGCGCCCTGTGAGGGCCTCCTCCGGGCCGCTCCTGCAAGCCCTTTTCCACAAAACGGGCGAGGTGAAGTACGTCGAGCCGCTCCTGGATGCCGCGCTTTGGAAGAGCGAGCGCATCGCCCGGCCCGAGGGTCTTTCCGCCAATAACCTGCTGCGCCTGCCCGGCCTCAACCGCGAGGCCACCCTGCGTGAGCTGCAAAGCGACGCCGCCGAACGCTATAGCAACCACGGCTCCGAGAAGCTCGGCTGGAGCGACGACCGCCACCTACGCAACTGGCTGGAGTGGCAGCTCTCCGGCAAGGAAGAGCCGCTCCTTGTCGGCCTGCGGGCGCTCTATCGGCAGTGGGTCTTCCTCATGCCCGCGTATACCTTGGCCGAGCAATCGGGCGACCGCGTTTCGCCGCCCAAGCAGCTTATCTCGCAGCTCTACCTTGGCGGCGTGCCCGGCTCGCGCAACCGGCATTTCTACCCCGACTTCGCGGTCAGCTACCGGGGTTTTGGCGACGACTTTGCCGCGCGTGTGGAGGAGAACACGCCGCAGAAGCTCCGCGTGCGCCTTTACTCCTTTGCCGAAGCGCCTGCCTCGGGGGAACTGCGCGTCTGGGCGCTGGAGCCGGGGCGCTACGGGGTGGTGCTCAATGGCGGTGAGCCCTCCGAACACACCTTGCGGCGGGGCGAGGGGCTCCCGCTCACCCTGCCACCGGGCGAGGAGTTTGTGGTGGAGATCGCGCAGATCGAGCGGAGCGCCGAGCCCGCGCTGCTGCCCGACGCGGCAGTGCAGCAAGTCCGCCGCGAAGGCGGGGCGGTGGTGGTTGCCGTTTGCAACATGGGCATGGCCCCGCTGGAGGCCGGGGGCACGCTCACCTTGCGCGATGCCGAAGGCAAAGAGCTGGTAAAGAAGGGGCTCCCCGCCGTGCCGGGAGTTAAAGATTGGAAGCCGGGGCAGGTCGTGGTTACTTTCGAAGAAGCACCCGCCCGGGCCACCCGGGTGGAGATTTCGCTCGAAAGCCCTGAAATTACCCCATGCAACAACCACGCCCCGATACCACCCACCCCGCCCTCTGCTGGCTAAGCTCGCTTCTCGACTTTGCCTCCCCGCCCGGGCGGGAAGAGCGGGTGGCCGCTTTTGTGCAGGAGAAGGTGCGGGCGCTCGGGTTTGAGGCCGAGGTGGATGGCGCGGGCAACGTCGTCGTCCCCCTCCATGGGGCGGGCGAGCCGGGGGGGTGGCTGATTGCGGCGCATTTGGATGAGATTGCGCTCGTGGTCTCGCGCATCGAGGCAGATGGCACCTTGCGCGTCGTTCGCTCCGGCGGCATGGCCCCGGGCAAGATGGGCGAGCGCCCGGTGGAGATTGTGGGAGATCGCGGCAGCATCACCGGTGTGCTCTCCAGCGGCGGCGGCCACCGGGCCGACCGTGGCGTGCGCCCGCTCGAGTGGAGCGATTACTGGGTCATCACCGGCCTGAGCCCGGAGCAACTGCGCGAGCGCGGCATCCATGTCGGGGCGGGCGTTGTCCCCGCGCGCGAGGGGCGCGGCCCCGTGGTGTTTGGCGACGAGGCCAAGCCGCTCGTGGGCGCGTGGACGTTTGATGACCGCATGGGCGTCGTCGCCCTCCTGCGCCTGCTGGAGAGCGTGGCTCGCGAGAAGCCCGCTTTTACCACCCCGGTAACCATCGCCTTCACCGTGCATGAGGAAGGCGGCGCGCACGGGGCCAAGGGGCTCGCGCACCGGCTGCGCTCACGCACCTTCCTCGCCGTGGATGGCTACCCGATCCTCCCCGGTAGCGGGGTGCGGATGGAGGGCGGCCCGGTGGTGTGGGTGAAAGATTTGAAGACCAACTACACGCACTCCGTTATCCTGAGCCTGGAGCAAGCGGCCACGGCGGCGGGGGTCAACCTCCAGCGCGCGGTGCTGGAGAATGGGTACTCCGACGCCAGCGCCGTCTACGACACCGGCGGGGCGGAGCGCGTCGGCATCGTCGGCCACTTCCGGGAGAATAGCCACGGCTTTGAAGTCGCCCCGCTACGGGTGTTTGATGAAACGCTCGCCGTGCTGGAAGCACTGGTGCGCGGAGAGCTTGCGCGGTAGCCGTATCCACAGTGAAGCCTCTTTGAGGCAGGCTCCATAGAGAGGCTTCGCGATGAGTAAGCCGCTGATCGCGGCAGGACGGTCCGTGCGCGCCACAGCGTAGAGAGTAACGTCTCAAGGACGTGCAGCACGGAGCATCCCATGAAGCGAAGCCGCAAGGGGATCGGGTTCGGCCGTCACGACGTAGCTGAGTCCACCGCCGCGGACGACACGGAGGTCGTCCCTCCATGGCGCTACCGCGCCGTACTGGAGCGGAAGCTCCTTGGAGGGCGTGCCTCCGTGCGCGCCGCCGCGTAGAGTGTAACGTCTCAAGGAGTTGGCGTGTGGAGCGTCCCGTGAAGTGACGTCGCTAGAGCCGGGGTTCAGCAGCTATGGCGCGGCGGAGTCTAACCCCGCGGGCGACACGGAGGTCGCCCCTCCATGGCGCTACCGCGCCATAACTCTCGCGCCATGCACCCGCTGCGCTTACCCGGCGGCTTCCAGAAACGCGACGGCTTTGGGGTTCTTGCGCTCGCGGGCGAGTTGCAGGGCGGTCTGTCCTGCGGCGTCGCGCGTGCCAAGGCGTACCCCGCGCTCCACAAGCAGCTTGAGGAGCGGGAGCCCGCACCCGCGGTTGATGGCGAGGTGCAGCGCCGTCTCCCCGCTACCGCCGCCGACTTCGTTGGGGTCTACCCCATGGTCGAGGAACCAGCGCGCGCCGCGTTCGCTGCCCAGCGTGATCGTGCAGCCAAACGGGGTGTAGCCGCCGTGGTGCTCGGTGCCCCGGCAATCGTTGAGGTCGGCCCCGGCAGCCACGAGGGCATCGAGGATCTCGTGTTGGCCGTCGCAAGCGGCGTGGTTAAGCGTATCGCCCATCTCCAGCTTGGCGCCGTGCTGGAGGAGGAGCTTGACCATCGGGAGGTTCCCAGCCCAGCAGGCGGGATCCAGGAGGGAGTCGGTGGCGGCCCCGGCTTCGAGGAGCATGCGGGCGATGCTCTCCAGCGCGGTTTGCACTTTGGCGTCGCCTACGCCGAGGCGGGAGAGGGTGGCGTAGCGCAGGGCGTTCCACCCATTTTCATCCGTCGCTTGGGCTAGCTTGGGGTCTTTGGCGAGGAGGGCTTTCACCTTTGCGGCATCGCCAAGTACGGCGGCGGTGTAGAGGTCGGCCTTTACCCCTTTGGTGAGCAGGGGGAGGAACTGGCGCTCCCCGCCCAGTGCCGCCACCGCCACGGCGGTGATGCCGGTGCACGTGCCGCGCAGCATCGGGTCGGCCCCGTGCTCAAGCAAGGTGGCCACTGTCTCCACGTGTTGGGGGCCGCGCGGCGTCATCTTCTTGGCCTCTACCGTGCGGTGGAGCGGGCGGTATTTGTGGGAAGATTTGGAGAGGACATTGGCATCCGCACCCGAGCGCAGGAGCAGGGCAACGACCTCCACGCGGCCCATAAAGCAGGCATCCATGAGCGGCTGCCAATGCTTCGCGAGCGCGGGCGTTTCTTTAAGCAGGCGGCGCACTTCGGGCAGGTTTCCCGCAGATGCGGCAATGGCGAGTTGTTTCTCGGGCTTCATGGGGGGGCTACTGGGTGGGGGGGATGACGGGGACGAGCGCGGGCAGCTTCAGCTCGCCCTCGGGGGTGAGCCCGGCTGCGGTGGAGATGCTACCGCCGCTTCCATCGTTATCTTTGGTGGAGA
>JBBCKB010000042.1:0-10561 GCA_037189965.1 Chthoniobacteraceae bacterium | reverse complement strand
GTCTCTGTGAGACGGCAACCCACCCCCATGGCGTCTCACAGAGACGCCCTACAATTGCTCCCTTTCGCGCTGAACCGGCAGGTCATCTAAGGCAGCCGGGTAATGAGGAGGCTCGTCGTCGGCTCGGCGGGCAGGAGGGTGCGGTCCTCCATATTGGCGGGTAGGAGGAAGAATTCCCCCGGTTTGAAGCGCATCCCCCCGCATTCGGCAGCCCCGGTGAGGAGGGTGACGACGGCAAACTCCCCCGGAGGCGCGGCTTGGTATGGGGCATCGAGCACGCGGCGGTCCACCTCAAAGTAGGGGCACGCCACCAGCGGGCTCGCCCCGGGAGGCTGGTACTGGGGCTCGGGGTCTTCAAAGTCGATGGAGCGGAGCGACTCCGCTACGTGCAGCTCGCGGGCTTTGCCGTCGGTGCCGAGGCGGTTCCAGTCAAACACGCGGTAGGTGGTGTCGCTGTTTTGCTGGATCTCCACGATCACGTTGCCCGCGCCGATGGCGTGGACGCGCCCGGAGGGGATGAAGATCGTATCGCCCGCGCGGGAGGGGAGCCGGTGTAGCTCGCCCGCCACGGTGCCGTTGGCGAGGGCGTGCTCGAAGCTTGCGCGCGTGGTCCCCGCGCGCAGGCCAGCGTAAAGCTCGGCATCGTGCTCGGCCCAGATGACGTGCCACATCTCAGTCTTTGGCTCGCCTTTCATCTGCGCGGCCAGCGCGGCGGGCGGGTGGACTTGGACGGAGAGCCGCTCCTCCGCATCGAGCATTTTAAACAGGAGCGGGAAGCGTGGCGCGGCTAGCGCGGCGGCCCGCTCGCCAAAAACGGCGGCGCGGTGGTTGCTCCAAAGCTCGTGTAGCGTTTTGCCACGCAGCAGGCCGTTGTGGACGACGCTTTGGGCCTCCGGGCGGTCTACCAGCTCCCACGATTCGCCCACGCGCACGCCGTTGGGCAGGTTTTTGCCGTAGAGGAGCGCCAGGCGGCGCCCGCCCCAGATGCGCTCCATATAGAGAGGTTCGAAGGTGATCGGCTCGGTAAGTTGCATAGCGGCGAAGGGAAAGCTCCCGCACTGGGAAACGCGCCGGAGCTTCAGGGTTGCCGCATGAAAAACGATTCTACCGCAAAACCCTAGTTTAAAGATTGGGGGGCGTACGCTTTACCGGGCCTTGGGCCGGGGCAGGAAGAGGTGTCGCCACCGCAGGAGGGTGGCGGGCTGCTCCAATGCGGGGTGCGTGCTTTGTGCTACATCCAGAACGAGTGCGCGCCCATCTGCGGAGGAAGTGGTGATCCACCGCCCCCCACCGAGGTAGCCGAGCGCCTGGGTTTTGTCCTCCAGCACGGCAAAATCCCCCGGGTAGAGGAGGCCCGCATCGGCCTCGCGCAAGCGGGGGGTGCGGTGCAAGCGCCGGGCTGCGCCGCCCGCGCCGGAGCCGAGCTGCGCAACGTTCCACGCGCTCCACCAGAACGCGGCCGACTCCCGCGCGAGGTATGGGTTGAGCGAGCGCACCCCTTCGGCCATGAGCGCATCGAGCGCGCCCCGGCGGATGAGGCCCGCGCTATCGAGCCCAAGCCCATTTTCCCCACTGCGGAAGAAGCGGGTGCCTTCGTAGCGCGCCAGCGCCTGGGCTGTTTGCTCGCGCAGCAGCGGGCGGCTATGGGTCTGCCGCCCGGGTAGGAACCAGAAGACTAGGAGCGTTGTGTAAAGCGCCAGCAACCCCCAGCGCACCCAGCGCCACCGCCAGAAAAGCCACGGCAACCCCGCTGCAAGCGCCAGCGCGAGCACAAGGCTGCACAGCCGCGTGAGCCGGTGCCCCGGGGGGTAGATGAGCAGCAGGCCGAGCAACAGCGCCCCCGCAATCCACCGCGAAGGCCCCGGCCAGCGGGCCCAAATACGCTCCAGCGGCGCGACCAGGGCGCGCCACACGCCCGGCTTGCGCCGGGCCTTGGCACGCTTGCGGGGTTTACGCGGGGAGGCCATGAAGAGCCAGCCCCGGCAAGGCGCAAGCGCTCCGGCCAGAGCTGCGGTGAGGCATTACCCCGGGATCTCCCGCAACATCTGCGCGTTCGTCGGGAAGCGCTTGAGGAAGGAGAGCAACCGCTCGATCGCCTCTGCCGGGCGGTGCCCCGCAAGCCCACGCCGGATGAGGTTGATCTTGTGCAGATCGGCCTCAGGCAGGAGCAGCTCTTCGCGTCGGGTGCCGGATTGGAAGATATCCACCGCCGGGTAGACGCGCAGGTCGGAGATCTTGCGGTCGAGCACGAGCTCCATGTTGCCGGTGCCTTTGAACTCCTGGAAAATCAGGTCATCCATGCGGCTGCCAGTTTCGATCAACGCGGTGGCGATGATGGTGAGCGACCCGGCCTCTTCGGTGTTGCGCGCGGAGGCAAAGAGCTTGCGCGGGATCTCGAGCGCCCGCGAATCGACACCGCCCGACATGGTGCGCCCGCCGCCGCCGGTGGCGTTGTTGAAGGCGCGGCCCACGCGGGTGATCGAGTCGAGCAGCACGAAGACGTGCTTGCCCATCTCCACCAGCCGCCGCGCCCGCTCGATGGCAAGCTGGGCGATGCGGGTGTGGCTCTTGATCTCGCTGTCGTTGGAGCTGGCCATGATCTCGGCCTGCGGCACGGTACGGCGGATCTCGGTGACTTCCTCGGGCCGCTCATCGACCAGGAGGATGATGAGCTTCATATCCGGGTGGTTGGCAATGAGCGCCTCGGCGATGTGCTGGAGCAGCGTGGTCTTGCCGGTGCGCGGCGGGGCGACGATGAGCCCGCGCTGCCCACGGCCAATCGGGGCCATGAGGTCGATGACGCGGGTGGTGTAGCGCTCCGGGGTGGTTTCCAGCTTGATGAAGCGGTTGGGGTTAATGGTGGTCAACTCCTCAAAGAGCGGGATGACGCGGTGTTTCTCCGGGTCTTCCCCCTCGATCTCGGTAAGCTTGTAGAGCTGCATGCCGCGGTTGCCCCGGCGGATCTCGCCTTTGATCCACATGCCGTCGCGCAGGATATGGCGGCGGCAGACTTCGGGGGTGACGAAGATGTCCTGCGGGTGCTGGTTGAAGTTGCGCTTCGGGTCGCGCAGGAAGCCGAACCCTTTACCGGAGACTTCCACAATGCCTTCGGCGAAGACCGGCTCGGCGGGGGATTCTTCCTCGGCTCCACCGCCATCGTGGTGGGGAAGGTCGCCGCGGTGGGCAAACTCGTGCCGCGCGGCGGCGATGCGTTGGTCGCGGCTTTCGGAGCTTTCGCGAGGGTAGTCGCCCCGAGGGTCGCCACCCCGAGGGTCGCCACCCCGAGGGTCGCGGTCGCGATCGCGGAAGTTACCCCGGTTATGGCGGTCGCGGTCGCGGTTACGGAAGTTACGGTGCCGCCCGCCGCCGCCTTCGCGGTCGCGGCGGTAGTGGCCTTGTCCCTGTCCCTGGCCTTGGCCATAGGCCGGTCGTTGCGGTTGCTCGGAGGGGCGGTCAGCCGAACGTTCGGCTTGCGGGCGCTCAACCGGGGCGCGCTCGGTTTGAGGGCGCGGGGTGGGCTCTGCTGGAGGCTGCGAGGCGGCCGGGCGCGAAGGCTCGGGGCGCTCTTCTGCCCGAGCGCGGGCTCCGGGCTTCCACTCTTCGGCAGGGGGGATTTCTCCCGGTGGGCGCGGGGCCGGGCCGGTGGGCTCGGCGGTGCGGGCGCGTGGCTTGCGGGCAGGAGTGGCGCGGGCCGGGCGTGGGGCAGGAGCGGCGGCCCCTATGGGGGCAGGGGCAGAAATGGGGGCAGCAGGGGCGGCGGGCGCTGTGGCTTCCGCCGTTTTGGCCGGGGTGCGCTTGCGGGTGGTTTTCTTGGGGGCAGCCGCCTCGGCCTCTACGGGAGCAGGAGCTGGCTCGGGGGTGGCCTTGGCCTTGGTCTTGCGAGCGGTGGTTTTGGGTTCTGCTTTGGCTGCCGTGGGTTTGGCTTTGGCCCGGGTGGTTTTAGCCGGTTTGGCGGCAGGCTCAGAGGCTTCGGTGGTGGCGGCGGGGAGGGTCTTGGCGCTCCGGGCCCGGGCGGGTTTCCGCGCTTTGGGCAGTTCTTCTTCGGAGAAGAGCGACAAGTTTTCGGTCGATTCAGTCATATCAGCTGCGTGTGTGGGAAAAAAGGGTTCTTCAGGACTCCCTCTGCCGGAAAAACTTCAGGTTTCGGGAGGGGGAAAAGGGGTTGGTGGGCTTGGGAGGGCCCGGCTGGAAGGGCAGGCCCTGGGGAAAAAAGCGAAAGGGGTAGAATCAGGCAGAGATCCGGGAAAGAAGCTCGTCGGAAATGTCGAAATTGGCGTGCAGGCTCTGGACGTCGTCACACTCCTCAAGGGCATCGCAAAGGCGGAGCACTTGGGTGGCCGTGGCCTCGTCGGTGACGGCGACGGTGGTCTCCGGGAGGTAGACGAGCTTCAGGCTTTCGGCGGGAATGCCGTGGCTTTTGAGCACTTCCCCCACGGCGTAAAGCTGGTCTGGAGCAGTGGTGATGAGAAAATGGTCGCCCTCGGGGGTTAGCTCCTCCGCGCCGGCTTCCAATACAATTTCGAAGAGCACCTCCTCTTTGGCTGCGCTGGTGGGCACGGTGATCTGCCCTTGCTTGTGGAAAAGATACGCCACAGAGCCGCTGGTGGCAAGGTTTCCGTGGTTTTTGGAGAGGATGAGCCGCAGGTCGGCGGCGGTGCGGTTGCGGTTATCGGTCATCGCTTCAATGAGGAGGGCGATGCCGCCGGGGGCGTACCCTTCGTAGACAAGCTCTTCAAAAGCCTGGCTGGCCAGCTCGCCAGTCCCCTTCTTGATGGCGCGCTCGATATTGTCGTTGGGCATGTTCTCTTTGCGGGCCACCAGGATGGCACTGCGCAGCCGGGGGTTGAGCGTGGGGTCGCCCCCGCCATTCTTGGCAGCCACGGTGATCTCCCTCGAAAACCGGGAGAAAAGCGCGCCTCGCTTGGCGTCGAGGGCTCCCTTAAGCCGCTTGATTTTGGACCACTTGTTATGACCAGCCATGAAAAGGTGTGTGTGCGAACCGAAAAGAAAAAGGGGGTAAATGACGCTCTTTTCTTGGCCCCTCTGTCCTCATAAAAACCTTATAAGAAGAGTGGCTCCTCCTTCGAGGAAGCCCCCCAGGGGGTGCCGGACACCGGGGGAGGGGAGGGGGTCTGGAGCCGACACTTTGCCACTGTGAAATGGTAAATGTTTGCCCAGAATCCGGCCACCGGTCCTGCACGCCTGAAAGACAACCCAAGGAGAAAAGGCCAAGGCTCGGCCCGGTTCTGTGCTTTGCGCGGGTAGAACCGGCGACGCCCCGGCCACGGTGTGAACCAACGCGGTTGGCCCACTGGGAGACGTAATCTACGCTGGGCACTCAAGCAGGCGTGCCCCCGGTTTGTCAACCCGATATTTCGCCCGTGGGGTTGGGCTCCGTCGCGCTATGGGGGCTGAACCTTATTTCTTGCGCCGTCGCTTCACGGGACGCTCGGTGCTTTACGTCCTTGAGAGGTCATTGCCTACGCGGCGGCGGACACGGAGGTCCGCCCTCCAGTGGAGCTACCGTTCCAGCGCGGCGTGGCAGCGCCTTGGAGGGTCGGCCTCCGTGCCAACCGTGGGGTTGGGCTTCGCTGCGCCAAGGAGGCCGAACCTCATGGCTTGCACCGTCGCTTCACGGGACGCTCGGTGCTTTACGTCCTTGAGAGGTCATTGCCTACGCGGCGGCGGACACGGAGGTCCGCCCTCCAGTGGAGCTACCGCTCCAGCGCGGCGCGGTAGCGCCTTGGAGGGTCGGCCTCCGTGCCGACCGTGGGGTTGGGCTTCGCTGCGCCAAGGAGGCCGAACCTCATGGCTTGCGCCGTCGCTTCACGGGGCGCTCGGTGCTTTACGTCCTTGAGAGGTCATTGCCTACGCGGCGGCGGACACGGACCACCCTGCCTCAGAGAGGCGGGCAGGGCCGCCCCCCAAGGCTCCGCCGCGCCAATGCTTTGGGGGTGGGCTCTTTTACTCCGGTAACTCCCAGGTCATGCGCCCGCGAGCGGCTTCTCGGTGGCGAGGGCTTCGCTGATGACGTTCTGAAGTTCATCAAGGTCGTACGGCTTGGCGATGACGCCGCAGAAGCCGTAGTCGCGAAAGCGGCTCATGATCGGGTCCATCGCGTAGCCGCTGGAGACGATGCCTCGGGCGTGGGGGTCTAGCTCCTTGAGCTTTTTGATCGCCTCTTTGCCCCCCATGCCGCCGGGGATGGTAAGGTCCATAATCACCACGTCAAACGGTTTGCCCCCTTCCATCGCCTCTTGGTAAAGCCGCAGGGCCTCTTCGGCGCTGTATGATTGGGCGACGGTGTACCCGAGGGGGGTGAGCGCGCAATCGACCAGTTCGCAGATGACTTCCTCGTCGTCCAACACCAGCACCCGACCCCGGCGCGAGGAGCGCGGGGCCACCGGGGCGGCTTCGGCAGCCACCTCGCGTTCGGAGGCTGGCAGGTAGATGATAAAGGCCGCTCCCTCCCCCAATACGGAGGTGAGCTGGATCAGCCCGTCATGGTTCTTGACGATGGAGTACGAAGTCGCCAGCCCGAGTCCGCTCCCTTTGGGCTTGGTGGTGAAGTAGGGGTCAAAAATCTTCTTCTGGATCTCTTCGGGGATGCCCGGCCCTTCGTCGCGAACGATGATGCGCACATACCGCCCCGGGCGCAAGGTGGGCGGGGTATCGGCGGCGGTGGTGACGATGTTTTCCCCGCTGACGTAGAGGGTGCCACCATCGACCATTGCCTGCCCGGCGTTGACGGCTAGGTTACTGATAACCTGGCTGATCTGCCCGGCATCGATATCCACCGGCCAGAGGTCTTCCGCCAGGGCGAAGCTGGAGCGGATGTTCCCCCCACTCAGGGAGAAGCCGACGGTATCCAACACGAGCTGGCGCATGGAGGCCGTTTTCTTGATCGGCGCGCCCCCTTTGGCAAAGGTGAGGAGCTGCTGGGCGAGGTCTTGCGCGCGCAGCCCGGCCTTGCGCGAGGCTTCGATCCGCTCGCGGGCTCCCTCCGGCGCGAGCGGGTGGGCGAGCGAAAGGTTGCCGATGATGGCGGTGAGCAGGTTGTTGAAATCGTGCGCAATGCCGCCCGCCGCGAGCCCGAGCGACTCCAGCTTCTCGGCTTTCTGCCGCTCTTCATCCACCCGGCTTTTTTCGGTCACGTCGCGAATGATGAGGACGGTACCGAGCTTGCGCTCCTCGCGGTCACGGATCGGCGCGGCGCTTGCTTCGACGATGCGTTCGGCCCCATCCCGCGCGGTGAGGAGCATCTGCGCGCCAAACTGCTCGGGGTGGTCCAGCGCGGTGCCGATGTCAAGCGGCTTGCCGCTGCGGCGGTGGAAGAGGACGACCACATCGCCCAAGGGGCGCTCGGAGGCTTCCGGCTCCGTCCACCCCGTGAGCTCCTCGGCAGTCGGGTTGATCATGATGACCCGCCCATCGTTATCCGTGGTGATGCACCCTTCGCGGATGGAGCGCAGGGTGACGGCCAGCAACTCCTGCTCTGCGGCGATGTCATCTTCATACCGCTTGCGCTCGCGCTCCACGGTGGCCTGCATGAGGGTGTAGTCTCCATGCAGGCGCTGCCGCTCGGAGTGGAGCCGCTCGGCCTCCTGCTTGCGCTCGATCTCCACGGCGGCACGCGCGGCAAAGAGCTGGAGCGTCTGCTTGGCCATGATGAGGTTCTCCATCGGCTTGCGGCGGATGAGGCCGATGGCCCCCAGCACTCGCCCGCCATTTCCCGCCAGCGGCATGGCCATGAACGACTCGGCCTCCAACGAGGCCAGGAAGCCATCCTCCGGGAAGCGCTCGCGCACCCCACGGGGGATGGAGGTGTACCCCTTCTCCATGGCTTCGGCAAAGGCGGTATCGTCCCCCAGCGTATGGGTGGTACGGCTCTTGAGCCGGCCCTGCTCGGCGAGCAGGAGGGTGCAGAGGCCGGTTTTCTCCCGCCGGTCCGTCTCGACGACGAAGGTGAAGTCGTTGAGCAGCGAGTGCGAGAGGTTTTGAAGCAGGGTGCGTACAAAGTCGTCCCCCGTGGTGCTGGAGGCCGTCAGCGAAATGTGGTGGGCGGCCTGCTCGGAGGAGCGCCGGTCGGAAATATCGCGGATAAGGAGGACAAACCGCCGCCCCTGCGCGGTATCGACATCCGAAACGGCCACCTCTACCGGAAATTGCGCTTGGTTCTCCCGCAAGGCAAAGGCGGAGAAGGTGCCGCGCCCGAGGGTGACAAGGTCGTTGAGAAAATTGCGTTGTGGGATGAGGGTGGCAATCTTCGCCCGCTCCATCGCCTCCGGGGCGATGCCGAAGAGCTGCGCTGCCGCCGGGTTGGCGGTGTGGATGGTGCCGGAGGTATCGACCGTGAGGATGGCGTCCGGGCTGGCTTCGAGAACGACGCGGACGCCCGCCGCCTCTTCCTCCACCCGGGCAAGCTGGGTGATGTGCGCGCGCAGAAAGCTCCAGATCGCCCACCCGAGCCCCCCGCTGCACGCGGCGGCGGCAAGCACGTAGGCGGCGGTTTTAAGCAGCTCGCGCCAGTCGACCCCCAGATCCATGGCGGCGGCGGCGTTGTAGCGGTCCCACACCAGCAGGGCGAGCAGCAGCACCAGCCCGACCCCGCACCCGAGCCCCGCCAGCACCGGGCCAAATGGCCGGGCTAAAAGCCGGGAGAACCGGGGAGATGAAGCAGGAGCCATGGGGTAAGCGCGAAGAGAAGGTTAGCACACGGCTCCACCCCGTCTACCGCGCCAAAAGTTGGTTTGCATCAGCACTCGAGGAAGGAGCGGACTTCCACGCCTTCCAGCGCCTTTCGCCCGTTGAGAAACCCAAGCTCGACGAGGAACTGCGCCTCCACCACGCAGCCGCCCAGCCCCCGCACCAGCCCGACGGCCGCCGCTGCGGTGCCCCCGGTGGCCAGGAGATCGTCAATGAGCACCACGCGCTCTCCGGGGGAGATGGCGTCGGCATGGATCTCCAGCACGGCCTCGCCATACTCCAGTGCGTAGGAGGCTTCCCGGGTTTGCCATGGCAGCTTGCCTTTCTTGCGCACGGGCACGAGCCCCGCCCCCAGGGCGTAAGCCACCGCCGCGCCAAAAAGGAAGCCTCGCGCGTCTACACTGACGATGCGCGAAATCTCCCGCCCCCGGTTGGCTTCCACAAAAAGATCCACCGCCTGCCGGAAAAGTGCCGCATCTGCGAGGATCGGCGTGATGTCCTTGAAAATAATACCGGGCCGGGGAAAATCGGGCACATCCCGAATGGCGGCCTTCAGCGAGGGGAGGGAAAGGTTCATAAAACATCCTGCTTGTAACGGAAAATGGGGGGGCGGGGCAAGGCTTTCGGGAAGTACCGGACCTACCCGGGTGGGAAAACCCCTTGGGAAAGAAAAGGTTGCATTTAAGGGGGGGGTCCGTACCATCCTAACCCGCCCGACTTCTGTCCCGAACCCACCGCTCTTCTCCATGATCTCCAAAAAAACTCAACGGTGCGCGCTGGTAGCCGTTATCGGCTCCCTCTTCCCTATTTTTGCCGGTCTTTCCACGGCCTCCGCCCAAGATTCGGGTGGTGAGGCTGCCAGTGGAGGCGCCGGAGCGGCTGGAGGGGCTGATGGAGCCTCCGCGTTGCTTGCCCCTTCTCTTGGTGAGCCGGGTACCCCCGGCGGGTTGATTCTCCCGGGGAACGACTATTCCCCCGATTTCCCCCCCGAATCTCCCACCACTGGCGAGATCTGGACAGGTGAGGGTGAGGGGTTTGGCAACTTCTTCTTCCCCGGCGGGTACGGGTTCCTCCCCGAGCTGGTCAATACCGGTGCGGGCTGGAGCGGCAAGCCCCCGGTATCGTTCAACTTCACGCTGCAGGGCGGCTACAACGACAACATTTATAGTACAGATGGCAAACACGGCCAACCCAAGAAGGGGAGCTTCATCACCCAGGCCACGTTGGGCGGTAGCTTCTTCCTGGCCAACCAGCGCCACTTCCTCACGCTTACGGCCAGCGCCGGAGCCAGCTACTACTGGAGCAAAGACGACTCGCCGCTGGCTCCCGTCGTCAACCTCGGCCTGACTTACGGGTACAAGATCTCTCCGCGGACTCAATTTTCGGCCCGCATCAACGGCGGCTACTACAACCAGCCGGATCTCGCCAATGCGAACGCCAACTACCGCCCCAACGCGGGAGACTACGTCAACGTCAACACCCACTTTGACCTTTCGCATCAGTGGACTCCGAGGTTCTCCACCGTCACTTCGGTGGATGTCAACACCCGGGCTTATACGGACTCCCTTTCGCACCCGTCCAACTACATCTCTCTGATCCTTGGCGAAGCCTTCCGGCTCAAGCTGGCTCCGCGCCACACCGGGGTATTCGATATTCGGGTCGGGAAGAACTGGTACAAGGGAAGCGACCAGAACTCCCAATCCCTCTACCTCCTTCTGGGGCTTGATTCCCGGTTGACGCCGCGGCTCAACAGCACCCTGCGCATCGGCTCGGAGACGCGGCAGTACGATGTCTCCTCCAAACCGACGAAGACCCGCCCCTACCTGGAGGGAAGCCTCGGCTACCACTATGGCCG